>CAUZCL010000003.1:0-159059 GCA_963578475.1 Acidobacteria bacterium bin61 | reverse complement strand
AACGAGTAAAGGGGTACGCATCCATCGGCGAAGTGGTTGCGGCCATCGATGCGACCCAACGAGAGGACGAGGTGCCTGAGGCCGCGTAGGGTCAGGGGCGTAGATCTGAAATGACCAGGAGTCACTTCTGACGGTTTCAACTAATTCCTGGACATCCTCGGGGTTTATGCAGGGTTTGTGCACCGAAAAGAAGGCGATTGGACCTCGAAAGCAGTGCGATTGCAGCATTTTACAGTCGATCGCTGACAAAAATCCGCGAATCGTGATCAGGCACGCGAAATACCGGGCCACACGGGCGGGCGTTTTCGTAACGATGGAGACGGGAAGCATTTCACGGACGTAACCCAATCGGTCGGTCTCGAGCTTGAAGCGGGCAGGAGTGAACCGGCAGGTCAGCTTTGTCGATTACGACAACGACGGTGACGTGGATCTGTTCGTCGCTTTTCGAGGGCGCCCGGACCATTTGTTCCGCAATGATGATGGAACGTTCACCGATGTCACCGAATCGATGGGTGACGATCCAGGGTCTTCCATGGGGGCTGTGTGGTTCGATTTCGACGAGGATGGCGACCTCGATATGTACCTTGCCAATATGGACGGCTACGCGAACTGCTTTTATCGAAACGATGGCGGGCGTTTCGTGGAAGTTGCCCAGGAGTTGGGTCTGGACAGCGGGGGACGGGAGATAGCCAAAGAACCAGGTTCACATGCCTCTGGAAGCAGAACTGCCGCGGGGTAGCAATCCATGTTGCGCTCCTGTACGATGGGCCGGAGGTGTCGCCGATGCGCTTTGTGCTTTTCGTTTCCGTCATGGGGATCGCAGCGCCGACCCCTGTTGTCTCGCAACCGACGACGGAGCTACTCATCCGCAACGGTGTCATCGTGAACGCCGACGGAACGGCCCGGGCCGACTTGCGGATCGAGAACGAGACCATCGCTGAGATCGGCCCCAGTCTTTCCGCCGGACCGGAAACGCGCGTGATCGACGCGACCGGGCTTCTGCTGATTCCCGGCGGCATCGACCCGCATACCCACCTGGCTCCCAACGACAACTACCACGACGACTACGAGAGCGGATCGGCCGCCGCGCTGGCCGGAGGCGTCACGACGATCTCGAATCAGGTGCCGGCCCAGCCTGGCGAAGCGCTGACACTTTCGCTGGACCGCGCCGCCGATCTCGTCCGCGCGCAGGCGATTGCCGACGTCTTCCTGCACCCCATCATCCTCGACCCCGCCGCCGAAACCCCCGAGGGGATGCAGGCGCTCGTCGACTACGGCCAGCCCAGTGTCAAGGTGCGGCTCCATCGCGGCGCGTACACGACCGATCCGTACGGCTATATGACGGGTCTCGCTAACGCGTCCGATGCCGGCGTCGTCACGATGGTGCACGCCGAGGACGGTCCCATCAACAATACCCGCGCCGAACGGCTCATCTCCGAAGGCCGCGGATCGATCCACAACTTGATCGAAAGCCGACCGGACGTCTCGGAGGAAGTCGCCGTCCAGCGCGCCGCCGCGATGAGCGAAGCCACGGGGGCCCCCGTCTACATCGTCCATCTGGCGGCGAAGCGCGCACTGGATATCGCGACCGAGGCGCGAAGCCGCGGTGTCCCCATCTTCGTGGAGACCCGTCCGGTCTATCTGCACTACACCGCCGACGTCTATCAGCAGGAGGACGCAGCGCTCTATCTCGGGGTTCCACCTATCCGCCCTCAGCGGGATCAAGACGCTCTGTGGGAAGGGATCGCCAATGGAACCGTCCACGTCGTAGGCACCGACCATGTGCCGTACACCAAAGAGCACAAGCTCGATCCCTCACAAAAAGTGGGGCAGGGCAATTTCCTGGGAGGCATGCCGAATCTTCAGGAGTACATGCCGATGCTCTATTCGGAAGGGGTCGTCAAAAAGCGCATCACCATCGAGCGCTTCGTCCAGGTCACGGCGTCGAATCCCGCGAAGCTCTTCGGACTCTACCCGCGCAAAGGCGTACTCGCCGTTGGCTCCGATGCCGACCTCGCGCTCTGGGATCCCAACGAGACGCGAACGATCCGAGACGAAGATATGTTGTCGGGCTCTGGCTTTTCGGTTTATGCCGGCTGGGAGGTAACCGGATGGCCTCTGATCACGATCCGGCGCGGTGAAGTCGTGTACGAAGACAGGAACTTGATCGGCGAACCCGGCAGCGGAAAACTGCTGGAGCGAAAGAAATGGAAAAATCCAACCCTTCCTTAGCCGCCCTCGTTCTGGTGAGTGCGGCACTATTTTTTGCCGCTCCCGTGGAGTCTTCCTACCGACATGCGTCCATCGACGTGGACGGCGTCGAGGCGCACTACATCGAAGCCGGCGAGGGCGAGCCGTTCGTCCTGATCCACGGCGGACTCGCGTGGTCCTCGGGCGAAGCCAACTATGCGGAGGTGATGGTGCCTTTGAGCGAGCACTTTCGCGTCATCGCCCCCGACGTGATTGGCTTCGGCCAGACGGCGCCGCGTGGAGCTCGAGACTATTCGGGCCAAGCTCAGGGAGATTTTCTGATCGGTTTCATCGAAGCGCTCGACGTCGGCCCGGTGTTTCTCACCGGCAACTCACATGGAGGATTCCTCGCTCAATACATCGCGCATAAACGCCCGGACCTCGTGCTCCGACTCGTCATCACAAACTCCCTGAACGGCACGATTCCGATCCCTTCGCTTCCCGAAGGCAGAAGCTATATCTACGCGCCCGGTGGGCACCAGTACCAGGCGATGACGAAGGACGAGGTCCGCACCATGCTGGAGAGCTACTACCAGCATCGCGAGCTCGTGACCGAGACGAGAGTCGATCTCGTGGTCGACAACTACCAGCGGAACTGGGAATACGCTCACGCGCGCGGCACCGCCGTATCGTCTTCGGTAGACGCACTGAATCGAAATTTGAGCTACGAAGAAAATCATATCTCGGAGCGCGCGAAGGAGCTCCAGATGCCGGTTCTCCTCATATGGAGCGAGCCCGGCTCGAAGATCGAATGGGGGCTTTCGCATTTTTTTGCCGTCCCCGGAGCCGAGATGCATCTTCTTCCTTGGTCCGGCCATCATCTGTTTACCGACCAGAGCGAGCGCTGGGCGCAGGTGGTCACCGATTGGCTAGCGAACGACCCCGCGCGGCGCCCGGGTGCAAGCGAGCCCGAGCTCAGGGAGACGGGCGGTCGCCGCCGCTTCATCGATGTCGACGGAGTCCAGACCCACTACGTCGAGGCGGGGCGGGGCGCTCCCTTCGTTCTCGTTCACGGAGGTGGCGCAACGTCATCCGGCCAGGCCAACTACTACGACGTCATCGCCCCACTCAGCGAGCACTTCCATGTCATCGCTCCCGACATTGTCGGCTTCGGCTACACCGCGCCCGGAGGAGCCGAACACTACTCGGGCGAGGCACAGGGCGATCACCTCACGCGCTTCATCGAGGCGCTCGACGTGGGGCCCGTCTTTCTCAACGGGAATTCGCACGGTGGATTTCTGGCTCAATACGTCGCCTTGAAACGACCCGACCTCGTTCGAAGGCTCATCATCACGAACAGCCTGAACGGGACGTTTCGGATCCCTTCGCTACCCGAAGGCGCCCCGTACATCTACGCGCCCGGCGGTCACCAGTATCCCGAGCGGACCTTCGAGGAGACTAGGGGGTCGCTCGAGGCGTTCTACCAGCACGAAGAGCTCGTGACCAAGGAGCGCGTCCGGCTCATACACGACCTCTATGAAAGAAACCACGCCTATGCTCACGAGAGAGGACTTGCGGTCTCGAGCACCGTGGAAGCTCTCAACACGAACCTGAGCTACCAGGGAAAGCACATCACCGAGTGGGCCGCGGAGCTCAAGATGCCGGTCCTGCTGTTGTGGAGCGAGCCGGGCTCCAAAATCGAGTGGGGCCTGTCGCACTTCTTCCGGGTCCCGGGCGCAGAGATGCATCTGTTTCCCTGGTCGGGCCATCATTTGATGGCGGACCAGAGAGACCGTTGGGTTCAGGTCGTGACCAACTGGCTTTCGAACGAACCCGCTCGACGACCCGATTGAGGAATTTGTCGCATGCGTTTTGCCGTGCTGCTCACACGGGTGCTTCCGCCATCAACTGTTGGGGGCAGGCGCCTAACCGCGCTGCTCACACGGACATCATGCACCTGTCCGAGCAGGTTTCGACGACGCCCGTAGTGTGCCAAAACCAGAGCGACCGACCCTGCCATTATTAGAACCTCCTTTCCGGGTTTGAGAATGCCGCGGCTGGGGAACCGAGGTGAGACTCTACGACGGCGCAGGCCATCGACCCGCACAACGCGCGAGGCATGATGTCGCGGTTCGTCGCTTCTCCTACGCCGCCTCTCGATAGTAGTATCGGAGCGTTCCGCCGAGACGCTCTCGACATCGGATGCCACCGTCCGTCCGCTTCGATTCCCGGACCGGGCAGATGAGCTCGTTGTCGAGGCCGTGATGATTCCTCTCCAGATGGTAGTGCGCGACGAAAGCGCGAACACTCGCGCGGAGGTGACTCTCTCCCAGCGGAATCATCCGACTGAGGCATTCGCTTTTGATAGAGCGAACAAAAGCGTTCGGCGTGTGCGTTCAAATTCGGACTCCTCGCGGGCAGCTTCACCGTTTCTACGCCGACCCCACCGAGTGTCGCGCGGAATGTCGCTGAAAACAGCGGGTCGCGATCGTGGATGAGAAATCGGGTGTCTCGAAGAAACCCATCAAACACATCGGTCAGGTTTCGCGCCATCTGTGTCATCCATTCGTTGTAGGGCTGGTGACTGATGCCAGCGATCTCCACACGGCGCGTCTTGAGGTCGATGACGAAAAGCACGAAGTAGCGAATCAACCCACGGGAGGTCAGTACTTCTACCGTGAAGAAATCCGTCGCCGCGATCGCTCCCCAATGAGCTTTCAGAAACGTACTCCAAGGGATTCGCTTTCGGCGCTTCGGGGCGGGCTCAATTCCGTGCTCCGCGAGGATGCGCTTCACAGTGATTCGCCGACGTCATGGCCTAGATTGCGGAGAGCCCCGCAAATCCTCGTATAGCCCCAGGTCGAATTCTCGGTCGCCATCCGAACCACCAGATCGCGTATCGTTTCTGCCACGCGAGCCTTCCTGGACCTCGGTTCTGGCTCCCGTCGTACTTCTTCGCGATGAGCCGTGTGTACCAGCGTAATAACGTGTCCGGCGTCACAAGATCCGCGATTGCAGTCAGGCTATCCCTGCTCAACACCTTCGCCTTCGCTGCAAGACGACGCCGGCTACTCATCGGTGAAAAGTAGTCGGCGTCCACCCACGTGCTCCCGGAGAACGCGATTCTCTTCTTTCAGGTATTCGATCGCATTCTGTTGGAACCGGTTGACCCAGCCGGCAAGCGTCACGACGAGCAACTGCCAAAGGTGAGGCTGCATGGACCGAATTCTAGCCGGAGCTTCTTGGCGGGGAGAAAGCTGCTGTAAAGAAGTGCCCTACCGATGACCTCGACGTCCATAATCTTTACCTCCTCGGAGACTCGACGTCCCCAGAGCCTGAGGCGAAAGTCGTCGCGCTTCCTCGAGTCGGCGGACTTTCTCCATCGGAATGGCGCGAGGCTGCGTGAGGGCGCTTTCGATCCGGTAAAGTCGCCAGCCCCAGACAGCGTGAGTTCTTGTTTCCGTTCTGAAACGGCCTACTCCTAGCGGAGCGACGTTCAGCGAGCGATGGAGCCCGCTGTACTCGTCATCGCCGTGCCGGGTCGGCCCAACCGCCAGCGCGGATCAATAAAGATGATGGACAGGGTCCGGGTCAGGAGATAGACATCGCGTCCGGCGCTCTTACTTGCTGCGTCAGCGCGCCCGCGCGAAATCCAAATTCTCGGTGACCCGAGTCCCGCCCTTGCGGAAGGTCTCGATGTAATGCCGGATGCGTTTTCGCGCCGTTTCCAGATCGTAGTTGTCGATGTTCACGTTCAGAAGGTCGATGTACCACGGGACTTTGGCCTCCTCGAGCACGTAGGCCGCGACGATCTCTCGGGCGATTGGAAGCGACGTCGTCTTGGAGTCGTCGTGCACGTCCCTGTCGTCCGCGTTCAGGAGTTTCTCGTACTCCTCCGTTAGCAACTGCCCGAACACTTCCGCAGTGAGCACAATGCGTCGCGACTCTCCCGTGGTGCTATCATCCGTTAGCTCGGCCCTTTTGTGCAACCACTCCCACAAGATGCTCAATCGAATCTCACCTGTGGCCATGTCCTCCATCAGGTAGAGGATGTCGTCATTGCCGAAGAAATCAGCGGGCTTGAGCGCGGCGGCTTGGAGGCCCTGTCCGAAGGCATTGCCGTATTGCAGGGCCACACTCAGAAGATCTCGGGCACCGCGGAGGGTTCGCGGCGCCGGCTCGAGCAGGAGCATCCCGTCGGCATCGTCAGGCGTGTGCGTGAGAGGAGGAAACTTCCGGCCGAGCTGGTTCTCTTCGCCCTTTTTTTCCCAGACCGGACGTACGATGTGGACCATCTTCCAATGGGCAACCCATTTGCCGCTCGCACCCTCGCGCTGCTCGCGCTCCGCACCGGCCACCGCCTTCCTCATACTGGCTGCGACGCCACTCTCCGAGCCGACAGGAATGTTGGGCTCCATCCCGCCCTGCCAGAGCGCCGAACGGCCGGTGCAGTCCTCTGTGCTGGCCGCGCGGCGAACGCGATCTTCGTAGTTCCGCATATAACCGTAAGTCATCGTGATGGCGTCGATGTTGGGCTCGATGAACTCAGGATCCCATGCCATCGTATCCGAGACGCTGTTGATGTAATCCCACCGGCCTGTGTTGTAACCCACGAAATGCCGGCCGAGCGCTGCCCGGATCTCCATCAGTTGGAAGCACGCCTCGAGCTGCTCCACGAGGATGTAGGCCTTGATCGTGCCGGCCGGAAGTCCTAAATGGTTCTCCATGGAATCGAGCAGGTCGTTCCAAAGCGCTGCCTCTTCCGCTGTCTGGATCTTGGGAAGATACAGAACAATAGACGCTCCAGTGCCGAGCAGGCGTTTGTAGTTGTTGACAACGAAGAGTGTCGTGTCGACGATGGAAGCGGAAAAACCCGTCCCATCGGAGCATCGAATATGCCGGTCGTCCAGATGGAGTCCACGGGCCCGGAAGATGACCGTCGTGAAATCCAGTTGCGTTCTCCAGTCGTCGATGAGGCGCCTGCCAAAGAAGCTTTGGCCCCATTGGTTCATCTCGCCGGCCACTTTCTCGGCGGCCCGCAGGAACACCTCGTCCCGCGCGAGCGCGAGCTTGAGATTGCGCTGGTTGTCGAGCGACATGGTCGTTACTTGCCCCAACGCGTCTTCGCCGTCGAACATCCAGCCGTCGGCGCCCGACAGAAGAGCGTAAGCGATGTTGCGGATGCTCTTTTCTACCGGTGCATGAGGCCTCGCTCCGGGCCCCGTTCCTTGGACCCACTGCCGCCGTAGACAGTCCGGGATCACGCTGCCCTCGAAGTCTCCGTCCCGAGCGCCCTTCACGCTGAGATTCGTTCCGGCAATGGTCGAATCGGGGTCCAGGAACTCGATGCGCTCCCGAGCCGCCCGCCGCGCGATCCGCGCATTCATGATGGCTTTACGTGGTCTGTTGAGAGGCGCGAGCGCTTCCAGACCGGCTACGACGCCGGGGGTCAAGACGTCCGAGTAGCTTCGGTCCAGCTCGTCTCTGACCTCTAAAAACCGCCACATTGCTCGCCTATCCTTAGTCATTATACGCCCGGCGTGGCGTTATTGCACGAATTGTTTTCGGCGCAGATCTCTACGCCGAGGTTCATCGGCAACAACGAGACGTCTCGGTCCTGTCGCACGGACATGTGGAAGACCAGACGCAACGTCGACGCCGTCACTGTCCCTCCTATAAACTCGAACGTGCGCTTTTCGACTGCTCCGTAAGCAGAACGCTTTGGCCCGTCGCCATAGCTGAGATGCATTGACGGCTGGCTGCGGCACCGCATTAGGCGAGGAGGCACACCCGGTTTGCAATTTTTCAGGGCCAATCCAAGGAAGCTTAGGCGGCGAGCCGCGTGTATTGGTGATGGAGACCACCGACCTTCGGAATCGCAGTCACGTTGCCCATTTCGGGAGGCTCCACCGGTCTGGAGACCGGCGCGTCCTTCTGGAGCGACAAGTGAGTTCGGCAAGAATGATAATAGTCAACGTATTCGCGCAGGATTCGCCTCAGGTGCCGCTCGTCGAGGACGATCACGTGGTCGAGACTCTCCCGGCGGAGAGAGGGGATGTCCCGCGGGATGTTGAATTTGGGTTAGCGGCGGCTCCTTGGCCGGCCTAAGAATAAGTCTGCCAAACAACCGTCTCCATAGGGGGACAAGGAGCCACCATGCGTAGGAAATCAAAGAAGCCAGTAAGAAAGCAAACGCACTCGCCTACCGGTGAGGGAGTAGTTGGTCGAGTCGGTCAGATACTGCTCCCGATGATAGCTGGGATCGCGGCTACGAAGGCGGATCTAACGGAATGGGTTTACGAGCAAGGACTGACAGCTCTGCACGAACTCGTGAGCAAGGATGCGGAGGAGATCGTGGGGTCCAAGGGCAAGCACGAGAAGGAGCGAAGGCATAACCACTGGGGGAGCACGGATGGAGAGCTGAGCTTCGGTGGTGGCCGAAGTGGCGGCGGCGCGTGGGCGCGGCTGGAGCCTCGAGTAGGCCACGGCATCGATCACGCTAGACGCGTTCCGAGAGCACTTCCCGAGCGCCTTCGAGGCCGACGTCGCGGCCGCGGTCGAGCGCGCGTTTCAAGAAAAACGCTAACGGGACGGATAGTGAAGCGGAGGTAGCTACACCTCCGGATCTGCGTGAAGCCTTGCCCCCTGCGGAGAATCGCCGACACCGTTCCTGGCACCGTTGTTGCATTTCAAGCCGACATTGCTTGGAGGGTGTAGCGTGGAGCGGCAATCGAAGTCCTGTTAGTCGTCTTGCTCTTGGTTCTCTTCGCACACTATCCAAAGCCCGATCCGCGCTAGCACCACGGACCCTACCTGTAGTAGTCTCTGGCGCCTCGCTGCTTGGCGATAGCGTTCTCGAAACACCTGATTTCGATGCCTCCTAAGTCCTTCTTACGCTCCACAATCTCGAGGAGAACTTTATGACGATGCCGGTGAGCATCACGGTGAACGGGTCGGAGACCTCTCAAGAGGTCGAGCCCCGGTTATTGCTGGTGCACTATCTCAGAGATGTTATTGGCCTAACAGGAACCAACGTAGGCTGCGATACGAGCCAGTGTGGATCCTGCACCGTGCTCATTGACGGTCTGGCCGTCAAGTCGTGCACCGTGCTTGCGGTCCAGGCGGACGGGAGCGACATCGTCACGATCGAAGGGATCGCCAACAACGGCGAGCTTCATCCGATCCAGCAAGCCTTCTGGGATAATCACGGATTGCAGTGCGGCTTCTGTACGCCGGGCATGATCATCACGGCGACGGAGATCTTGAGAAAGAACAAGAAAGCTACTGAGCAAGATGTCCGCCACGGGCTCGAGGGGAATATCTGTCGTTGCACGGGCTACGAGAACATCGTCAAGTCCATCGTCGCCGCCCAGAGCGTCGCACCCGCGAAAAAGGCCCGAAAGGCCAAGAAGGGAGCCGCGTAATGGGTTACGTAGGTTCGAGCGTCAAGCGTGTAGAAGATCCGCGTTTCATCCAGGGCAAGGGAAGCTATGTCGGGAACATAACCATGCCCGGGATGGTCCATCTCGCCATCAAGAGAAGCCCCTACGGGCACGCCAAGATCAAGAAGATCAACATCAAGAAGGCCAAAGCTCTTGCCGGAGTCGTTGCGGTCTTCACGGGGCAGGATCTCTTGGATGGCGGTTGCGGGCCGCTGCCTTGCGGGTGGAATGTGCCCAACATCAAAACGCCGATCCACTACGCGCTGACAGTAGACAAAGCCAGGCACGTCGGTGACGGCGTGGCCGTTGTCGTGGCGGAGGACCCTTACATCGCGGCCGATGCTGTCGAGCTCATCGACGTCAGCTATGAGCCGCTCGATGTGGTCATCGACGCCCGGCAGACGACGGATGTGGGAGCCGTTCTCGTCCATGATGACATCCCCGAGAACACTAGCTACGAGTGGGCCCTCGGTGACAAACCGGCCTGCGACAAGGCGTTCGAGGAAGCCGACCATATCGTGGAGCTGGACCTGACGAATCAGCGACTCATCCCGAACGCGATGGAACCTCGGGCCTGTGTCGCCCAGTGGACCGACACGACCGAAGAGATGATCGTGTGGACGACGAGTCAGAATCCGCAGCCCATCCGGCTTCTGTTGAGCGCTTTCACGCTCTTTATCCCGGAGCACCGGCTTCGCGTCATCTCTCCCGACGTCGGGGGCGGGTTCGGGAGCAAGATTTTTCACTATCCTGAAGAGGTCATCACGCCTTGGGTGTCGCGCGCAGTCAATCGTCCCGCGAAATGGGTGGCGACGCGCTCCGAGTCCTCGATCACCGATTCCCAAGGCCGGGACCATGTCACGGTGGCGCGGATGGCGCTCAAGAAAGATGGGGAGATCACGGGGCTGCACGTGTCGACGTGGGCGAATATGGGTGCCTATATCTCGACCTTCGCGCCGCTCATCCCCACGGCGCTCTATATCACGCTTTTCGCGGGGCTCTACAAGATGAAAGGCATCTGGGGCGAAATGTGGGGGACGCTGACGAATACCGTTCCGGTGGATGCTTATCGCGGTGCGGGACGACCGGAAGCGTCTTACCTGCTCGAACGTCTGGTTGACGTGGCGGCTCACGAGCTCGGCATCGATGCGGTCGAGATCCGTGCGAAGAATTTTATCGGCAAGGACGAGTTCCCGTACCAGACGCCCGTGGTCTTTCAGTACGACAGCGGCGACTACCACGCGCTTTTCAAGAAAGCGACGGGTCTTGCAAACTACGCGAAGATGCGCGCAGACCAAGTGGACGCACGCGAGAGCGGGCGGCTCGTCGGCGTCGGAGTCTGCGGTTGTATCGAGGCCAGCGGACCCGCCCCGTCCGCTGTAGCCGGCTCGCTCGGCGCCGCGGTCGGTCTCTGGGAGAGCGGTGTTGTCCGCGTTCACCCCACCGGCAAAGTCACGGTGTTGACCGGCTCGCACTCGCACGGGCAGGGTCACGAAACGACGTTCGCCCAGGTCGTCGCGGATGAGCTCGGCGTGCCGATGACAGACGTCGAGGTCGTGCACGGGGATACAGGGCGCATACCCTTCGGCATGGGCACTTACGGCAGCCGAAGCGCCGCCGTGGGTGGCAGCGCCTTGGTCAGGAGTGCGGAGAAGATTCGCGCGAAGATCATCAAGATTGCCGCACATCAGCTCGAAGCGGCCGAAGAGGACATGGTCTACGACCGGGCCGAAGGCAAAGTCTACGTCAAAGGCTCGCCCGATAAATCCAAGCCTTTCGCCGAGCTTGCTTTGGCGGCCTACACCGCTCACAACATTCCCGAAGGCCTCGAGCCCGGGCTCGAGGAGATTTCGTTTTACGACCCGGCCAACTTCACGTTCCCGAACAGCGCACATATCGCGCGAATCGAGATCGACCCGGAGACAGGGGAAGTCGAGCTGCAGCGTTATGTCGCGGTCGATGATGTCGGCAACGTCATCAACCCCATGATCGTGGAAGGTCAGATTCAGGGCGGGATCGCGCAAGGTGTCGGCCAAGCTCTTTGGGAGCAAGGCGTCTACGACGAAAGTGGTCAGCTGCTCACGGCCTCGCTCATGGAGTACGCGATGCCGCGGGCCGCTGCGTTTCCGAAGTTCGAGATCGGTCGTATCGAGACCCCTTCGCCACACAACCCCTTAGGGGTGAAGGGTGCAGGTGAGATGGGCACGATCGCGAGCACCGTTGCCGTCGCGAACGCCGTGATGGATGCGTTGGCGCCTCTAAACATTCGTCACCTCGACATGCCGCTGACGCCCAACAAGATCTGGAGCGCCATGCAAAAGGTCGGCAACGCCAAAACCGCCAAAGTCGAGTATTTCGGGGGAGAGTGATTCATGTACCCAGCTAGTTTCGATTACCACCGACCGAAGACACTGAAAGACGCGATTGCGCTCCTCAAGAAAAACAAAGACGCGAAGCTTCTCGCGGGCGGGCACTCCTTGCTCCCGGCCATGAAGCTCCGCGTTAGCTCTCCTTCAGCGCTCATCGACATCGGCCGCCTCAAAGGCCTCGACACGATCAAAACGTCGAAGTCGACGGTGAGGATAGGGGGGCTGACGACGCACGCGGCCGTCGAGAGCTCGAAAGACCTGGCGAAAGCCTGCTCGGTACTGTGCGAATGCGCGGGGCTCATCGGCGACATTCAGGTGCGTAATCGTGGCACCATCGGGGGAAGCCTTGCCCACGCGGATCCAGCCGCGGACTATCCCACGGTCATGCTCGCGCTCGGCGCCGACATTACGGTCACGGGAAGTCGGGGCAAGCGGAAAGTTGCCGCGGAGAAGTTCTTCGTCGATCTCTTCACCACCGCGCTCAAGCGGGGTGAAGTGCTGACCGAAGTGAGCGTTCCAGCGATGAAGACCGGGCAAGGCGCATGCTATCTCAAGCACCGCCATCCGGCCTCGAGCTACGCCGTGGTCGGTGTGGCTGTTTACGTGAGCTTGAAGAAAGGCGTTTGCAGCGACGCCCAGATCGCCATCGGCGGTGCGACGACGATCCCGGTCCTCGCGAGCAGCGCTGCGGACGCGCTCGTGGGCAACCCGCCCACGACGAAAGTGATTGAGGCTGCCGCCCAGCCGGTAGCGGAGGCGATTGAGTTTCCCCTTGGCGACATCTATGCTTCGGGAGAGTATCGAACGCACCTCGCCACGGTCTTGACCCGCCGGGCGCTCACGGAGGCGTTCAAGCGAGCGAAACGGCAGAAGTAATTTGACGATCGGATCCATCGAGGCGCTCCAGGCCGAGCTCCGGGAAAAATTGTACATTGCCGATCGTGGCCTCGCGACGGCGATATATCTCGCCTTGAAGCTCGAGCGACCGCTTTTTCTGGAGGGAGAGGCGGGCGTTGGGAAGACCGAGATCGCCAAAGTCCTCACCGAGATTCTCGATACCGAGCTCATCCGGCTGCAATGTTACGAGGGACTCGACGTCAATCAGGCTGTCTACGAGTGGAACTATACGCGGCAGATGATGCACATCCGCCTCGCGGAGAGCCGCGGGGAGAAGCTCGAGGAAAAGGACCTCTTCGGACCGGATTTCCTTCTCGAGCGACCGCTTCTGAAGGCCATCGACCCCTCGGCGAAAAAGGCTCCCGTTCTTCTGATCGACGAAGTCGACCGCAGCGACGAAGAGTTCGAAGCCTATCTTCTGGAAGTCCTGTCCGATTTCCAGATTACGATCCCGGAAATCGGGACGATCCGGGCGAAGAAACGCCCGCTCGTCATCGTGACCTCCAATCGCACCCGCGAGGTGCACGACGCGCTCAAGAGGCGCTGTCTCTATTTTTGGATCGACTACCCGACGTTTCAAAAAGAGCTCGAGATCGTGCGCGCCAAGCTTCCACACGCTTCGGAGAAGCTTTCCAACCAAGTCACCCGTTTCGTTCAAGAGCTTCGTGAGATGGAGCTCTACAAAGTTCCTGGTGTCGCGGAAACCTTGGACTGGGTCAGCGCGCTCGTGGCGCTCGACAAAGAGTCGCTCGACGAGAGCGTCGTGGAGGAAACGCTCGGAGCCCTCCTGAAATATCGTGACGATATCGACAAGCTGCGGGACGGCGGTGCGCGGGCGGTTCTAGAGCGAGTCCAAGCGGCGGGCTAGGACACTATAGCCTCATGGCCGCAGAGCCTCATCACCTTCTCCGAAACCTCGTTCTCTTCGGGCGTGTCCTGCGCGGGCTCGGACTCGACGTGAATCCCGGGCGCATGATGGATCTCGTCCAGGCGCTCTCATATGTCGAAGTCGGTCTCCGCTCCGACTTCTACCACGCGGCACGCTCGCTTCTCGTTCATCAGCGCGACGACATCCCCCTCTTCGACCAGGCTTTCGAGATGTTCTGGCAAAAGCCGCTCGGAGAGTGGAAGCTCTCCGAGATTCGCGGTCGGCGCATGCGACGAACGACGCTCAAGCCTCTCGTTGTGCCGCCGCTCGAGTCCGAGAGCCCGGGCGCCGAGCTTCCTGACGACGCGCAGGAGAGGCCCGTCATAGAGGTGACGAAGACCTACAGCGTGCGTGAGGTGCTCCGGCGGCGCGATTTTTCCGAGCTCACGGAAGACGAGATTCAAGAAGTCCGCGAGCTCATCGCGGATCTCGTTTGGCGTCTCGGCGAGCGAATTACGAGACGCCACCGCGTCGGAGAGGGGAGGCGCCTCGATCTTCGGCGGACCTTGCGGCAGAGCCTCCATCACGGCGGCGAAGTTCTGAGCTTCGCCCGCCGCAAGCCACGGCGAAAGACGCGACCGCTCGTTGTCATCGCCGATATCAGCGGCTCGATGGAGCGCTATACCCGGCTTCTTTTGCACTTTAGCTACAGCTTGACGCAAGGCCTCGGCCAGCGCGTCGAAGCCTTTGCCTTCGGCACGCGACTCACGCGGCTGAGCCGGCACATGCGCGATCGTGACGTCGAGCGTGCCTTATCGGGCGTCTCGAGCGCCGTGACCGATTGGTCGGGCGGGACCCGCATCGGAGACTGCCTCCATACGTTCAACTACGATTGGGCGCGGCGTGTCCTGAGCGGCGGCGCAATCGTCTTGCTCATCAGCGATGGCTGGGATCGCGGCGACCCGGAAGTTCTCGGCAAGGAGATGGACAGGCTCCGAAGAAGCTGTCATCGTTTGGTCTGGCTGAACCCGCTTTTAGGCTCGCCCGAATACGAGCCGTTGACGCGAGGCATGCAGGCCGCGCTCCCGCACGTGGATAATTTTCTACCGGTGCACAATCTGAAAAGCCTCGAGGATCTTGCGCAGCACCTCGAGAAGCTGAACCGGCGATGAGATAAGCAGGCTGCGCGAGCGAACGAAAAGAGAGCGAGCATTAATCAGAAATGAGCATTAGAGACATTGCTTCGGACGTCGACCGATGGCGCGACGAGGGACAGGACATTGCCCTTGCGACGGTCATCCAAACTTGGGGCTCCGGCCCCCGCCGCCCAGGCGCGAAAATGGCACTCACCCGGGACGTCCGCATCACGGGCTCGGTGAGCGGCGGCTGCGTCGAGTCCGCGGTCGTCGAGGAGGGCCGCGAAGTTCTTGATAGCGGCAAGCCCAAGCTACTTCATTACGGTGTGGCCGATGAGGCGGCGTGGGAAGTCGGACTTTCCTGCGGTGGGACGATAGAGATTTTCGTCGAGCCGCTCACGGACGAGGTTTACGTTCCTCTGAGGCGTGCCTTTGGCGAAGAGCAACCTGTCGCCCGAGCGACGATCGTCAAGGGTGATGCGCTTGGGGAGAGTGTCGTTGTAGAAGAAGCGAGCTCGGAGAAGGGGATGCTCGCCGCAGCGGCGCGCCGGGCGCTCGAAGTCGGTCGTTCCGAGCGCGTGCAACTGGAGGACGGCTCCGAGCTTTTCGTCGATGTCGAGCTCCCGCCCCCCACGCTCGTCATGGTGGGAGGCGTTCATGTCGCCGTGGCGATGACGACGATTGCCGAGACGGTCGGCTATCGTACCGTGGTTGTCGATCCGCGTGCGGTCTTCGGGAGTGACGAGCGCTTCTCGCATGTCGGGAAGCTCATCCGCGAATGGCCGGACGATGCTTTGAGGCGTCTCGGGTTGAATCGATCGACAGCGGTCGCCACGCTGACTCATGACCCCAAGCTCGACGATCCCGCCCTCGAAGTCGCGCTCCCGAGTGACGCGTTTTACGTCGGGGCTCTCGGGAGCAAGCGTACGCAGGAGAAGAGGCGGCGGCGCTTGATCGAGAGGGGGCTTGAGGAGGAAGATCTAGAACGGCTGCGCGCACCGATCGGCCTCCCCATCGGCTCGCATTCCCCGGAGCAAATTGCGCTATCTATCATGGCGGAGATCGTGGCGGTAAGGAACGGAGTCTCGATGTGAAGAAAGCGTTCGTCCTTTGCTTGCTTGCGGCGTCCTCGCTCGTCGCGAAAGAGCGGAGATTCGAGTTCACCTATGTCGCCGAGCTTGAGATTCCCGAGGGCTCCAGCAAGCTGCAGGTGTGGCTACCCTATCCGACATCGGACGACTTTCAGGACGTCCGCCTTTTGTCCATCGATTCGCCGGTACCGACCAGGGTCTATCAGGAATATACCTATAGGAACTCGATGCTCTTTCTGACGACGTCGGCCACGGAGCTCAAGACGTTGCGCGTCGAGATGCAGTTTCACGTGACGCGGCGCGAGCACGTCGAGAGCAAGAGCGAGTTCACCGAGCTCGAGGACCCCGACCGCTTTTTCGGATTCGCGGAGAGGCGGTGGCTCGAGTCGGATCGCCTCGTGCCCATCGACGACTACATCCGAGAGCTCGCGGAAGAGGTCACAGAAGGTAAGGCGACGGTGGTCGAAAAGGCTCGTGCGATCTACGACTACACCGTGGATAACCTCGAACATGACCTGAGCGGGACGGGTTGGGGGCGAGGCGACATTTATCACGCGAGCGATACGAAGCGTGGCAACAGCGCCGATTTCCACGCGGTCTTCATCGGTTTTGCGCGAGCGGTGAATATCCCAGCCAAGTTTGCCATCGGATTTCCGATCCCGCGCGATCGCGGTGAAGGCGAAGTGGCCGGCTATCATTGCTGGGCCGAGTTCTTTGTGCCGGGCTTTGGTTGGGTGCCGGTCGACACGTCCGAAGCGAATAGGAATCCAGATGAGCGAGAATATTTCTTCGGCGGACATGACGAGAACCGTGTGGCGTTTACGGTGGGCCGGGACATCATGCTCAACCCCAAGCAGGCGGGCCGTCCTTTGAACTTCTTCATCTACCCCTATGCGGAGATCGACGGGAAGCCGGTGAGTGACATTAAGCGACAGTTCTACTACACGGACCTCGGGCTCCTGGCCGCCTTGGCGAAGTAGAGCGCTCCTTTTGACGGCGCTCGTCGCCGCCTCGCTCCTCGTCTACCAATACCAGCCTTACGTGGGCGAGGCCCGCCGCGTCATTCTCGCTTTGGCGGCCGTGGGCTTTTTTCTCGCGTCCTTATCGACACGCCCGCTGCGGCTTTTTCTCTGGCTTCCCGCGGTGGCCGCGGTGGCGTGGGGAGGGAAGATGGCGGGTGCCGGATATGGAGGTCTCCCGCTTTGGCTAGTTTGCTCCGTCGCAGGCGGCGCGCTCGCGATCCGCGCCGGCGGCCGCGCGGCCATCTATTACCTGCCGGGAGCGGAGAACGAGGAAGGGCTCGCTCTTCAGCACGTCATCCGCCGAAACTTGCTCGCGGCGTTCTTCGTTTTCGCCATCGTGTTCGTGTGGGACGGATTCGGCACCTTGTCCCCGTACCTGCGCGCGGGCTTGTTCCTGGTCGCCGCGATGCTCTTCCTGCGCTATCTGCTGCTGCAATCCAAGTTTTTACGTCTCCCAAGAACACCTTACCTGAGCGCTCCGGAAGCACGGGGCTTCGTCGCCTCCCAAAAGTGGCCCGTATTGATGTTGGCGCTCGTCATCGGTGCGACCCAATGGCCCGATGCCTGGCTCGGTATGAACGACACGACACCGCTCTTGCTGACGTCGCTGCTGCTTCTCGTGCTCGCCGGATTGATTTTCGTGATAGCGCTCGTGCGTTTGCAACAGGCAGGTCTTTGGGCGCGGTCCCTCGTGCGGCGCACAAGCTTCTACGCGGGGATGGCGCTCGCGGTAGCGCTTGCGGCGGTCCTCGTCGAGCTCGTAGCTCCAGGCCCCGCGCGCCGTATTTCGTTCACGACCGCATGCACCTTCGTGCTGGTCCTGCTTCCGTTCGTGAACAGCACGACTCGGCTGCTCTCCGGTTACCCGAACGCCTGCTTTCTCGTCGCGCCGCCCGTCCTCGCAGTAATGAGCGCGCCCCTCACGGCTGTGAACGGCCCTGGAGGGATGCCCGCCTCCCCGGCGTTTCTTTTTGCCTTCGCTGTACTCATGATCGTGTACCAGTTGCTCGTCGTCGTTGGAGAGAACGGCCGCGGTACGCTCTATCTTCTCGCGTCGCTCGGTGTGCTGGCGGCGATCTTTTTCTCGGAGGGCGGGGCTTGGGCGGAGAGGGGAGGTGCTTGGAAGATCTTTCTCATCGCGCTCGGCTTCGTGCTCTACGCGATCGATTTGCTGGACAGGGCGAGCCGGGTAGCCTCGAGGTCGTCCGATCAATTTTAAGAAAAGCATGACGCAAAGACGCAAGGGCGCAAAGTCGCAAAGGAAAGACAAGCAAAGAGCGATGGTTAGGGATGGGTTGTGAGCTGATCCCACGGGCGTCACGGGGACCGGGATCTGCGCCTTTCACGAATTTTCTGCTCGACGAAGTTCACCCCGTAGACCCGCTCGGCCATCAGCAAATTGTGGGCCGGGCATAAGAGTCTGAGAACTTGCTCTTCGTTGTTGTGAAAAATGCCAAAAGGTGACCTATGGTCGAGGTGCAGTCCCCCGCGCGATGTACACCGCCTCCCATCCGGAGCAAAATACAAACACTGGTAGCCATCACGTTCGTGAACCCGTTCGGAAACCTCCGAGGCGACGTAGCGACTCTCGGCGCGGCCGTCTTTCTCTCCATCTCGTGACGAAATTTGTCGTACGAAACCTGTCAAGGCTTTTCTAGGAGTTGTTTTGGGTCTTCGGCCAAAATCTGTGAGTAGAAACCGTCCGACGTCGCCCCGTTCAAGCGCAACGCGCTCCGCGTTGTTGGGACAGTGTTGCCTATGGACGCTGCCGCGATTAATGGAAAACGCAGGAACTACACGCTCGCGGCTATATGCGCCCGCGAATCGAGCCGATGAAGAAGGTGGCGTGCTCGCTGCGCAAACATCGCGTCCTTCTAGTCAACTGGGTCCACGCTTTAGGCGGATTCCGGACCTTCAAACCTCCCGAAGTCCCCTTTTTCATACAGTTGGAGACCTACCGGAGCCAGAGTTGATCCACAGATTCTACTGAGGAGGCTTTTTCTTCGTTGCGCTTTTGCGACCTTGCGTTTTCGCGTTACGCTTTGCTTAATATCGATCTCGCTCCAACACGTAAACCCGGGCTGTTCGAGCCTAGGGTGGGGATGCCCGGAGGCTAAGAGTGAGGACGCCGCGCGGGTAACACGCCGACGAGCTGCGACCTGGCCTCACGCAAAGCGGTCTCCGTCGTCTTCCAATCGATGCAGGCGTCGGTGACGGAGACGCCCCGGCGCAACTGGCTGTGGTCCTCGGGAATCTCTTGTCGGCCCGCCTCCAAGTTGCTTTCGAGCATGACCCCAACGATGGACGTATTGCCGTTCCGGATCTGGCGGACGACGTTGGTCAAAACGAGCGGCTGCACTTCGTGCTGCTTCAGCGAGTTGCCGTGGCTGCAGTCGATCACGATGTTCGACCGTAAGCTGCCTTTCGCGAGCGCCTGCTCGCACATCGCGACACTCACCGAATCGTAGTTCGGCCGGTTGCCGCCGCGGAGGATGATGTGGCCGAAAGGGTTGCCCCGGGTGTGGAACACGGCGCAGCGGCCTTCGACGGTCATACCGAGAAAGCTTTGCGGCGACGCTGCGGCTTTGAGAGCGTTGATGGCGACGTCGATATTGCCGTCCGTGCCGTTCTTGAACCCGACCGGCGACGACAGACCGCTGGCGATTTCGCGATGGGTTTGCGACTCGGTTGTGCGCGCGCCAATGGCCGTCCAGGAAACGAGATCGCTCAGATATTGGGGCGTAATCGGGTCGAGCGCTTCCGTTCCGACGCCGAGCCCTAGCTCGGCAAGTCGCAGGAGAAACTCCCGCGCCATGCTGAGCCCCTCCGCGATGCGGAACGAGTTGTCCATGTGCGGGTCGTTGATGAGGCCCTTCCATCCGATGCTCGTGCGAGGTTTTTCGAAGTAGACGCGCATGATGATGAGGAGCGTGTCGCTCACTTCGTCCGCGAGACCTTTGAGCCGCTCGGCATATTCCATCGCGGCGTCGAGGTCGTGGACCGAGCACGGCCCGACCACGACGAGTAGGCGAGGGTCCTCTTGGGTGAGGATCTGACGGATCGCGTGCCTTGTCTCGAGCACGGTCGTTTGTGCCTTCGGAGTCGCGGGATATTGCTCGCGCACCTCGTTCGGGGCGGGGATCAGCTCCCGCGAGGCGATATTCGCGTTATAGAGAATACCCTCGTCCATAGAAAGAATGTAACACGTGAGCTATCAAAAATTGACGGAGACGCTATATTGGTCTCGAGGGAGCGATGTGATGAATGAACTGGAGCGGCAACGTGAGATTCTGGAGCTTTTGGTTCGTGGAGAGCGTGAAATCGAGGCGGACGAGGGAGATGATCTCGAGGATGTGCTCCGCGACGCGGAGGAGTTGTTGAACCAGTACGATTCGTAAAGCTTTGACGTCGGTCCGAGTCGTCGAAGTCTCTGCTGGCGATTATCGCGCGCGAGTAAAAGAACTCAGGTGAAGCTATGAGCCAAAAACATCCCCGTATCCTCGACCCAAAGCGGGTGGGTCTTATCGTTGTGGACATCCAGGAGCGCTTCGAGGCCGTTATCTCCGATTTCGAGGACATGGCGGCAGCGAGCATCCGCCTCGTCTCGACGTTTCGGGCGCTCGAGCTTCCCATCATTGTGACCGAGCAGTATCCGAAAGGGCTCGGGCACACGGTCGTAGCTCTCGGTGAGGCACTTGGCAATGCCGCCACGCCCTACGAGAAAACGTGCTTCAGCTCTTGCGGGAGCGAAGCGGTCTCTTCGCGGCTCGAGGAGCTCGGGACGGAGCAAGCGATGGTGTGCGGGATCGAAACGCATGTCTGCGTGAGCCAGACCGTCCACGATCTCATCCAGAGGGGCATTCTCGTGCACGTCGCGGTCGATGCCGTTGCGTCGCGCAAGACGCTCGATCGAGACTACGGACTCCGCAAGATGGAGCGCTCGGGCGCGGTGCTCACCACGGCTGAAGCCGCGGCGTTCGAGCTTCTCGGCGACGCCAAGCACCCTCGCTTCAAGGAAGTACAGGCTCTCTATAAGTGACGGAGCCCGTCCTCGAGTTCAAGAACGTTTCCAAGCACTACCCTCAGCCGAGCACGGGGGTGCTCAAAGCGCTCGACGATGTCTCTTTCGCTATCCAGCCTGGAAAAACTCTCGCGATCACCGGAAGGAGCGGGAGCGGCAAATCGACGCTCCTCCATCTCGCTGCGGGCATCGACGTGCCAAGCGCGGGGACGGTGTCCTTCGTGGGGCGCGATCTCGGTGAGCTCTCCGACCGCGACCGCACGCTCATTCGGCGCGACGGTGTCGGGCTCGTGTTTCAATTCTTCTACCTTTTGCCGCACCTCACCGTTTGGGAGAACGTGTCGCTTCCCGCGTGGATCGCTTCGGATGCCGGGATGGAAGAGCGCGGGCGCGATCTGCTCGAGCGTGTCGGGCTCACAGCGCATGCGTCTCAGGAAGCGTCGAAGCTGAGCGGCGGCGAGATGCAGCGGGTGGCCATTTGTCGCGCTCTTCTGCGCAAGCCGCGCTTGCTGCTCGCGGACGAGCCCACCGGGAATCTCGACGACGGCAATTCGGAGATCGTCATGGATCTTCTCATGAAGCTCGTCGACGAAGAGCAGGGGACGCTACTTTACGTGACCCATAGCGACGAGCAGGCAGCCCAGGCGGATGAGCAGCTCGAGCTTCATCGCGGGAAACTCGGTCCCGCGTGATCCGCTACTTCTTCCGCGCGTTGAGAGCGCAGCTTCATGGAGGATGGAGCCTCTTTGCGCTGAGCCTGTTCGGCGTCGCGATTGGGGTCGCGGCCGTCGTGTCGATCCAAATCATCAACTTGAACGCCCTCAGCGCCTTTAGCGGAAGCATGCGGGCGGTGAGCGGTGGCGCGGACGTCACTATCCTTGGCAAGATGCCCGCGCTCTCGGAGGATACCTACCCGCGCGTTCTCGCAACGCCGGGAGTCGAGGCTGCATGGCCGCTCTTTCGGCTCGATGTCGCCGCCGAAGATTTCTATCTCGAAGTGATCGGGATCGACTTCTTTACGCCCATCGACGTGCCGTGGGAGGGCGCGTCGGTGGACCTTTCGGCCGCGCTCGGGGAGCCCGGCTGGGTGGCGGTCACGCCCACGCTCGCTCGCGAGAAAGGCTGGAAGCTCGGCGATCGCGTCGAAGTCAGCGTCGGCACACACAAAGCGGAGCTCGTCATTGGCGCCTTCTCTGATTTCCAAAAAGCGACGCCGCTCGCGAGCACGCGGCTGGCTGTCATGGACATCGCCCAGGCGCAGTCGCTTTTCGGGGCGCGGGGCGAGCTCCATCAAATCGACGTCAAGATCCTCGAAGACGCTGACCAACACGCCGTGATTGCGGAGCTCGAGCGCAGCCTCGGTAACCAGGTTCTCGTCCTCACGCCCGAGCAGCGCGAGCAGCAAGCGTCGGATCTTCTGAGCGCTTTTCGTCTCAACCTTACGGCCTTGAGTTTCATCAGCCTTTTTGTCGGCGGGTTTCTCGTCTTCAGTGCGACCCAAGCGAACCTCGTCCGGCGGCGCACCGAGTTCGGGCTTCTGCGCTCGCTCGGGGCGACCCATCGACAAGTCATGGGCCTTTTGGTCGGCGACGTGCTCCTGCTCGGATTGCTCGGGGTCGCGGTCGGGATGCCGCTCGGCTATCTCGCTGCCGAGGCCAATGTCGATCGAGTAAGCGCCACGGTCACGAATCTTTATCTGCTCGACGCGATCCACACGCTCGAAGTGCCGGCTTGGTTTTTCTTGTTGGCTGCTGCTGTGGGACTGTTCGGCGCGGGCCTAGGCGCGCTCATGCCGGCGCTAGAGCTCGGACGAAAAGATACGCGCGCTCTCCTTGCGGCCTTCTCGCTTCACGAACGTGTCGGCGCTCGCGCGTTGCGCTCGTTCCTGCTGGGTGTCGGTCTCATGTTCTTGGGGGGCATGCTCTACTTGCTCGTGGGCGATCGCTGGCGACCCGCGGGTTTTATCCAGGCCTTCCTTCTCATTGCGGCGGTTCCGTTGGTGACGCCGCTCGTCGTCCAAGGCGCGACCGGGCTCTTGCGCGTACGATCTTTCGGCTTGGCCTACGGCATGAAAGGTCTCGGAAAGCAACTCCAGACGACGGCTGTCTCCATCGCGGCGCTCGCCATCGCAGTGAGCATGGTCGTCGGCGTCACAACGATGGTCGCGAGCTTCCGCGAGACGCTTGTTATCTGGATCGACGCCACGGTCCAGGCGGATGTCTATGTCTCGACGCCAGCGCGGCGTCGCTCGCGCCGTCGAGCGGTGTTGGACGCCTCCGTCATCCAAGTGCTTGCCTGTCATCCCGCGGTCGAGCAAGTGGATCGTTTGCGACACTTTTTTGCTTATACGAACGGGCGACGGTTCTCCTTTTCCGGGGTCGACGGCGGCGCGCCCGGAGAGAACGAGCCCTTCGCCCTTCTCGACGGCGAGTCGCTGGGTGCTGCGCCCGGCGGCGTGTTGGTAGGTGAGCCGCTCGCGCGGAAGGAGCGATTGAGCGTCGGGGACGATCTCGTAATAGACGGGCCCCAAGGGCCGGTGGTGCTTCCGATCAAGGGCATCTACTACGACTACAGCAGCGAGCTAGGCTCCGCCTTCACGCATCTCGAGACGATGGCAAAGCATTTCGGCGCGGGACCTGTCAACAACGTTGCGCTCTATCTTGAAGAAGGCGTGGATTCGGAGCGTGTGGTGGACGAGCTCAAAACGAGCCTCGCCGACATACCCCTCACTATCCGCAGCAACCGTCGCATACGGGAGCAAGCCTTGCTCGTGTTCGACCAGACCTTTGCGATCACACGCCTTCTCCGTTACATGAGCCTTCTCATCGCGGTCACGGGAGTGGCGCTGACACTCATCGTGCTTGCGCGGGAGCGTTCGGCGGAGCTCGCGCTTTATCGAGCGCTCGGCGCGTCCCAACTTCAGATCTTTCGTGTGTTCCTCGGTAAAGGATTGGGGATGGCGCTCGTTGGTATCGTGATCGGGAGCCTTGCCGGGGTTGTCTTTGCCTTCATCTTGATTTACGTCGTGAACCGCGCGTTTTTCGGGTGGACCATCTTTGTGCACTGGCCCATCGGGCTGCTCGTGCAACAGAGCTTCGTTATTCTCGCGGCTTCGGTGCTCGCGAGTCTTTACCCCGCTCGGGTCGCGAGCCGCGTCCTGGCCACGGAGCTGCGGCGGGAGGATCTTTAGCATGTTTCACGCTTTGGCCATCGCCGCACTCGTTCTGATGCCGCCTGTGGAAGAGTGGCGCGTGGCGGTGCCCGACTATGCCTGGTCTTTTCCTAGGGATCACTGGGCGCATGACGGTTATCGCACAGAGTGGTGGTATTTCACCGGGCATCTCGAAGGCGATGGGCGCAGATTCGGCTATCAGTTCACGTTCTTTCGTATCGGGATCATTAGCGAGCCTATTGAGCTTGACTCGGACTGGGCGTCGAGCCACGTCATCATGGGGCACGCGGCGGTAACGGACCTCGAGAGCGGCCGGCATGTCTTCAGCGAAGTGCTCTATCGGGAAATACCACTCCTCGCGTCGTTTGATCACGAGCCCGAGGAGCGCATCGGGTGGTCGCGCGGCCCGGCCGGTACGAAAGCGCTCTGGACGCTCGACTTTACGGGGGACGGGTTTCGCATCGCCGCGCGGGATGACTGGCTCAAGATGGGCTTCGAGCTTACGACCCGCGCCACAAAATCGCGCATCTTTCAAGGGCCGGGCGGGTTCAGCCGGAAGGGGAGGGACGTTGGCGCAGCGAGCCAGTATTACAGCTATACCCGTCTCGAGACGTCGGGTGAGCTAACGATGGGGGGTGAGCGGTTCGAGGTGGCGGGGGAGAGCTGGATGGACAAAGAGTTCAGCTCGTCCCAGCTCGCGCCCCAGCAGGTGGGCTGGGACTGGTTCAGCTTGCAGCTCGACGATGGGCGCGAGCTGATGCTCTATATCATGAGGCGGGAAGACGGGACGACCGACTACGCGAAAGGTACCGTCGTGTCGCCCGAAGGGGAGGCGCGCTATCTAGAGCTCGGAGATTTTTCCTTCGAGGCACGGCGGCACTGGGTGAGTCCTGCAACGGAAGCGCGCTACCCCGTGGCGTGGCGCGTGCTCGTTCCTTCAGAGGGCTTGGAGCTGGACGTGCACGCGCTCGTCGACGACCAGGAGAACAAGAGCCGTTTGCCCGGCGGTGTTTACTACTGGGAAGGCGCCGTGGCGATCTCGGTGACGGGAGTAAGTGGAGAAGTGCTCGGTCGCGGTTTCGTCGAGCTCACGGGATATGGCGAAGGTAATCGTCCGCCTGTTTGAGTCATGGACAGCCTCAAACGGGCGATGGTAGACTCGCGCCGCCATTCTTAATCAGACCCTAGGAGGGAAAATGCTGGGATTAGAGGCCATCTTTCGATGGTTGCATATTTTTGTCGGGATTCTTTGGATTGGACACCTCTATTATTTCAATTTTGTAAATGGGCAGATGGTGGCGAAGCTCGACGCGGCTGCGAAGAAGCAAGTCGTCCCTGAGCTCATGCCGCGCGCACTTTACTGGTTCCGATGGGGCGCCGCGTGGACCTGGATCACAGGCGTTCTGCTTCTCATCATGGTCTATTACGCCTATGACGCGGTGAACCTGTCCGAGGAGGGTTGGTCGACCGGTGCCATCGTAATGATCGCGGTAACGTTTCTTGGCGTATTCGTCTACGATGCGATCTGGAACAGCGGTCTGAAGAGCAACGTCCGTGCTGCGGTTATCGTGTCCTTCGTCATCCTTGCTGCAGTCGTGTACCTTTACGTGAACTACGCGAATTTCACCTATCGCGCCACACTCATTCACACGGGCGCTTTGTTCGGAAGCGCGATGGCTTTCAACGTGTGGTACCGCATCTGGCCGGCACAGCAACGAATCATTCGCGCCATCAAGGCCGGTGAGGCGCCGGCCGCAGCGGACCCGGCTCTCGCCGGTCTTCGCTCCAAGCACAACACCTACATGTCGTTGCCTCTTTTTTGGGCAATGATTGGACAGCACACGGTGTACTTCTCCGGCGGAAATCTCGGATTGAGCTCCAGCAATTATTGGATGGGTTGGCTCCTCATGATCGCACTCGGCTGGCACATCATCTTCCATTGCTACAAGAAAGCTGCGAAGCTCGAGGGGTTCTAGCTTGTTCTCCCTTGCGTTGGCCCTGGCTCTTGCGAGTCAGGGCCAATCGATCGCTCAGCCTCATCTCGCGCTCGTGGGCGCCAACGTGATCGATGTACGCACCGGTGACGTGACCACCGGCGCCACCGTTGTGCTCCAGGGTGGCAAAATCGTTTCTATTGGAACGGCGGCGCCTCCGTCGGGCGCAGAGACTATCGATCTCGGGGGCGCTTACGTCTTGCCCGGTCTCGTCGACGCCCACACGCACCTCGACAGTCTCGAGCAAGCAGAGCGTGCGCTTCGCTCCGGCGTGACCACCGTACGCGGCGCGAGCGTTGGCTCTTATCGTGATGTCGTAATTGGGAAGATGACCGAAGCGGGGATCCTCGCTGGGCCGGAATATCTAGGCGCCGGCGTATACGTGACCCCTTACATCGGCGGCGGTGTGCTCGCGGATGCTCGCCTCATGCATCTCGCGGTTCCTATCGAGACGGAAGACGATTTACGGACGCTCGTGCGTGTCAATATCGAGAACGGAGCCCGCGTTATCAAAACGCGCGGGACCGAGCGCGCGGGGACGCCCACGACGGATCCGCGGGAGCAGGTTTATACGTCGGAACAGCTGCAGGTCGTTGTCGACGAAGCAGCCAAGCACGGCATTTTGGTGCTCTGCCACGCGCATGGAGATGAAGGTGCGCGCGCGGCGGTCATGGCCGGGGTTCGCAGCATTGATCACGGGACCTATATGTCGGAAGAAACGCTCTTGCTCATGAAAGAGAAGGGTACCTATTTCGTCCCGACTTATACGACGATGATCGATCTCATCGAACCGGGTGGCGATTACGACAACCCGGTCGTCAAGATCCGCGGTCTGCACATGCTTCCGCATATCGAAGAGACGATCAAGCGTGCCTACGCGATGGGTATTCCTATCGTGACTGGGGCGGATACGAGCTATGGGCCGGAGAGCGTCGTTCGCATCACGATAGAGATGGTCAACTTTGTGAAGCTTGGGATGACGCCGCTCGAAGCGATCCGCTCGGCGACGGTGGTTGCGACGGAGATGCTCGGGATTTCGGATCGAACGGGGGTTTTGGAGGTTGGGATGGAGGCAGATATCCTCGTTGTGTCAGGGAATCCACTCGAGGATATTCGGGCCGTACAAGACGTCATCGTTGTTGTAAGCAACGGGCGGGTTGGACTAAATCGGCTGCCCTTCGCCAAAAAGTAGCGAGGCAAGGCACGCAGGTGGTCATAGAGTGTCCTTGCGTTGAGAGCGCAATCGGTACCTTTGGTTAATCGAGTTCCATGGCCTTGGCCAACGCGCGGTCGAGCTCTTCTGCCTTCGCGCCTCCAAGTTGTGAGACGTAACCGGTGAGCTTGGATTTGAACATCAGGGTGAGGAAGTCGCATCGAATAGCGCATGTCTTTGGAAGGCCATCTTTGGGCCCGACGACGACTTCGGTACTGAGGCCCAACACGTTGCTGTAGGCTGGCGCACAAACGACGGTCGGGATGTCGTCGTTCGTTGCGATGAAGGACCGCGACACGACGACGTAGAATACTGGTTTGTTGCCACGCTCGGGTGCCCGCTCCCTCGTTCGATAGATCTCCCCTCGATGCTGAGGCGGAAACGCGAGTGAGGCGATTAAAGTGACCAACGTGACTGCCGCGGAGAACGGTTGTAGCAACGTGCTACAACCGATAAGATTCTCACTTCAAGCTTCTCGACTTTGGGCTCGCCAGCTGATAACGCCGTCAGTGGTCAAAGCCAGTTCGGAGGTTCAGACGGAAGCGAAACCTCTCACAAGCGACGGGGCTATTCTCGGGACGTTCCAGTACATGTCGCCGGAGCAGATCGAGGGAGAGGACGTCGATGCCCGGACGGATCTGTTCGCGCTCGGCGTTGTGCTCTACGAGATGCTGACGGGTAAGAAGGCATTCGAGGGCAAGAGCGAGTTTGATCGCGGCGATTCTCGAGCGAGAGCCGCCGCCGGTCTCGACGATACAACCTCTGACGCCGCGCTCGCTCGACCGGATCGTGTCGCGATGTTTGGCGAAAGATCCAGCGCACCGCTGGGAATCAGCCCGAGACGTGGGGGAAGTCTTGAGCTGGACGGAGGACGATGCTCTAGTCCCGGCCGAGGTCGTGAGACGGGCCACGTGGCTGCCGTGGGCCGTGGCGACACTTGCTGTTGCGGCGAGCGTCGTCTTCTACCTTCGTCCTCCTCGTGATATTTCCGAGGATGTATCGGTCGGACATTTGAGATCGAACCGAACTCGAATTTGTTCGCCATGATTCTTTATAGCACGGACTTTTTTGACGTCGTGAGGTCGCGCATAGTGTGTGGCCGTTAGCCCGGGCGACGTTCGAAACCCCTTTTGCACGTTTGCGTCTTTGTGCGCGACTCCAACGTGTCACGCGCACATCCACGATTGCGGCTGCAAGTTTGTGAAAGCCGCTTCCCAGAAGCTGTCAAGGAAAAATGCAATCTTTTTTGCGGCGTCGCGCGTACCCCCGATGGTTCCATGCGAACTAGCACTTTCTCAGCTTGGGGTTTTTCTGCAGCGCGTCGCGCAGCTCGGCGTCGGTGAGGTCCTCCGCCATGTGCATCCAGTTCAAGATGCGGTCTCTTCGGACTCTCACCGACTTCGGGCTCTTGCAGGGGTCGAGCCTCAACGGGCTCGGGATCATCGCCGCGAGCGTTGCCGCTTCGACAGCGGTCAATCGCTTCGCTGACTTCCCGAACACATCTCGGGAGGCAGCCTCGGCCCCGTAAATGCCGTCGCCCCACTCGATGACGTTCAGGTAGATCTCGAGAATCCGCTCCTTCGAAAGCGCTTTTTCCAAGCGGTAAGTGAGCACGGCTTCCTTCAGCTTGCGCGTGTAGCTGCGCTCCGAGGAGAGGAACAGGTTCTTTGCGAGCTGCTGGCTGATGGTGCTCGCGCCTCGGACCGTGCGTCCCTCCTCCCAGTTGCGTTTGAACGCTTCCTTGATCTCATGCGTGTCGAACCCGCTATGGATGTAGAAGCCGGCATCCTCGCCCATGAGCACCGCCTGCGGGAGCCGCGGGGACACCTCCGCCAGGGGCATCCAGGTTAGTAGCCCCGCGCCGCCACGCTCTTTCATGAGCGCCGTCTCTTTGGGGTTCTCGAGCGCGAGAAATGTGACGGATGGCAGGCCTTGCCATAAGAGAAACCCGAATCCGGCCGAAAAGAAGGAGAGGACCGCCAATGCGACGAAAAAGACCCGTTTCACGCGGCGTTCCTTACCGTTAGGTAAGTCGAAGAGGCGTATAAAGTTATGCCGTACTCCGCTCTGGGTACTACAATAAAAGAACACACAAGAAGGACCATGAATTTCGATTATACCGATGACCAGAAAGAGCTGCGCCGCGCGGTCCGCGAGTTTGCGGAAAAAGAGATCCTTCCTTTCGCGCGCGAGTGGGACGAGAAAGAAACCTTTCCGAAAGACGCGATTAGAAAGCTGGGCGAGCTCGGCTTTCTCGGAGTGATTTTTCCGGAGGAGCTCGGCGGGGGCGGTCTCAGCTACGCGGACTATGTGGTCGTGATCGAAGAGCTCGCGCGCGCGGATGCTTCGGTAGGCCTTACGGTGGCCGCGCACACGTCGTTGTGCGCGAACCACATCTACGAGCAAGGCACCGACGCTCAAAAGGAGAAGTTCTTGAAGCCGCTCGCGGCAGGAACGTTTCTCGGCGGCTGGAGCCTGACCGAGCCGAACGCGGGAAGCGACGCAGGCGGTACTCAGATGACGGCCGTTCTCGACGCGGATGAGTGGGTCCTCAACGGGAGCAAGACGTTCACGACCAACGGCTCCGTTTGTGACGTAGCGGTGGCGATGGCCGTCACCGACAAAAACAATGAAAAGCGCAGGATCTCCGCCTTCATCGTGCCCAAAGGCACGCCAGGATTCAGCGCCGGGAAGAAAGAGCGCAAGCTCGGCCACCGCGCTTCGGACACTTCGGAGATGGTTTTTGACAACTGCCGCGTGCCGAAGTGCTTTCTTCTCGGCGAGCGCGGCGAAGGGTTTGTCGGGGCGCTCAAAGTTCTCGACGGCGGGCGCATCAGTATCGCGGCGATGTCGATCGGTATCGCGCAAGCCGCCTTCGACTGCGCGCGCGACTATGCGAAGGAGCGCAAACAGTTCGGGCGCGCCATCGCGACGTTTCAAGCCATCCGCTTCAAGCTCTCGGACATGGCCACCGAGATCGACGCGGCGCGGCTTCTCGTCCAACGCGCGGCTTTCCTGAAAGACAAAGGCGAGCGGGTGACGAAAGAATCCGCGATGGCGAAGCTTTACGCCAGCGAGGTCGCGGTGCGCGCCGCAGAGCAAGCTGTGCAGATTCTCGGAGGCTACGGCTATACCCGCGACTATCCTGCCGAGCGCTATTACCGCGACGCGAAGCTCATGACCATCGGCGAAGGCACGTCCGAGATCCAGCGGATGGTCATCGCACGCCAGTTGCTCGCCATGTAACGCGCCCTATATGCTCTCTCCTTGGACCTTGAAAACCTCGTAGAGCGCCTTCTCAAAGGAGAGCCTCGGGCCCTCGCCCGGGCGCTCACGCTCGTCGAGAACCGAAGTCCCGAAGCCCGCGAGCTCTTGTCCCGGGTGTTCGCCGATCGCAAAAACGCGCTCATCGTCGGTTTGACCGGACCTTCCGGTGTTGGCAAGAGCACGCTCACGGACGCGCTCGCCAAGTTGGCTCGCGAACGTGATCGGCGCGTCGCCGTGCTCGCCATCGATCCGACGAGCCCTTTCACCGGCGGCGCCCTTCTCGGGGACCGCGCACGCATGGACAGCGCCGCGCACGATCCGGAAGTCTTCGTGCGCAGTATGGCCACCCGGGGCCACGTTGGAGGCTTGTCGGGCGCCGCGTTCGAAGCACTAGTGCTACTCGAGGTCGCGGGTAAGGACTTCATCCTTCTCGAGACGGTGGGCGCCGGGCAGGACGAAGTGGAGGTCGCGGCCGCGGCGGATGTCACGGTCGTGGTGCTCGCGCCAGGGCTCGGAGATCAACTTCAAGCCAGCAAAGCGGGAATCATGGAGGTTGCGAGCCTCGTCGTCGTGAACAAAGCCGACCGGGACGGCGCGGACGTTCTGGCCGAACAAGTCCACGCCCATACGGGCGGCAAGCCCGTTTTCAAAACCAACGCTCTAAAGGGCGACGGGCTCCAGCCGCTTTTCGACGGGATTCTCGGCGCGCGCGGCGAGCGACGCCTCATGGAGGCTTGGCTCTCGAGCGTCCTGCAGCAAATTGTGCGCGAGCGGATTTCTCCCAGTGCCTGGGAAGACACGCTGCGGCGGCTCAAAGAGCGTTCGGTCACGCCCTACGATGCCGCGGACGCATTGTTGAAGGAGTTGAAATGAAGATCCATCACGTGGGGATTGCCGTCAAGAGCCTGGACGAAGCCTCCGGACGTTTCGGCGATCTACTCGGGCTCGAGAAAGCCGAGCGCTACGACTTGCCGGAGTTCGGCGTTTCCGCGCTCTTCATGCCGGTCGGTGACAGCAACTTGGAATTTCTCGAGCCTCTAGGCGATGCCTCGACGGCGGGGAAGTTCATCGAGAAGCGCGGCGAAGGCGTACACCATATCTGCTTCGAGGTCGACGATATAGAGGCCTCACTGCGAGACTTCGCCGCCCAGGGCGCCCGCCTCATCGACGAAAAGCCGCGGCCGGGAGCGGGGGGCCATCTCGTCGCGTTCGTGCATCCGAAGACGACTCACGGGGTCCTGGTCGAGCTTAAGCAAAAATAGCCTGCTTCAGCTCGATCCGATAGGCGTCGGCGGGTCTACGATCATGACACTCGGATTGCGATGCACGTGCACGGGCTCTTTCGGTCGTGTCCTTGCCAAGAATCCTCCGTCGCTGTAAGCTTGCGCGTTTGCGCAAAGGAGATGACGGAGCATGGCTGAAGCAAAGATTGGCGTTATCGGTGGCAGTGGCCTCTACGCTATGGAAGGGCTCGAGGACGTCGAGAACGTGTCCCTCGAGACTCCTTTTGGCGCCCCTTCCGACGACTACGTCGTCGGAAAATTGGCCGGCAAGAGCGTCGCTTTTCTCGCGCGACACGGCGTGGGGCACCGGTTCCTACCGAGCGAGCTCAATTTCAGGGCTAACATTTTCGGGTTCAAGCTCCTCGGTGTCGAGCACATTGTGTCGGCGAGCGCCGTCGGCTCACTCAAGGAAGATATCCACCCGCTCGACGTCGTCATCCCGGATCAGTTCATCGACCGCACCCGTGGGCGTATCTCGACCTTCTTCGGGAACGGGCTCGCGGCCCACGTTGAGTTCTCGAAGCCGTTTTGCGAGCGCTTGTCGAAGCTCATGTACGAAGCGGGCAAGAAGATCGACGCGCGCATCCGCCGCGGCGGGACCTATGTGTGTATGGAGGGCCCGCAATTCTCGACGCTCGCCGAGTCCGAGCTCTACCGCTCGTGGGGCGCGCACGTCATCGGCATGACCAATTTGCAGGAGGCGAAGCTCGCGCGTGAGGCGGAGATTGGCTACGCGACGATGGCGCTGGTGACGGATTACGACTGCTGGCACGTCAGCCACGCGTCTGTGACGGTCGAGCAGATTATCGAGAACTTGGGGAAGAACACCGAGAGTGCGCGACAGATCATTGTCGAGACGGTGAGCCAGCTCGATCTGGACCAGCCTTCTCCGCATGCCAACGCGCTCCAGAACGCGTTCATCACGCAGCCAGACTACATCCCGGACGCCATCAAGCGCGAGTTGGCGCCTATCATTGGAAAATACATTAAGTGAGGCCTAAAGTGAGGCCTAATTGAGGGACGTCTAGTGTCTATTCTTGTAGTTGGGTCCGTTGCCTTCGACGATCTCAAGACGCCTAGCGAGAACGCGACGGATGTCGTGGGCGGGGCGGCTACCTATTTTGCGTTATCCGCCGCTCACTTCACCGATGTGAACATCGTCGCCGTGGTTGGGGATGATTTTGGCGAAGAGCACCGTAAGGTATTCGAAGGGCGGTCGGTCGATCTCGCCGGGCTCGAGAAAGCGGCAGGGAAGACGTTTCGCTGGGGTGGGGAGTACAGTGCCGATCTAACCGAGCGGACGACGCTCTTCACAGAGCTCGGGGTCTTCGAGAGCTTTCAGCCGGTGCTTCCCGAGCATTACAAGAGCTCCGATCTGGTTTTCCTCGCGAACATCCATCCGAGCCTCCAAGTCGACGTGATGAAACAAGTCCAGAATCCTGGCTTGATTGGCGCCGATACGATGAACTACTGGATCGAGCGTACGCCCGACGAGCTCTCGGCCATGCTCGAGGGGATCGACGTGCTCGTCATCAACGACGAGGAGGCCCGGCAGCTCTCCGGCGTCCACAATCTGGTCGAGGCCGCCGCCAAAATTCGTGAAATGGGACCCAAGACCCTGGTGATCAAGCGCGGGGAGTATGGCGTTTTGTGTTTCCGCGAAGGCGAGCGCTTTGCGACGGTGTCCTTCCCCTTGGATACGGTCATCGACCCCACGGGAGCTGGTGATAGCTTTGCTGGCGGGTTCATGGGTTATCTGGCTACGCACAAGGAGCCCGGCGACAAAGAAGTCCGCCAAGCGATCGTTCTCGGGAGCGTTCTTGGCTCGTTTTGTGTCGAGGCGCTCGGCACGCGACGGCTCGAGCAGCTATCGCGCGACGAAGTTGACGAGCGCTATCAGGCTTTCAAGGACCTGACCGACTTCTCTGCGCTCTAGCCTGTCCGCCAGTAGGCACCTCTAAGCGCTTGTTTTTCTAGGTTTTGACCGCGCTCCGCCAGCGTGCTACTTTCGAAAGGAAGTGGTGGGCGATGCAGGATTTGAACCTGCGACTTCTACCGTGTGAAGGTAGCACTCTCCCACTGAGTTAATCGCCCATGAAGCAAGTCTTCAAAAACTAACAAAAGCTGAGGTTTCGGTCAACAGCCCCGACGTCGATGGCAGAGCTCCCACCTACCGCTGGTTTGGACGTAGACGACGTCGAGGCCTTCGAGACCGCTCCCACCGAGCGTATCGGCGATCTCCGACGCTCGATCGAGAGCGTCATCCGCGGCAAGTCTGAGGTCGTCGGGCGCACGCTCGTGACGCTCTTTGCCGAAGGGCACCTTCTTATCGAAGATGTTCCCGGCGTCGGCAAGACGATGCTGGCCCAAGCCCTCGCGCGCGCGCTCGACGTATCGTTTCGGCGCCTTCAATTCACGAGCGATTTGCTTCCGTCCGACATTCTCGGTGTGTCGATCTATCAGCCGGCGACATCGAGCTTCGAGTTCAAGCCGGGCCCTATCTTTTCGCACGTCCTTCTTGCGGACGAGATCAATCGCGCATCGCCCAAGACACAGTCCGCGATGCTCGAAGCGATGAACGAGGCGCAGGTTAGCATCGATTCGACTTCCTATCCGCTCGCGCAACCCTTCATCGTCTTGGCGACTCAGAATCCAGTCGAGCATCAGGGCACCTATCCGCTGCCGGAGTCTCAATTGGACCGCTTTCTCATGCGCGTCCGCATGGGCTATCCGGATCCGGAATCCGAGCGGCAGCTTCTGGAAACGCAAAAGGTGGACCATCCCATCGATGCCGTCGAGCCCGTGCTCTCGGCGCTCGACGTCGTCCGCATCCAGCGTGCGGTGCGCCATGTGGCCGTCGTTCCCGGTATCGCGGACTACATCGTGCGCTTGGCGACCGCGACTCGTACTTCGGAGAAGCTCGCGCTCGGCGTAAGTCCGCGCGGAAGTTTACTATTGCAGCGCGCCAGCCAGGCGCAGGCGCTTCTCGAGGACCGTCGTTTCGTCGTTCCCGATGACGTCAAGTCGGTCGCCGCTTCTGTTCTCGGTCATCGCGTGATCGCGCGCGGTCCCTCGGATACGGAGGGCATCATCGACGACGTTCTGCGGGACGTTGCGGTACCGCTTTGATGAGGCTCTCGCTGACGCGCGAAGGCCTTCGATTCCTCCTTCTGCTCGGCATCGTCAGCTTCGCGGCCTTCAATACCAAAAACAACGTTCTCTACTTGATGTTGTCCTTCGGGATCGCGACCGTGCTCGTCGATTTCGTTGCCGGATGGTTGTCTCTAAGGCGGCTCAGCGTGGCGCGCGCGGAGCTCGCTGACGCTTATGCGGGACTTATATCTTACGAGACCGTCGAGCTCACAAATAGCGGAGGCATGTTCGACGCTTGTGGGCTCGGGGTCGAAGGCGGTGCGGCGACGGTGCCTTTCCTCATGCGCGACAACAGCGCGTCCTGCCGCGTCGAGCGACTCTACCCGCGCCGCGGCGTCTATAACGGCGAGCCTGTCTCGGTTACTACGCGCTTTCCGTTCGGGTTTTTCGGCTTCACACGAAAGCTGCCGGTGCCGCGTGAGCACATTGTTTACCCGCGTATCCGCGCCATCGACAGCACTCTGTTTATTGGCCATCGCGGGGGTGGCGGCAGCGCGGCTCAGAGGCGAGGTCAGGGAGACGATCTCTTTCGCCTGCGCGAATACGTGCCCGCTGATCACGTGCACCACGTTCACTGGAAGACGTCCGCTAAGCTGGGCGCGCTCATGGTCCGAGAGCTCGGAGAGGCCGAGGAAGAGCGATTGACGGTCGGTTTCGTCCCTCGGATTTCCGAAACGCGCGATCCCGCCGAGTTCGAGATTCTCGTGAGCGCCGCAGCATCGCTCGTGTGCCAACTCGTACGTTCAGGTGCGCGGTTTCGTTTTATCGCCGATGACCTCGAGCTTTCGCCTGGAAACGTGCGCGAACAGGAACGATCGATTCTGACCTACTTGGCGAAGGTCGCCGCGTGCGATGAGCTCGCACCCGAGTTCCTGTCCCGTTTGAGGACAGCCGTTGGGCGGGGCGACGCCGTCATCCTCGTCTCTTTCGAGGAAACGGCGCCTCGACGAGACGATGTTCGCGTCCTCGAGCCCCGGACACTTTTCGCTCATGCGTAATCCACGAGCGTTCATTCGCGTGGTGTGGTGCATCATCACGACGATGGCGGTTGTGCTCACGGGAGATATACCGTGGTGGGTCGCGCTCGCGGTTCTGACGCTGATACCCGTATTCGGTCTCGCGGAGCCATCTGCGCCATGGCTTCCCAGAGTCCGGCGCTTGTCAGCGATACTGGCGATCGCCTATCTGTTGTTTTTTCCTGTCGATTGGATCTTTCTTTCGGGGCGCCTTATTTTCGCGACGGTGCACTTGACGTTTTACCTCAAGCTTCACACGCTGCTCCATCAGGAAAGTCCCGGAGAACGCTCCCGGCTGCATTTGATCTGTGTTTTCGAGATGCTCGCCGCTGCGTCCATGACCGTCGACGCGATGTTCGTTATTTCTCTAACGTTGTTCGTCGTCGTAGGGGCGCTCGTGTTGACCCTGGAGCAGAGCCGGCCGGCGCCCGTGGACGATGTCATGTGGCCGCGAGCTATGCGCACGGCGATGGTTCTTACTATTCCGCTGCTCACGGTCGCTGCCATCGTTTTCGTGACACTTCCGCGCGCTGCCTTCGGTGGGTTCCGTCTCGGAGGGCTCACTGGGATCACGGTCACAGGGTTTTCCGAGCGCGTGCGTTTGGGAGACTTCGAGGAGATACGGCGCGACCGCGGCGTCGTCATGCGAATCGTAGCCGACGATGTCAGCGCGAGCTCGCCGCGCTGGCGTGGGCCCGCCTACGACCGCTACGAGAACGCCGAGTGGCAGCAGAGCCTTTCGGGCGTGTCAACCCTTCCGCGTGGCCCCGGCACGTTTCTCCTAGATAGGCCGTCTGACGGCCCCCGTACCACGAGTGAGGTCTTTCTCGAGCCCCTCGATACCGATGTCTTGTTCTTGCCCCCCGCGTCGTCCGAGCTCGCGACCGCGGTGCGTTTTGTCTACGTCGACCCCTATCTCACGCTGCGAACGGGAAGGTCCGCGCGCGCGGGCCGGCGCTACGCTGTCATGTGGGACCACACTGCGCCGTCCGCAACGTCTCCGGTCGGCGGCGTCGCGCGTATGTCGGGAGGCCGTCGTCGTCTCTATACACAGCTTCCGGATCTCTCCCCGCGTTTTCATGGTTTGGCGGCGGACGTGACGGCGGGCGAGGATGGACTCGAGGCGGCCCGTCTCGCCGAGAGGCATCTGCAGACATCGTATGGCTACACGCTGAGCCCGCCCCCTCGCATACATCCCGACCCTTTGGAAGACTTCCTGTTCGAAGCTCGCGCGGGACATTGCGAATATTTCGCGACCGCGATGGTGATGATGATGCGGTCCCGAGACATCCCGTCGCGTCTCGTGACAGGTTTCACACGTGGCGAGATCAACGACGTCGGAGAGTTCGAAGTCGTGCGCAAAACGAACGCCCATGCGTGGGTCGAAGTTTTCGACGAGCAGCGCGGCTGGGTGGCTTTCGACCCGACACCCGCCTCGAGCGGCGTCGCGGCATTCCAGGATGTCAGCATGCTTTCGCAAGGCATCGATTCGCTGCGTATGCTGTGGGACATGTACGTGGTGGCATTCGACGTCGAGCGGCAGCGAGGTGTGCTCGGAAACATCATGAGTGTAGGCGACGCGTTGCGCGTCGCGGCGGCTCGAGCCGTCCCCTTGGTCACTCGTTACAAGACAGCTATCGGCGGAGCTCTTTTGTTCCTTCTCAGCGTCCGGCTACTTAGCCGCACCTCTCTCGCCCGAGGGCTTCGTTTCCGCTTCCCGTTTTGGCCATGGCGCAGGAAATTGGTTAGCGGTGAGCCGACGGTCCGGTTCTACGCCAAGCTCCTCGGGCTACTCGCGCAACTCGGCATCGAGAAGCCGCTCGGCGAAACGGCGTTCGAGTTCGCCCGACAGCTCGAAGCGAGCTTGCCGGGCATCACGGAAGTGACGCTTCTCTACTACCGGGTTCGCTTCAGCGGTGAAGTCCTTAGCCGGGAGGACCAGGTGCACGTGGAGTGGCTCTGCGCGGCCATTCGCCTCGCCGCGCTTGGCGATGCAAGGAGGCTCGCCTGAGCCTCAATAAACTCTGGGTACTCCTTCTCAACGCGTTCGTCGACATGCTCGGCTACGCGATGGTGTTCCCGCTACTTCCGATCTACGCCGTGCGGCTCGACGCGGACGCTTTTACCATTGGACTAATGGTCGCGTCGTTTTCGGTGGCCCAGTTCGCGGCGTCCCCTCTCTGGGGCCTATTGTCGGACCGCTTCGGGCGGCGCCCAGCGCTCATGGTAAGCCTCGCCGGCTCCGTAACTGCGTTTACCATCTTCGCCTTTGCGGATTCTATCGGGATGCTCTTCCTCTCGCGGATCGTCCAAGGCGCCGCGGGAGGAACGACCGGCGTGATGCAAGCCTATATCGGTGATTCCGTAGAGCCCCGCGACCGCACGAAAGCCCTGGGATGGCTTTCGGCGGCGACGAATACCGGCGTGATGATCGGGCCTGTCATTGGCTCGGCGGCTTGGCACTTCGGAGCGCAAGCGCCGGGTCTCCTCGCCGCGAGCTTATGTCTTCTGAACTTGGTGTTCGTCTGGTGGTTACTTCCTGAATCGAGGACGCATCAAGCCGTGGCGCACCAAGAGCGCCGCTCGATCGGAAACATGATTTGGGAAACGGTACGACACCCCACGCGAGACGTCTCCCAACTCATCTTGATTTACGCGGTGACCATGACCGGTTTCAGCTCGATGACGGCGGTCTTGTCGATCTACTTGATGGATCGTTTCTCGTTGAACGAGGCGACCATCGGCTATCCCTTTTTGTTGATGGGAGCCGTGTCGGTCGCCATAAGAGCCGGCGTTCTTGGCCGACTCGTGACGCGCTTCGGCGAGGTCAAGCTGATGAACGCCGGTGCCGTGCTCTTGGCTCTGGGGCTTTTCGCTTTTCCTTTGCCGACCCACATCGCCTTGCTCATGATCTTAATGACTCTGGTGCCCATCGGCACCGCGCTCTTGTTCCCCGCGACGAACGCACTATTGAGCCAGCGCTGCGATCCGAAACAGCTCGGGCAAATGATGGGCGTCCAGCAAGCATTCGGAGCCGTCGCCCGCATCCTCGGCCCCATCTGGGCGGGCGCAGCCTACGTGCGCTTAGGCCCCGGCGTCCCGTTCTACGTCGCAGGCATCGTGGTGTTCGTCGTCGCTCTTTTGACGACACGCGTGCGTGATGATCGCGCCCGTGTCGAGGGTGACGTCGCGAGCCAACGAGCGGGTGGGTGACGTCCCTCGCTAACTCACGTCATCACGAAGCCAGCTAGAGCGAAGAGAACGTGAACCGAAGAGTCGAGTCGGTGGTGCACGATCGTCATGGTTGACGAGAGCAAGTCGGAGCGCCCAACCTCCTAGGCTCGTACAAAACTTCGACGAAGAGCTGAAACCTCTCGTCCCCAACTGAAATTTGAATCTCCAGGGAGGTTTCCACGACGTTTTCTCGTCTATATCTATTGATGAGGAGGCAAGATGGGATACGACCAACGCTTTAAGGAGTTCCTGCACGCGTTCCTGCGGGACTTCCTGAGACTGTTTTTTTCCGATGTCGAGAAGCAGCTCGATTTCCGAAGCCTGGAGTTTCTCGACCCCGGAGTTTTTACGGACCGACCCGAGGGAATGCCCCGCGAAGCCGACGTCGTTGCCAAGCACGAAACTCGTAACGGCGACCCGGCGCTCGTTCTGATACACGTCGCAGTCCAATTGCGACCCCACCCAGACTTCGGGGCACGCATGCACGAGTACTATACCTTGCTGTGTTCTCGCTACAAGCTTCCAGTCCTTCCGTTCGCTCTGTTCCTCCGTGGCGGCAAGAAAGGGCTGGGTACGCAAGAATATGTGAGGACGCTTCTCGGTCGCAACGTGAACCAATTTCGATACGAGAGTGTCCATTTGGCGCGGCTGGGCGTGGAGGAGTATGGTGGAAGAGGTGGTCCAGCGGGCGCGGGGCTCGCGGCATTGATGGACCGGTCGACGATCGGTGACGTCTAACGGTTGCGGGCTTCTCTGATGAGACGGGTCGTTCAAGGTGAGCTCGATGAGGAGCGTGAGTTCATTTTGATAGATCTCATTCAGACGTATTTCGGATTCACCGCACAACAGATGACTCGCTACCGACAGCTCGTTTCGAGAAAGGAGTTCCGCGACGTGCAAGACGTAGAGTTGACCTGGGCCGACAAGCTTCTCAAAAAAGGCGAGGAGCGGGGAATCGAGAAAGGACTACAACAAGGACTACAACAAGGACGTGAGCAAGGGCGCGAGCAGGGCCGCGAGGGCGGTCTGCTCGAAGGAAAGCGCCAGGCGCTGTTGCGTTGTTTGACGGCGAAGTTCGGCGCTCTCCCCGATCGGACAACGAGCCGCCTACGGACGATCGAATCCGTTGACGAGCTTGACGCTCTTCTCGAGCGCGTCGTCGTGGTCGCGTCGTTGGAGGAGATGGGGCTGTAGCTCCCATTCTCCGGATCATCCCGAAGTACCGCAAGCTGGCCTTGAGAGGAGATGTAGCGGTTGGGCTGAGGGGTCTTATCCGAGAGATCTGTGCTCGAAACCAGATAGAAATAGTGAAGGGTCCTGTACGGCCAGAGCACGTGCACCTGTTGTTGAGCGTACCACCGAGTCTGTCGCCGAGTCGTGTGATGCAGTTAATCAAGGGCAAGTCGTCACATCGTTTGATGCGCGACTTTCGATCGATCCGCAAGGAGTTCTGGGGTCGGCACCTTTGGGCCCGTGGTTACTTTGTGGCGACGACGGGCAATGTGACGGATGAGGTGATAGCGAAGTAAATAGAGCTTCAAGGTGACGCGCCCCAGGACGACGATAGTTTCAAGGTAAGCGAATAGCGAATTGCGGAAGACCAAGCCGACTTTAGTCGGCGACCGAACCCATCGCCTTTAGGCGATGGAGCGCACGCGCTTAGTTTAGATTAGAATCAGAGAGTTTTTGGAAACGACGTCAAACTGGGCGGCTATGGCTCCGGTTTCGTCTGCCTCATTTGGCCCCGAGTCCTCGATTAGCAGCTCTTCGGTATTGAGCGATACAATAAGGGCAGGTCGCGGCCTGACCAAGAAGCTATCCTAGGTCGTGTTCTGAAGCCGATCACGGACTGCCTTACTCCAGACGTTGCAGCGAAACTGGTGGCTCTGCGTGCCGATGATCAAATCCAAGCGCGAGTCGACGAGTTGGCCGAAAAGGCCAACGAAGGAACTCTCTCGAAAGAGGAGCGAACGGAGTACGACCGATATCGTGACGCCTTTCACTTCGTCACAATCCTTCAAGCAAAGGCTCGTGAGCTCCTAATCAAACAGCCCACCTCCTAGATGGAAGCGGCGCTCCGGGAACTGGTGCGACGCCGTGCGTCTCACCGCTGCGAGTATTGCTCCTTGCCCCAAGCAGCCGCCCTTTTTCTCACGTTCCACATCGATCACATCACCGTTCGACAGCACGGTGGCGACGGCGATGCACCAACCTTGCGCTCGCTTGCCCTGACTTCAACGCGCACAAGGGGACAAATCTACCCAGTATCGACCCGGAAACCGGGCACCTTGTCGCGCTCTTCAACCCTTGGCAAGACATGTGGTCAGAGCACTTCTCCTTGGAAGGTCCGACAATTACCGGGCGGACGCCGGTCGGCCGAGCCACGGTTAGATTGCTCTACATGAACGAAGAAGTACGGGTCGAGATGCGTTGGCGACTACTGCAAGCGGGCGCGATCTGACTTACATTTGACACCGGATGACCGGAGCTCCGACTTGAGATGACGGTCAGCGACGACGCCGCTGGCATTTCAAGAGATCGAAGCGGAGTTCGTCGCCCGCGCGCAGTCGGACTTTCCGTCCGCGTGAATTCACCCCGATCCGAGTTGCTACAGGCTTTCAGCTACCCGCGTCCTCCCAAACCAGGGTAGCCGAAAGAAGCTCGGATCGCGGGAACCTAGTGGAGGCGACAAAGCTCCAGGGGAACCGCTTCCTTCCGAAACGCTTCCCGTTGGCGTGACGGACAAGACGGCCCCGCGCGCTTCCCCGTCGCGGGGTCGATGTCGGCGAAGACGATGCCCGGCGGGGGCGAGAAGCGGGCCTTTTCCTTGCCGGAGACGGCCACCTTCATGAAGCGTGTCCAGATGGGGAGCGCCGCTTGGGAGCCTGACAAACCGAGCGGGCGATTGTCATCGTAGCCAACCCAAACAGCGGTGAGAAGGTCCGGCGTATAGCCGACGAACCAAGCGTCGCGGGTGTTGTTCGTCGTTCCCGTCTTCCCTGCCGCCTGAGCCTGAAAGCCGCGCGCCCGGATCTCGCTCGCGGTGCCAAAGCTGATCACGCTTCGGAGCATGTCCGTTACTAGAAAAGTACTCTCCCGGGAGGCGACGCGCTCAGACGACACGGGACGCTCTTCGACAACGCCGCGGGCATCTTCGAGCGTTGTGAAAAAACGCGGCTCGACCTTGCGGCCGCCATTGGCGAGAACGGCGTAAGCGGTCGCGAGCTCGATGGGCGAGACCTCGAACGATCCCAGAACGAGTGAGGGGTAGGGCTCGAGTCGACTCGACATCCCCATCGACTCCCACAAGGCCACAACGTTCTCGAAACCGGTGGTCTGGCCCACGCGCGCGGTCGCGACGTTCAGAGACAGAGCGAGAGCGCGGCGGAAGCTCACGCGCCCCTCGAAACGGCGGCTATAGTTCTGAGGCGTCCAGCTCCTGCCGCCCTGCCGAAACGTCGTCGGCTCGTCGAAGACCATCGTCGTCGGCAATCGTGCTGGGTCGCTTTCGAACGCGGCCAGATAGACGAACGGCTTGAAGGCGCTTCCTGGCTGGCGATGCGCGTCAAGGGCGCGGTTGAACTGGCTCGTGCCATAGCTACGGGCGCCGACGAGGGCGACGACGTCGCCGGTCGACGGAACGAGTGCGACGAGTGCGGCTTGAGGGAGACCTTGCGCGCTTTTTGGGAGCTTTGGGCGGATCTCTTCCAGGCCGTCGACGACCGCTTTCTGCGCGGCGTTTTGTAGGTGCCGATCCATCGTCGATTGGATGACGAGGCCTCGTGTCTGAAGCTGATTCGCGTCGTGGCTCGCCAAGAGCTCCCTTCGGAGCGTGTCCACGAAGTATGGCGCCTCGCCACGATCTACGGTGCCTTCGACGAGCCCGAGCCGTTGCGATGCTGCTTCGGCGCCTTGGATCTCGTCAATGAACCCCGAGCGGACCATTTGCTGGATGACGATGTCACGGCGCTTTCGAATCTGGTTCGGATATCTGAACGGGGAGCTTGCATTGGGCGAGCGGATGACCGAGGCGAGAAGCGCACCTTGGGAGATCGTGAGGTTTCGAACGCTCTTCCCAAAAAAAATGTGCGACGCCTGCTCCACGCCGTTGATGCCGAACGAACCGCGTTGGCCGAAATACACGTCGTTGAGATAGAGCTCCAGGATGTCGTCTTTCTCTGCACGGGTTTCCAGGATGATGGCGAGATAGGCCTCTAGGATTTTGCGTCGCCACGTGCGCTCCGGTGTCAAGAAGTAGTTCTTGACCAACTGCTGGGTAAGCGTGCTGCCGCCTTGACGGAGCTCGTTGCTCATGATGTCTGCCACGAGAGCACGAGCGATCCCAAGCGGGTCCAAGCCTGTATGGGAGTAGAAGCGCCGGTCCTCCGTGGCCAGAACCGCTTGGGAGACGTGATCCGGGATTTCGTCGAGAAACACCCAACGGCTCTTGGCACGGTCGGCACCAAAGAGCGTTGTCACCGGGACGCTGCCGAACGAGACGCGGTCCAAGGGGCTGCCGCCGCGAATCTCGTGAATGGCCGAGACCCAGTAATCGTGGAAGCTCACCGAGACCGGGACCCGAAACTCACCGCGCCGCAAGATATGGACGTCCTCACCTGCGACGCTGAACGTCGCGGGCTCGTCCGCGAGCGCGCGCCTTTCCGCGTATCCCAAGTCGTTCAAAAGCGTGACGAGCTCGCCTCGAGTGAGCCTCTGGCCGCGGCGAAGCTCGAAAGGTCGCGCGTAAACCCAGGCCTCCCGCTGGCTCTGTTCCCCTTGGAGCTTCGCGTCGACGAGCGCGGTGAATTTCAGTGTGTGGTAGATGAGAACAACGGCCGCGGCGAAAAGAAGGGTCGCGGCGGAGCTCAATAGCGCGACAACGACACGAAGGCGGCGCTTCGAATATTTCCGCGCTTTTTTCTTACGTCTCTTCTTTACCAAGAGCGGTCGTCAGAACTTCAAGACCTTCATCATGTTGGTGGCGCCGGGGAGCGTGGTGTGTCCGCACACGGTGACCACGATGTCGCCTTCGTTGACGAAGCCTTTTCGCTTGAGGAATTTCATTGCGACCTCGAGCATAGCGTCCGTGGTGTCGAACCGCTCGCCGTGCAACGGCGTGACACCCCAACGCAGCGCGAGTCGTCGATAGACGCGTTCCGAAGGCGTAAAGCCGAGAATGTGGCTTTTCGGTCGCGAGTAGCTCACGAGCCGGACGGTAGAGCCGGACTCGGTGAAGGCAACGATATACTTCGCGTCGAGCTCCTCCGCGGCGCGTCTTGCCGCGAGGGCGACCGCGCGCGTGACCGGGGAGCCTTCCATGAGTGGGAAATCCGCCGTGCGGCGCCGGGTGGGCGAGTTCGCCATATGGTCTTCGGTGTGCACGGTGATGCGCGCCATGGTCTCGACCGCCTCCACCGGGTACGCGCCGCTTGCCGTCTCTGCGGAGAGCATGAGCGCGTCGGTTCCGTCCAGAATCGCGTTCGCGATGTCCGAGGCTTCGGCACGCGTGGGCACGGGTTCGTGCACCATGGACTCGAGCATTTGGGTGGCCGTGATCACCGTCTGCCCGCGTTGGTTCGCTTCAAGGATGATTTCTTTTTGGATCGTGGGCACTTGTTCCGGAGCGAGCTCGACGCCGAGGTCCCCACGTGCAACCATGACGCCATCGGCCACGGATAGGATTTCGAGCAGGTTCTCGACGGCTTTCGGCCGTTCGATCTTGGCGATGATCTGGAGATCTTTGCGCTCGTTCTCGCGCAGGAGAGAGCGCAGCTGTTCGATATCTTCTTTGCGTTGGACAAAGGACATAGCCATGAAGTCGACGTCGAGCTTCAGGCCCTGGATGACGTCGCGTCGATCTTTGTCCGTGAGCGCCGGCGTCGAGATGAAGACTCCGGGCAGATTGATGCCTTTATTTGATTTCAGGATGCCGCCGTTGACGACCTCGGTCTCGATCTCTTCACCTTCCACCTTCTGTACGGCAAGCGCGATGCGGCCGTCGTCGAGAACGATGCGATCGCCTTTCTTGAGGTCGCGAGGGAGCTTCTTGTAGTTCGTCGAGGCCCGATCCGCGTCACCGGGCACCTCCTCGGTCGTCAGCACGAAACGCGCGCCCTCTTCGAGCTGCACGCCGCCTTCCGCTTCGATCTTGCCCGTACGGATCTTCGGACCCGACAAATCTTGAAGAACGGCCACTGGGCGGTGGTGGCGCGCGCTAATGGCGCGAACGGTTTCGACGTTTTGCTCGTGCTCTTCGTGCGTGCCGTGCGAGAAATTAAGACGGGCGACATCCACGCCTGCGTCGATGAGCTTCTCCACCATGTCTGGCGAAGAAGAGGCAGGGCCTAGAGTCGCGACAATTTTTGTTTTCCGCATATTCAACCGAGGGGGACTTTCGATTCCGCCCGCGCCGTGTCGGGAGGACGGGTGAATCGCAACTTCAGAATGGTCGTAATGATTTTCCAGCTGGCGAGAACGGTGCCTTTGACCGTGCCGGTGATTTTCGATCGCCCGATCCGGCGATGGTAGCTGACGGGCACTTCTTTTGTTCGGACACCCGTGCGGGCGGCTTTGGCTTGCATCTCCGCGGTCCAGCCGTAATCGCGATCGCACATGTTCAGCGACTGCAACGTGTCATAGCGGATGGCTCGAAACGGTCCGAGATCGGTAAACGTCGTGTTGTAGAGAATGCGGATCATCCACGTTGCGAGCCCGTTGCCCCATCGCGCCTGCGGTGCGAGAGCACCCGGCTCCCGCTCTCCGAGAATGCGCGAGCCGATGACAAAATCTGCGGTGCCATCGAGAATGGGCGCAACGAGCGCCGTCATCTCCGCCGAGCGGTCGCTGTAATCGCCGTCGACGAAAACAACGACATCAGGAGGGTTTTGTGCAAGAGCGGCGATCCCGGTCAGGCAAGCTTGGCCATAGCCTGCTCGCGGCTCGTAGAGCACCGTCGCGCCGGCTTGCCGAGCCACTTCCGCGGTACGATCGCTACTCCCGTTATCCACAACGAACACTTCTGCGATCAGATCCGTCGGGATCTCGGCGAGTACCTTGGGGATAGATTTCTCTTCGTCCAAGGCTGGAATTACGACGACATTGCGCATCGAACAGTCCAGTATAGCCGAAATCGCGGTGCGTCCCGTGGTGGAGTTCTTGGAATCAGCGCGAAAGGACCGGAATTTCCGACAGACTAACGGTTCGGGCACTATAATCGGCATTCAGTTTCGTTGGACTCCAATGCCCCTGCAACCCGGAACACGGCTCGGCTCTTACGTCATCATCGAGCCCATCGGTGCCGGTGGGATGGGAGAAGTGTGTTCCGCCGAGGATGGGAGGCTCGACCGTCGGGTCGCTATCAAAGTTCTTCCTGACAAACTCGCGGGAGACAAGGAGTTCAGAGATCGCTTCGAGCGTGAAGCCAAAGCGCTGGCCGCGCTTTCGCATCCCAACGTGCTCGCGATTTATGACTTCGGCTCCGAGGACGGCGTGGTTTACACCGTCACGGAGCTTCTCGAGGGGAACACGCTCCAGAAACTGCTGGAGTCGGGGGGCTCTACCTCAGCGTAAGGCGGTCGCCTATGCGCTACGAATGGCGCAGGGATTGGCGGCGGCGCACGACAAGGGGATCCTCCACCGGGACCTCAAGCCGGCCAATGCGTTCGTGACGCTGGACGACCATTTGAAGATTCTGGATTTCGGACTCCCCAAAAGGCAAGCTCTCTTCGAAGGCGAGGCGGATGATGAAGGTGAGACGAATATCCGCGGCACGGACCCGGGTACGGTCATGGGAACGGTCGGCTACATGTCACCCGAGCAAGTCCGCGGCCGCGACGCGGAAAAGCGAAGTGACATTTTCGCGGTGGGCGCGGTGCTCTACGAAATGCTCTCTGGACGTCCGGCCTTCATCGGCAGGTCCACCGCGGACAAACTCAGCGCTATCCTGAACTTCGAGCCGGAGCTCCCCGGAAGAGACTCTGCTGACTCTGGGCTCGGTCGCATCGTCGCCCGCTGTCTTGAGAAGAATCCGGAGGCGCGTTTTTAAACCGTGCGTGATCTGGGATTTACACTCGAGACCTTGTCTGGAGTCGGCCGAGTCGGGGCGACCGCTCCTTTCGAGGGTGAACAAGAGGGAGCCCATTCCATCGCCGTACTTCCTTTTGCCGATATCAGTGCCGGCAAAAAAATCAAGACTATTTCTGCGAGGGTATGGCAGAGGAGATCATGACGGCGCTCGCAGGTATTCAGGGTCTTCGCGTCGCCGCGCGCTCCTCGGCGTTTCGATTCAAAGGCGGCGATCATGATCTTTGCGAAGTGGGCCGTTCGCTCGAGGTCAAGACCGTCCTCGAAGGAAGTGTGCGCACGGCCGGCAAGCGTCTGAGGGTGACCGCGCAGCTCAATGCTGTGGAAGGCGGCTACCAAATCTGGTCGCGCCGCTATGACGGCGACATGGATGACGTTTTCGCGGTTCAGGACAAAATCTCGGCAGACATCGTCGCTGCGCTCAGACTGGAGCTGAGCGATGCGGAAGCGCCGCGCGTGGTTCGCCATACCGAGAACCAGGAGGCCTATCATTTTATTTGCGCGGCAGGTACCATTGGTTCTCGCGTCGCAAAGAGGCGATGGCAAAAGCCGGGAATTTTATGAGGAAGCGGTCCAAAAAGGATTCCAGCTACGCTCTCCCCCACATCGGTCTCGCCGAGATGCACGCCATTCAGGCGATCTACGGGTTCGTACGCGAAGAGGAGGCCTGCAAACGGGCAAAAGCGTCGCTCGAACGGGCCCTCGCCATCAACGACCAGCTCGCGGATGTGCATCGGCCCAACGCATCATCGAACTAATGTTCGATTGGACTTCGAGCAAGAACGGCGCTCGCTCAAGCGAAGCAAGGAACTCGACCCCATGAATCCGCTTCGCAGCTCTGGTTGGGGTGGTTTCTGTGGAAAAATAGGGAAGAAGAGTCCATCGCTGCCGTCAAGAAAGCGCAAGAGCTCGACCCTCTAAACCCCTATGTGAATAGCAAGGCCGGCATGACCTTCAGTTTCCAGGGCGATGACGAAGGTTGCGTGAAAGAGTGCCAGAAAGCGCCGGACCTGGACCCCGACTACGTCGTCGGCCTCTTCTGCATCGGCTCTGCGTACGTCCGCTTGGGTCGCGTCGAAAGGGGCATCGATGCGCTTGCGAGAGCAGCCACAATTGCCGGACAAGCGCCTTTCTACCTGGGTTTTTTGGGGCGGGGTCAGGCTACCGCGGGACGAAACGACGAGGCACGGGCCACTTTCGGAGAGCTCGAGAAAAAGGCAGAGACAGAGTCTGTCAGTCCTCTTTTTCGTGCCATCATCCATGCAGCCCTTGGAGAGGTGGATATGGCTTCGAGCTTCTCGACGAAGCGCTAGAGAAGCGCACTTGGATCGCGCAGCCCCGGACCCCGTTCTTCGATGGCTTTCGCGCCGACCCGCGTTGGGCCGAGCTCCTGGCTCGCATCAACCATCCGGATGCGCCGTGATGCGCTGCGTCTATCGAGCCTGAGGCGACATGGAGGACGCGACGTTCATGGTGGCGGACGTGGCAGGGACGGCCAACACGACGCTGCGCATCGACCCACCCCGAGCTCTCTGTCTCTTCGAGTCAGTCAGATATGTCCCAACCGGCGCGGTTGGGACATCGCGCCCGACGGCCAGCACTTCTTGTTCGTCGCGGACCCCGATGTGACGTCCCCGCAGATACACGTCGTGCTGGACGGATTGGAGGAGCTGAGAGCGATCGCGACCGCACAAAACTAGGTCACCACAGATACGAATCCGTAAAGCCGAAATCGGTGATAGGCTTGGGCCGATGCGCCGGGCGATCCTCTTATTCGGCTTGACGTTGGCCGCTCTGACTACGTCAGCCTCAATGGGCGCCGGCGCTGATTCCTACGACATTCTCATCAAGAACGGCTGGGTTCTCGACGGGACAGGCAACCCTTGGTACGCGGCGGATATCGGGATCCGGGACGGACGCATCGTTAGGATGGGACGTCTCGACGGTGGGACGGCTGACACCGTCATTGATGCCACCGGACTCTACATAGCACCGGGTTTCATCGACGTGCACTCGCATGCGGCCGGGGGGCTCCGGCGCGAGGAGCTCAAAGGTGCGGCGCCGATTCTTGCGCAAGGTGTCACGACCGTCGTCCTGAACCCCGACGGGGGCGGTACTTGGCCGCTTTCCGAGCAGCGCGCGACCTACGAAGCACAAGGGATTGGCGTTAATGCGGCCTTGATGGTGGGCCATGGTCGCGTGCGCCGCGAGGTCATGGGGCTCGAGGACCGTCCATCAACGGACGAGGAGCTCGAGCGGATGAAGGGCATGGTGCGGGAAGGAATGGCCGCGGGCGCGTTCGGCTTGTCGAGCGGACTCTATTACGCACCCGGGAGCTACGCGAGCACGGAAGAAGTGGTAGCACTTGCGAAAGAAGTTCATCCCGGTGGCGTTTATACAAGTCATATCCGTGACGAGGGCGACTACACGGTGGGGCTTCTTACGGCGGTCGAAGAAGTGATTCGGATTGCTGAAGAAGCCGATGTTTCAGGGATCGTGACGCATATGAAAGCGCTCGGGCCCGACAACTGGGGAAAGGCGGTCGCGGCCTGTCTGCGTATCGAGCGCGCGCGAGCTCGCGGCGTGTCCGTATGGGCGGATCAATATCCCTACGAAGCGTCCGGCACGAGCATCACTGGAGCTCTCGTGCCGCGTTGGGCGCAAGCAGGGGAGACGATGCCCGGTCGACCTTCGCCGCTCGAACAACGTCTCGCAAATCCGCGTGAGCGCGCGCGTTTGAAAGAGGACATGATCGAGAACCTTCGCCGGCGTGGCGGGTCGGAGACGCTTCAAGTGTCCCGCCACCGCGCCGACCCGACGATTGAAGGGCGCACGCTGCAGGAGCTCGCCGAAGAGCGCGGGGTCGCGGCCATTGACCTGGTGCTCGCGCTGCTCGAAGAAGGCGGGGCGGGCCTCATTTCGTTCAACATGTCGGAAGACGACATTGCTCACATCATGCGCCAGGACTACACGATGACATGCTCCGATGGCGGGCTCGTCGCGATGGGTGAAGGGAAACCGCATCCGCGTTATTACGGCACGTTTCCACGGAAGATCGCACGCTACGTGCGCGAGCGCGGCGTCGTCACGCTGCCGCATGCGATCCGCTCGATGACCAGTCTTCCCGCCACGGTTTTCGGGCTCACCGATCGCGGCCAGCTACGCCCCGGCGCTTGGGCCGACATCGTCGTGTTCGACCTCGAGACGATCGCGGATCGGGCAACTTACAAAGACTCGCATCAACTGGCCGAGGGGATCGCGCACGTTGTGTTAAGCGGCAAGCTCACCGGGCCGGGTGTTCTCGCAGGCCGGGTTCTGCGTCCCTGAACCCCGTCCCGCATTCCGCCGACGTTGTGGGACGGCGTTCTGGGAAGTATTATCAATAATAAATGAAGTTCAAAGGCCCTCTTCCAGGAATCGCTGAAAACGTCCTTGAAACGATTGGCAATACGCCTCTCGTCAAGCTCACTAACGTTGCGCGCGGCATCCAAGCCACCGTGCTCGCGAAGCTCGAGTTCTTCAACCCCGGCGGTTCGGTCAAGGACCGTATCGGAATCGCCATCATCGAAGATGCCGAGAAGAAAGGGCTGCTCAAGCCAGGCGGCACGATCGTCGAGGCTACCTCCGGCAATACGGGAATGGGGCTCGCGATCGCCGCTTCCGTCAAGGGCTACAAGGCCATTTTCGTCATGCCCGACAAGATGAGCGACGAGAAGATCCGCACGCTCGAAGCTCTCGGGGCCAAAGTTGTCGTTTGTCCCACAGCAGTAGAGCCGGAGGACCCACGGAGCTATTACTGCGTCTCGCGCAAGCTTTCCGAAGAGACGCCGAACTGTCTCTATGCGAATCAGTATCACAATCCGGTGAACCCGCAGGCGCATTACGATTCGACCGGGCCGGAGATCTGGGAGCAGACCGGTGGCAAGCTCGACGCGCTCGTTGTCGGCATGGGGACGGGCGGCACGATCTCCGGCATGGGAAAATATCTGAAGGAAAAGAACCCGGATATCAAGATCATTGGCGCCGATCCGGTGGGCTCGCTTTATTACGAATATTTCAAGACCGGCAATCTCGGGGCGGCGCACTCTTACATGGTCGAAGGTGTTGGAGAAGATTTCCTGCCCTCGACGATGAACTTTGATGTCGTCGACGACGTGATCCAGGTTGGCGACAAGGAATCTTTCGTCATTGCGCGCCGTCTCGGTAGGGAAGAAGGGCTCTTCGTGGGCGGCTCGTGCGGCACCGCGGCTGCGGCCGCGCTTCGCTACGCGCGTGATCTTCCGGCAGACAAGGTCGTGGTGGTGCTCTTGCCTGATTCCGGCTCGCGCTATCTGTCGAAGTTCTTCAACGACGATTGGATGCGGCAAAATCGCTTCATGGAGACCGATCTCGGAGAGAACACGGTCTCGGACCTTCTTGTTTCGAAGCGCATCCAGACGGTCATCACGGTCGAGTCGAGCGAGTCGATGGCAAATGTCGTGCGCGTGATGAAGGAGCATAATATCTCGCAGCTTCCGGTGGTCGATGATGGCAAGCTCTCAGGCTTGATCACCGAGTTCGCGATTCTCGATTGCATGGTCCAGGCGAAAGCAGGTGCTACGGACGCGATCGCCCCGCTCGTTAAGAAGGACCACATGGAAGTCGTTTCGCCGCGGAACTCGCTCGAGGCGCTCGCGGAGGTCTTCAACCGCGGTCACATCGCCGTGGTGCTCGACGGAGACTCCGTCAGCGGGATCTTCACCAAAATCGATCTCATCAGCTTTCTGGCCGAGCAGCCGGCCTAGGACCCTGGCGTGAGGAGGCTCATCTCCGGACTCCTCTTTGTGGTTTTTGCGGGCTGCGGGGAAGACGTGGGACCAGCGCCTAGGTCTCTTGAGCTCGACTTTCTCGCTGATTTCAACTTCCCGCCGCGATCGAGCTACGCGGACGAAGAGCTGGGAGGGATCTCGGCCGTCGTCTACGATGCCGCGTCGGAAAGCTGGCTTGCATTATCGGATGCGTCGCGCAGCCGAAGCTCTTCGTAACGCTCCTTCAGCCATCGATGAAGCTTAGATTGAACGATCTGCTCTCTTTGCGCGCGTGTTTTTCCAAGTGCGCCGAGCTCGCCCGTCGGGCGAAAAAAACGCGATGAAAATATGGGAGCATCCACGCCCTCCTTGATCATCCGGGTGGCTAACGCTCTGAGACGCTCGTTTGCGTCACTCCACTTGGACGGCTCCATGTCGGCTTCTCCTGATTCGGTGGTCCAAGTAAACGCAGGTCGATGTCGTGCTCGACCTCGAGAAAAATCGCCTCTTGTGTCGTTCCCGCCTTGAAGCGCCTCAGGATTACTTCGAGCTCGTCGAGCGGGTTTTCTTCTACGATCACCATATAGGCCGCGCTCGTGTCTACCTGACGCTCCCCACTTTCCATGCGCCACACACCCTTGAAGAATCCCGCCAGTGTCCAGGCGCCGAAAAGTAGAAAACACTCGTCTTCAACGGCGCTTATCTCCTTGCCAAGCTCCCTGCCATCGTTGTCGCGAAGGGGCAGGAAGAAAGTGACTTTGACCAGAGCCAGTACACTGTATATACAGTAAATACAGTGTTTTACAAGAGAGCATAGGCTTAAAGGTGCTTACACCAATCTGGTGCTGAGCCTGCACCCCCCCCCGAAGCAAATGGCCACATAAGGCTAATAGATAGTTCCAGGAAATCCTCCCGGCGTGTCGATCTCCGGGCGGAGAGGTACAATGCGCGGCGTTATGACGGCTTCAGCTTCAAAGGTTCGTGTTCGTGTCGCACCGTCCCCGACAGGCGATCCGCATGTCGGGACGGCCTATCAGGCGCTCTTCAACCACGCTTTCGCCCGGCAACATGACGGGCAGTTCATCTTGCGCATCGAGGATACGGATCAAGCGCGCTCTACGCGCGAGTCCGAGCAAATGATCCTGGACTCGCTGCGCTGGCTCGGGCTCACCTGGGACGAGGGGCCGGATGTCTCGGGACCGCACGCGCCTTATCGTCAGAGCGAGCGCTTGCCGATATACAAGGAGCACGTCGATCGGCTTCTCGCGGACGGCTATGCCTATCGGTGCTATTGCACGAAGGAACGACTAGAGGCGTTGCGCGCCGAGCACCGGGACCAGAAACTGTTCCCAGGCTATGACCGGCACTGCCGCGACATCGCGCGAGACGACTCCGATGAGCCTTTTGTCGTGCGGATGAAAATTCCCATCGAGGGCCAGTCTGTGATGCATGATGTTCTTCGCGGTGACATTCGGAAAGACTGGGCGTCCATTGACGACCAGATCGTGATGAAGTCGGACGGCTTTCCGACGTATCATCTCGCCAACGTCGTCGACGACCACTTAATGGAGATCAGTCACGTGATTCGTGGTGAGGAGTGGATCAACTCCGTTCCGAAACACTTGAAGCTCTACGAGTATTTCGGGTGGGAGCCGCCGGTGTTTTGCCATCTGCCGCTTCTCAGGAATAACGACGCGAACAAGTCCAAGCTCTCGAAAAGGAAGAACCCGACCTCGATCAACTATTACCGACGTGCTGGTTTTCTCCCCGAGGCCATCGTGAACTTTATGGGTATGATGGGTTGGACGCGTGCGGAAGGAGAAGAAAAATTTTCGCTCGCCGAGTTCATCGAGAATTTCGACATCGAGAAGCTATCGCTAGGCGGCCCCGTTTTCGATGTCGACAAGCTACGCTGGCTGAACGCGCGCTACATCCGTGAGGACTATGACGACCCCGCGCTATTGAAGTTGCTCCAGGATTGGGCCCTCGGTGCCGACTATCTCGGAAAAATTGTGCCGCTTGCCCAGCCGCGCCTCGAGACACTCGCTGATTGGGGCTTTCTCACCGCGTTCTTCTTCGCGGATCGGGTGCCTATCCAAGCGGATGACTTGATATTGAAAGGGAAAGAGCCGGCGGACCTGGTACGCGTTCTTCAAATGGCGATTTGGCTCTTCGAATCACTCCCGAACTTTAGCGAGGAGGCCATCGAGGGCGTTTTTCGCTCGCTATCGGAGAAGCTGGACATCAAGCTTCGCGACTTGACGCGGCCTTTTTACGTCGCCCTCACAGGCTCGAAAGCGTCGACGCCGCTCTTCGGCTCGATGGCGCTTCTCGGGCTGGACTTGACGCGCGTACGCTTTCGCCAAGCGGTTGAGCTTCTCGGCGGCCTCTCGGCGAAGAAAACCAAAGCGCTCGAAAAAAAGTACCGCGCGCTTTTCGGAGAAGAATGAATGCACTTGCTCGTCGCGATGATCCTTGCGCAAGCCCTCGATCCCGAGCTTCTCTCGGAGCTCGCCTATCGCTATATCGGACCTGACGGTAACCGCACGATCGCGATTGCCGGCGAGCCCGGGAATAACGCTGTCGTCTATATCGTGCCGCGTCCGGTGGCATATGGAAGACGACCGATGGTGGCTCGAGCTGGTCGTCTATCTTCGATGACGTCGACGTCGCTTCGTTCGGCTCGATCGCCATAGCGCCTTCGTATCCGAATGTCGTCTGGGCCGGCACCGGCGAGACCTTTGTCATTCGCCCCGCGCTTGCGATGGGAAACGGCATGTACCGCTCGACCGATGCCGGCGAGACGTGGAGCCACGTTGGGCTCGAGAAAATCGGCCGTATCGGCCGTCTCGTCGTGAACCCGACGGATCCCGCCGTCGCCGTCGCCTGCGCCGCGGGTCACCTCTATGCGCCGCAGCCCGAGCGCGGCGTCTACAGCACCACGGATGGCGGCGCGACGTGGGAGCAAGTGCTCTTCGTGGACGAGAAGATGGGGTGCTCAGACATAGCGATGGACCCGACCAACCCGCGCAGCGTGCTCGCGGGGATGTGGCAGATGCAGATCAACACGTCGGGTCTCGTGAGCGGTGGGCCGGGAAGCGGCGTCTACCGTTCGAAGGACAGCGGAACTACGTGGGAGAAACTTTCCGACGAAGACAAAGGTCTTCCCGGTGGCGAGAGCCATCCCCTCGGAAAGATTGCGGTCGCGATCGCGCAGTCGGATCCGGATCGCTGGTATGTTCTGACCGAGGACACGAGCCCCGGCTTCTACCGCTCGACGGATGGTGGCGATGAGTGGAAGCTCGTCAGCAACAACCAAACGCTCAACGAGCGCGCGCCCTACTACACTCGCTTTGCCGTCTCGCCGGACGACGCCGATCGGATCTATATCGCGTCGGTGCGGTTCAGCATGTCGGTGGATGGTGGGGAGAGTATCGTCGAGAACCCGCCGCGCGGCGGCGGCGATAATCACGACGTTGCCGGCTGCGAGAGTGGTTGGGCCACGCCCGACCCGGAAGACGACAACATCGTCTGGTCAGGCTGCTACGACGGCGGGCTCGAGCGCTACGACTGGCGCTCCGGCCAGTGGCGCGACGTACGCGTATGGCCGGAAGCGTCCTACGGCTGGGCGCCTGCTGAAGTGAAGTACCGGTGGTGCTGGAATTTTCCACTTCACATCTCGCCTCATAATCACGAGAAGGTCTATGTTGGAAGCCAGCACGTTCACGTCACGACGGATGCCGGACAAAGCTGGCGCGAGCTCAGCCCTGACCTGACGACGAACGACAAGACACGTCAGGAGGACTCTGGCGGCGGGCTCACCATCGACAACCTCTATACGTTCGACGGCTCCGTTCTCTTTTCGATTGCGGAGTCACCTGTCGAGCAAGGAGTGATTTGGACGGGGAGCGTCGACGGACAAGTGCACGTGTTGCAAAATGGCGGCGAGAGCTGGACGAACGTGTCGAAGAACATCGAGAGCTTGTATGTCGAGAGCTGGGTCAAAGCGATAGAGCCTTCGTGCTATGACGGCGCCGCAGCCTACATCGCTTTCAGCAACCACCAGGATGGCGATTTCGCGCCCTACATCTATAAGACGACGGATTACGGCGAGAGCTTCGAGCGCATCAGCGAAGGCATTCCCGAGTCGGTCTTCCGCTTCGTTCACGTGGTGCGTGAAGATCCCGAGCGTCGCGGCATGCTCTATGCGGGGACGGACAACCAGGTTTATGTCACGCTTGATGACGGGGAGCACTGGACGTCGCTGCGGACGAACATGCCTCCCGCGCCGATCTACTGGTTGACGGTGCAAGAGCACTTCTCGGATCTGGTGGTCGCGACCTATGGCCGCGGCTTCTACATCCTCGACGATCTCACGCCCCTAAGAGTGCTCGAGCTGTCGCTTCTCGAAAAAGACGTGCATCTCTTCGAGCCGCGGGCCGCTTACCGCTTCCGCGCGACCAAAGGCATCAAAACGGAAAGCGGGAGTCAGGTATCCGGTCAGAATCCCCCCTACGGGGCTTCGATCCACTACCACCTCGTGGACAAAGTGGACGACGACGTGAAGATCGAGATCGTCGATGCTGCGGGCGAGACCATTCGCGAGCTCGAAGCGAGCGGGTCGGCAGGGCTTCAGCGTGTCTGGTGGGATCTCCGCCACGAAAAATCGCGCGAGGCGAAGCTCCGGACGCCGCTGCCCGAGCACGACTGGGTTCCGCTTGGCGAAGAAGGCTGGCGGCGTCTACGCACGTGGGACCTGGATCTCTTCCCGGGCTACCGGGGTCCGCTCGCGGTGCCGGGCATGTACACCGTGCGTCTGCTGGTGGGAGACGATGTGACGCCAATACCGCTAGAAGTACCGCTCGAGTTGCGTAAAGACCCACACTCGACGGGAATCCAAGCGGATATCGAAGCGCAAGCGGCGCTGTCGCTCGAAATCCGCGACCAGTTGAACGAGGTCGTCGACATGATCGACGAGCTCGAATGGACGCGCAAAGAGCTCCTGGACCTCGTGGAGCGCTACGGCGAGCGCGAGGGGATGACCGCCATCGTGAGCAATGCGGAGGAGCTTTCGACCTATGCCGTGTCGGTGGAAGGGAAGCTCTTCGACGTCAACTTGACCGGGGCGCGTGAAGACGCGTTTCGTGCGCCGATGAAGCTCTACGGAAGGCTCGGCGCGCTCGGAAACGACCTCGGTCACGACAGCGCCGACCTTCGCCCCACCGACCAGCAGCTCGAGGTACACGCGATTTTAACGCAGCGCCTCGACGAGGTCCGCGAGGAAGATCGGAAGCTGATAGATGAAGACGTCCCCGCGTTTCGGAAGAGCTTCCCTTGAGTACGGAGCGACGTGAGCTTGCGGCCGCCTATCGGCTAGGCGAGCGCTTCGGCCTGAACGAAGGCATCTCGAATCACTTTACGCTGCGGGTGCCCGGGGAATCGGAGCGCTTCCTCGTGATCCCGCACGGCCTCCACTGGTCGGAAGTGCGAGCAAGCCGACTTCTCGTTGTCGATGGCGATGGGAACGTGCTCGAAGGGGAAGGAGAGGTCGAGCGGTCAGCGCTGTTCATTCACTCGCGTATCCTTCGGGCGCGTCCACACAGCGTTTGCGTGCTCCACACCCATCAAATCCATGCGACGACGATTTGCGTTCTCGAAGGCGGGCGGCTCTTGTCGATCAGTCAGAACGCCTTGCGGTTTCATGGCCGCATCGCCAATGACGACGCTTATAGTGGCGCCGCGGATCACGCGGAAGAAGGGGAGCGTCTCGCCGCTGTGCTCGGGAAAAGAGATATTTTATTCCACGCGAATCACGGAGTGATCGTCGCGGGCGAGTCGATGGCACGCGGTTTCGACGACCTCTATTTCCTCGAGCGAGCCTGCCAAGTGCAGGTCCTTGCCCAAGCGACGAGTCAGAACCTTCGCACGATTCCCGACTCTGTCGCCGAAAAATATGTCGTGACGCGAGGCCCAATAACCTTCGGAAGCAAGCCCGACTGCACTTCGTTGCTTTGATGCGCCTTCTCGATCGCGAAGAACCGGACTACGCGGACTGACAGATGGATGAGACTGTCGAGCAGCTGAAGAAGATGTCGACGAGCACCGTCGGGGATACGTTGGATCGGCTCGGCATTGCCGGGCATTGCTTCGGGATACTGGCTCTCGACCCGAGCTTTAGGCTGTGCGGGTGGGCTTTTACGATGCGACCCTTCCCGCCGATACGTCCGGTAGCACGGTGGGAGACTACATCGACGACGTTCCACCAGAGCGGGTGATCACCCTCGACAATGTAGGACGTCTCGACGCGACCGTTTGGGGAGATATTATGACCCTTGCCGCGGTGAAGCTAGGTATCGCGGGCTCGGTCCTCGACGGCGTTTGTCGCAACGTCAGCCGAAGCCTCGATCTTGGATATACCGTCTTCAGCCGGGGCAGATCGATACGGACAGGGAAGAATCGGGTGGCGCGTGATGCTATGAACGTTACCGTGTCCCTTTGCGGCGTGCGCGTCAGTGACGGTGACCTGCTGCTGGGTGACGCGGACGGTGTCGTCGTCGTGCCACGCGCGCGAGAATCGGAGATCCTCGAACTGGCCCAGAAGGTCGACACGCGCGAGGCAAACATTCGCGAAGCCCTCGAGAACGGGATGCGTCTCGAGGAGGCACCAAAGAAGTGGCGACTTTAGTGAGGACTCGAAAGCTACTTTTGCTCGCCGCTATCGTGTCCACTTCGTGTGGGACTCCGGGGAGCGAGCGCTCGAAGGTGAGCCCGCCACCTTGACCGCGCATCTTTCGAGCGACCTGCCAGCGGTCATGATCGCGTCGAACCTCTTCAACGGGCTCATCGGCTACGACTTTGATTTCAACCCGACACCGGACCTTGCTGACAGTTGGGAGGTTTCGCCCGACGGACTTCGCTACGTCTTCCATTTGAACAGAGAGGCGCCGTCGGTCTCGGATGGTTTCCCATCCAGGGCATGGTCTCGCTGCGCACAACGTCCGTGGGATTCGACCGCGTCCTCGACGTGGCTCATCATCTCGCCTTGCCGGCGCTCACCTACAGCGTGTACCAGCTCACGCTCATCTACCGTCTCACGCGGTCAAGATGCGCGAATAGTTGAGTCGGGAGTTCGTGAAGTCCGCGCGTGCGCGCGGGCTGTCCGAGCCCAGGGTCGTCTTCCGCCATGCGTTTCCGAATGCGATGCTTCCGGTGGTAACGGTTATGGGCTTGCATGTCGGCCACATGCTGGCCGGGTCCGTCCTTACCGAGACCGTGTTTGCCTGGCCCGGCCTGGGCCGGTTGATGTACGAAGCGATCGGCGCGCGAGATTTTCCGCTGCTGCTCGGCCTGTTCACGTGTATCTCGGTAGCGGTCATCGTGGCGAACGTTGTCACGGACGTCATCTACGCGTTCATCGATCCGCGGGTCGTGTACTCATGACGGCGCGGACCGCCACGAGGGCTGGACTTCCGATCTGTTCGGGGTTGCTTCTTCTGGGGATCGTGCTCTTTGCGTCCATGGGCGGCGCCCTCCGGCCTTTCGACGCGAGCGCGTGGCCGTCGGACCCGCACTCGCCGCGCCGGACTCGGTCCATCTCATGGGCACTGATGAGCTCGGCCGTGACGTCTTCAATCGCGTGCTCTCCGGGACCCGGGTGTCACTTTTGTCGGCATCACGGCCGCGCTTGCGGCCGTGCTTGCCGGTATCGCCGTCGGCGCCACCGCGGGCTTTCTCGGCGGCTTTGCCGATGACGTTCTCATGCGGGTCACCGAAGTGTTTCAAGTGATCCCCAGGTTCTTTCTCGCGATGATGCTCGTGGCGTTTTTCGACCCGTCGCTCGGAAACGTCGTGGTCGCGATCGGGCTATTGAGCTGGCCACAACTTGCCCGTGTCGTGCGGGCCGCGTTCCTCTCGCTGAAATCTCAGGACTATATCGAGGCTGCCCGCGCAGCTGGAGCCGGGAATTTGAACTTGATGTTTGCCAAGATCCTCCCCAACGCCCTCGGGCCCACGATGGCGAGCGGCACGCTCCTCGTGGCGCAGGCGATTCTCATCGAGGCCCGTCTGAGCTATCTGGGCCGTGGCGATCCCTCCCGGGTGAGTCTCGGTCTCATGCTGCAACAGGCCCAGCCCATCATGCGCAGCGCGTGGTGGACCACCGCGTTTCCCGGCCTTGCCATCTTCGCTACAGCCATCACGCTCAACTTGATGGGCGAGGGATTGACAGAGAGATGGCAGCCGCATACACGCTAGCGGGCCCCCTCCCGCCACGAGGTTGGTGCCTCCGCTACGCTGGCTCTACAATAGGGTGATGGGTGAGACCGACAAGAAGCGGCAAGGCGAAGTTCTCGAAAAGACGCGCCAGAAAACCGACAAGCCGAAGCTCTATAAAGTTCTTATCCACAATGACGATTACACTGCGATGGACTTCGTTGTGGATATACTGGAGATGATTTTCAACAAATCACCCGCTGAAGCCTATCGGGTGATGATGAACGTTCACACTGGAGGCATCGGTGTCGCGGGCGTCTACCCTTATGAGGTCGCGGAGACGAAGGTCGCCATGACTCATGACACTGCAAACGATGCGGGGCATCCTCTCCGCTGCAGCATGGAGCCGGAATAAATAACTATGTTTAGCGCGAATCTTGAAATGGTCTTGAATGTTGCCTATCGCGAGGCGGAGTCGCGCCGACATGCGCATCTCACGCTCGAGCACTTGCTCTTCGCGATTGCCCACGAGCCCAAAGGCGAAGAGGTTCTTCTTGCTTGCGGGGTGGATATCGACAAGCTTCGGGATGACTTGAAGGAATATCTCGAGACGGCGGTGGAGCTCATGCCGAGAGACTCGGATCAAGAGCCGATCCAAACGCTCGCGTTCCAGCGCGTTTTGCAGAAAACCGTCCTCCACGTCCAGAGCTCGGGGAAGACGGAAGCGGATATTGGCGATGCGCTCGCGGCAACGTTGCAGGAGCGCCGCTCGCAGGCCGCGAAGCTTCTCGAAGTGCAGGGTGTGAGCCGGCTCGACATTCTCAACTACATCTCGCACGGGATCTCGAAGGTTCCGTTCATGTCCAACGACGGTCCCGCGCATGCGAGTGAAGGGGACGAAGATGCGCCGATGGGGCTCGGCGACCCGCTCGCCGCTTTCACCACGAACTTGACGGAGCGCGCCCGGCGTGACCTCCTCGACCCGCTGATCGGTAGGAAAAGCGAGATCCGCCGCGCACTTCAAGTGCTCGGCCGGCGCCGCAAGAACAATCCCGTCTTCGTGGGTGATGCCGGGGTCGGCAAGACGGCGATCGTCGAAGGGCTCGCTCAGCGTCTTCTCGCCGAGGACGTCCCCGAGATATTGAAAGGCGCCGAGATTTTTTCGCTCGACTCGGGCGCGCTCCTTGCGGGCACCCGTTATCGCGGTGACTTCGAAGAGCGGTTCAAAGCCATCATCGCGGCGCTCGAGCAGCGCGACAACCCGATCCTCTTCATCGACGAGCTTCACACGATGGTGGGCGCGGGAGCGACCACTGGCGGCACGATGGACCTCGCCAATCTCATCAAACCTATCTTAACCGAAGGCCGCGTACGTCTCCTCGGCTCGACGACCTTCGAAGAGTTCAAGCATCTCGAGAAGGACCGCGCGCTGCACCGCCGTCTTCAGAAGATCGTCGTCGACGAGCCATCCTTCGAAGACGCGGTGAAGATCCTAGAGGGGCTTCGCTCCCGCTACGAAGACCATCACAAAGTAACCTTCACCCCAGGGTCCCTCGAGACCGCGGTGAAGCTCGCGCAGCGGCACCTTCGGGAGTACAAGCTTCCGGATAGCGCTGTCGATACAATCGACGAGGCGGGCTCGATGCTGCGCCTAGACGCGAAAACGGGCGATGTTCCCAAGGTCGACATCCCCGAGATCGAGAAGATCATTGCGCGCGTCGCGCGTATCCCTGAGAAGCAAGCGACGGCGTCGGACAAGGAGCGACTTCGCACGCTCGAAGATTCGCTCAAGCGCGTTGTTTTCGGACAAGAAGCCGCGGTCGGAGTCGTTGCGCAAGCGATTCGCCGGGCGCGCGCGGGGCTCGGACTCCCGGATCACCCGGCCGGGTCCTTTCTTTTTACCGGACCGACCGGCGTCGGCAAGACCGAGCTTGCGCGCCAGCTCGCGCGTCATCTCGGAAACGAGTTCTTTCGCTTCGACATGAGCGAGTACATGGAGAAGCACGCGGTGGCGCGTCTCATTGGGGCGCCTCCCGGCTATGTGGGGTTCGAGCAGGGGGGCCTTCTCGTCGACGCGGTTCGGCAAAATCCTTATTGCGTCGTGCTCCTCGATGAGATCGAGAAAGCGCACATGGATCTCTACAACATCCTGCTCCAGGTCATGGATCATGCGACGCTCACCGACAATAGCGGCCGTAAAGCGGATTTTCGTCAGGCGATCCTCATCATGACCTCGAATGCGGGTTCTCGCGAGATGAGCCAGGCGGGTGTCGGCTTCGGAAGCAACACCTCGAAGGAGGCGCCCGCGCGCGCCAAGAAAGCCATCGAGCGGGTGTTCAGTCCCGAGTTTCGCAACCGCCTCGATGCCGTCGTGACCTTCGAGTCTCTCAGCGAGGACGTCATGGAGACGATCGTCGAGAAATTCATTCTCGAGCTTGAAGCCCAGTTGCGAGAGCGTCGGGTCGCGTTCACGCTGCAACCGGAGGCGCGGGCCTATCTCGCCAAGAAGGGCTATGACCCTGTCTACGGCGCGCGGCATCTCGCCCGGACCATCCAGTCAGAGGTTCGCGATCCGCTGACGGACGAGATTCTTTTTGGTGAGCTCGAGCATGGCGGTACGGTCACGATTGGCTTGGACGGTGAAAAACTGACCTTCAGTGTCGACGCGCCGGCGCCGGCAGTGCCCACTTCAGAGAAGCCCTCGCCTGCAGACGCCTCCTAAGGGGCCGGGTCGCGCATGACCGTCTACCGGCTGGGGAGCGACATCATTTTCCCTCCGGTTGAGGAAGCCGAGGACGGTCTTCTCGCGGTCGGGGGCGATCTCAGTCCGGCGCGGCTTTTGCGCGCCTATTCCGAAGGTATTTTTCCGTGGTACTCGGAGGGAGAGCCGATCCTCTGGCACTCTCCAGATCCGAGATTTGTCCTCACGAGTGACCAGTTCCGCATGCCTCGAAGTCTCCGGCGCACCGTGAATAGCGGTCGGTTCGAGCTCACGATGGACGAAGCTTTCCCTCGAGTGATGGAGGGCTGCGCCACCGTTCCGCGAGCCGGACAAGGCGGCACGTGGATCACGGAGGACATGAAAGACGCCTATGGTGAGCTCCACCGGCTCGGCTTCGCGCACTCCGTCGAAGTGTGGAGTAAAGAGAAGGAGCTCGTTGGAGGACTCTACGGCGTTTCGATTGGCGCAGCCTATTTCGGAGAGTCGATGTTCGCGAGTGCGAGTGATGCCTCCAAGGTCGGCTTCGCCGCCCTCGTCGAGCAGCTCGATGTTTGGGGCCTCACGCTTATCGACTGCCAAATCCACACGGATCACTTGCTGCGCTTCGGTGCGACTGCATGGCCGCGCCCTGCGTATCTCAAGGCGCTACACCAAGCCGTCAGGCAACCGACACGCCAGCGCCGGTGGCAATTCGATTAAGTGGACTGGTAAAGTTCCTTGGAGCCTTTAGGGCTATGGGCCCTGCGAAAACGCCACATGGCGTGGTGCGAGTGGGCGGGTTGGTACGGAACCTACACAAGCCCGGTCGTCGAACGGGCCCGTCGGAACTTGTCGGCGCGGTTGTTGCCTTCATTGCGATCGTGTCGCTCGCGACGTGGTATTGGACGCGCGAAAGTCTGCCCGATACGATCCGGATTGCGACCGCATCGCGTGGGAGCTTTTACTTCGATATTGGGGACGCTCTGTCACGATACCTCGAAGAGTCGGTGCGACGGCCTGTCGAGATCGTGCAAACGCGAGGCTCGCTCGACAACTTGAAGCTTCTCGCCGATGGGGGCGCCGACCTCGCGATCATCGAAGCAAGCGCGTTCCCGGCGGATGGTATTGGCGTCTTGTCGCCGCTCTTCTCCGAGTTCTTGCATATAGTCGTGCGTCGCGGCTCGGGCATTATGTCCGTAGCCGATCTCAATGGTGCACGTATTGCGCTCGGGGAGCGGGGCCCGGCGATGCGGCAAGACGCGTTTAGAGTGCTCGAGCATTACCGAATCGATGCGGAGAGCGCGGACATCGTCGACGGCTCGGTCGATGCGATTCTTGCCGACGACTCCATCGATGCCACGATGGTGATGACCGGCCTCCTCAGCCGCACGCTTGGTCCGCTCTGGTCCGATGCGGCGTTCGACCTTCTCGCTCTCGAGGACGCCGCGGCCTTGTCGCTGCGTCACGCCTTTTTCTTCGAGGCCGAGATCCCGCGCGGGCTCTATCGCGAGCGGCCGGCGATCCCCTCGACCGACACGACCACCGTCGCTACCACGGCGCTTCTCGTCCTGCGCGACGATGCCTCGAAGCTCCTCGTCCGTCACACCCTCGAAACGCTTTTCGAAAGCGATCTTCGCTTCCAATTCGTGACTTTGATCAAAGCGAGCGAAGCGGAGCAATGGCGCTTCATGCCGCTCCACCCGCTTACGCGTGCCTATTTTCGCCCTTACGAAGGCATCGAGCTACTCGCGAGCTTCATGGAATCTCTCGCGGCGACGAAAGAGCTTCTCTTTGCGTTTGCGGCCGGGCTCTATTTGCTTTGGTCCCGCTATCGCGACAGCAAGCGAAAAGAGTAGGAGCGCGCCGTTCAAGAGCTCAAGGAGCGCCTCGATAGGTTCTTAGATGAGAGCATCCGAATCGAGTGGGCCCAGATGGAGACGGAAGACTCGATCGAGCTCAAGAATTGTTTGGATGCTGTCACGATCATCAAGCTGAAGGCGCTCGAGGAGCTCTCTCATGAAGATTTGCGGGGCGACCGGGCCTTTCACATCTTCTTGACGCAGTGCGCCAATCTCATCGCTAAAATCCAAGCGAAGATAGAAGCTTGCGAGGCGTTAACTTTCGAGGTCCCGGTAGTGCTCAGGCTCGAAGCGCGGTGTGCACACGCAGTAAAAAACGAGATCGTGGTCAGAAATGTTGGTGATCCGTTGCGAGCAGCCCATCGGTATGACCACGATATCTCCGGGCCCGACATCGGCTGGCTCGAGGCCTTCGACTTCCATGCGGCCGCGGCCTTCGATAATGACGTAGCGCTCGTCGACCGAGAGCACGTGGAGCGCGGTCGTGACACCCGGCTCGACCCTAGCCCGGGCAATGCTGACATCGGGACCCCGCGGGTCGTTCCCCGTCTCGAGAACGTGGCAGCGCTCTTCGGTGACGCGCTCGACGGCTTCGACCGCTCTCAAAACGTAAGGTTCCATCCGCTGGAGTCTAACATCGCGTGGTAGGATCTGCCCTGGAGTCAGCCATGATTGCGCGCGTTGTTGCCGGGCTTTTGATCGGCATGCTGTATGTCATCCCGTCCTCTGCCGCACAGGAGAACGAGATCGAGGCCCAGCTCGTCTGGACGTGCCCCGTGCACCGCGACGTCACCGAAAGGGAGGCCCGGAATTGCGAGTTTTGCGAGCGTGAGCTAATCCAAACGCTCGTGCAGCAAGCCTGGGGCTGTCCCATCCACTCCGTGATCTCCGAGCGCGCGCCCGGGAAATGTCCGATTTGCGCTCGCGACCTCTTTTTGATCACCGAGGAAGTCACGTTCGCCTGCGCGATGCATCCCGAGGTGAGCGAGATCGCGCCGGGAAGCTGTCCCATTTGTAGCATGGCGCTCGAGCCTTCGACCTCGACGAGGCCGCATCAGAACCATAACCCGCAACATGGCGGGATGTTCTTTATGGCGCCGGATAATTGGCACCATCTCGAAGGCACTTACCCCGAGGAGGGCGTCTTTCGCATCTATCTGTATAACAATTTCTCTGAGCCCTTGAATGTGAAAGCGTTCAAAGGCCGCGCCGTGCTCAAAGAAATCTTTGATACGGACACGAAGCAAACGCGCGAGCTGCTTGCCTATCCTCTTTTGGCTGTGTCGGACGGCGCCTATCTCGAAGCTCATATCGGCAGCTCGGCTTTGCCGCGCGAGGTCACGGCCAAGGTTCGGTTCGAGAGAGACGGTGATTTTGACCGGTTCGATTTCATCTTTGCCGATATCTTGGTGGACGCCGAGATCATAGTACCAACGGCGGCCGCGCTCGGCGAGCTCGTCATCCCAGAAAGTCCCGCGGGAATCGCCACCGCTATCGCCGAGCGCAATGTGAGGGTACGCGAGCTCGTGACGGCGGGTAATTTCGCGCAAATCTATTTACCGGCGCTCGACGCGAAGAATCTTGCGGTTGCGCTCGAACTCCATGTTGAAGAGGCACCCGCCGAGCGCCGCGCGTCGCTAAAATGGGCGCTTCGCCAGCTCGTCCGTTCGGCTTGGCTCCTCGACGACTACGGCGATCTGGGGAACAAAGAAGAAGTCTATATGGCCTATGACTTGTTCGACGAAGCGGTGGAAGCCATTCGGAGCGTCTACGAATGAGGCCGCTAGGCCGGGCGGCCTTCATCCCCTTGATTGTTGTCGCGCTCGGTTTCGCCATGCCTGTTTGGGCGCACAAGCCGACCGTGACGACGTTCACTTATAACAAGGATATTCGCCCCATCTTCGACGCGAAGTGCGGCTCGTGCCATCGCTCGGGCGGCGTGGCACCGATGTCGCTTCTGACCTACCGGGAGGCGTTCCCGTGGGCGGTCTCGATCAAGAACGAAGTGCTGAACCTCACCATGCCGCCTTGGTTCGTCGACGAGCGAGTCGGGGCTTTCAAACATCGCGGCGCTCTCGTCGCGAAAGAGATGGACACGATCGTCGATTGGTGTCTCGGTGGGAGCCCGGAAGGAGATCCCGTTACGAGCTCGCCGAGCCCGGTGAGTGACGATGCGGATTCATGGCCGCTCGGAAGCCCCGATCTCGAGCTCGTTATGCCGTCTGCCTTCGAGCTCGATGCGGATAGCTCGGAGGCCGTCGGAGAGCTCGTCCTCGCGACGGGGCTCGGCGCGGGTCGCACGTTGTGTGCGATCGATTTCAAGCCCGGAAGTGCGAACATCGTCCGTTCGGCAACGATGACGCTCGGTGATGGCTCGGAGCCGCTTGCGACATGGGTCCCGGGGCAGGCGCCGCAGGTGTTTCCGAGCGGCATCGGGTGGCGCGTTCCTGCAGGTGCTGAGATCCGACTGCGGCTGCACTACAAGAAGACATGGCTCGATGAGGGTTCGGCGGTCAGCGATCAGAGCACGCTAGCGCTTTATTTTCACGAGAGCGATGCGGTAAAGCTCGTGACAACGATTTCCGTAAACTTGGGCTCGCCCCATACGATGGGGGAGGACGCCGAGCTCTTCGCCCTCGTGCCAGAGCTCGAGACGCCTGTCGAGGCGTTCAGCGCGGATCTCGTTCTGCCAGACGGTTCGCGCGAAGCGCTCATCCGCCTGTATCAACCTAGCCCGGACTGGCCGCGCAAATATTGGCTCGCCGAGCCCGTACGACTCCCGTCGGGTAGCCGCGTCGAGCTCAGCGTCACGGCTTCGGAGCCGGCCACCCCCGCGATGCTACTCGACATCGTTTCGCGGTAACTCCACCAAAAAAAGGGAACCGAATCGGCTCGTGGCTCGTATTGTAGTAATAGACAAAAGAATTTGCTATTACAAGCTGCGCCATGATGATGCCAACGAGCTCCGTGAAAGTGCTGGACGACGCCGCGAGCGTGAGTGCGGCTATCGCGCCGATCCGTCGCCGGATCCTCAAAGAGCTCATCGAGCCGGACTCCGCGGCTGGACTGGCCGTTCGGCTCGAGATGTCGCGCCAGAAGGTGAACTACCACTGGCGGGAGCTCGAGAAAAACGGTTTCGTCGAGCTCGTCGAGGAGCGCCAGAAACGGGGCTTCATCGAGCGCATTGTCCGGCCGAGCGCGAAGGCTTTTGTGATCGACCCGGCGCTTCTTGGACCCATCGCGGCTGAGGGAGCGTCGATCCGCGATCGCTTTTTGAGCGCGTACCTCGTCACTGTCGCCGCCCGGCTGATCCGCGACGTCGCGGTCCTTCGAGAGCGGGCCGCTCGAGCGGGTAAGAAGCTCTTGACCCAAACCCTCGAGACTGAAATTCGCTTCGAGAGCCCCGAGGATTTCGCGGCGTTTACAGAGGAGTTCGAGCAGGAGATAGAGCGCCTCATCCGAAAACACGGAGCTTCTAAAGGAGTCCGAGGCCGATGAGATCATCCGCTGGTATGCGTCCGAGGCGGAGGTCTCGCTGTCGGAAGGAGGGCGCTACTGGGTGTCATGGGGCGAAGGTATGGCTGGCACCTCCCGCATCGAGGGCTTCGAGAGGAACCGCCATTTGCGGCTTGTACACGAAGGGGAAGGACCCACGAAGCTGGAAGAGCCGATGGTCGAGGAAAATGTTCTGGAGTCCGATGGCGAGATCACGGTGCTGCGCCTCGTTCAGTCAGGCCTCCCGGCAACGGCCGATTGGGACGATTTCTACGAAGATACCGGTCGCGGCTGGAAGATTTTTCTTGCCGGGCTCCGGCACTACGTGGAGCGACATTGCGGCCAACCGTGCGAGAACATAATGTTCATGCAGCCTGTGCGCATCCCGGTGGAAGAAGCGTGGCAGAAGCTCCTGGGGTCTGAGGGGCTCGCCGCGGAGGGCGACCTCGCGAACGTCGAAACCGGCGACCGGAAATCGATCACGACCGCGTTCGGGCAAAAGCTCGAAGGCGAGGTGCTCGTTCTCGAGCCGCCGCACACGCTTTCGATGCGCATTGACAACCTTGAAGACTCACTTCTCGCGCTCGATTTCGAGCGCATGGGCGAGCAAACGTTCTTATACGCGAACCTCTCGACCTTTGGCGTTCCCGCGGAAGAGCTCGAAGCGCTCAAAGGGCAATGGAGATCGTGGCTCGATCGGTTGTTCCCTGTGCCGGAAGAAGCATCGGCGTGACAACGCACTGAACCTCCTTCACGGTCGTGGGGAGGGATTATCAGGGAAAGATTCCGAGATCGAAAGCGGAATCAGCGATCCACGTCATCCATGCGAAGTAGATCAGCATCATGATGCTAGCTTTCCCCAAGCCCGCCTTTTTCCCCATGAGCAGCAAGGAGATCACAGCGACCGTCACCCCCAGGAGCACGATGCGCAGAAACTGGACTTGCGCTGCCGAGGTTCCTGCGACCACCGACAGCGTCACGTCGCCGAAAATGAGCGAATAAACGAGAAGCGGCAGTCCGAGCGAGACCGCGATGTCGAAGATATTCGAGCCTAGGGCGTTCGAGACAGCGTCGTCATAATTTCCTTGGCGTGCATCCTTCACCGAAAACACGGTGTCGGGCACGCTCGTCGCGGCGGCCGCGAGCACGACGGCGGTGAAGTAGGTCGGGATGTCGAGCGCTTCGGCGACTCTGATAACGGATTCCGCGAGTATCAGACACGCCACGCCGAGGACGAAAACGGCGCCGGCGAGGACCGTCCACGCCGAGCGGAAGGTGAAGCGCCGGCCATTGAAGAGCAGCGTGTTGAAGTCGAAGGTCAGGAGCGCTTTGAGCTTCGAGCTCGAGGCGCCACCCTCTTCGTCGTCCTCGGTCTCCTCTTCCTTTCTGTCGACACTAAACTTTCGGTTGTGGTAGAGGAGATGCCCGCAATAACCCACATAGCTCGAGAGGAGCAACGTGCCCGCGACCCAGGTCAACGTCGTATTGCCAAGAAAGAAGATGAGCATCAACTCGCCGATGACGAGCCAGATGCCGTCTCGGAGAACGGAGCGCGAGTCGACCATGATGTGGGTCACTTTGGTCTCGACCCCGTTTATCTTCGTGCCCCAAATCACCACGACGAAAATACAAACCGCGGGGATGATGAGCCCGTTGAAGACCGCCGAGCCTGCCGCGGTCGCAACCCCAGCCGAGAAGCCGTCAACGTCCTGGTAGAGGAACAAGAATACGGCGGTCGTGAGCAGCTCCGGCATCGAGGAGCCGGCGGCGTTAACCGTCGCGCCTTTGATCCCGGGCGCGAGGTTACGACCGAGATAGTTCGAGGCGGATTCGAACGTGTTGCTGGCATACATGATCACGATGCTCGCGAAGGTGATCAAGCCGAGCGCAATGAGTAATTGTTCGATGTGCATCGGGGGGGGGATTGAGGGCGGTCTAACGATCGTCTTCCGCGACGACGACGAGGCTGTCTTGTTCCGTGAGCGTAATCTCCGAATCCTTGAGAGGTATGAGTTTAACACCATAGTTTGCGTCGCCATCGCTTTCGAGGGCACTGAGTTTGTATCCGAGACAAATCTCCCCGTCTCTTTTTTGTGCTACTTGCATCAAGTCGCCGAAACGGCAGTGATCGGAAGGTTCTCGAAATAGAGCCAAGCGGGCTTGACGTAGATCTCGGAGCCTTCTTCTTGGAAGAGGTTGTCATAGACACGCTGCATGTCTTTCTCCTCGCTGATCTGGGCGAAGATCATAGACACCATCCGGTCCGAGATGATGAAATCGTTGACGCCCGCATGGGAGACGAGCTCTTGATTGAGGGACTCGAGTACTTCGGTGATGAGCTTCGTTTCGACGGTCTTGCCTGCCTCCGTGAGTACCTTTTGCAGTTTCCGCAGATGCAGCAGCACGCCGATCGCCTCCGAGTCGATCCGCTCAGGCCCACTGTTCATGGAAGGTTTCTGGGGGAGGATGATGACGTTGTTGTAAAGAAACGGGGACGTCGACCCGAGCTCGTCGCAGATGAGAGGATCTTTGTCGATGAGACGGACCGTCGCGGTGCTCTCCGCGTCGAGCTTCCGGATGGTCTCCATCAGTTGCGGCGGTGGATCTTTGACCATGACGTCGATTTGCGAGCCATCGAGAACGTAATCGGCATATCCTTGGATGATGATAGGTGCTTTGTAGCTCCATCCGAGAATGAGCTGGCGCTTGAACTTCAAGCGAATGCGCTTGTCGGGAATCGCTCCTGTGCTCGGGGTCATGACAGGCTGCGGCAGAAACTAGATAGTCGAGTCGTCTTCGGCGACGATGAGGATCTCCTCCTCTGTCATCATCTGCCGGTCGGGCGCAGGCCGGATTTCTATCTCGCCATCCGGAGCTCGAATGCCGATGGGTACGCCGTCGGGAAAGTGAAATTATAGACGGTCGAAGCGAAGACCGGCCCATGCCGGGTTGTTGTGGAAATACATCTCGCAGCCTTCAAAGCTCAGTAGCTCCGAATAAACGACGGAGAGGCCGCTGGTACGAGACGTTTGCACCATGATCTTCGCGAGGATTTTCTCGGCGTCGATGACCGACACCATTTCGGGAGCGATGTCCTTGACCATTTGCCGGTTTCGGTCGGTGAAAATCTCCGCGACAATCTAAAATTCCGCGCCTTCCTCGAGTCGCGACTCGACGGTGGGGACGGTCTTGACCACTTTGGCGTCGCTCGAGAGCTTGATCTCGAGACTCGCGGCTGGGTTGCAGTGGGCGAGCACGATGGCGGACTTCGCCTCGCTGGCGCTAACGCGGTCGAGCGCTTGGACAGAGGCCGGGGCCCCGCTGCGCGTAACGATGCGCGTGTTCCTCCGGTCGGTGAAGTGGCTCCGGAGATACTCGTCTATCTCCTCTTTGTCTTTTTCCGCGAGGATGACGACGACCGGATTGGATTCGCTCTCGTTCGCCTCGACGAGCTCACGGAGGATCTCGACCACGCGCGGGCTCCAGCCGAGGATCAAGGAGTGACCCGACTCGAGAACTTGGCTATGGCCTTTCTTGAGATGCGCGATCGCCTGGTCGAGCGCGGTGGTGCGAAAGCTGATGAAAGCGGAGAAGATGACGACGCCCGTGATGTTGGCGACGACGGCCGCGGTCTTGAAAATCGTCGGCGTGTCGTTGTCCTGGACCATGTTCCGGGGTCGGTGAGCTGGAGAAAGATGACCCAAAGCTGGTCGGCGAAGTTGTGCTTTGTGTCGGGGGCATATTGATGGAACAGCCATCGCATGGCGCCGATCACGGCGATCGAGCCGAAGAAAGCGACGATGAGGGACAGAAAGAGCGGATCGCTGCCTCGCGCGAGGAAGCTGTCGATGCGATAGCGCCAGCGCTGTCGGAACGTGATTGCGTCTGTTGCTATAGACCCGTCGCCCCTAAGAAAGAGCGGCCTTGGAATTTCAGGAAGTTTTACTGGATGGTTCGAGAACTATGGCCTTAGTTTAGCAACTGGGTCGCGGACTGCCACCGGCTGGAGTCAGGTCAGGGGGCCATCACGCCGGCCCAGACGAGCCCATAGAGCACCAGCGCCGCGTAAGCGCCGCTGACGATGTCGTCGAGGATGATCCCCCAGGAGCCGTGCATGTCGCGGTCGATCTGCTTGGCGGGAGGGATCTTGATGATGTCGAAAATACGGAAGAGGAGAAAGCCGACAAGGGCGACCTGCCAGAGCTCGCCTCCGCGGAAGAGGATGGGGACGACTAGATAGCCGGCTACTTCGTCGAGGACAAAGTTCCCCGGGTCTTCGTTCTTCCAGTACTCGACGGCCCAGGGGGTCAGCAAGTGGTTCGCCAGCGCTACGAGTGCCAGGCCGATAACGAGCAGTGGGAGGTGCCAGGAGGCGGGAAGCCAGAGGACGATGGCGACGTGGTAGGCGACGCCGACGAGCGCGCCGAAGCTGCCGGGAGCGATGGGGGAGAGGCCGAGGCCGAAGGAGGTGCCGATGGCCAGGTAGATGAACTGTCGGAATTTGGACATGAACGCCGAACTTTATCGACTCTGCGCGCTCACGTCTAGTCTTGTTGGAAGGCCCTTTCCGTATGATAATCTCGGGCCTACGATAATTGGCCAGACTCTCAATCACTATCGTATCGTCGAGAAGCTTGGAAGCGGTGGTATGGGGGAAGTTTTTGCTGCGGAGGATACGAAGCTCGGGCGGAAAGTTGCTTTGAAGGTGCTGCCGCCGGAGATGGCGTCACCTGAGCGGCGGGAGCGGTTCGAGAGGGAAGCGAAGTCGGTGGCGGCTTTGAACCATCCGAACATCGTGCAGGTGTTTTCGGTCGAAGAAGCCGACGGCATCCACTTCATCGTCATGGAGCTCGTGCGCGGCAAAACCCTCACAGAGCTTCTCTCCCGACACGGAATGCCTCTAAGCAAGTTCTTCGAGATCGCCATCCCGCTTGCGGATGCGGTGGCGGCGGCGCATAGGGCGGATATTACGCATCGGAATTTGAAGCCGGATAACGTGATGCTCGGCGATGACGGGCGGATCAAAGTGTTGATTTCTGGCTGGCTAAGCCGGTGTCGGGGTTTGTGGATGTCGGCAGCGAGGTTCCGACGGAGGCGAAGACTCGGGAAGGGGCTATTGTTGGGACGCTTGCTTATATGTCTCCGGAGCAGGCGGAAGGGAAGACGGTTGACGCGCGGTCGGATATTTGTTTCGCTCGGGATTATTTTTTAACGAGATGTTGTCGGGGCGGCGGCCATTTGTCGGGGATACGACGGGGGCGCTTTTGTCTTCGGTTATTAGGGATACGCTGCGGATGCTTGGGGATGTTGTTCCTTCGATTCCGAGGGAGCTTGGGCGGATTGTTGATAGGCGGTGCCTTGCGAAAGATCAAGAGCGCTGGTATCAGTCGGCTATTGATCTTCGTAATCATCTCGAGAAGGTTAGGGACGATGTGGCCTCGGGGGAGGCGATGGCCGAGTGTCGACGGATCGCGATAGCTGACCGCGAAATTCTGGAAGCGGTCGCCGAAGTCCAGATTGAAGCGCAACATGTCGCCTCGGCCTAGGAGGCTCTTGGCGATGAATTGGCCGTTTCCCGTTCCGCTTTGAACTCCGTTCACGCCGCCGCCGATCAAGTATTCGAACGGGTCTACCTCTTCGATGTGGTAGGTGATGTCCACACGTCCCGGCTGTGCGGTGTAGTCGATCTCGGGCACGACGCGGGCGATGGTCTAGAGTCGTGTGAGCGCCCGCGACGGCCTTTTCTTCCCGCACGACGCGCACACCCGGAGAGCCGAGGGACTGGTAGTGACGTTCGACGCGTGCCGTCACGGCATCGATCACGCTCGCGTCATAGATGCCGCCGGGGCGCGGGAGTTATTTATTCGCGTCGTCCTGGCTTAGAAGCGAGCCTGGCTCGATCGTGATGGTATCGAGGCGATAGCGGCGGCCTTCGGCGATCGGGATGCGCAGCGCTTCATCGAGATCGACAGGACCCACCCGGATATCGCGATCGCCGCGTGAGCGATACAGCTTGCGGAGGCTTTCGAGGTCCGCTTCGAGCACTCATTGTGAGAGCTTGTCGCGGCCCGTGACGCGCGTCGTCCAGTCCCGCGGCTTCAGGTGCATCACGTCGCGAAGCTCAGCGTCCGTGAGGGCTTCGTTTCCGTCGAGCTCCAAGGTCGAAAGCCGCTGGATGGGAACTTTCTCTACTGTCAGGACGAGCTCCACGCGAGCACGCACGTCTACCTCCTCGCCCAGAAACTGCTGGGTCAGACGCTCCACGGTGCGGGCATCGTCTCGACCGAACGCGCGGTTCGTGTGCAAATCGAACCCTGCTCTTCGCAGGCCTTCGAGCAGCTCTTCTTCCTCGAGCTTCTCGCCCTCGAGCCGGTACGCGGCGAGCAGCGTCTTTTCTTCGACGTGGATGACGAGGACACTGTCTTCGCGGTCGAAGCGGACATCTTCGAACAGACCTGTCGCCCACAAACGTTGAAACGCTTCCGCAAGCTCTTCCTCGGTCGCGATCGCGGCGTGACGGCGAATGGCGTCGCCCGTCAAGCGTAAGTTGCCTTCGACCCGGACGTGCTCGATCGATTGTGAAAGCGCAAGACAGAAGAGCAATAAGGTCAAAAGCGGTCCAGGCGGAAAGGCTCGAGAGAGATGGACGGATCGTCACCGTTCGCGAGCTCCGCGACGAGCTTCCCCGTCATCGGAGATTGTGTGAACCCGAGCATCGCGTGTCCCGTGGCCAGGAGAAGACCTCGATAAGGCTTCGCCCAGTCGACGATAGGAAGGCCGTCCGGAGTCACGGGCCGTAAGCCGCTCCAAGGTTCTTCGTTCTCCATAGGCGGTCGGGTTTTCAAAATCTCGCATCCGACCCTCTTTACCGCCTCGTAGCGCGGGCCGTGAATGGTCTCGTCGAAGCCTGTTAGCTCCAGCGTGCCGGCGAAGCGCAATCGGGAATCGAGAGGCGTGACGATGACGCGGCGCTCCTTCACGAGAATCGGGTAGCTCGGCGCGCCTTCGAAGGTGTCGATGGTGCAGCTATAACCTTTGGCCGGCTGCATTGGAATGTCGACGCCGAGGGGTTTTGCGAGTGTCCTGGACCAGGCGCCCGCCGCGAGCACGATGAGATCGGCCTCCAGCATTTTGCCGCCCTCGAGCTCGACTCCTTTCATGTGCTGGGCGCTATCGTGCACGAGCCGCGAGACCGCGTGATCCGCAAGAATGCGGGCGCCCCGCTTTTCGAGTGTCGCGGTGAGCGAAGTGATATAGCCGAAGCTCGAGCCGTGCGCTTCACCCTCGATGAAGAGCCCGCCTCGAACGTTCGTCGAAAGCGCGGGCTCGAGCGCGAGCGCCTCGTCTCGGGACAGGAGCTTCGTGGTGAAGCCTTCCGCTTCCAGCGCGTCTCGTGCATTTCGGAAGTGTTCGAGGCTATCCTTGGTGAGAGCGACTTCGAGGGCACCGCGTCGCTCGAAAAAGAAATCGGCATCGCCATCGCGCCGCAGCTCCTCGTACAGCTCGAGGCTTCCGGCGCTGAGGCTCAAGAGCGCGCCAAAACCGTGCCGGGCTTTTGCAGCATTACAGTAGCGGCGGAACTGCCAGAAGAAACGCAGGAGGCCCGCATCGAGCCTGGGGCGCGCGTAGAACGGGCTGTCCTTCTTCATCATGAAGCGGAGCGCCTGGCCGATGACGCCAGGGCCGGGGATGGGATCCGAGTGGCTCGGGACGATGAGGCCAGCGTTGCCGTATGAGCAACCGCGGCCGATCCCGCCCTTGTCGACGAGCGTAACGTGCCAGCCGGAGCGGGTCAGATAGTAGGCTGAAGCGACTCCGATCCCGCCGCCACCCACGACCACCGCCCGCCCGGCCATTGGCTCAGATCTCGGGTCTACCTTCCTCTGTGGGCTCGAAATGGGGCTCTAGCCGCAGCGCTTCGGCCCTCGCTTTAGCGGCGGCCGTTTTGTTGCCGTTCTTGAGAAACGCCATCGCGAGGTTGTAGTGATAGACGCCCCGCCGCGGCTCGAGTGCGATGGCGTCGCGATAGGCTTCGACCGCAAGGTCGAGCTCGCCGCGATAAAAGCGCACTGTCCCGAGGCTGTCGAGAAGGTGCGGCGCGTCCGGCAGGATTTCCATCGCGGTCTCGATTGATTGGAGCGCCTCGTCGAGGGCTCCGGTTGGCGCGAGGGTCAGCGAAAGGCGGTTGTGGGGCTCTGGGTGCTCGGGCTCGAGCTCTGCCGCTTTTCGAAGAGCGGCAATGGCGAGGTCGATCTCGTCGATGCGATAATAGGCGAGGCCAAACTCGTTGTGAGCCAAGAACGAGTCGGGCGCCCACTCGAGGTCCTCCGCGAGAACCTTTAGGGCCTCCTCTTGGCGTCCGAGCTCGTGAAGCGCGCGACTGAGAAGCACGTGACTCTGCAGCCCCGCCGGGTCACGCTCGAGGGCATTGCGCCGCTCGTCGACGCTCTCGAGCTGTATCGTGAGGCGGAGCTCGGCCACCGCCTCTTCGTAGCGCTTGGCCGCGAACAGGGCCATTCCGAGCAGTTGTTGGGGCGGTTTGTGTTGCGGGTCGAGAGCTATCGCGCGACGCGCGGCGTCGATAGCGTCGTCGTAGCGTCCCCTCGTGAGGTAGAGCTCGGCCGCCATGCTGAGCCTTCGGACAGTGGCCTCGCTCTCGAGTGCGTCCTCGATCTTGGCGAGCGCTGCATCGCCATGGGCCGTGGCGGTGAGAATAATCGCCTCGGTCTCGAGGACTGCAGCGCTATTTTGTGCGCGCTCTTTCGCAATGGGCATCGACGCGACGAGTGCGACGACGGCGGTCCCGGCTGCAACAAGAAAGGCCGTGCGATATTTGAGTGCCGCTCCGAGAACCGCACCCACCACGAGCCCGCCGAGATGGCCCGCATTGTCGACGAAATCGAGCGAGAAGCCGATGATCAGATTGATGCCGATAAAGAAGAGGATGCTTGTCTGAAGATCACGTCCGACTTTCTCGGGCAAGCTTAACTGAGCGAAATAGAGAAACGAAGCGAGGGCCCCGGCGATCCCGAACACGGCGCCGGATGCGCCGGCGCTCACGAAATGGGGATGCGAGATAAGGCTAGCGGCGCTTCCTCCGAGCCCGGTGAGCAGGTAGATCGTGAGAAATTGCCAGTTCCCGAACATCCGTTCGGCGAGCCGGCCGAGGCTCCAGAGGCACCACATGTTGAAACCGATATGGAGCACGCCGAAGTGGAGAAAGGTGGACGTGAGCAAGCGCCACCACTGCCCGTCCACGGTGTAGCCGCCGAAATTGGCGCCAAAGGGCAAGAGCTCCCACGGACCGGGGGCGGTCGCGGAGACGCCGAGGCTCACCATCGCGAGAAAAATGGCGACGTTCATGGCCACGAGCGTCGGCGTCACGATAAATCGGTGCACTGGCTCCATATCTCCATTCTAGCGTGCCGCTGGCCGCTCTCGCTTTGTGGTATAGAAACAGTATGAAATATCGACACGTTGTTCTCGTGGCTCTCGTTTCGGGCGCTCTTAGCGTCGCCTCCTTCGGTCTTGCGCAGGACAAGCGTCCTGTCGAGTTCGAAGACATTTTGTCGATGAAGAGCGTGGGCTCGCCACAGATTTCTCCCGACGCTAGCTCGGTTCTCTACACCGTGTCGGCCTGGGAAGAAGGTGACAAAGAAGGTACGAAGACCTTTGTCTCGCATCTCTGGCGTGTCGCGACCGATGCCGGCGAGGCGACGCAGCTGACTTTTGGTGAAAAGGGCGAGAGCGGGCCGCGGTGGTCGCCGGATGGCAAGTGGATGAGCTTTCTAGCCGCGCGCGGAAGCGGCAAGACCAAGTCTAAGACGAAGATTAAGGACGACGAGCCCAAGTGGCAGGTCTGGCTGATGCGCACCGCCGGCGGTGAAGCGATGTCGCTCACGGAAGCAAAAGAAGGCGTCCTCGATTATGTCTGGTCCCCGGACAGCTCAAAGATTGCTTTTACGGTGAAGGAGGCTCTCTCCGAGGACGACGAGAAAAAAAACCGTCGCGACGATCCGCTCGTCTATGAGGACGACGCGCGCTTCAACAGGCTCTGGGTCATCGATGTCTCATCCAAAGAGGCGGTGATTCAAACCGAAGCTGCCGATTTCACCGTCAAAGGCCGCCCAAGCTGGTCTCCCGACGGGACCCGGATTGCTTTTACCGGCGCTCCCACCCTTTGGCTTCGAGACAGCCGCGACGACATTTATGTTCAATCGGTCGGAGGCGCTGCCCAAAAGATTACCGAGAATCCTGGCGCGGACCGTTCCCCCGCATGGTCACCAGACGGCAAGGCGATTGCGTTCCTGTCGATCCCGAATGCCAGCGAGCCGCTTCCGGACGGCACACTCATCCAACCAATGATAAACGCCCATTTGACGATCTATGACGTGCAGAAAGGCAGCTTGCGGGACGTCTCGACGGGGTTCGATCGGATTCCCTCGAATCCCCGGTGGACGCCGGACAGCCGAAGGATCCTGTTCACCGCAGGCGACAGCGTTTATCGTGAGGTCTTCGCTTACAACGTTGCGTCGGAGCGCTACGACAAGCTCACCCACAAACGAATCCTCGGCTTGGGCTCCGTGAGCGCCGACGGCTCGCGGGTGGCCTTCACGCTCGAATCCGCCGAGGCGCCAGCCGACGTCTACGTCTCGGGGCTCGATTTTTCCGCGCCGGCGAAGCTGAGCGATGTCCACCCCGAAACCCGAAAGCTCGAGCTTGGCAAGACGGAAGTCATCCGGTGGAAGAGCACCGAGGGCTTCGAGGTCGAAGGTGTGCTCGTGAAGCCGGTCGGCTACGTTCAAGGCGAGCGTTATCCGCTCATGACTGTTGCGCATGGCGGCCCCACCGGCGCGCATCACGATTATTACCGTGTGCGCTATGGCGACGGCGGCCAACACTGGGCCGGTCAAGGATGGGCGGTGCTCTATCCTAATCCGCGCGGGAGCACCAATTACGGTGAGACGTTCATGCGGGGGAACCTTGCGGATTGGGGCGGAGGAGACTACCGCGACATCATGGCCGGGGTCGATGCGGTGATCGAGATGGGGACCGCTGATCCCGATAAGCTCGCCTTCCAAGGCTGGAGCTATGGCGGCTACATGACGTGCTGGACAGTGTCGCAGACGACGCGTTTCAAAGCCGCGATGATCGGTGCCGGTCTCACGAATCTCGTCAGCATGTACGGCACCAACGACGTCCCGAGCTATCTCGGGACGTTCTTCAACGGAACGTTGTCCCCCGAGACGGAGCAGCTCTATCGCGACCGGTCCGGGCTGACCTTCGCCGATAACGTCACGACCCCGACATTGATCCTTCACGGCGGAAACGACCAGCGCGTACCCATTGGCCAGCCGATGGAGTTTTACCGCGCGCTCAAGGATCGCGGCGTTGCCGTGGAGCTCGTCTTCTACCCGCGCGAAGGCCATGGCTTGCGCGAGTACTACCACCGGCTCGACCGCTTGAAGCGCCAATTCGAGTGGGTGACGCGTCATGCGCTCGCGACCTCAGCGGCGACGAACGAGTAGGTTAATTATTGGTATCCATCGGTTGCAAGTCAGCCGTGACCCAAGAGCTCTGAAGATGAATAGGTCCGAATCGAATGTCGATCAGGAACTGTTTCGGATTCTCAGCCCGTAGTTTCAGCTTGATCTCGAGACTTTCCGTGGCGGAATCCTTTTCGGCCTCGACCAAAGCTTGGCCGACTAGCGAGACGATCTCATATGGGCCGAGGCGCGTTCTCGAGGTGAGGGGCATCGAGATAATCTATCGATTCGACGGGGATGTTACAAGCGTGTCACTGTGCGGAATTGGGGGGCGCGCGTCGTGCGCGATGGAGGGACGAGGTGTACTGCGCGGGCCGGACTGCACATCGACCACGGGGCGCCGTTCGCCATCTATCGCAGAAACGATGAGCGATTGCTTCAATTTTTATGCCCGCAACACAATTTACTGCAGGCGGAGCGTGTCTACGGGTCAGATTTTATCCACCGAAGATTGCTAGTAGAAGACGAAAGGCGGCACGGATGAAAGCTGATTCTGGGTAATCGAACCGCTAGTCTTCACCTGATTGAACCTCGCCGGCGCGCCGTCCGCAGAACAAGGTGATAACCCGTAAGGCCATGGGCTTGCGCGAGTGCTACCATCGACTCGACCGCTTGCAGCGCCCATCCCAGTGAGGGCACGCGCCATGCGCTGGGGACAGCTCCGGCGAAGGGCCAGTAGCTTTAGCGGTTCTGCCGGGCGAAATAGATCGCGAGCACTGCTGCGCCAATGAGTAAGACTGCGCTCAGCGGCGACGAGACAAAGATCCACGCGCCGTTTTCCGAGAGCATGAGGGATCGCCGAAAATTTGTCTCGAGGAGTGGGCCGAGTATGAGACCGAGCAGGACCGGCACGAGCGGATAGCCGAAACGTCGCAGTGTATAGCCGAAAATGCCAATCGCGACGGTCAGGCCCATAGCGAACGCTGTCCGCTCCGACGCATAGGCAGCGACGAGTGACACCGAACCGATGAACGGCAGCAAATATTTGCGGTCGATGGTCGCGAGCCGCGCGAACCACGGCAGCAGAGCAAGCCCGAGCACGAGGACGAGCACGTAAGCGAGGAAATAGCCGACGAAAAAAGGCGTCATCACGTCGCCCGCGTCACGGAAGAGGGTTGGGCCGGGTGTCAGACCTTGGATGATGAGACCACCTAGGATCACCGCGGTAACCGCGTCACCCGGGATGCCAAAGGCCAGCATTGGCACGAAAGCGCCGCCCGTCATCGCGTTGTTGGCGGTCTCGGGCGCGATGATGCCTTCGGGGATGCCGGTTCCGAACGCGTCGGGATTCGGTGAGCTCCGCTTCGCTTCGGTGTAGGCGAGAAAGGCACTCATGGCTGCCCCACCACCGGGGAGCGCACCCACGAAAGCGCCAATCACGGCGCTCTTCGCGAAGAGCGCGAACCCTACGCGCTTCACGGTCGGTATGAAATCGAACACGCGTCGCCACTCGATCGCGAGTTTCTCGAGGGAGGTGATCTTTTCGCCCGCCTGCCAGAACAGCTCGCTCAGCGCGAACAGTCCGATGACGACCGGAAGGAGCGGGATGCCTGCGAAGAGATCCGGAGCTCCCATGGAAAACCGGCTCACCGGGACGAGCCGGTCGAGCCCAACGGTCGAGAGCATGAGTCCAAGGGTTGTTGCCGCCAGACCTTTCGTGAGCGGACCGGTGCTGACGGCCGCGACCGCGACGAGTGCGAAGACGACGAGCGAGAAGACTTCCGGGGATTGAAACTCGAGCGAGAGACGCGAGAGCTGCGGCGCAAACAAAACCAGGACGATGCCTCCAGCGATCCCGCCGACAAATGAGCTGAACGTCGCGAGCCCAAGTGCTTCCTCCGTACGACCGGCCCGCGCCATGGCATGCCCGTCGAGAAGCGTCATCGTATTGGCAGGCGCTCCCGGGATACGCACCGTGATCGCCGTGATCGAGCCGCCATAGATGCCGCCGACATAGATCCCCGTGAGCGCGAGCAGCGCGTCGACCGTCTCGAGCGAGAACGTAAACGGCAGAAGAAGCGCAATAGCAAGCGTCGCGGTCAAGCCCGGAATAGCCCCCACGACGAGCCCGAGCGCCACGCCTCCGGTAAGAAAACCGAGCGCCGCGAGCGTCAAGGAAGCGGCACCCCGAGCCCAAGACCAAAGATAAAATAGATGGAAGCTGTCGCGGCTGCCGAGAACAAGAGGACGCCCCACCCCCGCCGCCCCAGCACGAGCGCGACTGCGCCACTATAGAGAACCGTAGCGATCGCAAACCCGATGGATGAAAAAACGACGGCGTAAAGAACCGTGATGCCGATAACCAACCACGATCGCCGCCCGCCCTCACCGCCACTCGAACGCCACCCCCGAACAAGAATGACGAGACCGAGAACCAAAAGAACGCCGCTGAGAAGCGTGGGAAAAAAAACGGGCCCTGGCTCACCCCTGCCGGAAGGAAGCCCCCGAGCCGCAAGAAAATAAAAGACGGAAAGAAGAACCAGCCCCGCCCCAGAAACTCCGTCCCGCATCAACCTGAATGCTGAATGCTGAATGCCGAATGCTCCATCGAAATACGGATCACGCTATCCACTTCGACACTGGCGCCTTCGCTTCGTGAAGCGGCTGCGTGACGATGTCGAGCAGATAAGGACCGTCGCTCGCGAGGCTCTCCTCGATGGCGGGCGCGAGCTCGGCAGGCCTCTCGACACGGCGCGCCCGTATCCCGAATGCTTCGGCGATCGCGGCGTGGTTGGAGTCGCTGAAGTCGACCGAGTAATACTTCTCGCCACGCACGCGCTGGCCCGCTTTGATCCAGCCAAAGCTTCGATTGTTGAAGACGACGAGGGTTACGGGCAAATTCAAACGCACGATCGTCTCGAGCTTGCCACATGAGATCCCGAAGGACCCGTCGCCCATGAGCCCGACGACGCGCTCCGCGTCGGGGCGCGCGAAGTACGCGCCGACGACACCGGGAAGCGCGTAACCGAGCGCCCCGTGGGCCCGCGCCGAGACGAACCACCTACCCGCTCGAGGCAATCGGTAATACGCGGACATCTACGGGCAACCCGTACCCGGGTCCGCGCAGATGACGGACGTCTCCGGCAGACGAGGAAGGAGCTCCGTGAGAAAACGCTCGGGCCGGATGGGCATCGCGTCGGAAGTAAACGTGTCCTCGACGCTTGCGAGATAAAGCGTCCGCTCGCACTCGAGCTCGGCCGGATCGACTTTCGTAGACGGCGCAAGCGTTTCGAGAAGGGTCGCGACGCCACGTTTCGCATCAGCGACGATCCCGAGCTCGGTGTCGTAGTTGAGACCGAGCTTCTCGGGATCGACGTGAGCTGCAAGATGCGATGCTCGCCGTTTCGCGGGAGCGTCCACTTCTCCGTCGTCACCGACCCCAGGCTGCAACCGACATAGAAGATGACGTCCGCGCTGTGAACGAACGCATGACGGTAGGGAAGCCCGCCATTGCTTCCGATCACACCGAGCGCATAGGGATCCGTTTCCGCGATGCTGCCTTTGCCGCCAATCGAAGTCGCCACCGGAGCGCCGAGGCGATGGGCGAGCTCCGTCACCTCGTCCCATGCGCCCGATCGCACCACACCCGCGCCGGCAATAATGAGTGGGCGCTTCGGCTCCGAAAGCACGCGCGCGGCTTTCTCGACGAGCTCGCGCTCGGGATCCATCCGAAAGGCAGGGTAGCGGTCACCGCCCTCGCGAATGTGCAGCTCGGAGCCGGCGTTACCGGTCTGGACGTCGAAGGGGAGCCTCACATGCGTTGCGCCGAGCGCACCGGAAGTCGCGGTGCGGAAAGCGTCGTGCAGAACACGCGATACTACGGCAGCTGATGACGGCGAGTAGGTCGCTTTGGTGACCGGCCGGAAGAGACTGTTTTGGTCGAGCTCGGTCAGCGTGCCCCGTCCCACATCCGCTTGAGCAATGTCACTCGTCAGGCAGACGAGCGGGGCCGACGAGCCATTCGCTTCCGCAACGCCAGGCAGTATGTAGGTTGCACCGCCGCCGCTAGGCCCTTCGCACACGCCGACACGGCCGCTGAAGCGCGCATAGGCGTCGGCCATGAAGGAGGCCGAACGCTCGTCGCGCGTCAGAACGTGCCTCATCCCATGGTGGATGTCGTACAAAGCCTCGTAGAGAGGCAAGGTCGTGTCGCCGCAGAGACCGAAAAACACTTCGACCCCGAGGCCCTGGAGCGTTCGGACAATGGCTTCGCTTCCGTTCATGATAGCTCCAGCACTTTCATGAGGGCAGCGACTTTCGCCGCTGTGTCGCGCAGATAAACACGTGTCTCGTTCGCGTCGCGAAAACGAGCGCCGATCACCGCTTTTTTGGCCCACGCTTGGAACGTGCGGTCGTTCCAGGCCGCGCGAAGCGCCGCTTCGAGTTGGCGGCGCACGTCTTCCGGGGTGCGCCTCGGAACCGCGAGCACACGAAAGCCTCCATGGGTGATATCGAACCCTTTCTCGCGAAACGTGGGCACATCGGGCACGAGCGTGTCGCGCTCCTCGGACATTACCGCGAGGACCCGAAAGGTGCCTTCATGCACATACGGTAAGGATGCGGGTAAGCTTGCCACGGCCGCGTCGACCTCGCCTCCGAGAAGCGCTGTGAGCTGTGCGCCCGAGCCGGCCTCGTAGGGGATGTGCGTGAGAGAAATCGCGAGAGCCTTCTCCATCGCCGCGGCATGCTGATGCCAAATGCCGCCCGTACCCACGTTCCCGACTTTGAGCCGCGCCCCAGCGGCAGCCTCTTCACGAAAAACTTCGAGTGTTTGGAAGCGCTCCGCGCGAACGATGAGCGCGCTCGGATGCTCCGTGACCATGCCGATGAGCTCGAAGTCCTCCCACGCTATCGGCACGAGTCCCTGTGCCGACAATGTCAGCACATCATAGGTCAAGGTGCCGATCGTATAGCCGTCGGGCCGCGCCATCTTGAGGCGCAGGAGGCCGACTGCGCTCAAGCCTCCGGGGATATTCTCGGTGACGACCGACGTCCCGAGGTGTTTCTCGAAATACTGCATGAACCCGCGCATCGCCGTGTCGGTGGCGCCGCCAGCGCCCCAAGGGATGATGTGGCGCACGTCGCGGCGCGCAGCGGGGTAGTCTTGCGCCTGACCCGTAGTTGCTGCGAGCAAGGCAAAGGCAAGGATGTGTCGCATTGGCCGGGCGATTGTACTAGATTCGAACGATAGGTGTGCTCACGAGTGGGGGAGACGCTCCCGGAATGAACGCGGCGGTGCGCAGCGTCGTGCGTATGGGTGTGCGCATCGCCGGTCGTCCGTCTTGGGCTTTCACCGCGGCTTCGACGGCTTGATGCGAGGCAATTTCGAAGCGCTTGGACCGCCTGCGGTGTCGAACATCCTGCAGCGGGGTGGGACCATCTTGAAAACTGCGCGGAGCGAAGAGTTCGAGACCGAGGCTGGGTTGCAGGCGGCGCCGCACGTTCTCGAGGAGCACGGCGTGGGTGGCCTCGTCATTATTGGCGGCGACGGGAGCTTTCACGGCGCGAATGCGCTTTCTAGGATCTGGGACGGGCGGATCATTGGTGTTCCCGCCACGATCGACAACGACATCTACGGCACCGACGAGACGATTGGTTTCGACACCGCGCTCAACACGGCGCTCGAAGCCATCGATCGTATCCGCGACACCGCGAGCGCGCACGAGCGTTTGTTTCTCGTGGAGGTCATGGGACGCGACTCCGGCTTCATCGCCCTCAATGTGGGAACGGCGGGAGCCGCGGAGGAGATCTTCGTTCCGGAAGTCGTCACCGATCTTGACGCTTGCACCGAGCGGCTCGTCGCCGCGCGCGACAAAGGCAAGACGATGAGCATAATCATATGCGCGGAAGGCGACGACCAAGGCGGCGCCTTTGCCACGGCGAAAGAGCTGGAGCGGCGGACGGGCTTCGAGCTCCGCGTCTCGGTGCTCGGCCATATCCAGCGCGGCGGCCGGCCGAGCGCGCGCGATCGCATCTTGGCGACGAAGCTCGGCGCCTATGCCGTCGAAGCCATCCACGACGGCGAGATGGGTGTTATGGTGGGGGAGGTACGCGGTGAGCTTCGAGCGACGCCTCTCGAGGAGAGCTGGACAAAGAAAAAATAGCTCGACCGTTTTCTCTTGGAGCTCATTCCGATTCTAGCGCGATGATTCATTCGTTCCTCTTCTTACTTGCCCTCGGCGCCGCCGAGGAGCGCGCGATCGCGTTTCTGTCGCGTGAGGTGCCGGCTTGGCCCGCGGAGAACCAATGCTTTTCGTGCCACAACAATGGTGATGCGGTGCGGGCGCTCTTCGCCGCCAGACGTGCGGGGCACGCGGTGCCTCCGGAGTCGATGCGCGTCACGGTCGATTGGCTTGCGGACCCCGCGGGATGGTCCGAACAAAAAGGAGCCGATGCCTTCAGCGACGAAGTGCTCGCGCGGATCCAGTTCGCGAGCGCGCTGCTCGATGCTATCGATGTGGGCCTCATCGAAGATGAGAGCGCGCTCGACCGCGCGGCCGTGCTCGTGGCGTCCGACCAAAAGCCCGACGGCTCGTGGAAGCTAGACGTGAGCGGCAGCATCGGCTCGCCCGCGACCTATGGAACTTTTCTCGCCACATCGGTCGCCCAGCGTGTGCTCATGGCTGCGGACTCAGGACGGTTCTCCGCTGAGCTCGATCGCACCTATCGTTTTTTTCGCGATGTCGAAGTCAAGACCGTGCTCGCGGCCGCCGCGGTCCTCGCTGCCCTTGCCGAAGCGGAAGACGCGGCCGCTATCGTCCAGCGCGAGAAGTGCCTGGAGCTGATCGCGGCCGGACACGCGCCCTCGGGAGGATGGGGACCCTACGTCACTTCTGCGGCCGAGCCTTTCGACACCGCGCTCGTGATCCTCGCTTTATCGCGTGTCGGCGGCCATGAGGACAAAGTGCAGGCGGGACGACGCTATTTGCTCGAGAATCAGCTCGATGATGGAAGCTGGCCGGAAACGACACGGCCCGCAGGGCAGATAAGCTACGCCCAGTACATTTCGACGACGGGCTGGGCTCTTTTAGCGCTTATCGAGACGGAGTAGATTCAGTCTCGCACCACGAACGGCAGGCGGTGCGTCTCGGTGTCGTCGTCGGGGCTGTCAATGCGCGCGAACACATCGACCTCGAAGGGCTGCCCGATTTGATTCCCGGCGAGGTCCTCGAGGATCGTGAGTGCTACGAGATGGTATGTGCCCGCTTGCCAAGGCTTTTCTGGGATGAGCGACCAGCGCGTCTCGTCCCGCGAGATCTCGATCTCCCCGTCGACGTTCTCCACCGCGAGCGCGCGGGCGAGGACGGCTCGGTCCAAGGGTTCGGGAAAATCTACCGCGAGCGGCTCCCGCGTTTCGGCTCGCGGCGGTGTGAGCGTCCACAACTTCGGGTCGATCGGTGTCTCGTCGGGCGGTCCGGCAATGAACGCTTTGCGGAAGGGCTCCGCGAGCGGTACGCCTTTTGCGTCTCGCCACGCGGGGTCGACGACGAGCACATAGCGTGGTCCCTCGAGGATTGGCCGACCTATCTCTTCGTTGGGTAGGATGCCACGCTTCACGCGGCCCGGATCGAAGAACACTGTATAGCGTCGGTGGTCGCGACCCCAAAAGGCGTTGCCGAGAGGCAGGAACGGATCGACCACGACTTCTCCACTCGCGTCTAGAAGCTTGACGAACAAAAGGCCGTCGCCGCCCGCCATCGGCGCCGAGAAGTGAATATAGAACTTGAGCTGGTTCTCCGGAAGCGTGTCGGTCGAAGGATAGATGTGCGTGACCGTTGTCGTGGGCTGCAAGTCTCGCGCTGGGAGCGCCACCGTGGCGACGAAAGGCTCGCGCCCACCGTCGACGCGGACGAAGTATTCACGCCCCGGATCGAAAGGAAACATGGGTTGAAAGTAGAGGCGCCCACCGGCGATGCGATACTCACCGAGGATCGCCGGAGCGTCGGGTCCGACCGAGACGCGGACGCGCGCAGCCCCCGCCTCCATCGTTTCAATCGTAAGGCCCGCGATCTCGACCTGTCCGTCGACGAGAGAGACTCGAATCTCCGCCTGCCCGGCGCTCGCCCAGGGCGCAAAAAAAAGGGCGACGCCGCACGCGAGGCGACGCCGCCATCTTTCCAATGCGAAGCTCCTTACGGAAGCGCGACTTTCTCGAGATTCAGCGAACCGGAATCGGTGCGCGCGAGAACGATGGAGTGACTGTCATCGAAGAGGTCGAGCTGCTCGATGCCCGTCATCGCCGTGATGGTCTCGTAGCTGACACCCTCTTTCTCGCCGTCGACGGGCTTGGTGATGCCCGCCTGGGAGCCGAACCCGTCGGTCGGGATCTTCATGACGCCGCGGCTCGTGTTGGACATCAGGATGAAGTCCTTGCCGTCCTTCGAGTAGACGACCATGTCGAGGGGGCGGTTGCGATTGCCTAGCTCCGCAATCGTCGTGCCGACGAGCTTTTGGCCAGCCTCGAGTTTGCTGATTGGGAACTTGACGAGAGGCGTGCACAGATAGCCGGCGATGAGGTGCGGCTCGTCGTCGACTTCGTAAGGGACGAAAGTGTAAACAGGGGAGCGCGTCTCCCATGCGCCGTGGGCACCGTGGTAAATCTCGACGCTCGTGCCGCCGTCGAGGCTGTCGAACGGATATTTCACCGAGCGCAGCTTCGACGCGAACTCTTCGTTCGAAAGGCCCGCGATGAAGACCCGCCCGCTGGTATAGGCCATGTCCGTAATCGTCGCCTTGCGAGGATCGCGGCGCGCGGTCGGGTTGGCCTCGGGTGCGTTCGGGATCTCGACATAGGTGTATTTCAGCTGTGCGAGCGAGATGACAGAGATCTCGCCGGCACCGTCGACACGGAGCAAGACGGCTTGGGCGTTATCTCCCTGGCCCCGCTGCGCCGATAAAAAGGCGTTTCGAGATTCAGGGTGGATGGCGAGGTCGGTGATCGTGAGCTCGCGCGCATCCGTGCCGAGCATGCTCGCGATCTTCTGGTCGATGGCTTCGGTGTCCGCAGCGCCCGCGGTCTTGCCGGCCGCGTGGTCACCCAGGTCGATGGCGTAAATCCTTGCTGCTTTGTTATCGGCGGCGAAGAGAATACCGTCCGGGCCAAACGTGAGCGGTCCGATAGATTGAAACTGAGGACCGCCGTCCGCGGGGACCGGTTCGGCCATCGCGATGCCTGAACATGTTGCTACGAGCGCGAACAAGAGAGCACTCGTGATGCCTAGCTTCGTCATGTGAGCGACTCCTTATTTAAGGGTTCCAATTCCTCGGCATAGTAGGCCGCTCCCGGGGTGAGATCAAGCGTGGGCTCGAGGTTGGTAGACCTTATTGAGAAAGGTGACAAGATGGCGTCGTTCGATGCTCGTTCATCAGATGGTGGCCTCACTGACTTTCGGTGATGCCATCGGAAACGAGGCACTCCGAATCCAGTCGGTGCTTCGATCCCACGGCGTGGAATCCGAGATCTTTGCCGAGTCGACAGACTCGGCGATGTCGGGGCGCGGCCGAGAGCTCTCCGAATACCCGTCGGTGTCATCGCCGGACAACGTCTTGCTGCTGCATTTTGCAATCGGCTAGAAGAGCGCTTCGCTCGCGCGAGAGCTTCCCGACCGGCTCTTGCTTCGCTACCACAACATCACGCCCGCTCACTGGTTCGCAGACTTCGCGCCCAAAGTTGCCCGACAATGCGTGCGCGGACGGCAGGAGCTTGCGACGTTCGCGGAGCGCACCGCACTCGCTTTAGGTGTTTCCGAGTACAACCGAAGCGAGCTCGAAGAGCTGGGTTTTCAGCCTACGGGCGTCCTCCCGCTTTTGTCCGATCCCGAGCGTTTGGCGGCGTCCCCGAGCCCGGTGGTGGAGGCGCTCTTCGGCGACGACTTGACGAACTTCCTCTTCGTTGGACCCGTCATCCCCAACAAGCGTCTCGAAGACGTCATGAAGGTCGTCAAATACTACCAGCGCTTCATCGATAGGAAGTGCCGACTCATCTTCGTTGGCGAATGGCGCGACTTCGAGCGCTACTACGAATCTCTCGTTGGTTTCGCCTACGAGCTCGATCTCAAGAACGTCGAGTTCCCCGGTCGCGTGAGCACCAGAGAGCTCGTCGCCTATTATCGCGTCGCCGACGTCTTCTTGTGTATGAGCGAGCACGAAGGGTTCTGCGCCCCCCCTGCTCGAAGCCTACGAGATGGGTGTTCCCGTCATCTCCTATGACACGGGGGCCGTCAGTGAGACGCTTGGTGGGGGCGGTATTTTGTTGCACGAGAAAAAATCGACGAGATCGACGAGATCGCGCATCTGTTGGTGACGGATCCGGAGCTACGCGACCGCGTCCTTTCCGCCCAGGATCGTGTGCTCGACGAACGGATCGCGCGCGACGACGGCGAACAACTGATGCGGTTCGTGGAAAGGGTCTCCGGGACTTAATGTGCGCAACGGTCAGCTCTTGCGAGATGTGCTCGCAGAAGCGTCTCTCGGATCGCCTGCAGATCTTCCTCGGCGAAGCGAAAAGCGCGGCGTCCGCGCGCGGTCAAGCTTCGATGCGAGAAAGCGGACCGCATCAGACCTCGGTCGCGATGCCCGTTCAGGCGTAGGAGCAAGTGGCCGAGCTCATGGGCGAGGACCCGGCCTAACGCACGAGCATAGGTGTGCTCGTTGACATTGGGGAGCTCTTTGCCGTCCCAGTTCCCGTCAACGGCGCGCGCCACTTGCTCCGACCAGAGGGTAATGCGGCGTGAGCGCAGATGAGTATGGCCGAGCCGGTGGTCGTGGCGGTCGCGGCTGCATCCATGCACTTTGAAGCGAGCCGGCCGTGGCTGTACGCTCACCGTTACGAGCGGGCGGGTCGTTGACTGGTCCGGGGAGACGTCGAAGCGAAGCTGGATGTCGCCCAGCTCTAAAATGCGTGCGGTCTCTCGGAGCGCGTTCATGAGCGTTTCTTCGTGGAGCTCGGCGCCGAGATAGATCGGAACCTCCAGAGTCAAAGGCCCCGCGAGGAGTAAGGCGAGCGCGAGCATCCTGCTATGTTAAAGTCCGACGTGGTGAGGCGCTACCTCATACTTCCTTTCCTGGCGCTCGCGGCCGGCGCCGGGGCTCAGCCGGAGCACGTCGTGCTCGTTTCGATCGACGGGCTCGCGACCTATCAGCTCGACGATCGCGAGCTCGTGCTTCCGAACATCCGCAAGCTGATCGAGACCGGCGTTTGGGCGAAGAGCAGCGAGACGGTCTATCCGAGCCTGACGCATCCTAGCCACACGACGCTCGTGACGGGTGTGATGCCGCGCGTGCACGGCGTGGTGGGGAACCGTGTCGTCAACCGAGAGACGGGCGAGCGCTTTCACTTCACCAACAAGCCGCACACGGAATCCGTGCGCGTTCCCACTATTTTCAATGCGGAGAAGCAAAAAGGGTTGATAACGGCCGCTTTCTATTGGCCCGAGAACTATCAAGACCCTTCGATCGACTACAACATTCCCGAAGTCTTCGACGGAGACACGGCTGACCCGAAGGCGGCGGACCCTGCTTTTCTCGAAGAGCTGAGGAAAGCTGGCATCCCGATCGACTTTACTACGCGTGGTACATGGATCGGAATCGCAAAGGCGTCGCGGATGCCATCCTCGCCGACGCGGCAGCCTATGTGCTCGAACGCTACCGGCCGCAGCTTCTCGCGATTCACTTCCTTGTCACCGACGAGATCCAACACGCGTACGGACCCGACCACTACCGGTCGAAAGAGGCGATCACCGCCGCGGACAACGCCGTCGGCATCCTGATGCGGGCGGTTGACGAGGCAGGGCTCTCCGACAAAACAACGTTTTTCATCGTTTCCGATCACGGCTTCCACACCGTGCGCCACGAAGTGAATCTGCATCCACTCTTCCAACATACGGGCTTGCCGACCGTGTACGCCTCATGCGATCGGGCTGGTCCCTGTACGTTGAAGCCGCGGATCTCGCGCGCGACGAAGCGGTGCTCGAGCGCGTGTTCGAAGAGGCGCTCAGTCTGCGCGGTGTCGCGCGCATCCTTCGACCCCAGGATTTTCACGACCTCGGCTTCCCGCGCTACGAGGAAGACCCGCACGTCCAAGGCCAATACGCGATCGTCGGCGATATCGAGACTTTCCCGGTCGCGGACGCGGAGAGCTCGTCCACCGAGCGTCGGCCTCGGGCAACGGCCTATCACGGGCACGGGTACCTGCCGTCCCATCCCCGCATGTACCCGGCCTTCGTCGCCTCGGGTGTGGGAATCGCGCGGCCAGCGGGTCGGTCACGTTCGGAACCTCGACGTCGCTCCGGCCATCGCGCACCTACTCGGGCTCAATCTTCCGAGCGCGACAGGCGTTGTAATGACGGAGATTCTCCAAAGGAGCGAGGTCGAGGACGCGGTGACTCACCACATCGACTTTACCGCTTACGCCGGCCCGTTGGCACAGCTCGAAAGCCAGCGTTGATCTCGGCGATATTCGCGCTTACACTCGCACCACGATCAAAGGAGGAGCTCATGACTCGTCGATCGACGTACTGGCTGCTTGCGAGCATTTTCTTGGCCTCATCCTCTGCTGCGCAGGAAACGGCCAGTAAAGGCCGCCTCACGGCAGACCATATTCTCGATTGGGAGCGCGTCCGCGACCCCCAGATCTCACCCGACGGCAAACGCACGGTCTATACGCGGTCGATGGTGAACCGGATCGACGATCGCTGGGATTCAGAGCTCTGGATGGTAGGCACCGACGGAACGCGCAACCGGTTCCTCGTCAATGGCTCGAGCCCGCGCTGGTCCCCGGACGGAACGCGTCTCGCTTACTTGGCCGATGGCGAGCCCAAAGGGAAGCAGATACTCGTGCGGTGGATGGACGCGGAAGGCGCGACGTCGCAGGTAACGCATGTCACGACAACGCCGCGGGATCTGCACTGGTCGCCGGACGGCACCCGCATTGCCTTCACGATGATCGTTCCCGCGAAAGAGACGTGGGACCTGCCTTCCATGCCCTCTCCGCCGGAAGGGGCCGATTGGACCAAGACGCCTCGCATCGTCCGCAACATGCACTTTCGCCAAGACCGCGTCGGCTTTCTCGAGGAAGGCTATCGGCACCTTTTCCTCGTTCCCGCCGATGGTGGCTCGCCGCGCCAGCTCACGGAAGGGAAGTGGCACGTGGGCTCGCGAGGTGCGGTCGGACTCGATTACGGCGCCGGCATCGACTGGACGCCCGATGGCAAAGCGCTCGTTTTCGACGGCGCGATGGAGGACGACGCGGATGTGAAATATCGCGAGTCCCATATCTACCGCGTCGACATCGTCTCGGGCGACATCGCGGCCATTACGTCGAAGCGAGGTCCATGGACCTCGCCCGTCGTCTCGCCCGACGGCAAGACGGTCGCGTTCTCCGGCTATGACTGGACCGCACAGACGTATCGCGTGAGCGACCTCTATGTCGTGAATATCGATGGCACCGCGATGCGGAACATTTGCTCCGAGCTCGACCGAGACGTGCGTGGGCTCGTCTGGTCTGCCGACGGCAGCGCCGTCTACTTTATGGCCGACGATCGCGGCGCTCGCAACGTGCACTCTGCGTCGCTCAATGGCGGGTTGAAACAGCTCACGGATGGAGAGCACATGCTCACACTCGGCTCCGTTGCCGAGAATGGGACGGCCGTGGCCATCCGGTCTTCATTTCACGTTCCGCCCGATGTCGTGGCCTTCTCGATGTCGCGCCCGAGCGAGATGAAACGGCTGACGCATGTGAACGACGACGTGCTCGCGGGCGTCGAGCTCGGCGAAGTCGAAGAGATTTGGTATGAATCCTCTACTGAGGATGCCGCGCGCATCCAGGGTTGGATCGTGAAACCGCCGCGCTACGACAGCTCGAAACGCTACCCGTTGATTCTCCAAATCCATGGGGGACCCCACGGCATGTACAACGTCGGCTTCAACAATTCGTTTCAGAACTACGCCGCGAACGACTACGTGCTTCTGTACACGAACCCGCGCGGAAGCACGGGATATGGTACCGACTTCGGAAACGCCATCGACAACGGCTATCCAAGCGTTGACCACGAGGATCTCATGGCGGGGGTCGATCACGTTCTGGAAAAAGGCTACATAGACGCGGACCGGCTCTACGTCACAGGCTGTAGCGGGGGTGGCGTGCTGTCGAGCTGGGCGATTGGCCAGACGGATCGCTTTGCCGCGGCGGCGGTGCGCTGTCCCGTCGTGAACTGGATGAGCTTCGCGGGAACAGCCGACATCACCCTTTGGGGCTATTACCGATTCAACGGTTACCCTTGGGACAACGCCGAAAAATATCTCGAACATTCGCCGCTCATGTATGTCGGGAATGTCACGACGCCCACCCTTCTAATGACGGGCGAACTCGATTTGCGCACGCCGATGAGCCAGACCGAGGAGTATTACCAAGCGCTCAAGATTCTCGGCGTCGAGACCGCGCTCCTTCGCTTCAACAAGGAATTTCACGGAACGAGCTCGATGCCGTCGAACTTCATCCGAACGCAGCTCTATATCCTGGATTGGTTTGGACAGCATCGTAAAGGGATGGGGGTGTCGACTGAGCCATGACGCAATCTACTGCAGTCGTTGTTGGCGCCGGTGCCTTCGGGGGCTGGACGGCGCTTCACCTGTTGCTCAAAGGTGTTTCGGTAACGCTCGTCGATGCGTGGGGGCCGGGGCATTCGCGATCGAGCTCGGGCGGTGAGAGCCGCGTTATCCGCGCGACCTATGGTGCCGACGAGATCTACACGCGCTTTGTTGTGCGCTCGCTCGAGCTCTGGAAAGAGTACGAGAAGCGATGGGACATCAAGCTCTACCGTCGAACGGGCGGTCTTTGGATGGCGGGCGCGGACGATGCCTATGAGCGAGCCGCGGTCCAGGTTCTGAAAAAGGTGGTGTTGTCTTCGAAGAGCTGAGCGTGAGCGAAGCCTCCCGACGCTTCCCGCAGATAAATTTCGACGGCGTTCAACGGGCGATCTACGAAGAGGACGTCGGCTATCTTCTCGCTCGGCGCGGGTGCCAAGCCGTGCTCGAGGCGTTCATCGAGCTCGGCGGCACCTATGTTCACAGCGCCGTGAAGCGCAGTGGAAAAGGCGTTGTTCTCTCCAACGGCGAGACGTTGAGTGCGGACAACTACGTTTTTGCTTGCGGCCCTTGGCTCGGTGGTCTTTTTCCCGAGCTCGGCGAGACGTTCATCACGCCGACGCGGCAAGAGATTTACTATTTCGGGACACCTCTCGGGGATACGCGTTACCTCGAAGGGGTTTGCCCCATCTGGATCGATAACGGCGCGCGGCTTTATTACGGCATTCCCGGCAGTAATTGGCGCGGGTTCAAAATCGCGGATGATACGAACGGCGAGCCGGTGGATCCGACGACGATGGAGCGCCTCCCGCGGGAGGAATCTATCGCCGCGGCGCGCGACTATATGGAGTTTCGCTTTCCCGGCATGAAGGGCGCCCCGCTCGTAGAAGCACGTGTGTGTCAATACGAGAACAGCACCGACCATAACTTCATTATCGACCGTCATCCGGATGCGGATAACGTCTGGGTGGTCGGCGGGGGTTCAGGGCATGGTTACAAGCACGGACCGGCCCTGGGGGAGCATGTTGCCGAGGTCGTATTGGGCGAGGCCCCTCCCAATCCGTTCTTTGGGTTGGCGCGGCTTGCATAACAGAATGCAGCGCCGGTCGAGGGTGAATCCCCACGACTCAAAAGTCGTGCGTCGGTAAAAGTTCTTTGTTCCCTGACGGATAGCTAGTTGGCATCACACTTGCTTTAAATGCGTGGGGCTCTCCCGTCTATGGACCATGCTAAGAACGACTTGCCGCTTCACGAGATGGTGCTGCAGTTAGCTACCGATCGTCAGGGCCATAGCTTCGATCTCAAGGAGACGTTTCGGGTTGCGATTGGGCACCATCATACGAACGATATCCAGCTTCGCTCGAACTGAGTGTCGAATTATCACTTCGAGATTCTTAACGAGGGGGGGGCGAGCTGCTCATTCGCGATATGGGGAGCACCAACGGCACCTACGTGAATGACGCACCTGTGAGCCGGCAACCTCTCGTGACCGGCGACCGCATCCGGGTCGGGAGCTTCCAGCTGAACGTTACGCTCAAGCCCCGTCGGCGAGAAACCAAGCTGGCCAGCCCGTTTCGTATCGGGACCGGTCGGGAATATCCTTCCGTATCAAAGCGCCGTGTCCGCAACACACCTAACGGTGTCTCCGGAGCGCATCGACACGACGCTACCCGATTTGCTGATACAGCTCGCCACTCACGGGATGACGGGAATGATCGTCATACGGAATCAAAGCGGCGACGGCCGAATCTATCTCAGAGACGGTCAGATCGTGCACTGTCAGGCCGGAAACGTGCGCAAAGAGAAAGCGCTTCACCGCATCCTCGGGATACAGAAAGGCCGCTACGAGATCTTCGAGTTCCCCACAGATGCGACCGTACCAACGACGATCGCAGGTCAGACGGAGACACTCATTCTGGAGGCCATGCAGCAAATTGAAGCCCTCGAGCGGCTGACCTCGAAGCCCCCGCCACTCGTTTACGAGATCGGGCTCAACGACGCTTGCGACCTCGCCGTCAGCGCACTCAACACCGATGAGCTCGAGATTTACGAATATCTCATCCGCTATCAGACGATCGTCCGCGTCATGGAAGAGTCAGAGCTGACCGACTTCCAGGTGCTCCGGCATATCCACTCGCTGCTCGCGAGAGGATTTTTCAAAACAACGAGCGCGTCCGACGGGTTTTTGGAAGAGACGTCCTTCTCCCGCCCGCAAGTCAGCTAATCAGTTAATCAGTAGCCCATGGCTGCGCCGTCTTTGCGCAGATCTGATCCGCCGAGCAAAACACCTTGCTCCCAGTCGATCATGATGGCTTGATAGCCCCCATAGGCGCCCATCGAGATTCGTGGTCGGTGTCCTTTTTCGATGAGCGCCTGAAGAACTTCGATGCCGATGCCGGACTCGAAGCCGACTGCGCGATCGGAGAAATGGCGAAAGCGCGCCATCTCGCCTGCCTCCTGGACATTCATCCCGAACTCGATCATGTTCAAGAGCACCTGGGTATGGCCCTGTGGCTGCATGTCGCCGCCCATCACCCCGTAGCTCAACCACGGTTTGCCGTCTTTGAAAACCATTCCCGGCATGTTCGTGTGAAGCGCGCGCTTTCCCGGCGCGAGCTCGTTCGGATGGCCGGGCTCGAGAGAGAATCCGGTACCACGGTTTTGAAGCGCGATGCCTGTGCCTGGAACGACGAGCCCGGAGCCGAAGGCCGAAAAGACGCTGTAGATGAGCGACACGACGTTGCGATCCTCGTCGACGACCGTCAAGTAAACGGTTTCGGTCGGGTCGATCATACCGGGACGAACTTCGCCGGCCGCGCGCTCGCGGTCGATCAGCTTTGCCCGCTCCGACGCGTATTGCTTCGACAGCAACTTGTCGAGCGGCACGTCGGCTTTGTCGGGGTCCGCGAGATAGGCGTTTCTGTCCGCGAAAGCGAGCTTCTTCGCTTCGATGAGGAGGTGTAGATATTCTGCGGAATTATGCTCGAGCGACGCGACGTCGAAGCTTTCGAGAATGTTGAGCATTTCGAGTGCGACATAGCCTTGAGAGTTCGGCGGGATTTGATAAATGGTCGCGTCTTTATATGTCGTCGAGATCGGGTCGACCCAAGTCGAGGAGTGGCCAGCCATGTCGTCATAGGTGACGAAGCCACCTTCACTCATGATGAACTCGGTAATCTTTCGGGCGATGGTCCCGCGGTAAAAGGCGTCCGGTCCTTCGTCCGCGATGATGCGGAACGTCTTGGCGAGGTCGGGCGATTTGAATAGCTCACCGTGCCGTGGCGCGCGTCCGCCGATGAGGTAATTCGCGGCGGCCGCCGGATGGCGTGCAAGTTTCTCTTCGGCCACTTTCCAGTCGGTGGCAATGATTTGGGAGACGGGAAACCCATTCTCAGCGTAGCCGATGGCGGGCTCCAAGAGCTCCGCGAGGCTTTTGCTGCTGAAGCGCGAGCGTAGCTGCTCCCAGCCGTCGAGCGCTCCCGGAACGGTGACCGCATAGATTCCAGAGCTGGGCATGCGCTCGTAGCCGTCTTGGCGCATCTTTTCCGCGGTGGCGAGGGAGCCGGCGCGCCCGGTCCCGTTCAGCCCGTAGAGCTTTTGGGACTCGGCGTGATAGACGAGCGCGAAGAGATCGCCGCCAATCCCGCACATCATCGGCTCAACGACGTTCAGCACCGCGGCTGTAGCGATGGCGGCGTCAATTGCGTTGCCGCCCTCCTGGAGCACCCGGAGCCCCGCGGCTGCCGCGAGCGGCTGGCTGGTAGCCACCATCCCGTGCGTGGCGAGCACGGGCGAGCGGCCGAGCGTCGCGCCTTTGGCCGGGCGGTCACCCGCGAGCGCAGTCGAGGCGACGAGACTCAATATGAGAGCAAGGCGAAGGGCTGGAATCGTCATACAGGCTCCTTTCGGAAGAGGGCTGTCGGAGAATAACACTCCCACGATCCGTGTCGCCATCATCTTTCCGCTACGTTTTTTTAATATTGACTCACAAAACGGAAACCGTGAAAACCAAGAAACGTAGCCGGAGCAGAAAGCCGAAAGTAGCTACTTCGACCCACGAGCCGTGATCCTCGCCCAAGCATCCTTGAGCGAGACCGTACGGTTGAAGACGAGCTTGTCGGCCGACGCGTCCGAGTCGACGATGAAATAACCCTGCCGCTCGAACTGGTAACGCGTGCCGGGCGCGGCATCGGCCACGCTTGGCTCGAGCTTGGCGCTTTCGAGGATCTCGAGTGAATTGGGATTCAAGCTCGCGGTGAAGTCCTGACCTTCTTCCACGTCGTCGGGCTTCTCGCGCGAGAAGAGCCGATCGTAGAGGCGCAGCTCGACATCGAGTGCGTGATCGGCGGAGACCCAGTGGAGCGTGCCGCGCACGCGGCGCCCGTCGGGCGGCGTCCCGCCGCGCGTTTCGGGATCATAAGTGCAGCGAAGTTCCACGATTTCGCCCGCGTCGTTCTTGACGACATCGGTGCACGTGATGAGATAAGCGTAGCGAAGCCGGACCTCGCAGCCAGGAGCGAGCCGGAAGAACTTCTTCGGAGGATCCTCCATGAAGTCCGCGCGCTCGATATACAGAACCCGCGAGAACGGTACTTTGCGCGTCCCGGCGCTCTCGTCCTCGGGGTTGTTCACCGCGTCGAGCTCGTCCACTTCGCCTTCAGGGTAGTTCTCGAGCACGACGCGGAGGGGATGGAGGACACCCATCACGCGAGGGGCGAGGGCGTTCAAGTCCTCGCGAACCGCGTGCTCGAGCTGCGCGACGTCCACGAGGCTGTCGCGCTTCGCGAGCCCGATCCGTGCGCAAAAGGTTCGGAGGGATTCTGGCGTGTAGCCGCGCCGCCTCAATCCGCAGAGCGTCGGCATCCGGGGGTCGTCCCATCCGCTGACGTGGCCATCTTGCACGAGGCACAGAAGCTTGCGCTTGCTGAGAATCGTGTAGCTCAAGTTCAAACGGGCAAACTCGATTTGCCGAGGTTTGAACGCGACGCCGGTCTCTTTGACCGACCAATTGTAGAGCGGGCGGTGATCCTCGAACTCGAGCGTGCAAAGTGAGTGCGTGATCTTCTCGAAGGCGTCCGAGACGGCGTGGGTGAAGTCATACATCGGGTAGATGCTCCACTGGTCGCAGGTGCGATGATGCGCTACTTTCCGGATCCGATAAAGCGTCGGATCGCGCAGGTTCACATTGCCCGAGGCCATGTCGATCTTCGCTCGCAGGACGTGGGTTCCGTCCGCGAAATCGCCGGCGCGCATTCCCTTGAATAGGTCGAGGTTCTCTTCGACGGAACGTTCGCGGTACGGGCTGTTTTTACCCGGCTCTGTCAGCGTACCGCGATATTCACGGATTTCCTCAGCGCTCAGGCTGTCGACATAAGCGTTGCCATTCCGGATGAGCTTGACGGCGCAGTCATAGATCTTCTCGAAGTAGTCGGAGGCAAAATACAGCCGCTCGTCCCAGTCGAAACCGAGCCAGCGGACGTCCTCCTTTATAGCATCGACATATTCCACGTCTTCTTTCGCCGGGTTCGTATCGTCGAACCGCAAGTTGCACGTCCCGCCATATTCTTCAGCAACCCCGAAATTGAGGCAGATCGATTTGGCGTGGCCGATGTGCAGATAGCCGTTCGGCTCGGGAGGAAAACGCGTGGCGACGCGGCCATCATTCTTCCCGTTTGCGATGTCTTCCGAGATGATTGTTCGGATGAAATCGAGCGAAGGTGCTTTGTCGGAGGTTTCTTTGGACACTATTCGAGCTCCTGTCCGCCTTGGTCCAAACCGAAGCGGTCTGGCGGCGGGGCGATCTCGTTCAAATAGAAGACATTGCGCATCTCACCTCCGGTCTCGGGATCGTAGCACAGCGCAGTGATCGAACCCTTTCGTTGCACTCTTGAAACCCCTGGCGAAGGAGCCTCGTTCTTCGAATAATGATTTGTGAGGAGTCCGGGCGATGAGACCTTTCGTGACGCTTGACCGGGATTCGGCCCATATCGCTCTCGTGGCGGTGTTGAAGAACGCGCATGCGGGGGAGCTCGGGGCTGCTCGTGCCTATCGCGGGCACTGGCGCTCGCTCCGAGACGCTCTAGAAGTCGTAGAGATCCAGCAAATCGAGAGTGAAGAGCTCGAGCACCGCCGGCATTGGGCGCCATGTTGCGTGAGCTCGACGTCGCTCCGGACGCCCGCCTCGAGCGAGCCGCTCATGCCTCAGCTGCATATCTGGGAGAGCTTTGAATACTTCCTTTTGCTCAGTGCTTCGCTGCTGCGAGGCGGCCGGCGGCTTGACTCAGGGACGCGGGTTCACCACTTGCTGGATTCTGTCGATCAGTTCTGAGGCGCGAAACGGCTTTTGAAGGAAAGCCGAGGCTTTCTTGCCCGCGAATGTCCGTGAAAACCTCTTGTTTGTTCGCTATGGCCGCTCGTGAGCAGAACCTTCGCCTGGGGCCGCATGCGGCGGAGCCTGGCCAACGTTTGCTCTCCGCTCATCCGTGGCATCGTCATGTCGAGTAGGACCGCGTCGCGCTCACTCAGATCGGTCGCTATGACGAGAACCGTCTCAACGAAATCGTCAATTTTGATAGGGATGAGCCTCGTGAGCCAACTCCCCCGGGCTGCTGACAGCCCTAGGGAGCGGATGACACCGTTCGAGTAAACGTCGTCGAGAGCTTCCACGTACGCCGCACGCTCATGCTCTTCGACGTAGCTCATGATGTTGGTGCCGATGACTTCTTCGATCGAAAGATCGGCTAACGCGTGATTGATGAACAGGATCGTGCCGTCGGGGTCTAGGGTCGAGATCCGCTCGGAGGAGTTCTCGGCGAGCACGCGAAAATACTCCGAGTCGACAGGGCCTGCATTGGGCTTCAAGTTGTCGTCAAATGGCAAGAGAGAGCCTTTTCTCCCCGTACATCTCGAGAACGTTTCAAAAACACAGGTCTTGGAGGGTGAAGTCAAGCCTTGATTGGGCAAATGTTGGGGACTAGGATGGGCTCCGAGACGAGCAATGGAACGTGCGGTGGCGGAAAGGGCGAATCCTTACTCTCCTCCCGAGGAGGGCACGCAGCCCTTGCCGAGGCAAAGCTCGGGCGCCGCGACCCTTCTCCTCGCTGTCCTGCTCGTCGATCTCGCGCTTCGGGCCTTTCGGGCCACGCTCTATCTCTCCGTCTTTTTTCGCTGGGAGGGCTATCAGGACGCGATCTTGACCCTTACTCCCGGCCCGCTCGAACTGAGCTGGGCGTTGACGTGGCCGATGCTTGCGCTCGTGGTGGTGAGTTTCTCGGTATGGGTTTTTCGCGCCAATCGCGACGCGCGCTCGCTTGGCGCTGAAGGAATGTTTTTCTCGCCCGGATGGAGCGCTGGGATCGCTTTTGTTCCCGTCGCGAACCTGATCGGTCCGTATCGCGCCGTGAAGGAAATCTATCAAGCGAGCGAGCCAAAGCCGGGGGTCGCGCGGGTTTCTGGAACTGTGCCGTCCATTCTCCCCATGTGGTGGGGGTTTTGGCTTCTGAGCATCGTGTGGAACATCATCGCGCAAAACCTCGGTGGGGAATCCACGGTCTGGAGCCTGACGGTCTTCGAGACTCTCCGAGCTCTCGCTACCCTTCTTCTCATGATGGTGGTGCGCGCGATCGATCGGCGCCAGACGGACAAAGCGCGTGACGGGGGTAATGCTCGTCCTGATGAACCTGAGTCTCCAGAAAGGGCGCGTCTGGAAGAATGGTGAGGAGGTCACCGAAGCGGCGGCTCTCGAGGAGGCACTCCACGATGCCGAGAGCGCCTGGATCAACGACTCGTACTGGGTCTTCATGCCGTTCAAGCTCAAGGACAGCGGCGTCACCTTGAAATATTTTGGCAAAGGTGAGACGGTGGATGGCATGGTAGCCGATGTTCTAGAGCTGACCTTCAAGGATGTCGGCCGCACTCCGGAGAACAAGTACCACGTCTACGTCGACGAGGATTCCCGTCTGATCACTCAATGGGACTACTATCCGAAGGCCTCCGACCCAGAGCGGCGCTTTCAAATTCCCTGGCAAGACTGGCAGAAGTAGGGTGGGATCATGCTCTCCGCCGGTCGTGGCGAGGGAAAGCACGAGAACATGGCGGTGCTCGTGGACGTACCCGCGTCCGTTTTCGAGAGCCCAGATCCCGTAAACGTCATGGAATACAAGAAATAGCTGCCCGGTTAGCGGAGTCGTCTCTCGTAAAGTACAATGCGACTGTGGGGCTAGGCTGGAGGCATGTGCTGTGAACACTAGTAGAAAACTCGGATATGCCGTGGGCGCGGCGCTCGTTTTTCTAACCGTCATGCTCGTCATCTTTAGTGTCAGTGCTTCGAGCGTGGAAGATCCCGGCTATGTTGACAGAGTCAAAAGCTGGCAGGCTGAGCGCGAAGAGAACCTACAAAAGGATAGCAGTTGGCTCACGGTCGCTGGCCTCTTTTGGCTCCGCGAGGGTGAGAACTGGGTCGGGACCGCGACCAGCAATGATTTTGTGCTCCCCGAGGGCTCAGCGCCTGCCACCGTGGGTGTATTCAAGTTTCACGATCGCAAAGCGACGTTCCATGCTGAAGACGGCGTCACCATCACCCAGGACGGAAAGCTCATCCAGATGGTTGAGCTCGAGATGGGAGAAAAGCACGCAATAGCGGTAAACGACCTGAAGATGTGGCTGCACTATAGCGGTGAGCGTCTCGCGATCCGGCTCCGTGACCTGAACGCGTCCTATCGCAAGGAGTTTGCCGGCCTCGATTGGTATCCGGTCGACCCGAAGTTTCGTGTCCAGGCGAAGTTCACCCCGCATGCGGAAGAGAAGAAAGTCGAGATGTTGAACATTCTGGGCGATATCGAGGTCTTCGAAGTCGTGGGATATGTGGATTTCGAGCTTCAAGGGCAGAAAGTGCGTATGGAGGCGGAGAAGGCGCGCGAGGGCACGCTGAAGTTCACCTTCCGGGATGGGACGAGCGGCAAAGGGTCCTATCCGGCGGCCCGCTTCCTCCGCACCGAGGCCCCCGAGAACGGCAAAGTCGTGATCGATTTCAACCGGGCCTATAATCCCCCTTGTGCGTACAACCCGCATACGACCTGTCCGATGCCGACGAAAGAGAATCGGTTAGAGATTCGAATCGAGGCGGGGGAGAAAAATTACGGGAAACATTCGTGAGGTAGGCAGGGCCCTTCGCGAGACTCCAGCAAAATCATGAACTAAAGGGCTGCGATTCGTGCTACCCCGGGAGGAAAGAATGAAATTCAATAGTTGGATGGTCGTGGCGGCGGCCATTTTCGCGCTCGTGGCGGCGTACGCTTTCGCGCAGGCCGGATCGATTCGCGGCAAGATCTTGGACGAAGACGGTAATCCACTCGCCGGCGTGGAATGCTCGATCGAGCTTTCCGGCGGCTCCATGGGCCGGCGCACGATAGCCACGACGAAGGACAACGGCATGTTCACCAAAGGGGGCGTTCGTTCTGGCATGTATACGATCACCTGCGAGAAGGAAGAGTACCGGAAGCTCCCATTGCAGATCCAGGTCTCGGCTTTCTCCGAGTCCTGGCTCGGCGAGCAAGTCATGTTCAAGCGCGCAGCGGGTGAGCTCTCTGAGAAAGAGCACACGCGCGCAACCGAGCTTCTCTCCGAGTTTAATACAGCGAGCGATGCCGGAGATCACGCGGAGACTCTCGCGAAGCTGTTGGAGCTGAAAGAGATGATGCCGGACTCGACCGAGATCTATTTCAACATCGGCACCACGTATGATCAGATGGGCGACAAGGAGAACGCCATCGAGTACTACACGATCGCGGCCGATAAAAATCCAGATCTCGCCTATGACTCCTATCTTGCAGTGGCGGATCTCCGCGGCGCGGCGCAGGAGTGGCCTGAGGCAGCCGCGGCGATGAAGAAGGCCATCGACCTCCGCGCGACGGACGCGTTGGCGGTCTTCAATTATGCAGTCTATGTGCAGAATTCCGGCGATCAGGACAGCGCGCTCGCCGCATACGAGCAAACGATCGAGCTCGAAGCGGATAACGCGCTGGCGTATTACCAGGCCGGTCTGATTTTGGTCGGCAAACTCGAGAACGAAAAAGCGCTCGCGCATTTCGAGCAGTTTCTGACGCTCGCGCCCGACCATCCGCGGGCTCCGAACGCTCAGGAAGTAGTCACCGCATTGAACGCGGACAAAGCCCGATAGAAACGCTAAACCAAATAGGCGGCCCGCTTGTGAGCGGGCTGCCTACTGCTCTCTAGCCTCGGGAGCCAAACAGTTTACCCCAGGCTCCAAAGCGCAAGAGTCCTTTCATCCTTGATTAGGATACCTTCCGCGGTCGGCACGGGATGCGCCCAGGTCGGGCTCTCGGCGACAGAATAAGTATGTTCGGGCTCGAAGCGATCGGCGTCCGCGCGCAGGATGAAGAGTTCGGCGCTATCGGTCAATGCGAGCACCCAATCGCCCGCCGCCACAATCGCAGCATTGTCGCCTTGACGCGGAGGGCCTTCCCAGAGTGTCTTGCCGTTCTTGGCTTCCAGTGCGATGAAGTGGCCGCTTTTCTTGTCGGAAAAACCGATGAGACGATCGCCGACGAGGACAGGCGTGCTCATGTAGAACGTGACGGATTTCTTCCACCGCTCGCGCGTCTCGTTGCGCTCGACGGTAACCGCAACGGTAGGCTGATCCAGCCCCGAAAAGATGAGCCTGTCGCCGTGCAGAATGGGTGTCTGGATGTTCTGGTCATAGGGCGTCTTGAACGGGATCTTCCAAAGAGAAGAGCCTTCGGAGAGCGCGATACCGACGATATGGGCGTCGGTCTGCGTAACGATCTGGCGCGTGCGTTCGAGACGCACGACGATGGGCGAGGCGTAGCCGGGGCCATCGCCGTCGTGATGCCAGATCATCATGCCGGTCTCGGGCTCGAGAGCACAGATGGAACCGTTGCCCGGGCTGCCGATATGCGTGATGAGCTTGCCCTGTGCCAAGAGCGGCGACGTGGCGTGCCCATAGAGGGGTGATGTCGCCGGGTAGAGGTTCTTGAAGTCGTGCTGCCAGACGAGACCGCCGTTTTCCGCGTCGTAGCAAGAAAGCATGCCGTCGATGCCTAGAACGAACACTCTGCCGTCGGCGACGAGCGGCGAGGATTTCGGTCCCTTCCCGTGAGCGGTAGCGGACGGGTTCATTTGGTAGGGCGCACGGTACGACGCCCTCCAGGCTGTCTCGCCATCCGTGAGGTGGAGCGCCCGCACGACCTCCTCCTCGTCTTCACGCGATAACTGATAGACGAACTCGCCCACCACGGCGGGGCTCGAATAGCCTTCACCGACGGAGACTTGCCAGCGCTTCACGAGCGCCTCGGGCCAGGACGGGGGCCAGGAGACCCAGCTAGCGACTCCAGTACGTTCGGGGCCGCGCCATTGGGGCAGTCTTCAGAGCTCATTGAATATACTCCCGTGACCGATCGATGATGGCGGTCGTGTAGCGGTTCTCCTGACGGACATAGTCTCGTATGAGAACGAAAAACGGGCCGCTCAGAGCGAGCACCGCAATCAAGTTAGGGATGGCGCAGGAGCCGACCGCGAGATTGGCGAAGACCCAGAGTCGGTCGACATTCGAGACGCCGGCAAAGAGCACACCTGGGATGAGATAGACGTAACGCAAATAGCGGATGGCGCCTGCGCCGAAGAGGCTCGTGATCGCCGTCTCGAAATACAAGAAGAACGCGATTTGCGTCGTGAGGCAAAAGGTGAGAATCGCGAAGGACAAAAACCCTCCCGCGATGGCGGGGGGGAAGACCGAAGCGAAGGCGGCAATCACGAGTTCGATGCCCGTCTCGCCCGAGGAAAAAACACCCGTCGAAAGCACAGCAAAAGCCGTGATCGTGCAGATGATGAGCGTGTCGGTCGCGACCTCGACAGCACCCCACATGCCTTGGCGGAAGGGATGCACGTTATTCGCCGTCGCATGCGCCATCGGCGCGGTACCGAGCCCGGCCTCGTTCGAGAGCATCCCACGCGACATCCCGACTTGGATGGCTTGGGCCACGCCCGCGCCCGCGAAGCCCCCGAGCGCCGGCGCGGGTGCGAAAGCGTGTCGGAAGATGAGAGCGAAGACTTCGGGAATCCGCTCGTAGTTGAAGAAGAATACCGCGAGACCGCTCAGGATGAACACGGCTGACATGAGCGGCACGAACGCTTCCGAGAACTTACCGATGCGCCGCACGCCGCCAATGACGACGATAGCGGTGACGGCCGCTGCCATTCTTTGTCGAAAACGCCTCGCAGGGGTACGACACCATCCTGCGTGAGGGCATCGATATCCGACTGAGTGACTTCATAGAACATCAAATCTCTCCATTTTTTTACATGGTAAAGCAGTATAGTCCGCCGTGCCAGCGCAGCGTGTGAGCGGTGAAGGCACGACGTTTCTCGCCGTGATATCGTCACTCTCCCATGTCCATCCAGTCCAGCTCCCGCTTGATCCAATTCGTAGCCCTGGTCGCTCTGACGACGGCAGTCCCGATGTGGGCGCAGAATGGTTACAGTTTTCTCGACGCTCCGAGCTCACGCGTGGGTTACGCGGACGTTTCCTATTTCGCCTCGGCGGGCTACGAAGCACTCCTGTCTCGCACGACGCACGACTACTCCATTCTTTCTGCACGGCTCGTCGCTGCCGACAACGACGTCCCAGAGCACTGTCGCGTCTCGGGCGTCATTCCTCCGGAGGTCCGCTTCGAGCTGAACTTCCCCTCCGTGTGGAATGGGCGATTCTACATGAACGGGAATGGCGGCTTCGCCGGAACGCCGCCCGAAAATGAAGGGCGCCAGCTCGTCCGCGACCGCGCGCTGCAGCATGCTTTTGCGACGGCCTATACCGACACCGACCATGACAGTCGGTCAGAGCCGCTAGCGACCTTTGCTCACGGCAATTTGCAGAAGACGATCGACTATGCGTTTCGCGCCGTACACTTGACCGTCCTGAGCGCCAAGGAGCTCATTGACGTTTACTACGGGCGCGGTCCTCGGTATTCCTGCTGGGACGGCTGCTCGACCGGCAGGCGCCAGGGGTTGATATCGGCGCAGCGCTTTTACGAAGATTTCGACGGCATCGTCGCGGGAGCGCCCGTTCTGGACTTCACGAACACGATGATTTCTTATGCATGGAACGGCAGGGCTCTAGAGAGCTCGACGCGAGACCTCAAAAGATCGAGCTCGTTGCCAAGTCCGTAACCGCGAAATGCGACGGCGTCGACGGTCTCGAGGACGGCCTCATCGCTGACCCTCGCGCCTGCGCGTTTGACCCCGCGACCGAGTTTCCTTGTTGCAGCGGGAATGAGAATGGCCCCACCTGTTTTAGCGAGGACGACGTCGAAGCGCTCCGCCTCATCTACGTTGGCGTGCGTCGAGGCGCTGGGCAGTTTTACCCGGGACAACCTTTCGGGGCCGAGTCGGTCGGTGTGACGCGTCGCGGTTCGAGCAGTGGTGGGGGCGGCTGGATATTGAGCTCGCGCAGCCCTTCGATCCAGAAGCTGTTCGCGAAATCGTTTTTCCGTTACATGGCGTTTCCCGGGGACGATCCAGAAGACGATTGGAATGCGTTCGATTTCGAAAAGGAGCCGGAGCGCATGGGAGCCATCCGAGAGATTCTCATGCGGTCGACCCGGACCACACCCGTTTCAAAGAGCGAGGCGGCAAGCTCATCAGCTATTTCGGTTGGGCGGACACAGCGCTCAACCCACTTCGCACCGTGGCGTATTACGAAGAGGTCGGCGACACGATGGGAGCGAGACCACACGATTTCTTTCGCCTTGTCATGGTTCCCGGCATGTTCCATTGTGCCAGTGGGCTCGCGTCGATCGCTTCGATGCGCTCACCGCGCTCGTCGACGGGGTCGAAGCCGGCGTCGCGCCGGACACATTCGTCGCCGTGCGCGAGGAGAACGGAGCGGTGACGTTATCGCGACCTTTGTGTCCGTATCCCAATGTCGCGCGCTACGACGGCGTGGGTAGCGCGCATGACGCCGCGAGCTTCAGCTGCGTCGCGCCCATCGGAGCCTCGAACTAGCGGGGAGGTCAGGCCAACTCGTTCCAGACCAAGTGACTTAAAGTATTACTTGAGGTCTTGCACCAGAGCGCACACATGTGCACAGGCTTGGGTGGCTCCCTGAACGAGCAGCGCTTCCTGTTTTGAAGAGCCAACATTGGCGCGGACGCCGGCGACGGCCACTGTTGACTCCTTGCCGCTACCGCTCGTCCGTGAGCTCATCGACGCCGTTCGAAACGACGGAGGGTACGAGCTCGTCGACCTCATCGACAAGCTCTTCCGTCAATTTCCACGATGCGGCGCGTACGTTCTGGCGCAGCTGCTCCGCCGACATGGCACCCGCGATCACTGAAGTGACTCGAGGTTTCGCGAGAAGCCACCCGAAGGCGAGGTCGAGAATCGAGTGCCCGTGCCGCTCCGCGAATCTAACGAGTGACTCCACCACCGTGAGAGCGTCGTCGTTGAGCCTGTCTGAAAGCCTTGCGATCGAGGTCAATCGTCCTTCCGGGGCTGGTTGGCCGAGGCGATATTTGCCGGTGAGAAGGCCGCTAGCGAGCGGAAAGAAAGGCACGAAACCCAACCCGAGCCGCTCACACGACTGCAGCACGTCTTTCTCCGGCTCACGGTGCAGCAGGTTGTACTCGTTCTGTACGCTCACGAATCGCGGACCGCCCTCGGCGGCTTCTTCGGCAGCGTCCAGCTCGCTCGACGCGAAATTAGAGCAGCCGATCTCACGGACCTTACCCTCGGTGACGAGCTCTTGGAGTACACCGAGCGTGTCTTCGATCGGCACGCTCGGATCGGGCTTGTGGAGTTGGTAGAGGTCGATATAGTCGGTATGCAGGCGCCGGAGGCTGTCTTCGACGGCGCGTCGCACGTAGTCGGGGTGGGCGCCCCGGCGCTCCTCGTCGAGCTCCCAACCGAACTTCGTTGCTACGAGGACTTCGTGGCGCAGCTTGCCCAAACAGCGGCCGACGAATACTTCGCTATCCGTGCCACCGTAGGAATCCGCAGTGTCGAAGAAATTGATGCCGGCATCGAGCGTGGCGTGGATGACTTTGCTCGTGTCGGCCTCGTCGAGGCGGCGGCCGAAATTGTTACAGCCGAGACCGACAGTGGAGACTTCGAGAGAACCGATTGGACGCTTTTCCATCAGCTTTATTTCCTGAAGTCGATTTCCATTTCGGAGGCCAGGTAGAACATCGTCGCGTAGCCGGCGGTCAGATAGCGCATGTCTTCCGGAACGATTTTGTCGAACGTGTCGTTGGGTGTGTGGTGATACTTCATATAGTCGTTCGAGCTCTGCATGAAACTGAGAGCCGGCATGCCGGCTCGTCCGAGCACACTCATGTCCGATGAGCCTTTCGAGTTGTTAGCATCGCTCCACGCGATACTAAAGGTGCTATGAGTTTATACATCTCGCGAACAACCGGCAGCGACTGCTCGCCCACGCCCGAAATCAGCGTGTGGATGCGGCCACCGCCGCTATCGACTTCCGCGCCCAGTAGATGCTCGTGGAGCTCGTTCTTGTGTCTTTCCATGTACGCGTTCACGCCGTAAAAGACGATCTCCTCGCCAGCGAAAAGCAGCACGCGAATACTGCGCTTCGGCCGTTGCTCCATCTGGCCGATGAACGCGGTCGCGGCCATCATCAAGGCCACGCCCGCCCCGTCATCCAGCGCACCGGTGCCTTCGTCCCAGGAACCCACGTGGGCGCCCAGCACGAGATAGTGGCCGGGATCCTGTCGGCCGGTGATCGCGCCAATGATATTCGCGCCTTTCGTCGGACCGGTAATCTCGGATGTCAGATTCATTTTCATCGTCACTGGTTTGCCGCGCTTCAGCATGTTCTGAAGAAGAACGGCGTCAGGAGACGACAACGCGGCGGCCGGTATCTTCCTCACGCCGTCGACATACCCGTTGCCGCTGCCGGTATGCGCGTAGCGATGGTTGTCCGTGCCGACCGAGCGAATGACAATCGCCTCGGCACCACGCTTCACGGCAGTGACATGTCTGCGGCCGCGCGCTTTCGTTCCCTCACCGTAGGCGGCCATGCGTGAGGCGCCGGGCTTCGGAACGTAGTCATTTTCTATCCAGACGCGGTCGAAACCGAGATCCTTGAACTTGGCCTGCGCCCAAGCGATGGCACGCCGGTCGCCGTCGGTGCCCATGCGGCGGGGTCCGACCTCCGTGGCCAGCGATTCCAGGATGTCGACTGAGAGATTGTCGATGAGCGCGCGTTCGCGAAGCAGTACCGCGGTGTTCGCGAGCTCTGCGGAGATAATCGAGTGGTCCACTTTGATATCGTGGATCGATTCTTCTGCAAGTGCCGCTGGCGCGAGAAGCAAAATACAGGCTGAAACTAGGTTCGGGGGTTTTTTCATTGCGTTCCGATCCGTTGAATCCGTGTGGAAAGAGTGTCAATTCTAATTAGCTAGAAGCCGTGTGGCAATGATATTGACGTCATGCAACTCGTTCCGGACAGAGTAACTTCAAGTATTACTTGAGATAAATGCACCTGTGTATCCACAGATAAGGAAGTTTTGCCGGTCACGGCCTGCAACCACACGACCGGCATCCGGCACGCTCCGCGAATGCCGTCAAGCGACAGCTTCGGCTCGTGCTCGCTCCCGTCCTGAGGCGCGATGTCCGGCACGACTAACGGTCGCCGCATATACGATGCGAGAGCCATCTGGAGTGATGGCAAGCCGGCTTCAGATCCCGATGAATCACAGACTTCTCGTGCGCCGCCTCGAGCCCGACCGCCATCTGTCGGGCGATACGTACGACTTCTTCAGCCGTCATTGGACCTAAAGCGATCCGCTCCGCGAGCGTCGGCCCTTCCACCAGCTCGAGCACGAGTGCGCGAACCCCGTCCACGTCCTCGAGTCCGTAGATCGCTACGATGTTCGGATGATTGAGCGAGGCGAGCACATGAGCTTCACGTTCGAAGCGCTTCATACGCGCCTCGTCGTGCGCCACCTTGCCGTCACTCCCCGAGAACGCGGCCATACCGTCGGGGAAACCTGGCACGAGCAACCCATCGGCCATGCGGTCACCGGTGCGGGAGATCACGCGATAGCCAAAGCCTCCGGGCAAGTCGAGGATTCGATGCGGATCTGGCACAAGCGGACCGTAGCGGTCCAGCACGATCGGATTTGTGGCACCGGCAGCTTCCACGGAACGGCTGAGGCTCTTCAAGCAGGAAACGCGGCGGTAACAGCGAGCGCTCGCTGCACGAACTGCCGACGCGAAAGGCGGACGGGACTCGTCATGGCGGACGGTCGCGACGTAGACGCGTTCTCCGCTTTTGAGCGGCAGGGTCCACTGTGCGGTGAAGCCGCCAATGTTCTCGCCGTCCTCCTCGTCGTCAATGAATGCCGCGAACTGGAACGTCGTCGACGCGGCGTTGGCACGAAGGTCGCCTCCGGTTCCGGCAAGAATGTAGAGACGCAAGGCGTTGACGTCTTTGACAAGCGCTAGTGGCGCGTGATGGGTTGGTTATCCCCTAGCGACGCGAATTCCACCATGGTCCAACGGGACGGGTCGACGTCCAAGGTGTTCACCTTTGGGGTATCGGGACGTTGATAGCCTTCCCGGGTCATGCGGAAGAGCTCGGGTGCCTTCGGGTTGCTCTGTAAGTGGATGCGAAGTTTTTGCGTCAACGGTTGCCTAGATTCACCGAAAGATTAATGGGTTCGAGCCCTGACGGGCGCGTTCATTCTTTCGACGAACATCTCTATGAAACGGCGCCAGTCGAGTTCATGCTGAACTTTTATTTTTTGGGCGCCTTCGGCGCCTGGCCAAACCTCGGTGCCGCCCACGGAGGTCCCATAGCTCACGCCTCGGTTATCGTCGACGTCGACGAAAAGCTCTTCGGTCACAACGAGCGTCGGGTCGATCAAACTTCCCACGGCGACTTGGTCGTACATGAGCCAGACGCGATCCGGATCGCGCTCGAACCTCGGCCCCATCGTCATCCTCAGGAGCCGTGTTATGGCCGTGTTCGAGGCAACCATTTTCTCGTACCACTCTTTGCTCAAAGCGGTTTTGCGCGAGACGTTGAGCGGGGAGAGCATGATGGGGATACCGGAGCGTAGGGCGACACGAGCCGCTTCGGGGTCGACCCAGAAATTGAACTCGGCGTTCGGCGTGATGTTCCCGGCGCCGTCTTGGAGCGAGGCGACCGCGCCTCCCATGATGACGAGCTCGCGGACGCTCTCGGAGAAGGCGGCGTTTTGCCGGATGGCGGTGGCGATGTTCGTCATCGGCCCAATCGCGACGATGGTGATTTCGTTCGGACTTGCCAGGACCGAACGGACGAGGAGCTCGACGGCCGTCTCTTTTTCGACTTTCTTCTGCGCGTGGCCGCCAGGGGGCGGGGGAGGAGCGTCGTTCGAGTACCACTTCCCGTAATTGTCGACGGCAAAGTCGCTTCGCTCGTGAACCCAAGGCATATCCGCGCCTTGATAAACGGGAATCTCCGTGCGCCCGACGGACTCGAGTAGCCACAGGACTTCCGCGGTCGCGCGCTCGACGCTCGCGTTGCCGGCGACCGTCGTGATGGCGAGGATCTCGAGCTCCGGAGATTGGAGCGCGAGGAGAAGCGCGAGGCCGTCATCGCCCGGCGGCAAAATAAAGTCGGTGTCGAAAATAATTTTGTGACTTTGGCCCGTAACAGTCGAGGAAATGCTAGTAACGAGAACGGCGAAAAGGGTGCCACGGAGCATGGCGCGGAGCGTACCACACGCAATGCTGAGATGCGGTCGATGACACGTTCGGCCATCGAGATTCCGAAAGACCGGCTGCCGATCCTCGACATGTCCCGCGACCCGGAGGACGTCGCCCGAGCTCTGAACGTGGCCTGCGAGCAGGTCGGCTTTTTCTATCTCACGAATCACGGCGTTCCGACGGAGCTTCTCCGGCACGTTTTCGCGCAGTCGGTGCGCTTTCACGCCGAGCCTCTGGACAGAAAGAACGCGCTCTCCATCAACGCCTTTCACCGCGGCTATATTGGCGCCTCTAGTTACTGGCTTAACGAAGAGCTCGCGCCGAACTTGAGCGAGTGTCTCGTGATGATGCACGAGCTTCCGCCCGAACACCCGGACCTGCTCGCGGAGCGTCCGTTACAGGGACCGAATCAGTGGCCCGAGCCGAAATCTTCAGGGGTCGTCGGGTTGGCGGACCTGCTTCCTTTCTGAAACGTTGCGAGGATACGCTTGCGTCCGCGGTTGTCGGCTTCGTAAAAGAGCACTCCGTTAGCGCGTGCCGCGTCGACAGGTTTCAAAAGAAAAAAATCCGCGGAGAACAAAACCTCGCCGCGTGCGTTTCGCGGCGCGAGCGACAAATCGATGATGCCGCGGTTTTGTGGAACCTCAGGGTCGAGCGCGAAATGTGCCGTTCCTGAAAGATTCTCGTAGGCGCCGGCGAGCCCGAAAGGCCGGCCGGAGAGCACGGTCTCGCGCTGGGTGATCTCCAGGCGAACGACGCGGGCTTGCGTATGCGCAGCGGCCAAAAGGAAGAGCGTTGCCAGGACGGGAGCCTTCATGCGCTCTCTCCCCAGTTCTCGAGCGAGGCGAGTGCCGCGCCAACACCCTGGCCGAGAGTGACCGGCACACCAAGGTCCGCGAGAGTGCGCTCGACCATCGCGAGCTGTGCGCAGAGATAGGTCGGCTGAGCGGCCATACCCATGTGGCCGAGTCGGAAGAGCTTTCCGGCGAGCTCGCCATAGCCGCCAGAGATCATGACGCCGTAGCGATCGCGCAAGCGTCCTCGAAGTTGTTGGTCGTCGATGCCTTTCGGCATTACCGCACCCGTAACACAGGACGCGGCGATCTCTTCGCTCGCCGCCCAAAGCTCGAGCCCCATCGCTGAAACAGCCAGGCGAGCGGCTTTCGCGATCGCTCTATGGCGCACCGCCATGGCCTCCATCCCTTCCTCGAGCGCTTGCTCGAGAACCGATTCCAGCGCGTAGATGTTCGTGACCGATGGCGTATAGGGAAATATTTGTTTCTCCATCCACGTATCGCGCCAGTCGAGAATAGAGAGAAAGCTTCCGCGAAGCGGGGTCTTCTTGGACTCCATTACTTCCCAAGCTCGAGGGCTAACCGACAGCATGGAAAGCCCCGGGGGCCCTCCGAGACATTTCTGCGGCCCGGCGACGGCAACGTCCATCCCCCAATCCTCGGGGCTCAGGAGCTCTCCGCCCAATCCCGACACGGTGTCGACCATCGTGAGAACGCCGAACTCTTTCGCGACCGCGCCGATAGCCTCGACAGGGTTGAGCGTTGCCGACGGTGTCTCCGAGTGTACGACCGATAGGAACTTGATGCCGGGGTTGTCCTCTAGCGCTTTGCGGACGGCATCGGGGTTGATCGCTTCGTTATACGGCACGGCAAGCTCGATCGCCTCACCGCCATATTTTTCGATGAACAGCTCGAACCACTTTCCGAAAACACCCGAGACGAGGTTGAGCACTTTGTCGCCCGGCGACAACAAGCACGCGGCCGCGGCCTCTAGCCCGAGGATGGCCTCGCCCTGCATGATCACGACGTCATACTCTGTTCGGTAGACCTGCTTCAACAGGTCACACGTGTGGCCGAATATTTCGATGAAGGCGGGATCGTAGTGATACAGCACAGGACGGGATTGATCTCGAAGGGTGCGATCGGTGAGCTGCACGGGGCCGCCCGCGAGCGTCATCTGTGGCCAGGCTTTCATGACAACCTCCTAGGGGTATTAAATACCACGTCGGGGAGGACACCGAGTGTTTATTAATAAGGTAGGGCTAGATGTGATAAAAGTCTCGGTGTAGGGAGGGCCAGCAATGAAACGTCTATGGCTATTGGGGATGGTGCTTCTGGCGACGACGGTCGCTTCGCAGGAGCGCAAGCTTCTCGAGACGCTCGGCCCGTTCGCCTCCTACGGGCACGTCTACGACAATGACAGCCTCGAGGCGATGCGCCCTCGCGTCATGGGCACGCGCGGAGTCATCTCGACCGGGCACTACCTGTCGACGCTCGCCGGTATGGAGGCCTTCAAGAAAGGCGGCAACGCCTTCGATGCCGGCGTAACGGCCGCGATGGCTTTGAAAGTCATGAAGATGGGCTATGCCGGGTGGACTGGCGTCGCGCCTCTGATCCTCTATAGCGCTTCTGAAGGGCGCGTCATAACCCGGGTGGGGGCGGGGAAAACACCCGCGAAAGCAACGCTCGCGCATTTCCTCGAGCACGGAAAAACGCCGACGAGCATCGCCCTCATTCCTGCCGATGTCGACGTGTGGCTTTCTACACTCGATCGATACGGAACGTTCAGCTTTCGCGACGCTGTGGCTCCCGCCCTCGAGATCGCCGAGGGGGGCTACCACCTCTACAAGCACCAGAAGGGACTTCTCGATACGCAGCAGGATGCGATTACCCCGTTTCCTTACAACGTCGAGTTTTGGTTTCCGAACGGCGTCGGCAATCAGAAGCTCGGAGACTTGATGGTCAACAAAGACCTGGGACGGCTCATCCGCTACATGATGGATGCCGAAGTGAAAGCGCTCGAGAAGGGTGCGTCCCGCTCCGAGGCGATCCGCGCATCCAGGGACGCGTTCTACAAAGGCGAGCCTGCCCGCGCGGCGGCGGCGCTCTATGAAGGCTTCGATGACGGTCTCGTGCGCTACGACGATCTTGCGAGCTATGAGAGTCGGTGGATGGAGCCGCTCCATACGACCTTTCGCGGCTATGACGTCTATGTTTGTGATGGATGGTCTCAAGGACCTCGCCTCATCCTGATCTTGAACATGCTCGAAAGCTTCGACGTCGAAGCGCTCGGCTACAACACCGCTGAGTACATCCACATACTTTCGCAAGTTATCGAGCTCGCGATGGCCGACAGCCACAAATATATCGGCGACCCCGATTTCGTGGACGTGCCGCGCGGGCTCTATACGAAGGCTTATGGCCGCAAGCGCGCGGAGCTTGTCGATCGCGACAAGGCTTTCGAAGACATGCCGCCCTGGGGCGATCCCGCGAACATGGAAAACGTCGCTACCGACTCGCCCGAAGTCTTTGCTGGGCTCGGCTCTGGGCAAGCGGGACTCCCTCTTCCGGACACGACTTCTGTCAACGTGATGGATGCGGAAGGAAATGTATTCTCCATGACCGAGAGCGACGGCCACATGCTAACGCCACTCGTCCCCAACTGGGGATTCGGTCTCGGCGGCCGGATGGGCCAGCTCAATCTCGACGCGAGCCTTGCGAATGTCATGACACCCAAGAAGCGTCCGCGCAACACCAACAACCCGATCCTCGTCATGAAAGACGGGAAGCCCTTCATGGGTCTCTCGACGCCAGGTGGCGACCAGCAAGTGCAGGCGATGCTTCAGACTTTCTTGAACGTCAGCGTGTGGGGCATGTCGCCGGAGCATGCGGTCGACCAGCCGCGCTTCGGAAGCTACAACTTTCCCGGCACCGGGAGCGAGGTCAACGCGACCCCGGGCGTGCTACGCGTCGAGGCGCGCATCCCGACGGCGACTTTCCAGGCGCTGCGCGTGAAAGGTCACGACGTGCAGTCGTGGGGACTTTGGAACTGGCGAACGGGGGCGCTCACGGTCACCTATCGGGATCCGGAAACGGGCGTGATGATAGCCGCCGGTGACGTGCGGCGCGAAACGCATTCGCTCGGCTATTGATGATGCGCGAGGCTCTTTTCGTGTTGCAACAGGCAGGCCTTTAACCCTCGTTGCCATTTACGGCACGTTGAAGGTCGGCTATTTCAACCACGAGTTGTACCTGAAAGGTGCCTTGCCTGTGCACAGTCGGTTCGTCGATCTTCCGTTCGAGATGTACGAGAACAGCGAATATCCGATGCTCGTCGCGTCGTCGAAGCGCCACCCAATTTGGGTCGAGCTTTTCGAAGTGGACGCTGACAAGCTTCAAGAGCTCGGCGATCTCGAAGCACCTTACGACTACTGGCGAGAGACACTGCACTTGGAAGAGCTTTCGCTCGAAGTCGAGATATACGTGCACGCATCGCCGCCACCTCCCTCTTTCACGCTCGTCGCTACGGGTGAGTGGCGCCCGCCTTCGCTAAAGCTTCGGCGAGGCAAGCGCTTCGCTAAAGTTTCGGCGCGCCTAGGCGGCCAAGCCACCGAGTAACAGGAAAGCGGCTGGATCACTCGTGTAAAAACACCGCGCTTGCGCTCTCGTTTATGGCGCTTCGTAGCGGACAGAGCTGTATCGTGACACCGCTGAGGAACGCCGGAAGGGCTCTTCGCCGCCGACAGCGCGTTCGCGAATATCGTGGGCGATGATGGAGTCCCGGAGATCGCACTGGGGAGGATCCCGGTGCTCTCCAATGACGAGCTTCTCGATTATGTCGACAAGGTTCGACTCTACGAGAGCGCCGGCACGGGCCCGTGGGCGAACCGAGTTTTGATGCTCGCGGACAACGCTGACGCGCGGTCCAACTTTCCCCAAGATGCCGAAAGGCTAATTGGCTTCATCCCACCCGACTACAATGTCGACCGCATCTATCTCTCGCAACTCACGGGCGCGGATGGGAGGCTAAAACTCTTCACCGCACTGCATGAAGGCGTGGGACACGTGCACTATTTTGGCATGGCGGGCTCGACCGGTTGGCGGATGAGTCGCTGCTTCTGATTTCGGACGTCGAGTACCTCGTGAATCAGAACTGTCCCATCGTGACGTTCATGACCTGCTCGGTCGGTCGTTTCGGGATTCCTGGATTCACGCCCCTCGCTGCCGAGCTCGTGCAAAAGGCCGGCGGAGGCGCCATTGCCGTCTGGTCGCCGACGGGTCTGTCGAAGCATGGACAAGCGGGCGTGCTCGCCGAGCGATTCTTTTCAGCCTCTCTTGGTCATAGAGACATGCTCCTCGGTGATGCCATCGTTCTGTCGCTCCAGGAATATGCGTTGCTCGGAGGCACGCGCGCGATGCTGTCTCTCTATCAGCTAATAGGCGATCCGGTCTCCGTCCAGCGGATCTTCTGGGCTCTAATTAGAACTAACTGGGGGAGTAACCTACACTACTGAGTAACGCATAGTGCAGGTTGCTGTACTCTCGTCACGCGCAGCGCGACGCGCGGTCAGCTTCTTGCCTTGTGCGACCTCTCCACCATTAGCAGGCCCGACTCGATGCGCTCGCGGATCGCTGCGGGCAGCTTCAGGAAACCTCCCACTGAGGTCAAATCGAAGCCGTCATGAATCTTTCCTTTGACTTCCACCCGTGCGCCTTTTCGGGGCACGCCTTTGGAGGAGCAAATCCAGAGGCGACCGGTCGTGTATTCCAAACGATAGAAGCCGGTGCCGGCAACGGAATAACTCTCGATGACTCTTCCGCGCAGAGCAATGTTGCGATCGGCATAACGATGCGGGTCGGCCATGACGTCATTGACGGTTTTAGAGGCACAGGCGCTCCCGATGACAAGAAGCGTTATGGCTGCTGTGAGCTTGATGTTTTTCATGCGTCCTCCTCGCTTGGGTAATAGCAGCTCACGTGCCACTGTCACGAAAGACTCCTAAGCGGCTTTGAGGCAGTTACTTAGGCTATACCAGCCTTCGGTGGCCGCTACCCACGAGTGTCCGCTGGCGAGGACATTCGCCTTGTTACTTCTTTTTCGTTCGCGCCGAGCCCAAAGCGCTACGCAAGTTGCGGGCGAGAAGCTCCTGCACGATCGCGAAGGGCGCGGAGCCTACTTTGGAGGCCACGTTGCTTTTGGTTCGGTTCCAAGAGATGTCGTTTCTGGCGAGGTCCAGAAATTCGTGACCCGCCCACGTGATCCGCTCCGGCCACCATTGGCCGGGGACGAGCTCGTCCGCGACGATGAGACCCGCGTCGTCCAACAGTTGGATGTGGTAGTGGAGTGTCTGCAGATCTTCTCCGGCGTCGTGCACAGAGCTGCCGCTTTCGAGATCGAGCAGAATGCGACGGAGAAGATCGATGTCGCGTTTCACGGCGCGTGGAGGACGTTGCCACCCACGATCGTGTAGACGACTTCCGTCTCCAGGATTTCTTCGGCCTCTATGGTCAAAATGTCTTTCGAGAGCACGGTGATGTCGGCATACTTTCCCGGCGTGATGGAGCCTTTGACGTCTTCCTCGAACGCGGCGTAGGCGTTGCTCAGCGTGTAGGACTCGAGCGCTTCCTCGCGCGTCATCGCCTGGCCGGGAAAAAAAGCATTGCCGTCCTTCGTGATGCGGGTGACGGTGGCGTAGTAGCTCGCGAGCGGATCGGCGTCTTCGACGGGGACGTCGGTGCCGTTCGTGACGATGGCACCAGCGTCCAGGAGGTCGCGCCACATGTAAGCTCCGGATTCAGCGCGCTCGTCGCCGAGGCGCTTGAAGACCCACGGCGCGTCCGAGGTGCAGTGGATGCCTTGCATGGCTGCGATGACGCCGAGCTGGAAGAAGCGAGGAATGTCCTCAGGATCGATGTGCTGCGCGTGCTCGATTCGCCAGCGCAGCTCTTTACCGCCACTCGCGTCGGCGGCGAAAGCCTTCTCGTAGATATTGAGCACTTCGCGGTTTGCACGATCGCCAATAGCATGGGTGTTGACTTGATAGCCGTGCTTGATCGCGACTTCTGCTGTGCCGGCGATATCTTCGATGGTCTCGAGAACGAGACCGGCCGAATCGTGATCCGCGTAGTTGTCGAGAAGCCAGGCGCCGTGAGCGCCGAGAGCGCCGTCGATCTGCCGTTTGATCGAACGCACCGTCAAGTGGCCGTCATAGGCGTTCGTCATCTTGTACGCGGCAAGCTGCTCGTCCATCGCCTCATTCGACTCGCCCCGCACCATCACGTAGAGGCGCACAGGGAGCTTTCCCGTCTCGGCCATCTCTTTGTAAAAATCGATCGTCCCGAAGCCTACGCCCGCATCGTGAAAGCTCGTGATGCCTTTCGAGAGCATGTCTTGGCTCGCGAGCGCTACGCGCCGCTCGGCCTCCGCGCGCTGCTCTTCGGAAGAGCGCTGGTTGAGATAGTCCTGAAAGACTCTGCGTACGAGTCTTTGCGCCGTTTCGCGGAGCGCTCCTGTTGGATCGCCGTCAGCTCCTCTGACGATTGTCCCGCCGGCGGGATCGGGGGTGTTCGCGTCGATTCCCGCGAGCTCCATTGCGCGCGCGTTCGCGAAAGCGGCATGGCCGCTCGCATGTTCGAGAATGACGGGGTTGTCCGGCGACACTTCGCTCAGGCCGGTGTGGTCGGGTAGACCTTCGATAGCACCCGGCGGGATCGCGTCCCATTTCTCTTGATGCCAGCCGCGGCCCGAGATCCACGTGCCCGGCTCGGCTTCGCGCGCAGCGTCGCCGACTATGGCAACGATCTCGCTCCAGCTCGTGACTTTTGTGAGATCGAGGATCATCTTCGCATTGCCGAGGCTCATGAAGTGCCCGTGACCTTCAATGAAGCCGGGAATCGCGAGACGCCCTTCGAGATCGATGACTTCGGTCGCTTCGGCGATATGGCCCGCAATGTCGCTGTTACTTCCCACAGCCAAAATCCTGCCGTCTTTCACGGCCACGGCTTGCGCCTCGGGCAGTGCTTCGTCGACCGTGACGACTTTGCCGTTTCGAAGAACGAGGTCGGCCGGCTCTTTCGCTTCCTGAGCCGTGCAGCCAGTCAAAAGAGCGAGAACGGCCAATGTCTTTGCGAGTCGTGTCATCGAGCTTTTCCTATTTGCGGGAGTGTACCTTCGGGGGATGGTCTTCGGCAAGAGGAAGACTCGATGAGAAGCGGCAAGATCGGCGCGAGAAAATGAGCGCTAGCAAGCGCAAGAACGAGCCCGGTGGCGCTGCGGGCGTCACGCGGAGAGGACGAGCTCGCGTGACAGCTCGAGCAGCTCGCGTTTTCTCTCGATAGCGCAGCTCAGGGGAAGCTGGGCGACGCCGAGGAGACGCCGCATGATCTCGACACCGGCGAACTGGCGCGCGAGCGCCGCAAACGCGTCATTGCTGGGATAGAGCTCGAGTACGTCCTCGGCACAGGCTTGGTCGGCGAGATAGAGATGCCCGAGCATGACGCCAACGTCGTACGCCGCGGGGCCGGTGAAACAAAACTCAGGATCGATGATGCGGATGCCTCTGGTCGTTCGTAGCCAGCTTCCTGGAAAGTAATCGCCGTGGACGATGACGAGCGGGCTGCCATCGGCGAGGTACATCTCTCCGAGCTTGGTGACGGCATCGACATAGTCTCGATCCGCGATCAACGCCTCGGACGCTTCTTGAAGTCCGGTCGTGAACGAGTCTAGCTCGAGACCGTTGTCGCTCGCGAGCGGGAGCTGGAAGATGTGCTCGTGATTCAGGGCGCGCATCTCTCGATTCGCGAAAACAGGTGGAAGTGGAGATTCCCACGCGGTGTGAAGCGCCTCGAGATAGGCGACGAGCGAGTCGAGCTCCGCACACGTCAGCGTCTTACCTGAGTAGAGAGGCGTGAAGTCTTTGGCTTCCCCCAGATCCTCGAGAGCGACGACGCGCGAGGCCGGATCGCTTCCTAGTAATAGAGGCATTACGTCACAGAGCGCGGGGCGTTTCGCGGCCATCTCGTAGAATGCGACCTCCACGAGCGAGCGGTCCGCGGGCGCTTCAATATGGGGATACTTCTCGACCCACGGGCGAGCTTGTTTCAGAATCAGAGAGTTCTCCGCCGTCTCGAGCCTCAAGGTGAGGTTCATGTTGCCTTCGCCCGCTCTTTGAGCGCTATGAAGCAATTGGGTGGGTCCGATGAACTCCTGCTGGCGCGCGTATCGCTCGAGCCCTTTCAGATTGGCCGCGTCGAGAAAGTAGCCGTCCGGAAAGGCGCGTACGAAATCGGCTGAGCTCATAGCGCTGTTCCCTTAGAATAGGCGCCAATGGACCATACCGGTGTCTGGTTGATCCTGCCTATTGTGGTTGCCATCGCCTGTGCCGTCGTCACGCGCCAAGTGATTCTAGCGCTTTTCCTCGGAGTCTATGTCGGCGTCCTTACAATCGAGGGAGGCCATCCGCTGGCCGCGCTCACGAGCCTCATCCGGGATTACCTCTTCATGAATACGTGTCCTTTCACGGATCCTCACGAGCGCATCATTCACTTGCCGAAGAACGTGAGCCTGACCTACAAGACAGCCTTCATCAACCCCTGTAACGCCATGCTTCACGCCCGGAGGCAAGGGGGAGACCTTCGCCCTTGCCATCGGCGAGTTCTCCATCCGCGACCGCCCGGTCTTGACCTGGACGAGGCAGAACGAGATGGTTACCGTGATGGCGGAGCTCATCATCCCCGAGACCGACACGCCAGGGGCCAAAGCTGCGCGCGTGAACGAGTTCATCGACGTCATGCTGACCGAGTGGTTCACGGACGAAGAACGATCGAGCTTCCGAAAAGGTTTGGCGGAGCTCGACGGTGACGAAACACCGTTCGTCGAGCACGATCCGGCCGAGCAGGTCGCGCTCCTGGAGAGAGCTGAGGAAGCCGCGCTCGCGGAGCAAGAGGAGCGCGCGACGAGCCGGAGTCTGGTCGCGACGTCCGATTCTCCCGCGGACCAGCCGTTTTTCAGTGTGATGAAATGGCTCACGCTCTGGGGCTACTACACATCGGAGATCAGGATGGAGCAGGAGCTCGGACATGTCGTCTTTCCCGGCTCTTATGAAGGTTGCACTCCCATCCATAACGTTGGCCGCAACATCGAGGTTTAACGATGGTATTTCTGCGCAGCGCAAAGAGTACGACGCAATTATAGTAGGCTCGGGCATCAGCGGCGGCTACGCCGCCAAGGAGCTAACCGAGAAAGGGCTCGAGACACTCGTTCTCGAAGCGGGGCGTCCCACGAGCCCCGAGCAGGACTATGTCGAGCATGTGCAACCGTGGCAGCTCCCGTACCGAAGGCACCGCAATCGTGCGCGTCAATCGAGCACGCAGCCGATTCAAAAGAACTGCTATGCCTGTGACGATTGGTCGAGCAAGTTCTTCGTCAACGATGACGAGAACCCGTACACTTTCGACAAAGACCTCGGCGAGTGCTTACCGAGCGAGAACAACTACGTGGCGATCGATCCGGTCGCCAAGGACAAATGGGGTATTCCGGCGCTTCGCGTCCACATGGCCTGGTCAGAGAACAAGCGCGCGCTTCTCGAAGATGCCGCTGTGACCGCGGCGGAAATGCTCGAAGCCTCGGGCGCCAAAGACGTCTCGAGCTTTGTTGAAGACAACCCACCGGGACTCACGATCCACGAGATGGGTACGGCGCGGATGGGGCGCGACCCGGCGACGTCGGTCCTGAACGGCCACAATCAGGCCCACGACATCCCGAACCTCTTCGTAACCGATGGCGCGTGTATGACGTCCTCATCCTGCGTCAATCCGTCGATCGCCTACATGATGTTGACCGCCCGCGCCTGCGACTACGCGGTCAAGCAGATGGACCTAGGCCATATCTAGCCTCCGAGTACGTTTAATATTGATCTCTTCTTAAATATTGCATTGCGCTAATCGTTTGCGAGGATGATGCGAGATCTGATGCTTTTGATGGCGTCTTTTGCGCATTTGCTCGCGGTCGTGTTCTTGCCCTTGTCGATATGCTCCAGGATCGAGAGGCTGCTCTTCGACGCGAGACGGCCGAGCCCCTGGATGGCGTTCAAGCGCGCCAGCTCATAGGGGTCGTTGATCTTCTGTGCGAGTTGCTGGACCGCCTCTTGACTCCCGAGCTCACTGAGCGCGTATAGGGCGCAGGCGCGAGTCCAGCCGGACGGATCGTGGGCTAGCTCGAATAGCACCTCGATCGGCTGTTTGCTCGGAAGATCATAGAGCGTCCCGCCGTGCTCGGCGACGGTGGTCAGGTTCGCGTGCTCGAAGAGGGGCTGGATGCCGCCGAGAACATCGGCGTCCACGCGCACTTCGAGCGCCTCGATGGCGTTCGAGCGCACGGTGAGCTCGGGGTGAGTGAGATTTCCGAGAATGAGGCGCATGCCGTCGCGCTCACCGAAGACGCTGTCCAGAACGTCGAGAGTGTTCTCTTTGGCGCTCTTGACGCGGTCGGCGAGCGCGTCGCATACGAGGCGAAGACCCGGCGTCTGGGAAAGCGTTCGGAGCTTCTGCAAGCGCACGAGGTCGTAGTAGGACTGCTCGGCTTCGAGTGAGAGGATCTGGAGAAGTGCCTGGTCCGCGCGGGTCGAGCCGACCCCGTCCAGTGCCTCGATCGCGTGGCGCCGCACCTCGACTTCGGAGCCCCAGAGTGAAAGAAGGAGCGGCTCGACTGCCGCTTCTCCCGAACTGGCAAGAGCCCGTGCGGCGAGCCGGCGCGTGGTGCCGTCGCCTTCCTCCATGAATCGAACGAGACGTTTTATCGCCTCGCGCCGACCGGCTTGGGCCAGACTGAGAATAGCTTGACGACGGACCGCTATGCTCTCGTCGACGAGCGCTTCGTCGAGGAGCCGAATGGAGCGGGCATCGCCGACCTCGCCCAGCCCGTAGAGCGCCGATCGTTGGTGCGCCTCCTCTTCGGTCCGGTACATCTCTTCGAGAATTTCGCGGCCATAGTCGGTTCCGCGCTCCGGATCGAGGCGACTATAGGCGACCGCCGCGTTGGCGCGGATTCTCCCTTCCGGATCCGTCTCGAAGGACGGGAGAAAGGACTCAGGGTGTGCCAGGCCGATTTCGGCGAGTGCTTCGATCCCGTTGGCTCGTACCCTCGGGTCACTATCCTGGAGTGCCGGTTCCAGGAGCCGCGTCGATTCCTCGTTCTTGCGCAGCAACCGACCGAGTGCCGCCACCATCGTGGCACGCACCCGTGGATCCTGCTCCCGGCGCACGCCGTCCACGAGAAGTGGTGCAGCGGCGGGATCGCGGAGCTCGGCAGCTACTTCGACGCCGAGGAGTCTCACCGAGACTTCGTCGTCGTTCAGAGCTCTCTCGAGGTCCGAGAGATCCTGGCTATGCCGCGTCTGTAGCGTCGCTTGTGGTGTATCGCTCGATGAGAACGTAAAGCGAAGCCGGCTCTTTTCTTCGAGGATCGCGACCAGGCTTGCCAGGTATGCGGAGTGCAGTCGAAGGGAGACGAAAAGAAACGCTCCCGACAGCGCGAGCGCTACGATGACAAGTGTGCGCAGCTCGAACAAGCCGCTCGCAAGCAGGAAGAGTCCTCCCATCAGCACGCCCGCGGGCTCGATGACCGTTTCCTTGAAGGCTTTGGCACGGCCACGGCGACCGGCGGGAATCGGATTGAAGACGAGGTCAGTAGAGGTCCGATAGATGGAGATCCGTAGCACCTTTTGGACGCCCCGGCTTGCGAGCACGGCGAAAAAGAATGCCGGCCCGAGCGCGTTGCCAGTGGCGATCAGCACCACCGCTATCGAACCGAAGCCTGCGAGGACCGCGAGCGGAGCTGCAAGTTGCCCTCGGGTCACGCCGAGCGATGAGATCAGCCGGTTGGCGGCGAGAAGTTGCACCAGGGCGCCGACTCCGATGACAACGCCGTTCAACAGAGCATAGAAGGAGGTGAGCGCTTCTACGTCCACTGCCCCGAGCTCAGTGAATCGGACACTTGCTGCTTTACCCATGAGGAAATCGAGCACTTGTGCCAGAAAGGCGAACAGCAGAAACGATGCCGAGATGTTTCTCAGGAGCGGCGATGAGAGCGAGATGCGAAAGTCGGACCGAAGGCGATAGAGGGAGTCCCTGACCTTGAATTGTCCTGGGATCCTAGGCCGTTCGATAGCAGCTCCGTATTGTCGGGCAACGCTGCGCGTCGGAATTAGGGCGGCGACGAGCAGCACAGCGGCGGTCAATAGAAGATCTTCCGTGGCCATCCATCGCAGCAGCACGGAGGCCGCCACCGAGGCGGTCACTCCTCCTGCGAGGCTGAAGCCGAGCAAGATGGGGAACAAGCGCTTCGCTTGCCGGAGGTCACAAACGTCTCCCGCGATTAGCCAGAACTGCAGGAAGAGCAAGCTCTTCATCAGATAGGAAAGAACGTAGAGCCCGCGATAGATGAGACCGGGAGCTTGTTCGCCCTGATGGTGTGTGAGCGCCAGGACGGCGGCGAAAAGGATCAACGTCGATGCGAAGAGCTTGAATCGATCCAGGAAATCGATAACGGGAATGATGAACAGGCTGGCGCAGATGAGAAGCAGCGCGCTTCCAACATAGACTTGCGGCAGCACCTCCGCGCCGAGATTGGCCACCAAGAGCGAGGTTATACCGATATCGAAAAGCGTGTGCGCGGCCGCCATCACGAAGTGGAGCGCCCCGAGGAGCAGGATGGGGCGCTGGTCCATCTCGAGGATGTTGAACGCTTTACGAATCTCCATGTTTCTCCGACTGAGAATAAATCTGCTCGTTCGCTTGGCGTAGACGCCGAGCGAACTCTTCGAACATCGCGAAAGCGATGTCTGGATAATCGAGCACCGCGACACGAAAATCTCGCTTGCGAAGCACGAGCAAAGTCGAGCTCTCTTCGGCCCTCGCGGAGGTCGGTCGCGGTTGGTCGTCGATAATAGCCATCTCTCCGAAGTAAGCTCCCTTGTCGAGCGTCGCGAGAAGCTTCTCCGAGGGGGCGTCGCCGCGAAAAAGAGAGACCTTCCCCGAATGGATCATGTACATCTCGTCGCCACGATCCTGCTCGGCGAAAATGAGTTCCCCGCTGGCAATCCGGGTTTCCCGAATCGCGTCGGAGATACGCTTCAAGCCCTCCCCTCGGACGGCGGAGAAGAGGGGGGTCTCCTTCAGGGCGACGATGAGCTCCATGGTCGATAGCATCGACGATCCTCTCAGAATAATGGTCCGCGTGATTCTAGCCGAATCCCGTTGGACCGTGTGAAAGCCTCCGAAGCTTCGTGCCCGAGCTTCTCGACGATCGCATCGTTCGAGTGGATCGCCGTTTGTGGGAGAAGCTCGTCGGATTCACTGACGATGAGCTCCGCTAACGGTGTCGCCATATCTTGATGGCCTCGAGGTGAGCACCTTCTCAAAAGGCGCGAGCTGCTCCTCGAACATGTCTGGGAGCTGGTGTCCCAACGCGGTGAGAAAATCGTTTTTCACTAGTGAGTCGCCTCATGGCGGCAAGTCAGCGATTCCTGGCGCGAGGGTTTCACACGCCGCGGGCGACCGCGGGGACAAACTCATCGAGTGAAGCGCCCTCGAGCTCGACGGCCGCGTCGATTTCAGCGCTCTTGTAGGCGGTCATGAGAAGCTCCGTCACCGCGACCCCGTCGTCGAACGTCTCTTCGGGACGTAGGTTCTTCAGAAACGACTGAACCATGTGACGGTTCTCGTCGACATAGCCGTAGGCGCCTTCGTCGGTGACGACGGGCATGAGGCCGAGCTCCGCGTTCTGTTTCTCGACGAGATCCTCGCCAGATGATTGCCCGGAGTCGTGGCTAAAGAAAAGTGACAGTTCCGTGTCGAGCGTATTGACCTTCATTGAATATTCCGGCCCGAGCAGCCCCATCGACAGACGAAGTCCGGCGCCGACATAGCTCCACGAAGTCGTAGCTTCCACGATGAGCGGCTCGCCGTTCCCGTCCTCATATTCCACGATCGCACGCGCGAAATCTTCCGAAGGCTTCGTGCTGTAGTCGACGTCGCTTCCGTAAGCAGCTTTCAGCTTCTCGACATAGGCGGGCCGCTGCCATTTCATACAGGCGATCTGCGCGCTGACTTTCTTGGCTTTGAGGCTTTCGCGTAGCTTGCCCGGCTCGGTCAACAGGTAGCGTGCTGCCTCGATGGAATGGCACATCATGTCATTGAGGACGCCGCCGCCTTGAAGCTCGCCGCCATTTCCGAGAGCTTCCAAGATGGCTTTCATGTTGGCGACACGCTCGTGATTCGGGCCGCAAATCCATATGGCATCGATGGATGGATCTTTCACCATGGCTTCGATGGACGGGAAGGCTTTCGCTTCGCCTACGCCGCGGGCGTTCCCGAGCGCCGCCGCTTCTGCCGCGCGCCCCGCGTTCGGGCTCCATATCCCGCGGATATCCGCATCCCGCACGGCGATAAAAGACGCGATGTGAAAGCGTGTGATGAACCCGCTGCCGTTGAAACCAATGCCCAATCGTTTCGTCGTCATCTCGTCATCCCGTCTTCGTCAGTTGGCTTGAGCTACCATGGGCGGAGACTTCAGATTTGCCAGGTCGCGTCAAGTCGATACGTTAGCGTCGGTTAGCAGGAATTGGACGCTCCTTCGATTTGTGTTAAGATGTTTTGGTTACCAACCGGTCGGTAAATTATGACGACACGCAAAACAGGAGCACAGATCCTCTGGGATGCCCTCGAGCACCAGGGCGTCGAGACGGTCTTCGGCTATCCAGGGGGCGCGATCTTGCCGGCCTATGACGCCCTCCTCGATTCGACTATCCATCACGTTCTCGTGCGGCACGAGCAAGGCGCGGCGCACATGGCCGACGGCTTCGGGCGTGCTGCTGGACGTGCGGGCGTCGCGATCGCGACCTCGGGCCCCGGTGCCACGAATCTCGTCACGGGAATTGCCACGGCGATGCTCGATTCGTCGCCTTGCGTCTTCATTACAGGGCAAGTTCCGAGCCATGTCATCGGCACGGACGCGTTTCAAGAAACAGACATCACAGGCGTCACCCTGCCGATCACGAAGCACAATTTTCTGGTTACCCAAACCGAAGACATTGCCCAGACCATCAAGAAAGCGTTCCATCTCGCCGAGGGCGGTCGTCCTGGTCCAGTGCTCGTCGACATCACCAAGGACGCGCAGCAGCGTGAATGCGACTACGAATGGGACGACAGCCCGGTCGAGCTTCCTTCCCGCGCCGCGCGACCCACGGTAAGCCCGGAAGAGCTCGACCACGCCGCGGAGATCCTGAATACTGCGAAGCGCCCGCTCATTCTCGCGGGGCGCGGCGTGACGCTTTCGGGCGCGACCGGGCTGCTTGCCGACTTCGTGGAGAAGACGCAGATCCCGGTCGCGATGACCCTTCTCGGTATCGGTGGTTTTCCCGCGTCCCATCCGTTGAATCTCGGCATGATGGGCATGCACGGCGAGGCTTGGGTGAACCAGGCCATCCAAAACGCTGACGTTCTTCTAGCGCTCGGCATGCGCTTCGACGATCGCGTTGTCGGTGACCCGAAGAAGTTTGCTCCCGCTGCACGCAAGATCCATGTCGAGATCGATCCTTCCGAGGTGAACAAGATTATTCAAGTCGAAGTTGCCCTCATCGGTGATCTCGCGGGCTCACTCGGCGCTCTGGCGCCGAAAGTCTCTTGCCAGGACCTAACGCCGTGGCACGACTTCATCGGCGATTTGAAGGGCGACTCGGCGGTTCGTGACATCCAGCAGCTTCCCGATAGTGGCCATCTCTACGCGGCCCATGTCATCAGCGATTTGTGGAATTTGACGGAAGGGAATGCCCTCGTGGTGACCGATGTGGGGCAGCACCAAATGTGGGAAGCGCAATATTACAAGCACGACGCGCCGCGAAAGCTCATCACTTCCGGTGGTCTCGGCACGATGGGCTTTGCGCTCCCCGCCGCCATCGGCGCGAAAGTCGCACGGCCGGACGAGGAAGTCTGGGTCATCGTGGGTGACGGCGGATTTCAGATGACGGCGGCGGAGCTCTCGACCTGCGCGCAAGAAGGGTTGAAATTGAACGTCGCCATCATCAATAACGGCTATCTCGGCATGGTGCGCCAATGGCAGGAGTTTTTCTACGACAAACGCTATGCCGCGACCCCGATGCGGAACCCTGATTTCGTCAAGCTCGCACAAGCGCACGGTCTTCTTGGACTGCGCGTGGACAAGCGCGCGGGCATCGAAGAGGTTGTCGCCACCGCGCGCGCGGCGGAGGGGACTACCGTGATCGATTTTCGCGTCGAGAGGGAAGACACCGTATACCCGATGGTGCCTTCCGGCAACACCATCGAAGCCATGATCCGGCGGCCGGAACCGTTGCTCGAGAAGAAAGGCGACAAGCCGCTGGTGAAAAAGGACTAACGTGATGGAGCCAAGCATGCGCGCCCGTGCTTTCGTCGTTCTCGTCGAGGACCGCCCTGGCGTTTTGGACCGCGTCGCGTCGCTTTTTCGCCGGCGCGCCTACAACATCGAGTCGCTCGCGGTAGGCCATACGGAGCGTCCGGGCGTCTCGCATATCACCATCGTCATGAACGCGGATGACCGCGTGGCTCGACTCGTCGAGGCGAATTTGTATAAGCTTGTGGATGTTCTGGAGGTCGAGGATGTCTCGAACGTTCCGTCAGTCACGCGCGATCTAGCTCTCATCAAAGTTCGGGCGGGCCACGAAAGCCGGGCGGAGGTCATGCAGGTCGGGGAGGTTTTTCGGGCGCGAGTCGTTGACGTGAGCCCGGACGCTCTAATTTTCGAGATTACGGGCACCGAGGACAAAATCAATCGTCTCGTGGAAGTGCTGCGGCCTTTTGGTATTTTAGGGCTCGCACGCACGGGACGGGTAGCTATGGTACGCGAGCAAACGCCTGCCGAGGAATTTGCACACGAAGGAGTGCTTTAAATGGCAACGATTTACTATGACAAAGACGCCGATCTCGCGATCGTACGAGGAAAGAAAGTCGCCGTCATCGGCTATGGCTCGCAAGGCCACGCGCACGCGTTGAACTTGAAAGATAGCGGAGTGGACGTTCGCGTGGGGCTTCATTCCGAGAGCCGCAGTCGGGCGAAGGTCGAAGCGGACGGTCTAAAGGTGGGGAGCGTCGCGGAGGTTTCCGAGTGGGCAGACGTGATAATGGTGCTTGCACCCGACACGAAACAGCCGAAGATCTATAAAGAAGAGATCGAGCCGGGCCTGAAGGTGGGCAACACGCTCATGTTCGCCCACGGTTTCAGCATCCACTACAAGACGATTCTGCCACCGAAGGACGTGGACGTTTCGATGATCGCCCCGAAAGCGCCGGGCCACCGTGTTCGCGAGACTTATGTCGACGGCGAAGGAACACCAGTTCTCCTCGCCATCCATCAAGACGTGTCGGGAAAAGCGAAGGCGTTCGGTCTTTCCTACGCGATGGGGATTGGCGGAAGTCGCGCGGGCGTTTTGGAGACCACCTTCGCAGAAGAGACAGAGACGGATCTCTTCGGCGAGCAGACGGTTCTTTGCGGCGGCGTGAGCCATCTCGTGAAAGCGGGCTTCGACACGCTCGTTGAAGCGGGCTATCAGCCGGAAATGGCTTATTTCGAATGTCTGCACGAATTGAAACTGATCGTGGATCTCATGTATCGCGGCGGCGTGAACTACATGCGCTACTCGGTCTCCGACACCGCGGAGCATGGGGACTATACCGGCGGGCCGCGCATCATTACTGACGAGACGCGCAAGGAGATGAAGCGTGTCCTCGACGAGATCCGGGACGGTACCTATGCCAAGAAGTGGATCGAGGAGAACGAGAAGGGCCGACCGTGGTTCAACGAGACCCGGGCGAGAGAGCAGGACCACTTGATCGAGCGTGTCGGCGCTGAGCTCCGGAAGATGATGCCGTTTCTTGATCCGGTGACCGTGAAGCCTGGAGAGGGGCCGATCTCGGAAAAAGCAGAAGAAAAAGAAGAAGTCGAGGCCTAATCACGGTCTACCGGACGTCGAGTAGGCGCCGCATCAGGTCGGGAACGAAGGCGTCGGATACGGTGTGGCAGTAGGTGACGCGGCGCTCTGTTTCGAGCTCGCTCGAGACGATCAAGTAGGGCTTATTCTTGCTCGGCTGGATGTCGTCCGGCTGCGTTTGGATCTGAACGGGTAGCGTGTCGCAGTCGACCCATTGGGGCGACGTCAAGTAAGCCACCGCGAGAGTGTCGAAAGGGTAGATAGCGCGCACTTGGAAGTGGGTGTCGTACCAGTTCACGTAGTCGCGCAAAGGCTCGAGAAAGAAATCGGCGAGATCGGGAACCCTCGCGAAGCGCTCGATGTCTCTTTGTGAAATCGGTGTTTTGGCGGAGATCTCGAAAGGCGCGAGCACGATGGGCGCGCCCGAATCCAGGAGGACCTGGAACCCTTCTGGGTCGTACTCGAAGTTCATGTCCATGAGCGGCCGTCCACCTTCACCGATGACAAAGGTTTGTCCCGGCCGGCGGCCTGCGACTGCGATGATCTCCTCGATTCGGCTCGTGAGCGCGGGGTGGTTTTTTAGGACCGTCGCGACATTGGTGACCGGACCGAGCGCCAAGATGGTAAGCTTCTCACGGCGGAGCGCCGCGGCGAGCGAGCGCGTCGCATCGTTCTCGACGCCGAGCTCGGCCCGGCTGGCAGCGCCTTTGTAAACCTCGAGGCCTTTCGGCCCGAACCGCTTCACGATCTCTTGGCCGTTAGGATAGCCCTGCTCGATGGCGGAGTTCCCGAACACGACGCTCACGCCGCGCACTTCGAGCTCGGGAGAATGAAAGCTCTGGAGGAGCGCAAGCCCGTCATCAGGCTCGTGGCCGCCTCTCAAAACGGCAGGGTCGACGTCGAGCCAGACGACTTTGGCCGCGAGTGTTATGACGAGGAGTCCTTTAATCACGGTTTCCTCCCACACGCTCGACGAGCGCCGCGAGGGCTCGGGCATCCGTCACAGAGCGCGCATATTCCGGCGGCCTCAAGAGCCCGCCCATATAGACCCGCGGATTGCGAAACGTCATCCCGCTATCTTCTTCGACGAAGCCGGTGACATGCAGCTCTTTGGCGCGGGTCGTTCCCGCGATTTTCTCGATGTTCTTTTCGTGGATATTGCCGGTCGGCATGATGACGATGCGATCGGCAGCAACTTTCACGAGCTCCGCGAGAAGATCCAGACCCGCCACCGCGGACTCTTCCTGGCCAGAGGTCAGGATGCGATCGATGCCGAGCTCCACGAGCGTTTCGAGAGCAGCGAGTGGGTCGCGCGTCATGTCGAACGCGCGGTGGTAGGTCACCCTCATGGGGCCCGTTTCTCGACGAGCTCCCGCGTGCGCGCGACGTCGACGGTGGCGTCGGCCGCGAGTGCAGCAATGACGGCGCCATCCACGCCGAGGCTTTTCGCCGTGGCGATGTCCTCGAGCATCACTTCGTGCTCGGGCGCTTCGTAGAGAAAGTCGCTGCCGCGGGGGCGGATGATGACGTGAAGGCCGATCGAGATGTTCGCCCGAGCGCGCGCTATCGCTCCGGCACTTGGGGTGAAACCGCCTTCGAGAAGAGCCGTACAGAGCTCGACGCGCGCCGCCCCGCCTTTCTCAGCGGCGATGGCGCTTCGCACGGAATCGACACAAGCTTCGATGAGCATGTGCGGAGTCTAGCAAGGCCACCCGGAGAAATGGTACAAAACAACACATGAATCGCAGAAATGCTCTGAAACAAACAGGTCTCTTGGCGGCAGGCGCGCTTTTCGGAGGTTGCTCCGCACGGCAAAACGCGCCGGCGTCGCCGCGGCTGTCCATGCTGACGTTACCGAAAGTCAAAGTTTCGGAAGACCGCGTCATCCGAACAGTGGCGGGATTGAGGCCATTCCGTCCGCCGGGATTCCGCGTGGAAAAGGAGTGCCACGGCCTGAAGACCATCGTCCACAATTACGGCCATGGCGGCGGAGGCTTGACGCTTTCCTGGGGCAGCTCCTATCTCGCCCTCGAAAAGCTCTTCGAGGATGGTGAGGCGCCTTCTAGAGTCGCTGTGCTCGGCTGCGGCGCTCTCGGGCTCTCGGCAGCGCGCCTTCTTCAACAACGCGGGCTCGACGTGACCATCTACGCCAAGGATCTTCCGCCGAACACGACTTCGAATATCGCCGCGGGCCAATGGTCGCCGTACTCAGTGGCCGACTTCAGGCGTCGGACACCGGCGTTCAACGAGCAGCTCGAGAGAGCGTCACGTTTCTCGCATCGCAGGTTCCAAAACATGCTCGGAAGCCACTACGGTGTGCGCTGGCTGACGAACTACGTTTTGAGCGAACATCCTTTCGGTGGCGGAGGTGAGGATCCCTCTACCGCCGGTCTGTTTCCGGAAACGAGAAACCTCGAGCCCGACGAGCACCCGTTCCCGGTGCCGCACGTGCGTCAATATGTCACGATGCTCATCGAGCCATCGACCTATTTGAATGCCGTGGTGCGTGACTTCCAACTCGCAGGCGGCCGGATCGTCATCCGCACGTTCGAAGACGTTTCCGACGTTCTGTCCCTCTTGGAGCCGGCGATCGTGAACTGCACCGGCCTCGGGGCGAAGGCAATCTTCGGCGACGACGAGCTCACCCCGATCAAGGGGCAATTGACGTTCCTGCTACCTCAGTCGGAAGTCGACTACATCACGCTCTATGGCGATCTCTACATGATGCCGCGCACGGACGGCATCCTGCTCGGCGGCACCCACGAGCGCGGCGAGTGGTCGATGGACGTAGACCTAGCCGCCAAAGAAACCATCATCAGTGGCCACACGAAATTCTTCAAAGCCATGCGCGCGTAATATTGCGAATGGAGAGGAGGTTCTCGAGTCTAGAAAGCGCCGATTTGCTGGTTTGTTTGGGCGGCCTTTTTGGCTCCCTTTTCCAGGCTCGCGGCGATGTCGCGGCTTTCGCAATATTCGCTCAAAAAGCCCGCCGCGAACGTATCGCCGGCTCCCGTTGTATCCACGACGCTCCCCACGCGCGCGGCGGAGCATTCGTGTCGGCCTCCGCGTGACAAGGCGAGGCTCCCGTCGGCGCCTAACGTGACAATGATGAGTTTGTCGGTGTCGGAGGCGAGCGCGGCGACTTCCTCGATGAGCGGGCCTTCGTTGCGAGAAAGGCCGAGAAAAGCGATGTCGAAACGGTAGCTGTAGTGCCGGACGTTGGCGGTGCTTGGATGTTGGGCGATGTCGGCGAAATCGACGGCCCTCAAGCCTCGTGACGGAGTGTTCATTACCGAGTCGAAGAAACCCGCGATTTTCTCGTAATGGGGTGCGACGAGCAGGTCCGCGTCCTCGAGGATGGCGCGCTCAGGGCTGCCCACGCGGATGTCCTCGTATAGAGGGATCGAGCCACTGTGCCAGAATGCCACCCCCATGCAACTTTCCGCTTGCATGATGGGAACGATGTAACGCCGGCGGAAGGAACTGCTCGCAGGGTGAGCCGTATCGGGATTCTCCTCGAAGTCCTTGCTCGAGACGATGGTCTTGCCGACGCGGCCAGCGTGCTCGCATGTCTGTCGCTCGTGCTCGATCCAACTTGCGTCCCCTAAGTCATCTTCGGAGAAATCGCACCGAACACAAAACAACTCGAGGTTCTGCGTCTCGGGATGGGTGAGAAACACGCCGCCTCGATTGGCCCCGTCCGTTCCCGACATGCTAAACAGAAGCTCTAAGGCCGTGTTCAAGCGCTCTTTCAAGGGACGAGCATGAACAGCACTCCTATCAGCTCGCCGTCCTTCCTGACCGGCGTACTGGTGTATTCACAATGCAGGGTGGTGCCATCCATCTTCCAGAGAAGCTCGTTGCTGACGTGATGCAGGCTGCCTTCGGAACAGGTTTTCAAGATGGGACATTCGTCCGCGGGATAAGGGGATCCGTCCGCATGGCTGTGATGGATGAGTCCGTGTATCGGTTTACCAATCAGGTCTGATGGCGCGAAGCCGAGCAGACGGGTCACGGATGGGTTGACGAAGGTCGTGTTCCCTTCCCGGTCGAGTCCCAAGATTCCCTCGTCGGCGGAATCGATGAGGAGTCGAGAGAGCGCCTCGCTCTCACGAAGGGCCTCCGCGGCTTCGACGAGCCTCTGGTCTACAATGGTGCCGATGAGCGTCATGCCTACGGCGAGCGCCATGATCCCGCAGATAGAAATGACCATGAAAGAGTGCGGCAGAGCTGTTCCAGGGGCGGAGGTGAGGTCCGATGGATAAAAGCGAGCCGCCGACATGGCGGTGTAATGCATTCCCGATACGGCGCATCCCATCACAATCGAGCTCAATACCGTGACCCATGGCTTCGAGCCAAGCGATGGCTTGAAAACGAACCGGACGTAAATCGGAGCAAAGAAGACTCTTTCATTTCTGCTATTTGATCCTGCTGCGTATAGGCTGGGTGCTACGAGACAACCGAAAAAAACCACGCGGCTGCACTCAACAATAGAATCCGTTTGGTCACTCGCTTACTCCTGCAAATAGGTTGCTACAGCAGATTGCACGGACTATGCCAGCGACCACACGGGCAATACGGTCCGGCGGGAAGCCTGCAAGCTGAGGCGGATGGCCGGGGGAAGGCGCGCTCGGCTTTCGGAAACGAGACCAAAAAGCGCGGAATGACGTCACGTTTTGGAGCTTCTGCGCCAAATGAGCACAGCGCCAGCGTGGCAGAACTGACTAGAGCGCGTGGTACTCTTTCGCGCCAGGAGTCCTAGTGCCATCTGTTCTCGATATCCGATTCGTTTCGATCGCCGGCGTCTTCGGCATCTGTGCCGTTGCGACGCTTGGCTGTGAGACGGTCGAGGGAACTTTTCCGTCGAGGCCCATAGACGTTGTCACCCACGCGTCCCCCGGTGGAGGCACGGATGCGACCGCACGCACCATGCTGGTCGGCGCGCGGGAGGCGCTCGGGGTCGGGATGGCCGTCGTGCCAAAGATCGGAGGCGGTGGGCTCGTGGCGATGAGCTACGTGAGCACTCGGCCGCGGGACGGTTACACTTTGATGGGCATCACCCCGACACATCTTTACGCGCTCGCGCGCGACCAGGCGAAGCTGAGCATCGACGATCTCGTTGGGATCGCGCGGGCGGCGGACGATCCGATCGTCGTGATGGTGCGCGCCGACAGCCCCGTCGAGACGCTCGACGATTTGCTTGCGCTCGGCCGGGAGCGTCCCATCAAGTGGGGAGCGACGCAGATCGGAGGCGTGGATCACGTTGCGGGGGCCATGCTCGCCAAAATCGCCGATACTGGGCTCAGCGTCGTCCCGTTCGGCGGCGGCGGGGAAATCGTTACGAACTTGATGGGCGGCAACATCGACGCCGCGGGGTTGAATCTCACGGAAGGTCTCGACCAGATAAACCGGGGTGATTTTCGAGCGCTCGCGGTCATGGCTTCCGAGCGTATGGCCGCTATCGCCGAAGTCCCGACGACCGTCGAGCTCGGCTACGACGCCCAGTACTCCACTGTGCGTGGCTACGTTGTTTTGAAGGGCACGCCCGCCGATCGGATTCGCGTCCTCGAACGAGCTTTGCTCGAGGGTCTTTCGCATCCTACGTATCAGAGTTATTTGGAGGGCGCGGGGCTCGATGGGCGCTCGGTGACAGGAGCGACGGAGTGGAGCGCCCAGATTCACCAAATGTATGGGCAAGCGCGTCACGCGATGCGGGAGCTCGGCATCGTCGAGAAGGCCGGCGAGAACGACGGCGAAAACTGACGTGCGGTTTTCTCGAGACGTTGTCGCGGGGGTCGCGCTTCTTCTATTCTGTGGGACGGCCTTCTACGCGACGAGGACGTTTCGTGACGTTCCGGCAATGCTCTCCCAGAACGTGCCGCCGACGTTTTTTCCGCGCATTGTTTTGGCCGTCCTGGCGCTCTTGAGCTTGGCGCTGCTTGCGTTCTCGAGGAACAAGCGCGACGAGCCGAGCGCTCCGCTCGAGCGGCCGGTCTACGTAACCGCCGGGATCTTCACGGTCGCCGTCGCGCTGGTGCCGTATGTGGGCATGCTCGCGACGGTGTTTCTCGTTTCGATCGGGCTGTCGCTTTACTGGGGCGAGCGCAGCGTGATTCGTATCGCGGGTCTCGCATTGGGTCTTCCTCTGGCCGTCTATGTTGTCTTCGTTCTCGCACTCGGTATGCGTTTTCCGAGTGGCGTTCTCTGGTAGGGGAAGTGCCGGATCTAGGGCTCGCGCTCGCGCTGGTAACGGATCCTGTCGTCCTCGGTCTCATCGCCCTCGGAACGATCGGTGGCGTTCTCGTCGGTGCGCTTCCCGGGCTCTCGTCTTCCATGGCTGTTGCGCTTCTTCTGCCGTTCTCGCTCTATCTGGAGCCCGTTCCCGCTATCGCACTTCTCTCCGCTTTATATTGCGCGGGGACGTTCGGCGGGTCGATTACGGCGATCCTGTTAAACGTTCCAGGTGCGCCGCCGGCGGCAGCGACAGCGTTCGATGGCTATCCGATGGCGCGCCGAGGAGAAGCGGGGAGAGCACTCGGGATGGCGGCGTTCGCGTCGGCGTTTGGGGGGATTTTTAGCGCTCTGGTCTTGCTCTTTGCTGCACCCCTTCTCGCGCGTATGGCCTATGGTTTCGGACCGCCGGAATATTTCGCGCTCGCGGTGTTCGGACTCTCGATGCTCTCGTCGATCGGCGGCGAGGCGCCGCTCAAGAATCTCGTCGGCGGATGCTTGGGCTTGCTGATAGCGACCGTGGGCGTCGACTTGACCACGGGCGTCGAGCGCTTCGTCTTCGGGGTGCCGGATCTCTATGACGGGATCCACTTCGTTCCCGTGCTCATTGGCTTGTTCGGGGTGACCGAAGCGCTGAGCCAATCGCAGAACCTTGGTGCGAGCCTCGAAAGCATCGGCGCGTCTGCGACCCGCCTTCCGTCCCTCGAAGGCTTTCGCAAGGTCAGAGGGACGATTCTGCGCTCGAGCTTCATCGGAACGTTGGTCGGCGTGTTGCCGGCGGAAGGCAGCACCATGGCCGCGATGATCGGCTACAACGAGGCGAAGCGGTGGTCGAAGGAGCCTGAGGCTTTCGGAAAGGGTGCACTCGAAGGCATCGCCGGCCCAGAAGCCGCGAACAACGCGGCCACAGGAGGCGCCATGGTGCCGACGCTCGCGCTCGGTATTCCGGGGAGCGCGACGGCGGCCGTGATCATGGGCGGTCTTCAAGTCCATGGTTTGCGCCCCGGCCCCTATCTGTTCGAGGAGCAGCCGAGCCTACTCTATGGGATCTTCATCTCCATGCTGCTCGCGAACGTGCTCTTTCTCGTCATCGGGCTCGTGGGAGCCAAGCTCTTCGCGCGAATCAGTCTCGTGCCGAAGACGCTTCTCTGGCCGGGCGTGTTCGTGCTGTGTATCGTGGGCGCTTACGGTGTTGAGCAGTCGATCGTCGATGTTTGGATCATGCTCGCGGCGGGATTCCTGGGCTTTGCGCTCAAGCGCTTCGGCTTCGGTGCGGCGCCCATTATAATGGGGCTCGTTCTCGGGAGTTTGGTGGAGACTTCGCTCGCGCAATCGATGATCTTGTTCGACCAGGATTGGACTGGTTTTTTGTCGCGCCCGGTGGCGCTTGCTTTGTTCCTCCTTGCTGCGGGAAGTATTCTGTTCCGTCCCACCCGTGCGCTGGTATCGCGAATACTGATGCGCCGCTAAGAGGTAATGATGTCGTCGAAAATCGAGCACTTTACCCCCGACCTGGACTCGCGGCGGGGAGAGGGTCTCACCAGAGAAGTATGCGGGTTCATTACGGGAACGGAATACGAGGACTTGCCCGAGGAGCTCTTGGAGCTCGGGCGCAAGTCTATCCTCGACGGCCTCGGGCTCGCGCTTTCCGGTTCTGTCGCGTCGAGCGGAGGCCTCGTTCAGGATTACTTGAGCTCACAAAACACTGCAGGTGAAGCAACGGTTATCGGTACCCCGCTCAAAGTGTCGCCTCGATTCGCCGCCTTCGCGAACGGCATCGCCATGCACGCCGATGACTACGATGACACACAGCTCGCGGTCGGCACCGACCGCGTTTATGGTCTTCTGACCCATCCCACCGCGCCTTGTCTGCCCGCGGCGCTCGCCATCGCGGAGGCGGCCGATCGGTCAGGACGCGACCTCGTGCTGGCATACCATCTCGGCGTCGAAGTGGAGACCAAGATCTCCGAAGCGATGTCGCCGCGTCACTATCAGCACGGGTTCCACTCCACGGCGACATGCGGCACGCTGGCCGCGGCCGCGGCGGCGTCCAAGCTCTACGGGCTCGCCCTCGAGCCGAGCTTACACGCGATGGCGCTCGCGGCGAGTCAATCTGCCGGCTTGCGGGAGAATTTCGGCACGATGACGAAGCCGTTTCACGCGGGACGCGCGGCGGAGTCCGGCGTGCTCGCGGCCGATCTTGCGCGGAGCGGATGGACCGCTACCGATCGCATCCTCGAATCGCCGCGCGGATTTTTTCAAGCTCATGGCGGGGGCTACGCGCTCGAGGCGATCGAGGGAAAGCTCGGCAACCCCTGGACCTTCATCGAGCCTGGTATCTCCATCAAACCACATCCCTCGGGCTCTCTCACCCATCCGGGCATGACGAAGCTTCTCGAGCTCATTCTCGAGCACGGCATCGACGAGGCGATGGTCGAGCGTGTCGACGTCGGCACCAACCACAACATGCCCAACGCGCTCATCCACCACCGGCCCGAGACCGAGCTTCAAGCAAAGTTCTCGATGGAGTTTTGCATGGCGATCTTGCTGCTCGAGCGTCGAGGTGGTCTGCGCGAGTTCGTCGACGAGGTCGTCCATCGCGCCGACGTGCAGAAGATGATTCGAAAAATACACTTTGGTGTCCATCCCGTAGCTGAAGAGGCGGGCTACGACAAGATGACCACGATCCTCGATATCCATCTCGTGGACGGTCGTCACATCACCGGGCGTGCGGACTTCGGCAAAGGCAGCCCATCGAACCCGATGAGCTACGACGAGGTCGCCGATAAGTTTCGAGAATGCGCGGGCTTTGCCGGCTTTCGAGAGGATCGGATTCAGCCGGTCATCGACGCCGTCCGGCGTCTCGAAGAGCTCGCCTCCGTCCGAGAGCTGACCGCTCTGCTCGCGGGGCGGAGGGGCTAGAGTGGGCTTCGATATCGACGGCGACCTCAGTGGTCAGGTGGCGCTCGTCACCGGGGGCAGCCGCAATATCGGGCTCGCGATCGCGGAAGCGTTTCGACGCGCCGGCGCGCGCGTTTGCATCGTCGCGCGCGCCGATTCGGAGCAGCTCGAAGCGGCGCTCGAAACTCTGGACCCAAGCGGTGTCGACGCGATGAGCGCGTTGCTCGACGTGGCCGACGAGGGCGCGGTGGTCGACCTGTACGAGCGTATGGCGGATCGTTTCGGGCCGCCGTCGGTACTCGTGAACGGTGCGGCGACGAGGCCCCATGAGTCCTTCACTGAGCTCAGCCTCGCGTCTTGGAAGGCAGTGATCGACACGGTACTTACGGGCGCTTTTCTTATGTCGCGGGAGCTCTTCCGGAGGCTTCCCGCGTCGCGACAGGGCGCCATCATCAATCTTGGCGGTCTGAGTGCCCATCGTCCCAAGACGGACCGGGCACATGTGATTGCAGCCAAGAGCGGGTTGATAGGTCTCACCCGAGCGCTTGCGGAGGAGGGGCTCGGCCGCATCCGGGTGAATGCCGTCGTGCCGGGGCTGATCGATACCGAGCGGCGGCCCGGCCAATCGAACCCACATCTCGGAGAGGCCAAAAGCGGTCGCCCTGTAGGTACGAGCGAGGATGTCGCGCGCGTCGTGCTTGCGTTCAGCGATCCGCGGGACGTCTATGTCACCGGCCAGACCGTGCATGTAAATGGCGGACGGTTCATGCCCTAGAGCCCTAGAGTCTCGCATCTTGGAAGGGAGCTGGTATCATTGAGCGGTCCATTAACTCACGTCCGCTACGATTGCGCCGCCCCAAAGGCGTCGCTTGGAAAAACATATTTTGCGAAGGCGATCCCTTTGGCTTGCGGCTTTGGCCAAGCGCGCGATGGTGCGTTCCGCTCACTACGGGCGACATCTATCTTCGGACCGATTTCCAGGCGTAGCCGTGCTTTGCTATCACGGCGTGCGGGCTCGGACCACCTCGGCCTCGGATGTTCCATTCGGGCCACTGCATGTCAGCGAAGACGAGCTTGGTGAGCACTGTGCCGTGCTCACCAAATACGCTCACCCGATCGGACTCGACGTTTGGCTCGATGCTCTCGAGGGGAGGTCGCGCTTTCCAGACCGAGCGGTCCTCGTAACTTTCGACGACGGCTACCGCAGTGTTTCCACGCTCGGCAAGCCTATCTTGGAGTCGTTCGATATTCCGGCGGTCGTTTTCGTTTCGACCGAGGCCGTACGCGCACAGACTTTTTTCTGGCACGACGCCGTTGCGCTGGCCGAAGGGGAAGAGACGGTGGATGCTTGGAAGTCTCTTGCGTTCGACGAGTTGAATGGGCGGCGACGTGAGTGCCAGGACAGGATGGCCTCACGGTTCTCGACGGACCATCCCTTGGCGCCTTTGTCTCTAGTGTGTCCGGAGTTCGTCGCTGGCTCCCATCTTTGGAACCGGATGTTCACACCGCTGAAGTTCGTCGACCATCGCCCTTATGACTGTGCGTTCGAGCGATTCGAAGACCTTCCGGATATCGAGGCCAAGAGAGGGGACTACGAGATAGTCTCCTGGACGCTCGAGCCCGGAGACGCGATCGCCTTTCATATGAAGACGGTGCATGGCGCGCCAGGAACAGCGACGCACGCGACGCGACGCCTAGCCATCGCGACCCGCTGGCTAGGAGATGACGCCGTTTTCGCGGAGTGGCCGGTCACGACCTCGCGGCCTTTTCCAGGGCTCGACCTCGAGCCCGGCGACCCCATGGAGCACGAGCTATTTCCGATGGTGGTCTCGAGAAGCTAGCGCGTCTCTATGAAGAGCGAGACGGTCAAGGTCGGTTTCTGGACCGCGACCTTCATGGTGATCGCCAACATGGTCGGGACGGGAATCTTTACAAGTCTCGGGTTTCAAGTCGTCGATATCCCTTCGGGATTTCCGGTTCTGATGTTGTGGGTGCTCGGCGGTGTGGCGGCTCTTTGCGGAGCGCTTACCTATGGAGAGCTCGGCACGGCACTTCCGCGCTCGGGCGGCGAGTATCATTTGCTGTCACGGATCATGCACCCTGTGATCGGCTTTCTCTCGGGTTGGGTCTCCGCAACCGTGGGCTTTGCCGCGCCTACCGCGCTAGCGGCGATCGCCTTCGCCACTTACCTCGCGACCGCCTTACCCGCGGTTCCCGTCGTGCACACAGCGGCGGCTCTCGTCTTGTTCTTCACAGTTCTGCACGGCTGCAGCGTGTGGTGGGGGACTCGCTTGACCAACGTTTTGACGATCCTCAAAGTGTTGCTCCTGCTCGTCTTGATTGGTTCCGCCTATTATGTGCGCGTTCCTCAAGACGTGACCCCGTTTCCGGTTCCGGGCGATTGGGGTCTCATCATTACACCGGCTTTCGCGGTCTCGCTCGTCTACGTCTCCTTCGCTTACACCGGGTGGAATGCGGCTATCTACATCGTTGGTGAGATAGCGTCGCCACGGCGGGACCTGACTCGAGCTCTTGTTCTGGGCACCGCTGTCGTGTTCGTTCTCTACACCCTTGTGAACTACGCGTTCATGTACACGGTGCCTTTTCCTGAGCTCGCTGGTCAGATCGAGGTCGGCTATTTGTCGGCGTCGAAGATCTTCGGGGAAGCGGGCGCGAATCTCATGGCGGTGACGATTGCGCTCATTCTTACGTCGACCGTCAGCGTGATGATCTATCTCGGGCCGCGGGTCGTGCAGGTCATGGGGGAGGACGTACCTCTTTTGCGCTCGCTTTCATTCAAGAGCGCGGGCGGCATCCCGACCTACGCGATGCTGGTGCAGTGCGCCCTCACGCTCGGCTTCATCTACACGGCGACGTTCCAGCAGGTGCTTCTCTATGCGGGCTTCACGCTCAACTTGATCACGGCGCTGACCGTAGCGGGTATCTTCGTCTCGAGGCACCGGGAGCCGGAGCTCGAGCGACCCTATCGTACTTGGGGCTATCCGTGGCCGCCGATCATCTTCCTCGTGCTCAGTGCGTGGAGCTTGAGCTTCATGCTCGTTACGCGGCCGGAAGAATCGCTCGCGGGCCTGGCGACGCTGATGCTCGGTTTGGTGATTTACGGGGCCGACGATCTCGTTCGTCGCGCGTAACGGGGATGTGGGGATGAAGAACGGTTAATCGTAGCTTGGCGATTGCGCGTCTCTAGTCGACAATGGTGACGGAATGGCGCTCTGGGCCGAGAGGTTTATAATCCCGCGCGAATTGGAGGGATGGATGGATCGGAAATTCTTGCTCTCACTCTGTATCCTTGCGCTTGCTCTTGGATGCGCCACTCCCGAGCCCGAAGAGCCGGCCGACCTCATCGTTCAAAATGGTGGGATCTACACGTTCGGTTAGGCTGACCCGCTCCCGACGGTACTCCGGCGTCCGGCGCGCCTCACTATGCGGAGGCGCTCGCGGTGAAGGATGGCGATATCCTTTTCGTAGGCACGAATGTAGAGGTCGAGCGCTACAAGGGTAGCTCGACGCGTGTCATGGACGTAGCAGGCGCCACGGTCTTACCGGGGCTGATCGACTCGCATACGCATGTGGTGGGTCTCGGCCAGCTCGAGGTGCAGGTGAATCTCATCGGTGTCGAGACGGAGGAAGAGGCCGTCCAGCGAATCGTGGATGCGACCGGGGAGCTCGCGGAAGGGGAGTGGATACTTGCGCGCGGTTGGGACGAAGGCGCGTGGGCGTCGCGCTACCCGACTTGGGATTTGCTCAACGAGACATTTCCGAACAACCCCGTCGTGATGGACAGCCTCCACGGGTTTGCCGTCTGGGCGAACGAGAAAGCCTTCGAGGCGGTTTCGATCACTCGCGACATCCCCAATCCGAGCGGGGGAGAGATTTTGAGGGATGCGAACGGCAACCCAACCGGCATCGTGCTCAATCGCGCCAGCTTGCTTCTTGACGCCGCGATACCAGAGCCCATGCACGAACAGTTCGAGGGCGGGCCTCGATCGCATGGCGCGTGACGGCTACGTTCAGGTCCACGAGGCCGGCGTCGGGAGTCGTTTCATGGATGTGCTCGAGTCGCTCGAGAAAAGGGACGGGCTTCCGATTCGTGTTTACGCCATGTTGTCGGCCCGTGATGGCGAGCGCTGCCGCAAATGGCTCAAGAGAAGGCCCATTCAGGACAATGACCGCATGCTCATTACGCGCTCCGTAAAGGCCTATTACGACGGTGCTCTAGGTTCACGTGGAGCGCGTCTGCTCGAGGATTACTCGGACCGTCCCGATCATCAAGGCGTTGCGGGCGACGAGTACGGGTTCGACATGAAGCTCGTTGCGGAAATGATGCGCTCGGGCTTTCAAGTCGGCATCCATGCGATCGGCGACGCGGGTAATCGGGAGACGCTGGACTTTTTCGCCTCGGTTGTCGAAGCCGACCCAGAGACGAAAAAGCTTCGCCACCGAATCGAGCACGCCCAGGTCGTGCATCCGGACGACTTTGCGCGTTTCTCGGAGCTCGACATCATCGCGTCGATGGAGTCGCCGCATTGTGCCGAAGACCAGGCATGGGCCGAGGACCGGCTGGGGCTGCACCGCGCGCGGGGCGCCTATGCGTGGCGCACGTTGCGGCAAGCCGGCGTTCGCCTCGCTTTTAACTCGGACCTCATCGGCTCTGATCACGATATCTTCTACGGCCTTCACTCCGCGATCACGCGGCGCGACAGGGACCAGAAATCTCCGGAGGGCTGGTTTCCGGAGGAGCGAATGACCCCCGAGGAAGCGGTGCGGGGCTATACGATCTGGGGCGCCTATGCAGGCGGTCTCGAGAACGAGACCGGGACGCTCGAAGTGGGCAAATGGGCAGACATCACGATCATGGATATCGACCCGCTCGTCGTGGGTGCGACGGAGCCGGGAAAGCTCTTTGACGGTAGCATCGTCGCTACCATCGTCGGCGGTAAGGTTCTTTACGAAGCGGAGTGAAACTATGTCGAAAAAGAAACTTCTACTGGTCGTTCTGGCAACGGCCATCGTCTCATCAGGCGTGACCCTCGCGATTCAGGAGGAGCGCAGTCGTCGCGAGCCGCAATTCGAGAACAAGTACGTCAAAGTCTGGAAGAGCATCATCCTTCCGAACCAGCCGCTCCGGCTACACCGGCACGAGAACGGCCGCGCGCTCATCGCGCTGACCGACGGCAGCCTCAAAGTCATCAACGAAAAGAACGAGCAGGTCGACACTTATGAATGGAAAGCGGGCAACGCCTATTGGCTCGACAAGGACCCGCCGGGCGTGCTGCATGGAGATTTGAACGAAGGCCCGGGAACGATGGAAGTGATCGTTGTCGAGCTAAAGAGCGGTACTTGAGCTTCTTGATCGGCGTTGCACTTTTTTAATATTTGTCTTAGATGTTGTTGAGTATCTCTAAGGCAGTGCCGCTGAAGATGCGCTGTTTTTCGGCGTCGGGGATGCGCATCGCCTCGATCGTTTCGACGGAGCCATCGATCGAACCGAGAAGGTGCGGGTAATCGGTTCCGAGTGCTATGTGGTCGGTTCCGATCATGTCTCGGACCATGCTCACGGTGTAGGGACTCGAGGCGACCGTGCCGAAATAGAGCTTCTTGAGATAGGTGCTCGGCGGCTCGTCGACCTTTTCGCGGCATGCGACAAAGTCGTGATGGCCCTGGTCGATTCGCGCCATGAGGTAGGGGATGGCGCCCCCGAGATGCGGGATGACCCAACGGATGTCGGGAAAGTCGCGGAGCAGGCCGTCGTAGCACATGCGAGCCACCGCGAGCGTGCTGTCGAAGAGAAAACCGACGATCGGTCCGAGAACGTATTCACGAAGCTGCTCTGCCATTCCCGTGGGCATCATGGGGTGGATGAGAATGCAGAGCTTCTTGCGGTTGGCTTCTTCGAAGAACGGACGGAAGCTCGGATCCGTGAGTGGTTTACTCCGGATGTGACTCACCATGATGACGCCATTTAGTTTCAGCACATCGATGGCGCTCGAGCTGGCCGGGACCGAGGCGAAACCTTTGAAACGCTGGGGATAGCGGGCTATGAGCTCGGCATAGGCGTCGTTGATGCCGCGCGCGATCTCGGGCTCTTGGTCGACGCGAGCGAAGTCGACATTGGGCACGAGACGGAGAGGACTTGCACGTCGACCCCGACGCGGTCCATGGCTTCGAGCCGCAGCGACACGTCGGTCATGGGTGGCTGGATGCCGAAGAATCTTGCGCTACGGAACTTGATGGTGGTCGTCCCCGTCGCGTCGGCGCCGACGACCGGGAGCGTTCCTAGAAACTCGCGCCGCTTCATTATGTGCTCCTTACGGCCAGCTTTCGAAACCGGCAAGCACGAAGTGCCGGTCGCAGGGAAAGGCCGTTTTGATTCTGTTCTTCTTCATGCTCATGAACGAGACCCGTTCCAGGAGGCATAAACCGATACCGGCGAAAAACAAACTGCCGCCCCCGTGCGGGAGCGGCAGCCTTGTCATTGACGGTGGCTACGCAGCCATTGCTTTGGCCGCGCTCAGAACCTTGTCGAAGACCTTGACGGCCTTTTGCATCTCGTCCATCGTGCCGATGGAGATGCGGCAATGCGTCCAGAGCGGCGGGAAGGGACGGCCAACGCGGACGCCTTCCTTGCGGCACGCGCCCTGGAAGTCTTCGATGGGCATTTGGACGTCGACGAACAGGAAGTTGGTCTGGGCTTCGGTGTCCTTGTACCCATGATCGTGGAACCACTTGCGCGTGAAGCTCCGCGCCTCGTTGTTCCGTTTTTGCTCGCTCGGGATGAAGCTCGGATCGCTCGCGTCCCGTTCCAGCGCTGCGATGGCGGCGGCATAGCTCAAGCTAGACACGGAGTTACCCATGTGGAACTTGTTGAGCTCTTTGACCGTGTCTCCGTGCGCGATGGCGTAGCCGATACGAAGCCCAGCCATTCCATGAGCTTTCGAGAACGTGCGCGCGACGATGAGACGCGGGTTCTCGATCGCCTGCGGGATCATCGTCTCGTGGCCCGGCGTCGTGACGTAGTCGATATAAGCCTCGTCAACGAGGATCCGGAGGTCTTTGTTCATCTTGAGAACCCGCGGGATGAACTCCTTGCTCTCGGCGGGATCAACGAGCGAGGCTACTGGGTTGTTCGGGTTGCAATAGAAGAGCATCCCGGCGCCCTTGCAAGCGTAGAACGTCTGGTCGAGATCCGTCGAGAAGTTGCTCGTGAGCGGAACCGCTTTCGTTTTGTGGCCGACGAGAGACGCGTAGCCAAAGCACTCCTCGTAAGTTGGGAGCGAGCCCACGAGAGCTTTCTGGTTCGATGTGTAGGTGTGGGTCGCGTTGACGAGGATCTGCGTCGAGCCCGCGCCTACGAGCACGTTCTCTGGCTTTACGTTCCACTTTGCAGCAAGCGCTTCGTTGAGCGGTGTCGTATAGGGGAACGGGTAGCGGCCCGGCTTTTCGCCGTGCCCGCCGAGAGCTCGGCCGATAGCGTCGAGCACCGGTTTTCCAGGGCCCATTGGGTTCTCGTTATTGGCGAGGTTTATGACCTCGTCCACGGGGAGCCCGACTTCGGCGGCGAAGGCGATGGACTCCTGTTTGCGCGTGCTGATGAGCGTAGCCGTGTAGGCTCCCGCAGCACCGACGCCCAAGTTCTTCATGAAATCACGTCGCGATTGCGACATAGCAACCTCCTCAGTTTCTCTAAACTCGTTAGATATTTCGCTCATGTGGGCGTCGATTAGTTGCTGCCGGCACCAGCGTCGGTAGCTGAAATACCAAGCGATTCGGTGAAAACTTCCGTGGCGCGCTTCATCTCCTCCATGGTGCCGATCGAGATGCGTGCATGCGTCTTCTCGAAAGGCGGGAAGTCGCGGCCCACGGAAACCTTGTGCTTCGCACAAGCTTCGCGGAAGTCTTTCGCCGGCATGTTCGTCTTGGTAAACATGAAGTTGGTCTGGCTGTCGGAGACCCAATAGCCATGGCTGCGGAAGAAGTCCATCGTGTACTTGCGAACTTCGGTGTTGCGCTCGACTTCTTGCTTCAAATGCTCAGGGTCGTCGAGGGCCCCCATGATGGCGGCGAGCCCGAGGATGTTGGTCCCTAAGGTGAGCTTGTAAGCGCGAACCTTGGCAGCGGTCTCTTTCGTCGCGATCGTCCAGCCTTGACGGAGCCCAGCCATCCCGTAAGCTTTCGAGAAGGTGCGTGCAACGACAACGTTTCGATGCGTCAACGCGAGCTCCGCCGCGGTGGAATAAGACGGCTTCGTCACATATTCGTGATAGGCCTCGTCGACGAGGATATAGGTGAACGGGGACGCCTTGGTGACGTAACGCACGAAGTCGTTGATGTCGCTGCGGCTATGTGCCGTGCCCGTCGGGTTGTTCGGGTTGCACAAGAACACGAGGCCGGCGCCAATAGCCGCACCGGCCATCTTGTCGAGGTCGAGCCCGAGGTCAGCCGCGTTCGGGACCGACTTGACAGGCACATCGAAATAGGCTGCTGTTCTCGTGGGGCTTTCGTAGGAGCACTCGGCGGTCACGAGAGGACGGCTCGGGCTCGTGAAAGCGCGCACGCAGTTGCGAAGAATCTCGCCCGAGCCGGGAGCGATCACGATGTTCTCGGCGCTCGCACCGTCGATTTGCTCGGCGAGGCGCGCCCGCACGGCGCGATCCGTGATCCGGCTGTTCATCGGATAAAGGTTGGACTGGTCCATATTGTCGCGAATCGCCTGAATCGCGGATGGTCCGGGTCCGAGCGGATTCTCGTTGCTGCTGATGCGAACTTCATCCACGTCGGCTGGTGGAATGATGCCCGCCTCGACAGAACCGAATTCGCCCTCCAGAGCTTCCCGACCGCGAGCAGTGATCATCGTAGGGGACGGGGCGCTGGCCCCTGGTCCTACTGTGCGAAAAAACGCACGGCGCGTGAGCGTCATGTGATCCTCCTTAAATAGATCCTGTATCGTTGGTGCACTCGAGTGGGCGGGGCCGACGCCGAGACCCCGGAAGAGATGGTTGGACCAGGGTCACCCGGGCTGCCGCATATGAAGAGAGACCGGCGGCCGCCCAGATACATCTAATCCTTTACCTTCAGAACTACATTAACCTACACTTGATAGAGGGGCAAAGCAAGCGAAACAATGCTAGGAAACAATCTTGCCGATGGACCCGCCGATTCTACTCAAACTATTGATTTAGTTGTGGTTTGTGGATGCTGATGCCAAAGGGATGACGTCGACGTTGCGCGTGGGCTCAATCGTTCTCGCGGATGATTTTTCCGAACTGATGTCCGCCCGTGCGCGGGTTGGACCAGAGCCCTGCATAACGATCGCGGAAGAATACGAGGCGGGCGGAATAAGTGCCGAGTCCCGGTATGGAGGCGTCCGTGAGGCTCACAACGGGCGTGTCTCCCGCCCATAGAAGCTTTACGGGGACGGGCAAGGTTACGTCGGTCTCGCCGAACTGGAGCCGCGCGTGGAAGAGCCAGATGTCGCCGCCGACTTTTTCGACGCTCTGAACCGAGTAGCGCTCGGTCGAAGCTCCGCGCTCGGAGCCGTCGACGGTGAACGAGCCTTCCAGAACGACCCCGCGCATCGAGCGCGCGAACGCGCGCTCGAGCGCCTCTCGCTCCTCGGGAGCGATCGCGGCGCTACCGCGCGCATAGCCGAAAAAGTAGCAGGCACTGCCGACGAGAAGCAACAATATCGAGCCTAAGAGCCAACGCTTCATGTCGTCCTCCGGGCGCCATTATTAAGACTGTCGGGCGCGCTTTGTCAAGCGCCAAGGATTGCGCCAAGATAGGAGCGTGCTGGAATCACTGAACGAGAACGAAGCGTTCGACCGCTTGCTCGACGAACCGCTCGCGATCGTTTTTAAACACAGCGCAACGTGCGGGATCAGCGCCCGCGCTCACGCCGAAGTCGAGAGGTTCCTTCTGGAGCACCCAGACCGGTGCATCTATAAAGTCGAGGTTCTCGGTGCTCGGGCCGTCTCCGACTACATCGAGGAAAAGACCGGAATCCGACACGAGTCCCCGCAATTGCTCGTGCTTCGCGATGGCGAAGTCGTCTGGCATGGCTCCCATTCCCGCGTCACCGCAGAAGCGATCGAAGCCGTTGATTTCGACTAAGATAGGCAGCCATGGATGAACTGCGCGAGGAGTTCAAAGTCCTCGACGATTATCTAACCAAGCACGGTCTGAAACACTCGAAGCAGCGGGTCGTCGTGCTGCGGCATTTTCTCGAGACGAGCGGTCACATGACCGTGGATGATCTCTATCGCGTCATTCGCAGAAAGAATCCCCGTATAGGGCGAACGACGATTTACCGTGCCTTGAAAGTCTTCGTGGACGCGCAGCTCGCGGAGGCGATCGAGCTCAGAGACGGCCTCACTCGCTTCGAGCACAAATTTCTTCATGCCCATCACGATCACATGATCTGTACAGCATGCGGCACGATTCTCGAGTTCTTGAGCCCGGAAATCGAAAGGCTCCAAGACGAGATTGCCGACGCTTACGGATTCGCGATCGAGTCGCACCGACATCAGATGTTTGGCCGCTGCCAAAAGTGTAAGCCCTCACGAAGCAAGGCAAGAAAGAAAGTGCCTGGACGTTAGATCGGGTTTAAACTCTTAGAGGCTCTTCACGGTCTCAGTAGCATGACTGCGAAAAAAAGGCTCTTCGTTGCACTAATCCTGGCAGCTTGTTTGCTGGCGTCGGGGCTCGGGGTGGGGGGGCCGTCGGGCGATGAAGTCACGAGGGCGAGGCTCCTGCTCTCGCGTGCCACATACGGAGCCCGACCCGGCGACTTGGATGCGATTCTTGTCCAAGGCACGAAGGCTTGGCTCGAAGAGCAGCTCGAGCCCGCGCGCATCGACGACAGCGCGGTTCTGAAGAGCCTTCAGAAGCTCGAGAACCTGCAGCTATCCACGACTGAGCTGATGCGGAAATACCCGCAACCGAGCCGCGCGGAGCGTGAAGCGATGCTCAAAGCGCGAGATTCGGACGAACCGGGCGAGAGGAAGCCGCCGCCGCGCGATCGCCGGGGGCTCGTTCTGCGGGAGCTCTGGCAAGCCAAGCTCTACCGGGCGGTCCATTCCGAAAGACAGCTTCAGGCAGTCATGACTGACTTCTGGTTCAACCACTTCAATGTCTATGCGCGAAAGAACCGGAACACGCTTTTGACGCTTCCGTCCTACGAGCGCGACGCGATACGGCCTCACGCTCTAGGCCGCTTCGAGGAGCTGCTCACGGCGACGGCCGAGCACCCGGCGATGTTGTTCTATCTCGACAACTGGGTTAATACGAAAGAGGGCTTCGACCCACGCGAGGCACTCCGCGCGCAGCTCGGACGTCGCGGTGGTCGAGGGCGTCGCGCTATGCGTGACGAGGACGAGAGAGCGCTACGGATTAGCGGCATCAACGAGAACTATGCGCGAGAGCTGATGGAGCTCCACACCTTGGGCGTGGATGGCGGCTATGATCAAAAAGATGTCGTCGAAGTGGCTCGCGCTCTCACCGGGTGGTCGGTCGTCGGCCCACAAGCCGTGCGCGTCAAGCAAAGAATCGAAGAGCGCATGGGACGAGGGAGGATGCCTGAAGCGCTCCGTAGGCTCCCGGACGAAGGAAGCTTCTTCTTCAACGAGCTTGCCCACGATGATGGCGTAAAGACCATTCTCGGCGAGCGCATCGAAGAATACGGGAAACATACGGAAGATGGGGCCAGCGGGACCCACGAGGGCTATGCCGTCATCGCGCTTCTTGCTCGCCATCCATCGACTGCGCGTTTCGTCTCGACGAAGCTCGCTCAGAAGTTCGTTTCGGACAGCCCGAGAGGCGCTCTTGTAGATGAGATGTCCTCGACGTTCATGCGCACGCGAGGTGACATCCGCGAAGTGCTCCGCACGATGTTCTACTCGAAGCACTTCGTCGAAGACGGGATGGCAAGCGAAAAGGTCAAAACGCCGCTCGAGCTCGTCGCGAGCGCGTTGCGTGCGACGGGGGCGAAAGTGCGAGGCGCGGCTTTGGCTCGAACGGTGGCGGAGCTCGGGATGCCGCTCTACTTGTGTCAACCTCCAACCGGCTATGACGAGCAAGCGGCGTCGTGGCTCGGAGCGGGGAGCATCCTCACGCGTATCCGTTTCGCGACCGAGCTCGCGGGCGGCCATTTGCCTGGCGCGACGCCGGGAGGTCTGCCGAGGGATTTCGAAGCCTGGGCAGCCGACGTGCTGCTCCGGCCAGAGGCGTTACCTGTTGACGAGAGTCTTTCCGGCGTCGACCAGATGGCTTTTTTTCTCTCGAGCCCCGCCTTTCAGCGCCAGTAGCAGAGTGATGGAGAGCGAGTGATGATGCAGAATCGATGGGATAGGCGCGAGTTCTTGAGAATGAGTGGGTCCACGCTGCTGCTGCTCGGCGGTGCGGGAGGGGGAGCGCTCGAAGCGCGGGACCGTGCAAAACCTGGCGTTCTCGTCGTATTGTTTCAACGAGGCGCTGCCGACGCACTCCACATGGTGGTTCCCTATCGGGACAAGAGATATCGCGGGCTTCGAGGTGCTTTGGCGCTCGAAGAGCCGGGAAAAGGGGAGACCCCAACCTTGGATCTCGGGGAAGGCTTCGCTTTCCATTCCGCGTTGTCCCCCCTCTACCCGCTTTATGGCGCTGGACAACTCGGGGTGATTGTGAATACGGGCTCGCCGGATCCGACGCGCTCGCACTTCGACGCCCAGGACTATATGGAGTCGGGCACGCCGGGAAAGAAGTCGACGCGAGATGGCTGGTTGGCACGCGCGCTCATCGAGATCTCAGGGCGGCAACCTTCGGGCGCCGAAGCACCGAGCCCTTTCAACGCCGTGGCACTGACCCCTCAAATGCCGCGCACGCTCGCGGGTGCTCGCGACACGATTGCACTCGAGGATTTCGGCTCGCTCGAACGACCTCGCCGCGAGAGCGCACTTGCCGAACGGCTCGAGAAACTCTACCGCGAAGACGCAAGCGCGAGCTTCGCAGCCGCCGGCACCGAGGCGTCGCGAGCCGTCACGTTGTTTCGCGAGCAAAATCCGCTCGCGTTGCCTCCTCGCAAGGGCGTACGCTACCCGGGAGGGCGCGGCGAGAATCCCCTGAAACAACTGGCGCAGCTTCTCAAGTCAGGACTCGGCGTTCGCGTCGCATTCGTCGAGAGCAGTGGATGGGACACGCACTTCCGGCAAGGCGCGGCCACGGGATCTATGGCTAATTTGTTGGGTCGGCTATCGGGGTCGCTGGCGGCTTTTTACGAAGATGTGGGACCGGATGTGCCGGTCACCGTGCTGACTGTTACGGAGTTCGGGCGAACCGTGGCTGCCAACGGTGCCGGCGGCACGGATCACGGACACGGCTCCGTAACGATGGTCCTCGGCGCCGGCGTGCGGGGTGGGCGCGTTCATGGCGATTGGCTCGGCCTCCAGCCGAGGAACCTTTATGAAGGTCGCGACCTTCCCGTAACGACCGATTTCCGAGACGTATTCACCGAAGTCGCCACGAGAGCGCTCTCGCTCGAGGATACGAGCGGCCTCTTTCCGGGCTATCGCACCAAGAGCGTCGGCGTAATGGCCGAGCGGTCTCTTTAGGCTGGCTACTACTCGACCAGAGCCGCGAGCCTCGGCAAAACGCGTGAGATAGAGCTCGAGGACCTTTGATGCTGAATAGAACCGCACGCTCGCAATGTTTGGCGCCCACACGGAGCACGATCCTAGCGATGCTCTGATTCGGGTTTTTGAGCTGCTCCGTCATGGTCTTAAAGAAATCGAAGAGAACGTCGTCGCTGAGCTCGGCAACGCTGGGCTCGTCCGCGCTTTTGTCCGGACCTGCCACGAGCTATGGAGCTCGTGTACGGGATTCTTGTGAACGACTCCAAATCTGAGGCATATTCGTCGTCATCGAACTTCGTGAGCGCGGGTTTGAAAGCGACCTTGCGGACGCCGAGTTTCCTCGCACGCGAGCTTGAGCATGAGCGCCTGCGGGTCGATACCGCCCGCCACGAGGAAGCGGGTTATATCCATTCCCTCGAAATGCGTCGGAGGCTCGGAGGTGAGAGCGAACTCGAACTTCCCTTCGCGAAGTGCGATGAGCTCACGAAGCGCGATGCGAATCTCGTCTTGCAGGAGGAGCGCGCGAGATTCGTTGAGCGTCATGCCCGCGAGCGGGCTCACGATCGGCGTGGTCGAGGTCGAGAAAGCAAAGAGGACGACCCCGTCCTGGAACAAAATGGCGCCGCTCGCGAGCGTGCTCTCGACCTTTAGCGTTCCCGTTTTCTTCGAGAACGCGATGATCTGGAGAATCTCCAGAAGGTTCAGGTCTTCGAGACATCCGGTCAGTGCCATGGGCGTGCGTTTTCGAGCTTTCGACAGATTGCAGGACTATGAATCTATGTTACCGCAGCGCCCGCGTATTTACACGCGTTCGAGCTCACCACATCCCGGATACGAGGCGGTAGGGAACTTGCTATGCATAATCGCGATAGGTCTCGACCTCCTCGAGGAGACGCTCCTCGGTGAGGATGCCCAACCCGACGAAAGGCACGGCCGTGAGGAGCACGGCGAGTGCCATTGGCGAGGGTTTAGAAAGGAGGCACGCGAGCATCATTACGAGCTCGCCGGCATAGGCGGGGTGGCGCATATAGGCATAAGGCCCGCGGGAGACCACGCCGCGGAGCGCTGGAAGCACAGCAAAGTTTTCGCCGAGGGCCAAGAAGCTCGTGACGGCGATACATGCTCCCACGAAAAAGAGGACTTGGGTCAAGATAGGCCATGCGGCGAGCGATGCTGCAAGCCGGAAGGCGAGGCCCGCGAGCAGACGCGGAGGACGGGAGCGCGCCGGGCGATGGCGAGCGCTACGCTCAGGTGCAGCGCCGAGACCGCGATGCGAGGTAGTGTCACCGGCGCTTCGGTCGCGGCCCATCCCAGGATCGCCCAGGACCCGAGAGACAATGCGAGCAAACAGTCGAACGTTCTCTCGAGCGCCGGTTTCGTGCTCGGCTCTAGAGCTGTTAATTGATTGTAAATCGGGCTAACCGGTTCAATAAATCCAGAAGGACCAGTCGAACATCCAGCTAAGAAGATTGACCAGGATCAACACGCCTATCCAAACGACCCAGCCACCCGCACCGTCGTCATCGCTCGTAGCTTCGTACCCTATTTGATTTTGGAAGGATTGCGGACCGGAACGGCCATTTCCATCGTAGCAAGTTTTCCCGGACTTGACCACTGCCGGGATGGCTGCGGTTATACTCGTCCTCGATGCAAGGTTCGGAGGCTCGCGGTGTCCGAGCGGCATGGCTTGCGCTCGCCATCACTGTCTTTGCTGCCGCCTTTCATCGTGCCGCAACCGCGCCGGCCGCCTCGTCGTTCCATGTCGACGAGCGGAGCACGCGATCGCCTCGGATAGCCGGTCCGCTATTCGAAGTCGGCTTTGCTTCCTCTGGGGGCACAGAAACGGTGCACAGTGCTACCGCCATCGAGATCGCCGGGGGGAACCTCCGGGCTTTCTGGTATGGGGGAAGTCGCGAAGGTGCTAAGGACGTCGCGATTTACTCCTCCGTGCTCGACGTGGAGACGGGTAGCTGGGGGCCGGAGCAGCAGGTGACGACTCGGGAGGAGACGCAGAAGGATTTAGCGCGTTACATCAGAAAGCTCGGAAATCCCGTCGTTGCGCGCGACCGTGAAGGGCAATTGCGGCTTTTCTACGTGAGCGTTTCCGTCGGCGGTTGGTCGGGGAGCGCGATCAACGCGCGAACGTCTGTTGATGATGGAAGAACGTGGTCGCGGGCCAGCCGGCTCGTGACCTCGCCATTTCTCAATTTGAGCACGCTTGTGAAAGGGCCGGCAATCCACTACGTCGATGGGCTGCTCGGGCTGCCCGTTTATCACGAGCTCCTCGGAAAGTTCGGCGAGCTGGTGCGTCTCGATGAACACGCCCGGGTCGTTGGAAAAACACGCCTCTCATGGGGGCACTCGTCGCTGCAGCCGGTGGTGGTGCCTTTTGATGGGGAGCGAGCCCTCGCGTTGATGCGGCGAAGCGGCCGAAGCCCTCCGAGGATTCTAGTGACCGAGACCAGAGATGCCGGACGCCACTGGACGGCGCCACGGCCGTCCTCAATGAGTAATCCGGACGCTGCGATCGCGGCACTTCGAAGCCAAGACAGTGAGCTTCTGCTGGCATTCAACGACAGCGAGCACGACCGGAGTCATTTGACCTTGGCGTTGTCGAACGATTGTGGGCAAAGCTGGCAGAGTTTCCACGTGCTCGACCCGCCCGTGCCAGTCGTGGCTGGGAATACGAGATTTGCCTATCCCTGGCTCGTTCAAGGCACGAATGGTGACTTTCATCTTCTATATACGTGGAACCGAGAGCGTATCGTTCATGTGAGGTTCAACCGCGAGTGGCTTCTCCTCAATCGCTAACCGGGCTCACGGGTATCGGGCTGCTGTTCGTGTGGTGTGCGCTCGCTCTTGGCCCTTGGCGAAGGCCCTGGCTCGTGGGCGTCCTCGCGTTCGGGCTTTCGTGGCTCCCCGTTTCAGGAATGCCGCTCTCTGGCTATGTTAGAGCGCTGTCGTCCGATTTGAGCGTTGGCTCCATGGCGGCTTTAGTGTGCGCGATTGCTCTGCAGCTCGGGGCTTCCTTGGGCTCGAGGGACGAGTGGCGATTCGTGTTCCGGCTCGTCGCGACCGGGGGCGTTTTCTTGTACCCAATGGTGCTCGGGTTAGGCCCTTTCGACCCCTACACGCTTGGATTCGCGCCAACCGGATTGCTAGCCTTGCTGGCGTTTACCGCGGGCCTCGCCTGGTGGCGGCGCTACCACGTCTGTCTAGGCGCGATCGTCCTTTCGGTTCTCGCCTATCGGCTCGACCTGCTCGAATCCTCGAACCTTTGGGATTACCTCCTGGATCCATGGCTCGTGCTCTACGCGATTTACGATCTTCGGCCGTGGCGGCGAGACTCGTAAATCGATCGGGACTTTCCGTTTGGGTGCCTCTTGGTCAAGCCGTGGCTCCTTAGGGTTTTACGCGTCACTTCCAGGATGGCATTTGACTTGCAATGATGTTTTTCATGGCTACGGTGACGGTCCCCCAGCGCATGATGAGTATGCCGGCCCTTGCGGACGAAGTCTTGTCGGCCGTGACTCATAGGGGCTCTGTGCCGACTCGGCGGACCCTTGCAAAAGGGGACTTCATCTCCCTTCAGGATGGTCGCTCGGCGGCTGTACACTTCCTTGCCAAAGGACGCGTCAAAGTCTTGCGCTTCTCGGACGAGGGCCGTGTCATCCTGCTCGACCTGTTCGAGGCGGGCGAGCTGTTCGGGGAAATGTCGTTCCCCCCTCTGTGCGGACGACCATCCCTGCCCGTCGCAGAGCTACGCCGAGGCGCTCGAGCCCACCCAGGTCCGCTCGATCCCGCGACTCACTTTTGAACGCTTATTGTCGAGCCGGCCACTACTCGCTGTCCGCGTCGACGGGCTTCTCGCTCAGCGTTGCTCGCGGCTCGAAGAGCGTCTCGAATCGCAGGTGTTTCACCGAGTCCCCACACGACTTGAGAAACAGCTTCTCGAGCTCGCCGAGCGCTACGGGGAAGCTCACGGTAGCGGCACCGCGATTGAGGATGTCAAGGAATTAGTTGAAACCGTCATAAGTGACTCCTGGTCATTTCAGGTCTATGCCCCTGACCCTACGCGGCCTCAGGCACCTCGTTCTCTCGTTGGATCGCATCGATGGCCGCAACCACTTCGCCGATGGATGCGTACC
>CAUZCL010000002.1:0-181312 GCA_963578475.1 Acidobacteria bacterium bin61 | reverse complement strand
TCGGTCGACAGTCAAGAACAAAATCGAACCAAGACCACATACTCATCCAAACCTCGCACTTTCTGATGCAGGTTCTGCGGGGCGAGGCGCTCGCCAAATCCTTTCGCAAGAAAAAGGTCGTTGACGATGTCGACCTCGAAGTGCGTGAGGGCGAGGTGGTCGGACTGCTCGGGCCTAACGGCGCGGGCAAGACGACGTCGTTTCATATGGTGGTCGGGCTGACGCGGCCCGATTCGGGCAAAGTGTTCTTGAACGATAAGGACATCACTTCGCTGCCGATGTACCTGCGAGCGCGCGGCGGCATTAGTTATTTGCCGCAGGAACCGTCGATTTTCCGAAAATTGACGGTAGAAGAAAATGTTCTCGCGATTTTGGAGACACTGCCACTAACACCTCGGGAGAGGCGGCGGAGGTTGGCGGAAGTGTTGGAGGAGCTTGGCATTGCGGACAAAGCACGTTCTCGCGGCTACACGCTCTCGGGCGGCGAGCGCCGCCGCGCTGAAATCACGCGGGCGCTGGTCACTTCGCCGTCCTTCATGCTCCTCGACGAACCTTTTGCGGGAATCGACCCGATTGCTGTCGGCGACATCCAAGAAATCATTCAACACTTGAAAGCGAAAGGAATCGGCATTCTCGTAACGGATCACAATGTCAGAGAAACCCTGAAGATCACGGAAAGAGCCTATATAATGAATGATGGGAAGATTCTTTGTGCAGGAACTCCCGAGGAGTTGGCCGACAACGAGGATGTTCGCCGGGTTTACTTCGGCAAGGATTTTCGCCTCGATTAAAACGGAAACGTTCTGAAGAGCTTGAAGATAAACTGAAGCGACAAGTAGCTAACAGCTAGGACTCCGTGCAGCAAAAGCTATCACTCCAGACCAAACTTCAGCAGAAGCTGATCCTTACTCCTTCGCTGCAGCTAGCGATCAAGCTTCTTCCCATGTCCACCCTCGAGCTCGAGGGTATGCTCCAGCAAGAGATCACGGAGAATCCTCTCCTCGAGGAAGAGATCGAGCAGCAACGAACAGAAGCGACGGCCGAATCCGCCGCTGAATCGAATGACGCGAATGACGCGACGGGCGAGGGGACAACAGAAGCTCAACCACCCGACGCCAAGGTGGATGCCGAGCCTGAGCCCGACGTAAAGAATGACGACTCGCTGAACGAGATTGATTACGAGTCTTTCTTCAGCGACTATCTTGACGAAGGCTATCGCCCGCGGACGCGCTACGAAGTCCCGGACCTGCCGCCCATCGAGAACACCCTCTCCACGGCCAGCTCGCTCGCGGACCATTTGAACTGGCAATTGAGCATGGCTCCGATCGAGCTGAAGACGCGAGAGATCGGCGAAGCCATTATCGGGAACATCGACGGCCATGGTTATTTGCAAGCGTCAATCGAAGAGATATGTGAGATGGGCCCCTATGAGGAACAAGACGTCGAGGACTCCCTCGCGATAGTGCAAGGCTTCGACCCCGTCGGTGTCGGAGCGCGTGATTTGAAAGAGTGCCTCCTCATTCAACTCCGTCGCCTCGAGCTCACCAGCACGCCGGTGGAAACGATGGTGAACGACCATCTCGACCACCTCCAGAACCATCGCTTCAACGAAATTGCGAAAGCAATGCACCTGCCGCTCGAGGAGGTTATCCGTCTCTGCGAGATCATCCGCCGGCTCGATCCGCAACCCGGCTCGAAATTCACGAACGAGAAAAGCTTCTATGTTACGCCGGACGTCTACGTGGTCAAAGTGGATGGCAAATGGGAGATCGTGTTGAACGAAGACCGGCTGCCTCAACTTCGAATCAGCCCCCTCTATCGGCGCATGCTCGAGAACAAGTCCGAGGAGAACCACTCGACCCGCGAATATGTGAAGGATAAGCTTCGAAGCGCTCTATGGCTCATCAAGTCGGTGGACCAGCGGCAAAAAACGATCTACAAAGTCGCCAATAGCATCGTGCATCAGCAGCAAGATTTTCTCGATAACGGCGTCGAGCACCTCAGGCCCCTGGTCTTGCGGGATGTCGCGATCGATATCGGAATGCACGAATCAACCGTCTCGCGCGTCGTGGCCAATAAATATATCCATACCGTCCAAGGCGTGTTCGACATGAAGTATTTTTTTCATAGCGGCATAGCCAGCATCGGCGGTGACAATGTCTCGTCGGTCACGATCAAGCGACGCATCAAGAAAATCGTCGAAGAGGAGAACCCCAAGAAACCTCTCTCCGATACCAAGATCGTCAATATCCTCGAAGACGAAGGCCTCATTCTGGCGCGCCGTACGATCGCCAAATACAGGATAGAGCTGCGGATCCCACCTTCGAACCAGCGAAAGAACCTCTATAGCAGCCCGTTTGCTTCGTGACGAGAATCTACGCGCGTTCGCTCACGTTGCGGGAGTGTGTTATGTTGGTCAAATCACGGCTCGGCACATGGATGTGCCAGCGAAGTTGAAGTCCTACATCGAGAACCGTGTGGAAAAGCTCGATAAATTTATCGATGTCATCACTGATGTCCGTGTCATGTTATCGACGGAAAAACATCGACAAATTGCCGAGCTCAACGTTCGTAGTCGCGGGGGCGTCCATATGTCCGCGACCGAAGCGACCAAAGACTTGAAGTCCTCGGTGACCCAAGCTCTCGAGAAGATTCAAGGCCAAGCAAAAAAACGCCGCGCCAAGCGCATCGACAAGAAACGACGACGCGCCCCAATGAGTGATGGCGAGGGCACCTTCAACGTTCTCGCAGGGGCCGAGGCCTCGAACGCGTTATTGGGCCGCGTGATCGAGAGGCGGCGCTTCGTCATCAATCCGCTGACGGTCGAAGAAGCGGTGTTAGAACTCGAAGAGGCCGCCGGGGAGTTTCTCGTCTTCAGAAATGCCAGCCACGAGCGCATCAGCGTTCTCTATCAAAGGCCCGACGGGAATCTGGGGCGGATCGACCCGGAGTGAGCCGCACGGCCACGGCCCCCATGTGGACCGATTGAATGTCGCAGCCAGCGGGAGCGCGATTTGTTTTCATTACCGGGCTTTCCGGCTCCGGGAAGACTCTGGCGATGAAAGCGCTCGAAGATTCAGGCTTTTTCTGCGTCGACAACCTCCCTGCGAAGCTCATCTTGCCCTTCGCCGAGCTCACCGCCAAAGGTGGTGAGATCGACCGTGTCGCCATCGTTACCGACATTAGGGAACGTGGCTTTCTCGAGGATTTTCCTGAGGCGCATGAGCGTCTCAAAAAGCGCGGCTTCCCCACAATAGTCATCTTCTTGAGCGCGCGCAACGACATCCTCGTACGGCGTTTCAGTGAGAGCCGCCGCCCGCATCCGCTTCAAGGCGATGGCGAGACAATCGCCTTGGAGGACGCGGTTGAGCGCGAAGAGGCAGAGCTCGCGCCCATTCGGAAGATCGCGGATCGGATCTTGGATACGTCGAACTTGACGGTCCACGAGCTTCGTCAACACGTGCTCGAGAACTTCGTGGAATCGACCGAACATGCCGGGCCGGCGATCCACGTTTTGTCCTTTGGATATAAATACGGCATTCCCTCGAGTGCGGACCTGTTGTTTGACGTGCGCTTTCTTCCCAATCCATACTTCGAGACGGATCTCCGAGACAACACGGGGAACGACGCTGAGGTAGAGGCTTTTCTCTTGGCCCAGCCGCAAACGAAGGAGTTTCTCGCCCGGCTCACGGCTTTTCTCGAGTATCTACTGCCGCATTTCACAGCGGAGGGCAAGAGCAATCTTACGATCGGCGTTGGGTGCACCGGTGGAAGACATCGTTCAGTTGCGATTTCGAACCATATTGGAAAGCGACTCCGGAGCGGCCATGAGCGCGTTCGGGTGTCGCACCGAGACGTGGAGAACGTCTGAGTGATCGGCATCGTGGTCGTTACCCATGGCCAGCTCGCGCGCGAGCTCGTCTCGGCGGCCGAGATGATCATCGGGGAAATTCCAAACGTGACTGCGGTTTCCATCGGTTGGCACGAGAACCCGGACGATGCGCAGAGAGAGATCGAGCAAGCCATTTTGCGCGCCGATTCAGGGAAAGGCACCGTCGTGCTCACCGACATGTTCGGTGGCACGCCTTCGAATTTGAGCTTGACCTTTCTCGAGAAAGGCCGGGTCGAGGTCGTTACGGGTGTGAACCTGCCAATGCTCATCCGGCTCGCTAGCGTTCGCGAAGAAGAAGATGGGGGTGACCTCTTGGAGCTTGCCTCCGAAGGGGCGCGGGAGGGTAAAGACAGTATCTACCTGGCTGGCGATCTGCTGGCGCGGAAGGAAAAGAAAGTAAAGGACGCCCAGAGTGGTTGAGCGACGCGTCGAGATCGTAAACGTTCTCGGCCTTCACGCAAGGCCCGCGGCTCGGTTCGTACGGACCGCCACAAAGTTCCGCTCGAAAGTCACCGTCACGAAAGACGGAACGACGACGGACGGCAAGAGCATCCTCGGGATACTTTTTCTTGTAGCAGCGGTAGGAAGCGTCATCACCATTTGCGCGAACGGTGAGGATGAGGAAGCGGCGTTGAACGCGCTCGTGACGCTCGTCTCCGAAGGGCTTGGCGAAAAGAGGAGCGGATCATGACCAGCGCGCCAACGTCACTGCTCTCCCGCGCCGATGGGCGGGAGCCCGTAGTCCTGCACGGCATCGGCGTCGCTCCAGGAATCGTCATCGCACGTGCGCTCGTTTTCGACCACCAAGAAGTCCCTTTCTTCCGCATCCCACTATTGCGCCAAGAAGTGAAGCCTGAGGTCGCGCGGCTCGAAAAAGCCGCGGAGCTCACAAAGAACCAGCTCGAAGTAGTCAAAGCGCGCACGATCGATGCCTTGGGCGAAGATCATGGCTACATCGTCGATGCCCAAATCCTAATGCTCGACGACCCGCTTCTCATCGGTCGCGTCGAGCAAGTGATCCGCGAGGAGCGCGTGAACGCCGAATGGGCCGTGAAAGTCACGCTCGAAGAGCTAGCTTCGGTATTCGATCGTGTCCAGGACGATTACTTCCGCGCGCGGCGCGGCGATATATTTGACGTTGCCGAACGGCTTGTGCGCAACATCGTTGGCGCACCTAACCGGAGCCTCGGAAAGCTAGAAAAGGATTACATCCTTCTCTCTGAGAACGTGCGGCCATCCGATACGGCGCAGCTCGACTGGGACCACACTGCCGGCCTCGCTATGGAAGTCGGAAGCCGCACCTACCACACCGCCATCATCGCCCGTTCACTCGGCATCCCTTGCGTCGTCGGCGTTCGGGATCTGATGAAGAAAGTAGATCACGGAGCGCCCCTCATCCTCGACGGAAGCGAAGGCATCATCGTGCTCAACCCCGATCGCGCAACGCTGCGGGAATACCGCGCCAAGCGGCGCCGTCAGAAAGTGCTCGGACAGAAACTCGAACATTTGCGCGGTCTGCCCGCGGAGACAACGGACGGCTTCAAAATCGTCCTCCAGGCCAATATCGAATATCCCGAAGAGTGTGCGTCGGCGGAGAAGAACGGCTCACAAGGCATTGGTCTTTTTCGCTCGGAGTGGTTTCTGACCAGAACCCGCGGGGCTTTTCCGAGCGAGGAGGAACAATATGTCGTGTACCGCAGGTTGGCGGAGAGGATGAAGCCGTGGTCCGTCATCGTGCGTGTTTTCGATCTCTCGGCCGAACAACTTGGAGACGGCGCTTCTGAGTTCGAGCCCAACCCGGCGCTCGGATTGCGAGCGGTGCGACTATTGCTGCGGCATCGGACGCTGTTCAAAGAGCAGCTCCGGGCATTGTGGCGCGCCAGGGTCCATGGGGACATCAAAGTGATGTTTCCAATGGTGAGTGGTGTTGGTGAGTTCCGCGACGCGATGAGCGTCGTCGAAGAGGCGAAGCAGGAGCTTCGGCGTGACGGGCTTGAGTTCGCGGGCGATCTGCCCTGTGGCGTGACGATCGAAGTGCCCTCGGCGGCGGCGATAGCGGACCTCCTGGCGAAAGAGGCGGCCTTTTTCAGCATCGGCACGAACGATCTGATCCAATATCTGCTCGGCGTTGACCGTGGCAACGACCGGGTGTCGTATCTCTACGAGCCGCTGCATCCCGCCGTTCTCCGAACCCTCCGCTTTGTCATCGATTCGGCGCATGAAGGTGGGATCAAAGTTGGTATGTGTGGCGAGATGGCGGCGGATCCACTCCTCATAGCACTCCTCGTCGGGTTTGGCCTCGACGAGCTCTCGATGAACGCGGTTTCCATCCCGACCGTCAAGAACTTGATTCGGCGGTTATCCGCAATCGAAGCCCGGGCCATTGCGGAAGAAGCTGTCCGTCTCGCCACGGTGAAAGAGGTCTCCGCCTTTCTGGGAGAGGAGCTACGGAAGCTGGCTCCTGCGAAACACTGACGCTTCGATGCGCTTTTTGTCCATTCTTGCGGGGATCGGCTCTCGCGGCTATTCTGAGTGATGCGCAAGGGAGTGTCGTGTGGGCTCGTGTGGGTTCTTTGTGCCGTCGCGTGGGTTCTTTGTGCCGTCGCGCTGCCGGCATCGGCGCAGACTATAGAGCTCGACCGCGCCGAATTGGAGCGTGTGGAAGACCTTTCCGAATCGCTAGCCAATCAACTTCTCGAGCTTTCCGTGTCTCTGCGCCGGCAGGACCTCGCCCAAGTCGCGACGAGCTTCGACGAGCACGGGTCCTTCTACGCCACGCGCTTTCCGTCCAAAGCCCGGCCTAGCTCCCTCGCCTTCAAGTGGATCGAAAGCCATGGATGGGAGCTCGATAGGGAGGCTCGTCCCCTCAGGCGCGACGTATTCCTTGCTAGCCTCGAAGACTTTCTCGCTCATTTCACGAGCATCGAAGACGTGCGCTTCAAAGTCAAGAAAGCTGATTTCGAGCTCGGTCAGCCGGTCCGCGGTGAGGCCTCGGTCTTCTTCTTTCTCATCGGGCGGGATCTCGCGGGTCATCGCGAGTGGGTAAGAGGCAATATCGATCTCGGCGTGCACCTCGGTCCCGAGGCGCGTTTTGTCGTCGACTACTGGCGATTCCAAAACATAGATTCACTCAGCTCTCCGCAGGATCTGTTCTCCGAGGTGAGCGAGCCTTTGGGAATGTGGGAGGACGTCCCGCGATTTGGCGTCACGCCAAATGACGGCTTCGTGGCCCATGGCGCCGCGATTGGCGACCTGGACGGGGACGGACTCGCCGATCTCTTTACGAGCGGCGTTCTCGGCAACCGTCTCTTTTTGAACGCGCTCGATAGTGGCTCGACTTTTCGTGACGTTTCTGACGAGACGCTCGTTCTCTTCAGCCGCCAGGGTACGGGGGTACTCCTGGTCGACTACGACAATGACGGCGATCGTGACATCTTTATGGCAGCCGTGGGTGAGCAAAATTTGCTGCAGAATCAGCTATGGCCTTCGGGAAAGCTAGAATTTCTGGATGTGTCGGCGGAGGCGGGGGTCGATCATCGTGCGGTCGGGTTCAGCGCGTCCGCGGCGGATGTGAACGGAGATGGCTTCACCGATCTCTATGTGAGCTCCTACAACCTGTATGGGCAGATCATGCCCGACTCGTGGAGCCGGGCTAGAAACGGTACGCCGAACTTGCTATTCATCAATCAAGGTGACGGGACGTTCCGAGAGGAGGCGCGGTCGTGGCGTGTGGCCGATCGACGGTGGAGCTACGCCGCGGCGTTCGCCGATGTCGACGGCGATGGGCGCCAAGATCTCTATGTCGCGAACGATTTCGGAGAGAACGCACTCTTCATGAATCGCGGTGATCATTTCGAAGACGAGGCGGCGTTGCGCGGCGTTTTGGATCCTGGAAACGGGATGGGCGTATCGTTCGGTGATTATGACAACGATGGCGACCTCGACCTCCACGTGACGAACATGTCCTCCACGGCAGGTAATCGTATTCTCGCTCGCCTCATGCCCGATGCCACTGCCGATGACGCGTTGTTGAAGAAGCTGGCCGCCGGGAACTCCCTTTTCGAAAATCAAGGCGATGGCAACTTCGTGAACGTGGCTGCTGCGGCGGGAGGGTTTGGCGCCGGGTGGGCTTATGGCGGTGGTTTTTTCGACTACGACAATGACGGATGGGAGGATCTGTTCTCCGTGAACGGATTTGTCTCGGGGAAGACGATGAAGGACACGTGAAGCCTGTTCTGGCGCCACGTCGTGGCGGCCGCGAGCGAGCAAGAGAAGGCGGGCAACAGCACGTATCAGAACGAGCACATGGCGCAGCTCTTCGAAGAGGGGATGTCTTTCAGCGGATTCGAGCGGGACGCCCTCTACCTCGCGGGAGGCGACGGAACCTATATGGACGTTTCCGGCGTCTCCGGTCTCGATTCCATTAGTGACGGACGCGGTCTTGCTTTCGGAGATCTTGACAATGACGGGGATCTCGACGTCGTGATCGTGCCGGTCCAGGAGGCCGGGCGTCTCGTCTATCGCAACAATGTGGGGCAGGACAACGATTTCGTGCGCGTTGCCCTTCGCGGGACTCGTTCGGCGCGAGACGCCTTTGGCGCGGTCGTGAAGCTCGAAACGTCTCGCGGGACTCAGACGAAAATCAAAGCCGGCGGGAGCGGGTTTCTCTCCTATAGCGATTCACGGCTTCTTTTTGGGCTCGGGCCCGAAGCACCCGACGGGCCCTATACGCTATCGGTACTTTGGCCGTCGGGGCTCGAAGAGCGCTACGAGGTCGAGAGCGGCGAAAGCGTGCTTCTCGTCGAGGCTGAAGGGCTCTCGAAGCTCCATCTCGAGCGGCTGGAGCTGCCCCGGCCGCGAACGACGTTGGAAAGGATCTTCACGACCCTGGCGGTAGGCGTTGGCGAGGCGTTTCCAGAGCTCGCGCTCACGCCCGTGGGCGCTAACACGAAGACTGCTTTCGGTGTTTCCGGACGCAAGATGCTCGTCAACTTCTGGGCGACTTGGTGTGTGCCGTGCGCGGTGGAGATGCCCGAGCTCGAGAGCCTGTTTCCGGAGCTCGAGGCGGCGGGCGTCGGTCTCGTGGGTATCAGCCTAGATACCAATATGGCTGCCGTACCCGGCTACCTCGAGGCGCGGCAGATTTCCTACCCCAACTACACGCTCGCGGAGTCTGATTTCGGAAAAATCTTCGCGGGCGCGTCCCTCACGGTGCCTCTCACGCTCGTTCTCGATGCCCGCGGGAGAGTGATCGACGCGTTCTCCGGCTGGAGTGCCGAAACGCGCGCTGCCCTCGAAGCGCTGGCCCGAAGCCATTAGGCTGTTAGCCGTCAGAACCGAGGATTCTAGGGATGAGAGTCGGCTCTGTGGTTTGGATGTAGAGCGCTTTCAGGTTTAACTGGCTAGACTTGGAGATCGTGGGGCGGGGGGAAGGGGCGATGTATTCGTGAAAACGATAGTGTGTCGCAATATAGTTTCCTTATGACGAATAGCAAAGCGGGGGAGCTCAACCCCGTCTCGTATCAAATTCTCGTTGCCTTTGGGGGCAGTCCCAAACATGGCTACGGCGTGATGCGTGAAATCGCAACACGGAGCGCGGGCCGTATGCAAGTGGCTTCCGGGGACCCTCTATAGCACCATCAAGAAAATGCTTGCCCACGGCGTGATCGAAGAATGCGCGCCGCCAGCGAAAGAACGGGACGTCGACGAGCGTCGCCGTTACTACCGCTGAGCTCGCGGGGAAGAGAAGTCGCGTCCGAAGAGACGGAACGGATGGCCCTTCTCGTGCGCATCGCGCGCAAGAAGGGTTTCGCTCCCGCGAGTTGACGTGATGCTCATGCGCTCATTTGGAAGGCTGTACCGATTTGGACTTCATCTCTGCCCGCGTTCCTTCCGCGAGGATTACGGCGACAAAGTCGCGAAGGATATCGTGCGACTTGCGCGCGAGGCTGGCCATGAGGGGCGGTGGAAGGGTGCTCTCTTTGCCCTCCGCGACCTGTTCGATCTCCTTCGAACCGCGCTTCGAAAGCATGCCCGGGGGCTCTCCGGCGATGCGCTGCAGCAGGACTTGCGGGTGGCGGGGCGCCATTTTTTCGGTAAGCCCGGCTTTAGCGTGCTCGTCGTTGTAACGCTCGCGCTTGGGATCGGGGCTAACAGCGCGATATTAGCGCTCGTTTATGACGCGCTGTTGCGGCCGCTTCCTTTCCCGGCGGCCGAGCGTCTCGTGCTGCTCCTTGAAGCAAACCTTGCGCGCGGAAGCGACGGCAATGACGTCATCCCCGCGAACTTCGAGGACTGGCGCGCCTTGTCGCGTAGCTTCGACCAGATAGGGGCTGTCATAGAGACAAGCGCCAATTGGACGGGTGGCGGTGAGCCGGAACGGCTTTCGGTCGCGCGCGGGTCGCAGGATTTCTTCTCCGTACTCGGTGTTTCCACGCAACTCGGCCTGGTCTTCGTTGCCGAGGAGGATCGCGATGGCGCCGCGCCGGTAGCCCTTCTCTCTCATGGACTGTGGGCGAGCCGATTCGGAGGCCGCGACGATGTCGTGGGCCGCACGAATTCGCCTCGACGATAGGCCGCAGGAGATCGTCGGCGTGCTGCCTCTCTTTTTCCGGTTCCCGAATTGCGAGGTCGAGCTCTTCGTTCCTTGCGCGATGGATGCGGAGGAGAGGAGCGCTCGAAGCTCGCACTATCTCGACGTTATAGCGCGGCGGCGCTCGGGGGTGAGCCTCGAGGAAGCGCGCGAAGAGATGGACGCGATAGCGGCGGGGTTGCCGGAGCAATATCCCGAGTCGAATGAAGATAACGGCGTCGTGATCCGACGACTCGCGAACCAGCTCGTCGGCAACGCGCGGACGCTGCTCCTAATGCTCTTTACAGCTGTGCTCGCGGTTCTACTCATCGCGGTGGGGAACCTCGCGAATCTCTTTCTCGCGCGAAGCGCGGCGAGGCGTCGAGAAGTCGCGGTCCGTGCGGCACTGGGTGCGAGCCGGGCGCGGATCCTCGCGCAGCTCATGACGGAGGCTTTTCTCTGGCGGGGGGCTCGGGCTCGTGCTCGGCCGCTTCGTGCACGGCTTCGTCCGCATTCTCGCGCCGAGCCACGTTGCAGCGGAGGGTACGCTATTCGAGCCGGTTACGCTCGCTTTCACTTTGCTGCTCTCGATGGCGTTGCCCTCGGAATGGGTCTTTTGCCCGCGCTCTCGCTCCTGCGTGAGGAGCGACGGCGAGATGGCGTTAGCACTCGTGCTTCTCGTGATGGCCGGCCTTATGCTGCAAAGCTTCAGCAACCTCACGAGCTTGGCGCCCGGCTTCGAGCTCGAGAGTGTACTGACGATGCGTGTCGAGTTATCGGGAGCCAGATATAGCGAGCACGCCGAGAAGGTGCGCTTTTTCGAGGAGCTCGAGACGCGGTGAGGCGCCTCCCCGGGGTAACGTCCGCGGGCTTCGTTACTATTCTTCCGTTGATCGCGAGCGGCGGTGCGATCTATTTCGGGATCGAGGATGGACCCATCGACCCCGGTCTCGAGCCTGTGGCTCTTTTCCGCAGTGTGAGCGACGACTACTTCCGCACGATGGGGATCGCGCCTTCGCGAAGGGCCCGTCTTCGATGATCGCGATCGCTTGAGAGCTCCCGTCGTCGTCATCGTCAACGAGACGCTCGCGCGTCGCTTTTTTCCAGACGACGCTTTGGGCTATCACTTGAGCGTTTGGGGCGAGTCCTCGGATATTGTCGGCATCGTCAGGGATGTCCAACAGCTCGAGCTCGGGGCAGAAACGCGGCCTGCCATTTACGTCGCGAGCCGCCAACGCGCGCTTGGCTATTTCGGCCCACAGGACCTCGCGGTACGGACGACCGTGGAACCCGAAACGTTGGCTGCAAGCATCCGCGCCGAGATCTGGGATCTCGACCCCGATCAGCCCATCGCCTCGGTGCAGCCGATGAACGACATGGTCATGGGCTCTGTCACGGATGAGCGCCTTCAAACCTCGTTCTCTCGAGTTTCGCGCTCGTGGTTTTGCCGCTCGCGGCAATCGGCGTGTACGGCGTTCAGAGCTACAGCGTGTCGTCCGCACGGGTGAGATTGGCCTGCGCATGGCACTCGGCGCCCAGTCGGGGCATGTGCTCGGGATGGTGACCGCGCACGGGATGGCGCGCGCAACGCTCGGCATCCTAATCGGTGTCGTGGGTGCCGTCTTGAGCACGCGCTTTCTTTCGGGAATGCTCTACGGAGTCGCACCGTCCGACCCGTGGACCCTCCTGGCGATTAGCGTTGCCCTCGGGGACGTGGCCTTTGGGGCGTGCTTGCTCCCGGGATTACGCGCAACCCGAATCGACCCGCTCGTCGCCCTTCGGGACTCTTGATGCTCACGTCAAGAGAGTCCCGAATTTTGTTATAATGATTGGAGGAGTCCGGTAGCGATGCTGAATAAGAGTCTTTGTTTCGTTTTTGTGCTCGCGTTTCTAGCGTCATTCGCGTCATTCGCGTCATTCGCGTCGGGCGCCTTGGGCGACAACGCTCTCGAAGTCGTGGAAGCCGAATATGTCTGCATGGTCAACGATGCGGCCTACGACAAGGAGCAAGTGCGCGTGGACGTCGAAGGCAAGACTTATTACGGCTGCTGCGAGATGTGCAAAGCCCGTCTAGAGAACAACGCGCAACTCCGCATAGGCATCGACCCCGTGAGCGGCACGAAAGTGGACAAAGCCACGGCCATCATCGCCGCGGACGCCTATAACCGCGTTTATTATTTCGAGAGCGAAGAAAACCTCGCCAAGGCGAACGCCAAGCTGCAAGATAAATAACTCGACAAGATCTACGCAGCAACGGGACGTACAGGCCCGCCTATAGCCGAATGACGATGAGCTGCGTTATCATCGTCGCTCATGACGGGAAAACAAATCTTCTTGAGCTACTCGCTCGAAGATAGCCACACCGCAGGGCAGGTCGTTCAGGCAATCGAGCAAAAGAGTGGCCCATTTCATGGGAACGCTTTGCCGAACCGGATGTCATCACGACGCTTGCCATGCGCGAGGCCCTGAGCTTGGCAGACTGCGTCGTCGTGCTTTGGTCGCGTGACTCCATCCGATCGGCCGAAATTCTGGACGAAGCTCGTTACGCACGCGCCTCGGGGGTCCTCGTCCAAGCGGCGATCGACGACGCTCCGATCCTGATGCCTTTCCTGTTGGACGAGCCGACGATGCTTACCGACGAGTGGAGTGTAGTGTCGCTCGTCCGTAACGTGGCCGCGTGTTGCGCGAAGGGGCGCCCGGCCCGACGAAGAGAAAACCGTCCCCGCGATTCCGGAAGAGCTGACGTGCGAGACACTCTCACGCGCGGAGACCCATGCTGATGAAGGTGAGCTCGACCAAGCGATCGTGCTCTACGAACGCTTGGCGGACCTCAAACCAGACGACATGACGGCGGTGCGTCGGAGGATCTCGTGCGGGTGCGCGCGTGTATCGAGGCCTTCGAAAAGATGTCGCCCGGCGTGGACGTGTTCCTCGAGGCACCGGCGCTCAGGGCGGAAGCAGACGGCGTGTCTCAATTTCTCGAAATGGTATCGTTGGTCGACGTGTTCTATTTGTTCTGGTCGCGCTAATCCGTGGCCTCGAGCGACATCGAGCGCGAGTGGCGCTATGCCCTGCGGCTGCGAGGCATCGATTTCATAGACGCTATCCCGCTCGATCCCCCCAAGGTCGCGCCGCCACCGCCCGAGCTAACGACGCTTCACGATGGCCATTGGCGTGCAGCCCATGAAATCGCCGCCCGCCGCTAGCACGTCCGCGTATCGAACCTGCCTCTTAGGGCGCGCCCGTTCCGCATTGGTGTTCGCGAGCCTTTCGTGTAGCATCACCTCGCCACGATGGACAGGCTCATCGAGATTCACGATCAAATCAATGCCTTGGTCTGGGGTACTCCGCTCATTATCGCTTTGATGGGCACGGGGCTCTTTCTCACGATTTGGACCGGAGGCATTCAGTTTCGTCGCTTTGGATTCGCGTTTCGCGAAGTCTTGGGAAAGCTCCGGACTAAAGGGACAGGGGCGGGAACGGTCAGTCCGTTCCAAGCGGTCGCCACCGCACTCGCGAGCACGGTCGGGGTCGGCAACATCGCGGGTGTCGCGACCGCGATCCACCTAGGCGGCCCGGGAGCTTTATTCTGGTTGCTCGTGTCGGGCCTTTTCGGCATGTGCACGAAGTTTTGCGAAATCGCTGTCGCACTCCACTATCGTGAAAAAGACGCCGACGGCACGATGCGTGGCGGCGCGATGTACATTTTGAAGAACGGTCTCGGCCTTCCATGGCTCGGCTCCATCTTTGCGCTTCTGACGAGCCTCGCCGCGTTCGGGATCGGTAACATGGTCCAAGCGAACTCGGTTGCGGCTGCCGTAGAGACGAGCTTCGGCCTCGATGTGCGCGTCACCGGCGTCATCTTGATGGCTCTCGTGGGGCTCGTTGTGCTCGGCGGCCTTCGACGCATCGTAGAGGTGACGCAATATCTTGTACCGTTCATGTGTATCGCTTACATCATCGGCGCCGGGGTGATCTTGTTCTCGAACTTTGGCGAGATCCCGCGCGCGGTGAGCCTCGTCATCAACGGTGCTTTCAACGGCTCGGCGGCCGTGGGCGGTTTCGCAGGAGCCACCGTGATGCAGGCGGTGCGTCTCGGCATTGCGCGCGGCCTGTTCACCAACGAAGCGGGTCTCGGGAGCGCGCCTATCGTGCACGCGGCGGCGGTGACGGACCACCCCGTGCGCCAAGCGCTCTATGGAATCTTCGAAGTCTTCATCGACACGTTCGTCGTCTGCGTGATGACTGGACTCGTGCTCTTGACCACCGGCGTCTGGGAGCTCGACCTCACCGGTGCCGCGATGTCTGCCAAAGGCTTCGAGCTCGGCTTGCCGGGCGTTTGGGGCCATGTGGTCGTCACGGTCGGGATTCTCACCTTCGCGTTCTCCACGCTGGTGGGCTGGTCGTTTTATGGCGAGACGGGCGCGGTCTATCTTTTCGGCGACCGCGCCGTGCGGCCGTACCGGCTCGCATGGGTAGGCGCGGTTTGGTTCGGTGCGACCGGGAGCCTCAAACTCGTCTGGGACATCTCCGACACGCTGAACGCATTGATGGCGGTCCCGAACCTCATCGCTATCCTCGGCTCGGCGGCGATCTTGCGGAAGCTCATCCGCGAGTTCTTCAAGGACGGGTGATGTAGTCCCAATGCTCTCCGGCTTGTTTCAACATGGTTGGCAGATCGTGGCCGAGAAGATACCCGGCGTCGACGCGCTCGAGAGCGGCTTGTGCGACGAGCCCGAGATAGTGCTCGCGGCTCGAATAGCGCTCTTCGATCGATGGTCGCGGGTCGCCCGCCTTCTGGCGCTCCGCCTCGGTCTTGGCGAACGGGATGAACGAGCCTTGCATGCTCGAGAGAACGTGAGTGGGGCCTGATTCCTCGTTGAAGAGGTTCCAGCCGGTATAGGTCGCTAGCGGTACCGCGTGCTCGGGCATCTCGATGCCAGCGATCTCGTTCCCATCCTCGTCGACGGCGGGGACCATCATGGGATAAGCCCCGTCGATCACCGGCGGTTCCTGAGTGACGATACCTTCACTTCGGAACTGGTCGCCGTAATCGGTGCGATAAGCTTTGTGGATGCGCGTGCGGCTATCGACGCCAGGTAGGTCCGGAAAATCGAGCTTTTCGGGAGAGACGAGCGTACCGCCCTCGATGCGCCCGTAGCGGCTCGCGGGTGGCTCGCCTCCGCGCGTCCAGCGTTCCATGGCCACCAGGAGGGCCCGCATCGACCAGCGAAACTCCATCGGATTGCTCGATTGACGGCCGATGGTCCTTCTTGGCGGAAAGCGGGTCGGGCCGTGCTGGCTTCCGGAGAAATGGTAAATGCGGACCTGGTCGAGAAGGTTGGCGTCTTCCTGAGCATCGATGCTCGTATGAATGAGCGAGGCGGCCCGGCCCCAATATTCGTAAGACGAGTTGGTATAGAAGACTTTCGGTAAGAACTCAGGTTTTTGGTAAACGAGCAGGCCGTCATTGATACCTGTTTTGAAGTCGACTTGCTCCATGTCGGTGAAGGGGAAGATGTCGGTGGGATGAAAGAAATTGATGTAGGGATGCGCGTCGCGCGACGCCTGAGCAAAACGGTGGTTGAAGCTCCCGCGGCCGCCGCCGGCCACGTGTGCGAAGACGCCGTCGAAAACGCGCCGATGGCCCTCGTCCTCGTTGAAGCCGTAATAGAGAAAGGTTCTCAGAAAGCGTCCGCTTTGCGAGATGCCGAATGCGAGAGCACGCTCAATGGATTCGGTCGCTATGCCGAGATCGGGAGCGCCTTGATATTTGAGGTGTGAGGTGACGTCGCGGATAGCCGCCGGGCCGAGCCCCACCAGTGGCGGGTTGTCCGAGACGTAGACGACCTCGTAAATCTTGAAAGGCTCGAAGCCGCCTTCGAGATAGACGCGGCGCGGGTCGGCGACAACCTCTCCGTTCGCAATCCTTCCGAAGCCCCACTTCGAGCGCGGCACCACGTGTCGCTCGGCTTCGACGTCGTCGCGTACCGTGAGCACGTTCTCGGGCGCATCGGGGTCCGCGACGGGATAAGCGATGTGGTTGCGGTCGCCGAGCGAGTGGTCGGATTCGGCTTCGTGCGGCACGAAATCGCTGCGGACGATTCCGCGGATGGTCTTGCCGTCATCGGTAGCGACCGAGGGGAACATTCGCATCTGTCCGTCGACCTCGGGTGTGTCCCACTGCCAGCCAACCCACAAAAGGGTGAAACCCTCGCGCAGCAAGAAGCCGTCGCCAAAATGCTCTTTTGCCTCCGGGTCGGTGCTTCGTTCTCCGAAGTTGAAGAAAGATAATAGCCCCTTTCCGCCGCGATTCCCGACCTCGAGCAGGAGAGAGCCGTTGCCGCGCTCGGCGAGCTTGGGCTTCAAGATATAGAACTCGGCGGAGAACTCCACGAGGCCGTCATCATTGGTTGGGGCTTTGGTGATGTCCGTGATGATCAAGTTCGGCTCGAGCGTAGGATCCACCGCGAGATAGACCGTGCCCGCGATCTTTTCATAGGCGCCGGCCAAACCGAAGCTGTGGCCGGCAAGGATGTCTTCGCGATGTTCGATGTCGAAACGAACGACTTTGGCCCAAGCGGGCTGTGACAGGAAGACCAGCACCAAAACAAGGAAAACTCTTCTCATGATCTGCCTCTCTGGCCCAAGGTTCCTTTACGTGATTCGGGCTTCGAAGAGTATCATGTGTGTGGAAACCGATCGGCGGAGGTAGCCTTGTCAATGAACGTGGTGCTCTACGAATCCAAAGACAACATCGCCACCATCACTCTCAATCGCCCCGAAAAGCTCAACGCGATGAACGACGACATGTGGGGAGCGCTCGAGGCGACGTGGCGACAGTTCAACAACAGCGATGACCGCGTCGCGATAATCACGGCGGCGGGGGAGCGGGCCTTTTGTGTCGGCGCGGACTTGAACAGTCCCTCGCTCGATGTCTGGCGCGCGATCCCGGGTCATATCGTCGACGTGGAAAAGCCCATCATCGCCGCGGTCTTCGGTCACTGCCTAGGCGGCGGTCTCGGTCTCGTCCAGTTCGCCGATCTCTGTGTCGCCGCCGACGATACTCAGTTCGCGTTCTCCGAAGCGAAATTGGGTCTCGCCATCGGTGCGGCAAGCTCGCTCGCGGCTCGTATACCCCACAAAGTGGCGATGGAGTTGATGTTGACCGGCGATCCGATCTCAGCGCAGCGTGCTTACGAAGTCGGTCTCGTCAATCGCGTTGTGCCGCGGGCCGAGCTCATGAGCACCGCGATAGCTTACGCAACGCGGATCGTCGACAACGCGCCCCTCGTTCTTGCGATGATGAAGCGCTATGCGGGGGAAGTAATGCCGAAGGGGCCGGTCGAGACGGCGGCTTTGTGGCGCCGGGGGCCCGAGATGATCTTCGCGAGCCGGGATGCGAAAGAAGGCATCGAAGCGTTCCGAGAAGGGCGCAAGCCCAAATTTCTCGGCATGTGAATCGAACAGTTTTATTTAGGGTAGCCGAGCCTCTCGAGATCCAGCCGGATCTCGTCGAGGATGGTCGGGTCGTCGATCGTCGCGGGGACCTTGTACGCTTCGCCATCCGCCATTTTTTGCACGGTGCCTCGGAGCACTTTTCCCGATCGCGTTTTGGGAAGCCGGGCGACGACCACGGCTTGCTTGAACGCGGCAACCGGGCCGATAGTTTCCCGGACGAGGGCGATGAGCTCGGGAACAATGGCGTCTTCGCCGCGCTCGACACCCGCTTTGAGAACGACGAGCCCGAGAGGGAGCTGGCCTTTCAGATCGTCCGCAACCCCTAGCACCGCACATTCCGCGACGTCCTGGTGCGAGGCGAGCACTTCCTCGATTTGTCCCGTCGACAACCGGTGGCCGGCGACGTTGATGACGTCATCGGTGCGACTCATGATCCACCAATAGCCGTCTTCGTCTCGATAGCCGGCATCCGCGGTGAGATAGTAGCCCGGAAAGGGGTTGGTGTACTTCTCTTGAAATGCCGCGTCATGGTTCCACAATGTTGGTAAGCACCCTGGCGGTAGGGGTAGCTTCACGACGAGATTCCCCATCTCGCCATCGCCGAGCGTGCGCCCGTCGTCGTCGAGAACGCGCACGTCGTAGCCCGGTACCGGTTTCGTTGGTGAGCCTGCTTTGATGGGATGCGGGCCCATTCCGAGACAGTTGGCGACCATTGGCCAGCCGGACTCGGTCTGCCACCAGTGATCGATGACGGGGACGCCGAGCTTGTCCTCGGCCCAACGAAGCGTGTCAGAGTCGCAGCGCTCGCCCGCGAGAAAGAGCGCCTTGAAGCGGGACAAGTCGTATTTGTGGATATAGGTGCCGTTGGGATCTTCTTTCTTGATAGCCCGGAAGGCCGTCGGAGCGGTGAAGAGTACATTGACCTTGTGCTCGTCGATCACCCGCCAAAAAGCGCCGGGATCGGGTGTACCGACGGGCTTGCCTTCATAGAGCACGGTCGTGCACCCGTGAAAAAGAGGCGCGTAAACGATGTAGGAATGGCCGACCACCCAGCCGACGTCGGACGCCGCCCAGAAGATGGCACCGGGCGACACGTCATAAACGTTGTTCATGGACCACGCGAGCGCGACCGCGTGACCTCCGTTGTCCCGGACGACGCCCTTCGGCTCGCCGGTCGTGCCTGACGTATAGAGAATGTAGAGCGGATCGGTTGCTTCGACCGCGACGCAGTCTACCGGGGAGGCAGCCGCTATCGCGTCGTCCCAATCGACATCGCGCCCAGAATGCGTCATCAGGGCCTCACATTGCGACCTTTGGCAGAGAAGAGTCTTTTGAGGTTTGTGCGAAGCGAGCTCGATCGCTTCGTCGAGGAGAGGTTTGTAGGGGAGAACCCGCTGAACCTCGATGCCGCAGGAGGCGGTCATGATGAGCTTGGGCGTGGCGTCGTCGATGCGCGCCGCGAGCTCATTGGCTGCAAAGCCTCCGAAGACGACGGAGTGGATCGCTCCGATGCGGGCGCAAGCAAGCATTGCTTGCACGGTCTCCGGAATCATCGGCATGTAAATGATGACGCGGTCCCCGCGACGAACACCTTGGTCACGAAGCGCACCAGCGACGATCGCCACGACATTCTTGAGCTCGCGGAAAGTGAAGCGTTTCGTCGTTTGCGTCACGGGGCTGTCATAGACGAGAGCGAGCTGGTCGGCGCGACCCCCTTCGACATGACGGTCGAGCGCGTTGTAGCAGCTGTTCAGCTGCCCGCCTCGAAACCAACGATAAAAAGGCGGGTTGCTATCGTCGAGGACGCGGTCTGGTTCTTTGAACCAGTGGATTGCGGAAGCCGCGTCTCCCCAGAAGCCGTCCGGGTCTCGAAGCGACCGTGAGTAGTCGGAAGTGTAGCGCGCCGTCATGCCGCCTATTATGTCTCATTCAGTATTCAGCAGGACGCGCTACTGCAGGAGGAGGGCTACGCCGGCGAGCGCTATTAGGGTACCTACAACAGCGCGCAGCGTGATCGGCTGGCGAAAGACGAAGCGGCTCACGGGAATTAGGAAGAGCGGGGTGAGGCTCATGATCGTCGAGGCCACGCCGATGGAGGCTCTATCGATGGCCACCAGCGACAGCCACACGCCAGCGACAGGGCCGAAAATCGAGCCGAGTGCGGTGAAGGCTGTGGCGCGGACGTCGTTCGACCACATAGCGAGGACACGCTTCGTCTCGCCGAGTGCGACGGTCAGCACCCAAACGCTCGTCGCAGCGGCCATGAGCCGGACGACATTGGCTTCTTGTGGCATAGCGCCTTCGTTGAGGCCGATCTTTGCGGTAACGAGCCCTATAGCCTGGCCAAACGTCCCTCCCAGGGCGAACAGCACGCCGAGCCCATAGGAGTGTTCGGATGTAGGTTGCTCGGGCGCCATGACGACCCACGCAATTCCGACCAAGGTGATCGCCATGCCGACCATCTCGAGCAATGTCAGCGCCTCGCCGAGAACAATCCAGCTGAAGAGTGCCGCCATGGCGGGCGCGAGCGCGAAGATGAGCATCGTCTTGGCGGGCCCGATGGCGACGAAAGCCCGGAACAAGAGAGAGTCGCCGAGCGCTAGCCCGATGACACCGGAAAGCGCGAGCCAGCCCCAGGCCTCCCAGGAAAGCGCATGTGGCAGAACTGTTCCCCGTGTGATCCAATGGATGCCGAGCGCGAGAAGCGTGGCAATGAGAAGGCGGGAGCGGTTCACGACACTTGCCCCGGCCCGCTGACCGGCAAGCGTGAAGAACGTGGACCCCATCGCAAAAAACATCGCGGTGCCCACCGCCGCGATCGCCCCACTCATCGCGAAACAGTGTACAGCATTCAGTTATCAGCATCAGCATTCAGGTCCGTACTATAGAGCTCTCCCGTTTGACGGAGGAGCTCGGATTGGAGAGCTTCATCACTGGATTCAGACCTGAATGCTGAATGCTGAATGCTGAATGCTGATTGGTTGACTCCCTGGATTGCCGCCGAGTACTCTTCCAGCAGGTCCGTGGCTGGTGCGACCACCGAGGGTATCGTCCCAGCGACGGACGAGAGGATGAGCTCATGGAAATCGATCGTCGCGCTTTATTTAAGAGTCTTGGTGGGGCAGCAGCTGTTGCCCTGATGACGCCGGATCAGAAGGCGGATGCTCTCGAGCACTATATGGAAGAGCAGCTCAATGCGTCCGCGGACGAGCCCGAATATCCCACAGTGGCCGATCTCGCAGCAAGGAACGAGGACCTCACGCGTCCGGCGCGCAACGGCGCCGGGTTTCTCTTCAGGCAGGGGCGTGACGGCAAGTTGAGGAAGATCGCGCCCATGCCGGCAAAACCGTCGCTCGAGGACTTCTTCGAATATCGCTTCGCGCCGGCGAACCACGTATTGCAGAGCGCTAACCGCGCACTCACCACCGGGATGGACGAAGAGATAATCTTGGCTTGCCTGCTGCACGATGTGGTCCTTAACTTGATCCGGCCGGATCACGGGTGGTGGGGTGCGCAACTCGTCGAGCCCTACGTCCCGGAGAAAACGACGTTCGCGATCCGCTACCACCAGTGTCTGCGGTTTTTTCCGGACACGGAATACGGCTACGAATATCCGGAAAGCTATTTCCGGTCCTTCGGCGAAGACTACGTACCGGAGCCGTATCTGCAGAAGACGCACGAGTGGGTCAAGAATCACAAATGGTACAAATATCCGAGGCTCGTGACGGTGAACGATCTGTATTCGTTCGACCGGAACGCCAAGGTGTCGATCGACCCGTTCCGCGAGATCATCGCTCGCCACTTCAAGCAGCCCGAGGAAGGGCTCGGTTGGGACAATTCGCCGTCGACCCACATGTGGCGCACGTTGATTTGGCCCGATAGGCGACTATAAATATCTACGCCGGGTAGCGGCGAATGCCGCTACCCGTTCTTTGGGAAAGAGAGGCGGCTCATGAAGATTCGTATCCCACGTCTCGGTCTCGTTATAGCACTCGTCTTCGTTGCGGTACAGTTGGGTGCCGACGACTCGGCTTCCTATAACGGATTGGAGCTGACCGCGAAAAGTGTTTCGCGGTCGAAGAGGGTGAGCCTTCAAGATTGCCCTCCCGGGGAGAATATCGTCAGGGGCGTTATTCGACCGGTGGAGGACAATGAGTTCGCGACGATCCAGATCGACGTGAAAGTCCTCCCCGCGTTCGATGGTGGGGACGTTCCCAAACCGTTGCTTTACGACGATGCCGGAAACGAGTACAAGACCGCGCAGTCGTTTCGTGACGTGGACTCCAAAGAGTCTTATTCCTGCAACTTCTCGTTCCGAGTGCCGAAGGGTACGAAGGTGTCTCGCATCGCGATCGAAGACGCGTCGCTCGATATCAGCGGCCTAGAAAAGTAACCGCGGTCCGATTGCTCCCGGCTACCGCCACCGGCTAACCGGCGACCTGGTAAGGTAGCAGGCGGCAGTTAGCAGGTAGCCGATCTAGTGAAAATAACGACTGCTAACGCGTTTCGGCTCTAGCGTGAGTTTTGGTTTCCAGAGTTTGTCCACGATGAGGTGGACGACGCTTTGCTCGGATTGGACTTTTCCGGTGACGCCTAGAAAAGGTGACGTTTTTGCGAGGACGGCATATTCCTCGAATTTCTTTGGCCACAGAACGAGATTGACGAAGCCGGACTCGTCTTCGAGGGTCATGAAAGTGACGCCGGCGGCTGTGCCTGGGCGCTGGCGGCAGATAACGAGACCGACATAGCACACCCGCCTGCCGTTTTTCATTCGGGCGACGGTGCGGGCGTCGGGGAGTCTTTGTGCTTTCAACGCTTCGCGCAGCGGTGCCAAAGGGTGGCCATGGGTGCTGTGGGACGCGGCGTCATAGTCCCACGCGATGGTCTCGAAGACGTCGAGCGCGTCGAAAGCGATTTCGCTCTCGGGAACAGATAAAAATGTGTCGGGGTCGTCTTTTCTGAGCCCGCGCGCTTTCCACAACGCGGCGCGGCGCGTGGCTTCGAAGTTTTGAAAAGCCCCCGCTTCGGCGAGCGCGGCAAGCGCTTTTTCGTCGAGCCTCGTGCGCTTCGAAAAATCCTCCATCGATGCGAAAGGTTGCTCGCGCCTCGCGGCGTCGATACGATCCCAATCACGTTCACCGAGACCTTTCACATAACGTAAACCCATGCGGATCGCTTCGCCCACCATCTGGCAATCCCACGTACTCGTACGAACATCGATAGGGAAGTAGTGGACGCCGCGCCGCTTGCCATCGTCGATGATGGTCGCCGGAGAGTAAAAGCCCATCGGCTGCGCGTTCAAGAGCGCGCACACGAACTCGGCAGGGTAGTGGCAAAGCAGATAAGCCGCTGCATAGCTGATGAGCGCGAAGCTTGCCGCATGGCTTTCGGGAAAACCGTACTCGCCGAAGCCGGTGATCTGCTGGAAGACGCGCTCGGCGAACTCGGTCGCGATGCCCTTGGCCTCCATACGGGTGACGAGCCGCTCCCGGTGCCGCTCGATACGGCCCGTGCGCCGCCACGCGGCCATGTCGCGCCGCAGCTGATCGGCTTCACCCGGCGTGTAATCCGCCGCGACCACAGCGAGACGCATGACTTGCTCCTGGAAAAGAGGTATACCAAGCGTTTTCTCTAAAACGGGCTTCAAGAGCGGGTGCGGGTAGGTCACGGGCTCTTCTCCGTTGCGGCGTCTCAAGTAAGGATGGACCATGCCTCCGGTGATGGGGCCGGGGCGCACGATGCTGACTTCGATGACTAGGTCGTAATAATTTTGGGGGCGCAAGCGGGGGAGCATCGCCATCTGCGCGCGGCTCTCGATTTGAAAAACACCCACCGTCTCCGAGCGGCAGATCATCTTGAACGTCTCTTCATCGTCAGGCGGGATGGTGGCCATCGAGAGCTCGACGCCGCGGTGCTTCTCGAGAAGACGGAAGCAAAGGTCGAGCTGTGTGAGTGCGCCGAGGCCGAGCAAGTCGACTTTGAAGAGACCGAGCGCTTCGATGTCATCTTTGTCCCATTGGATGACGGTCCGGTCTTTCATGGTGGCGTTTTCGATGGGGACGAGCTGGTAGACCGGCTCGTGGCCGAGAAGAAAGCCGCCGGGATGGATGGAGAGGTGGTGGGGGAAATCGAGGATCGTGTTGGCGAGGCGCAGCAAATGCTGGTGGTCAGGCGTCGTCGGATCGAAGCCGGCGTCGGACAGGTTCTCTACCGTGGGCCCATCGTAATGAGAGAGCAGCTTCGACAGGCGGTCGAGGCTCGTCTCGGAAAGGCCGAGCGCTTTGCCGACATCGCGCACCGCGGAGCGTGCACGGTAGCGCACGATGTTCGCCACCATGGCGGCGCGGTCGCGGCCATATTTCTCGTAGACGAACTGAATGACCTCTTCGCGCCTCTGATGCATGATGTCGAGGTCTATGTCCGGAGGCTCGGCTCGGTCTTTCGACAAGAAGCGCTCGAAGAGAAGCCCCATGCGCACCGGGTCGACCGCGGTGATGCCGAGGCAATAGCAAACCGAAGAGTTCGCCGCCGAGCCGCGCCCCTGACAAAGAATCTCGTTCTGGCGGCAGAACTGGACGACCTCGTACATCGCGAGGAAGTAGCCGCCATAGTCGAGCTCTTTGATGAGGTCGAGCTCTTTACAGAGCTGTTTTTGCATGTCCTCGGGAACGTTGCCGCGAGAGCGCCAGTGCGCGCCTTCGAATGTCAGATGCTCGAGATATTCGGACGAGGTGCTGCCATCGGGAAGGTTCTCCGCGGGGTAGCGATAGCGGATCTCCTGCAGCGAGAAGTTGCAGCGCTCGGCAATCGAAAGCGTTCTCTCTACGGCGAGCGGGTCGTCCGCATAGAGCTCGCGAAAGGCGATCGGCGTGCGAAGCCCGTACTCGGCGTTCGGCTTGAGAAGGCGCCCCGCGCTCCGAACTGTGGTTCCATGCCTAATGGCAGTGAGAACGTCCTGCAGATCACGCCGCTCGCGGTGGTGGTAGAGCACTTCCATCCCCGCGACGATGGGAAGCCCGTATTTCGCTGCCTGTTCTTTTAGGTACTGATTTCGGGGCACGTCGACATCCTGCCGATGCCGCGTGGCAAACGCATAGAGCCTATTCCCGAAAGCGTCTTTTAGTAGATCGAGGGGAGCGTGATTGGCTCTCCACAAAGCGAGCAACCCATTCTGATGCTCGGCAACTTCCGTCCAAGAGACCGAGGAGCTCCCTTTCTCGGACCGAAGCCGTCCTTTGGTGACGAGCCGGCAAAGATTTCGATAGCCCGTATGGCTCTCGACGAGAAGCAGAATCGTGGAACCGTCGTCGACGGTTACCTGGGATCCGATAATGAGCTGAATCCCGACTTCCTGAGCTTTGAGATGCGCCCGAACGATGCCGTAAATCCCGTCCCGATCCGTGATGGCAAGTGAAGAAAGTCCGAGCCGATAAGCTTCTTCGACAAGCTCTTCGGGGTGACTGGCGCCTTCTAGAAAAGACCCGTTCGACTTACACCAAAGCGGAGCATAAGGCGCTAGAGCCATGGGTTCACTCGACCCGCCCTTCCAAAAACCACCGGCGCCGAACGCGGTCATAAAAAACCCAAAAGACATCGCCTTGCTGCATCTTCACGAAGTAGTACTCACGGTGGACCGTGCGCTTCCACCAACCACCGGAGAGGATGTAGGGGCCTAAAAAATCTCGCACCGGCCCGAACTCGAGCCCGCGCAGCATCCAGCCATTCGGCTCGTGCCGGCTACGTGGCGGAAGCGCCATAGGCTTTTCGTAGATACGCCGGATGAGCGTGCGCTGTCCTTCTACGGGCGACATGATCTTCGGAAGGTTCTCGAGAGGCGTCCATTGAAAACGCGCGCTCGGGAGGTGACCCTTCAAAAGCTCCGCTTGCACGACCGCTTCGTCTCCAAACTCGGCCCGGAGCCTCGCGAAAGCGCGGCTCTGCTTTCTCGGCCCCCTCTTCGGCTTCCTCGCAGCGAGCAACAGCTGCTCCACCGTCTTCGGTACAGCTTCGGCGCGAAGGCAAAGCTCGACGGCGCCGGCATCGAGGCGCAACGTCTCGAGCCGCGAGCGCATGAGCCCGAGAAGAAGCGGGCCCGAGAGCGTGGGCGCATCGGGGCGCAGCACTTCTTCGAGCGAGCGGTAATCGTCGAACTCGAGCCGGAGAAAAAGCTTCGTGAGTGCTAGGCTCTTGGCCTCGAGATCCTGAAGAAGCGTGTCGAGGAGCTGTTTGACGAAGAACAGAAGCCGCTCGCTATCGGCCACCGGACCGGGAAGCTCCATCGCTTTTTCGAGTGGCTCTTTCGGAGGTACAGGTGCGAGCGGCGTAAAGAGATCACCCGCGGCGAGACGGTGGAGTGCTTCGACTTCGCGGCCAAAACGTTTCAAGAGCCCTTTTGGAGGCAGACGTAGAAAGTCCGCGACCGTCCGGATGCGGAGCTTGATGAAAGACTCTTGCGCGTTGGGTGGAATATCGAGCCGCGACAACGGCACATGCTGCACTGCGCGGTCTTCGTCTCGAGCGCTTTCGAAAACACGAAGTCCGCGCAAGGCCCGAGCAACGGCGTAGGTTCCGAAACGCGAGAATCCGATGGCGACGGACGTAAAAAGGCCCATCTTGTCGAGTGATGTACGGATGTTCTCGCCCCAGCTTTCGAGCGAAGGAAATAAATGGCCGAGGCCCGAAGCGTTCAGCCAAAAGAGGCCGGGGGAGTGCCATGACGCATCTGCAGGCTCGACGTCGGGTGTGAAGTCACGAAGGCGTTCGGTGATGGCTTCGACTTCTTTGTATATGAGAGCTTCTCTGATGGCGCCCGCGCGCAGCTCTCTCGAGAGCGCGAGCCCCGCCGCGTAACGATGTCCGGGACGGATGCCGAGCCGTCTCGCTTTCTCGTTCACCCACAAGATGAACGCTTGCGGCTTTTCTTCGGCGACGACGACAGCCGGCAAGCTGCGCCAATCGGGATGCTCCTTCAAGAGGAGCTGAAGAGGGAAGGCGGGGATGTCAACGCAAGCCAGCCGGGACATGACAGACCTCGCGGTATAGACGGCCTGGCCCCCGGCGTTTGTCCTTCAAGACCACCACCTCGACAGCGTGTGGTGCGTCTTTGGCGTGCCGGGCTTCGACACGCAGTGAGATGAGAGAGCTGACCGAGCTCATCCGATCGGTTTTCTCGGTGAGCACGACGACGGCGGTCGCGTTCTTGCGCGCTATGCCGACGAGCTTGGTGAGAAGCGGTATCGAAAGGTACTTTGGGCCGCGGCGACTTCCATGGAGGGCATGGAGGGGCTTGTCGCGGCGCACGAGCTTTTCTCGAATGGCTTCAGGGCCGAGATCTAACACGACGAGATCGAACCCGCCCGAGCGCGTGAGCTCGATCGTCGCCCGAGTTGCTGCGCGCGCATCGTCCACCCGCACGACCGCGAGATGCGCGAGCGAAATGCCGGACGCCGCCGCGTCGGGAGGGAAGAAAGTGCTTTGCTTCAACGTGACCCAAGCGGCGGTCTCTTCGCGCCTTTGCGCTTCGAGCACGAGACCGAAGGCCACGGTCAAGTTGGCGACGGCACGATGGCCGAAAATCTCGACGAGCCGCCCCGTCATTTGCGAAAGCCCCCAGCTATCTCGTGACGCTTCGGAGGGAGAGATACCCGTCGAATAAGCTCGTGAGACCGACATGGGGATTTAATCTCGGAGCGGGGACGAGGCGCGCTCTAGAAAACGCCGGACTTCGATGATCTTCCCGAGAATCCTGCACTGATAGTGGGATGGGATGATGACGTCGAAATTTGGGTTCTCGGGATGGAGCTCGATAATGCCTTTACGGACGCGAAGGCGTTTGACCGTCGCCTCGTCTTCCACGAGCGCCACGACGATATCACCGGAATTGGCAGTAGCCTGCCGCTTCACAATGACGAGATCTCGAGGGAAGATGCCCACACCCGTCATGCTCTCGCCGTGCACGCGAAGCGCAAAGAGCTCCTGAGACGTGTGCGTCGACTCGATAGGGATGTAACCGTCGAGATCCTGGATCGCAGTGCTCAACACACCTGCTTGCACGCGCCCGAGAATGGGTACGAGCCTAGGGGTGCCTAGGCCCTCGAGCTCCGGCAGCGCGAACCCACGTGCCTGGCCGTTTTTTTTAGCGAGGCGGCCTTCCTGGACGAGCGCTTCGAGATGCCCGCGCGCTGTCTCGACCGCTCGAAACGAGAACGCATGCTGGACCTCGCGGATCGTAGGCGGTCGCCCTTCGAAAAGACGTTCCCGAACGTAGCAGTAGACCCGCTCGCGCGTCTCACCAGGGGGCGTTTTCGGCATGTAGGAACTATACCAGACATTTGTCTGGTATACAAGAGAATTCTCTAGCGGATCAAAAAGCTCCACGTGTTCCAGTCTCCGCCCAGGATCGTCGGCACGTCGCTGGCATCCGTCGCCAAAAACTCCAAAATTTGCTGCATCTGCTTTGCACGCAGCGAGGAGGAGACTCGGACTCGAGATGCGTGCAGACGACGCGCACGGACCGCTGCTCGTATCGATGCGACACGCGAGCGTCATGTGCGATCGGAGCCGCTTTTGCGCATCGTCGAGCCACTGCGCGCCGCCTTCGAGGCGCAGCATCCGAGGCTCGTGGATCGCGTAGCGCGTAGCGCGTGAGGATACTAGTCGAAGGCTAGAGCATCTCGCAGCGGCTCGAGCGTGGCCAAAAGAGAGTCGCGCGCACCGACATGATGAACGGCTGCACTACCCAACGGAACGCGACGGGGATGGTCCGGCTCAACCCGATGTGACTCGCACTCGACGATGACGCCATCCGGCGTATGTCGGAATCGCCAACCGGCGTATGTCGGAATCGCCAATAGGAGTTCAACCGCCACAGAAATCCGCGGTCGTCCTCGACCGGCTTCTCACGCTCGTGGTTCGTTCCTGGATGGTCGATCTCGGCAATACGCGTCGACCTGCTCCGGCTTATGGCTTCGGTGGGGGAGCGGCGCTCGTAAGTCACTTGATGCTCAGTGTTCTAGTGCACCGTGATGACTTTTTCCGACGCAATCTCAAGAAGACGTCGAACACGTCGCCATTTCGCGATACCAGGTTCGATTCCTCGACTTCATCGAAGTAATCCGCGTGGTTGTCATAATCTTGCACCCAAGCGAGCACGTCATCGAGGCTCGCGCCCGAAACGAGCACGCTGCCGTACCAATGATGGACGAGTCCTTTGGGTATCCTGACCTCGCCGCCTTCCTCGTTCAAGGTCTGCATCTTCTTGATGGAGATCTCCCCGGCGGCGAGTGCTTGTCGCAGAGCCGCAGCATCCCCCGCGCTCATGTAATCGCGAACGAGGAAGCCATCACTCGCGCCGAGCTCCTCCTCGATGCGCTTCTCCGTGAGGCTGCGATAGCGCTCCCAGGCGTCGAGCGTGTCGCCGCGCAGCTTGGCTCCGGAAGCGTCGGAGGGCATGAGCGATGTCACAAGAGCCAGCAGCCCAAGAATGAGTTTCATAGTTACGACTTCCTTGAGGAAGGAGACTCTGTTCTCGCATGAACTGTTTGGCTCTCGGCGAGCACGGCGCGGACGCGTTCGACCGCGGCGTCGAAGGCCTCGTGCACCTCGTCCTATGGAGAGACAAGGTCCCGTGAGTCACTTTGAACGTGGACATCCCGTTACCGCTTTCTGGTCGAGCATCTTATGGCCGTGTTCAGGGCTTCGGCCAGAATACTTATGAATAGTAATAGATTGTCGAAGTGACGCCGAGCTGTGCCTTTGTGGTCAATCCCCTTTTACATGCAGCGAGTTCTGGGGATCCATTGGCTACACAAAAAGCGCGAAACTTACGGTACCAGCACCGAAAACGCCAAACGCCTAGAACGGGACGTCTTCGTCAGTCGCTTTGAATGGCTCCCGGCCGTAATCGTCCGGCGTTGGCGGCGGGTCGGAGTCCCGTGACGGCCCGTCCCCACGTCCACCGAGCATGAGCAGTTGGTCGGCTCGGATCTCGGTGGTGTAGCGCTTGTTGCCGTCTTTGTCCTCCCACGACCGCGTCTGCAGCCGTCCTTCGATATAGACTTGACGTCCTTTCGATAGATATTCCTTCGAGATCTCGGCGAGCTTGTCCCACGCGACCACGCGATGCCACTCGGTGCGCTCCTGGCGGTCTCCTTGTGGGTCCTTCCAGGAATCCGTAGTAGCGAGGTTGAGATTCGCGACGGCCGTGCCGCTCTTTGTGTATCGGATCTCCGGATCTCGCCCCAGGTTCCCGATGAGTATGACTTTGTTGACCCCTCTCATGATTGCCTCCATTCAGCATTGGGCATCCAACGTTCAGCCCTTTCCTTATATAGACGAATTTTGTCCTTCAGGTCCTCCCTCGTCACGGTCGGGGAGGGGTGGTGCGCATGAGCTCTTCGAGTCGGGTGCGGGCGATGCGCTCGTGCTGCGTGCGTGGGAACTGCTCGATCACGAGCTCGTACATCAACATCGCTTCCGAACGCCGCACCAGACTTTCGAGCGACATCGCTTTTTTGAGGTAGGCGTCGGAGCGCTTGTTGCTGTCCGGATATTCGCGCACGACGGAATCGAAGGATTCAATGGCGCGCTCGTAGCTGCGCTGCGAGAAGTGGCACTCTCCAATCCAATAATGGGCGTTGTCGGCCAAATCTCCTCTGCCGTTGCTCGCGATAACATCTTCGAAGCCGGAAACAGCGAGCGCGTAGCGCCCCTGGGTGTAGTCGATTCTCGCCTGGTTATAAATATCCGTGATGCTCGGTCCGGCGACCATGACCGGCGCTATCGGCGCGCCATCGACGTCCGCGCTGTCCCCGCCGTCTTCGGCGGCCTCCATTGGCGGGATGATGAGAGGCTGGGTGTGCCGCATCGAGCCGATTTCTTGCTGCAGGTCGCCGATCCTCCCATTGGTCTCGTCCACCCGCGCCGACAAGATCGACAGATCCTGCTCTAGCCGTTGCAAGGTGACATTCGAGTCCGCGAGTGTCTTGCGGAGCGCGTCTCGTTGGTCCGTCGTCTGCACGGTCAGCGACTCAATGGCCGCTTGCAGCGCGGCGTGCGACGTCTGGATTTGGGAAAGCTGCGCTTGGATTTGTCGCAAGTCGGCGACGATGACGTCGCGGTCCCGTTGCGCTACAGCGAGACTCGGGCTCGAAAGGCTCCAAGCGGCCATCACGGCTGTGGCAGTGACGATCCCAACGATTTGAGTCACAACGGCCTCCTTTCTTCGTCGATGTTATTTCCCGGTGATCTCGAAATGTCCGCGACGATTGGCGGCCCATGCCTGATCGTTATGGCCCGGATCCTTCGGAAACTCCTTGCCGTAGCTGATTGTTTTGAGCCGGCTGGCGGAGATACCAAGATTTATAAGATAGTTGTACACGGCGTTGGCGCGGCGCTCCCCGAGCGCCAAATTGTACTCCACCGTGCCGCGTTCATCACAATGCCCTTCGATGAGCACCGTCAGCGAGTCGTATCGCGCGAGGATATTGGCATGCGCGTTCAACGTCACGCGGGCCTCGTCGAGGAGCGCAACGCTGTCGAAATCGAAAGGGACGTCCGCAAGGGGCGAAAGATCGTTGATCTGATCGAGCGGCATATCGCGGATCCCGAGAGGGTCTCCTTCGGCGATCATCAAAAGGTCGTCTCCGGGGTCGACCACGGGTGGCGGCGTGTCGATGACCTCAGGAGGCCGCTCGGGCGGCGGTGCGGTGGCTCGTGTGGTCCGTGTCGGTGGCGTAGACGTCGTGGCCGGCGGGCGATCCGATTTGCCGCCGCAGGCGCCTACCAGCATAGCAAAGAGCAAGGCCATCCAAAGGTTCCGCGAAACGTGTGAGATGCTCATCGATATTCTCCTTGTGACGCGCTTCAAGAATCCTGTCCCGTGATGGGGCCCCATTGCGGCGTTGTGTTCTTGCCGACTCTCGTGAGGCGTCTCTGATTGCTCCCATCGCGGTTCATCGAAAAAATTTGGTCCGAGCCGGTGCGGCTGGAGGTAAAAACGAGATGAAGCCCGTTCGGAGACCAGTCGGGGCTTTCGTTGCTGCCGCGGCCGGTCGTGAGCTGCCGCGTCTGCCTGGTTTGGAAATCATAGACGACGATGTCGAAAGGACCACGCTCGATCCGCGACGTGAAAGCGATCTCGCTTCGTTGTCGCGAAGGCGACCAGCTAGGCGAATCGTTGTAGCTTCCTCGATAAGAGATGCGTCGTAAGTTCAGCCCTTCAGTATCCATTGCGTAAAGCTGTGGCGACCCGGTGCGATCCGATGTGAAAGCGATCTCGCGACTCGTCGGCGACCAACACGGGGAGGTATCGATCCCCGGGTGATGCGTGAGCCGCCTCATGCCGGTGCCGTCCGCGTTGATTAAATATAACTCGGAGTTGCCGTCTCGCGTCGACGTGAACGCGATCTTCGTGCCATCTGGCGCCCAGGCCGGGTTGATTGCCATCCCGTCGCCGGTATCGAGGCGCTCGCCGCGGCCTTCGTAGATATGGGCGATGTGGAGCGACGGTGTGCCCGTCCGATACGAGATATAGCCGAGCGCGCGCCCGTCTGGCGACCATGTGGGCGTCAAGTTCAACGAGCGGTTGGCCGTGAGCGGTTTTTGGCTGTAGCCGTCATAGTCCATGACGTAGATTTCTTTGCTTCTCTCGCCGCGACGGTTGCTGGCGAACGCGACTTTGGTCTGATTGATGCCCCGATAGTTTCCCGCCTGGATGAGGATATCGTCGGCGATGCGATGGGCCATGCGCCGGGCTGCCGTGGTCGGCCCTTCATAGCGCTTGCCAAAGACCATCTCTTGAGCGCGGATGGCGTAGATGCGGACCTCGACGATGAGCGTCTCGCGTTGGATTTCGGTGACGCCACGAATCAGGATGTCCGCTCCGATCGATTCCCACTGATAAAAGTCGATTTTCCGGCGATCGCTCGACGTCTGGGCGATCCGGTAGTTCCGCTTGGGCACCAATCGGTAGATGGACGCGAACTCCATGTCGTTCCAGACAACGCTAGAGATCGTCGAGGAGAACGTCGCCGCGTCCGCGGTCCCTGTCTCGAAATCCGGGATCGCCATATAAACAGGCCGAGTGGGATCGGTGATCCGGATGTACCAGTCGCCCGCGGTCGGCTTTGAGAGCGCTTGCTCCTGGACGACCCCTCGGGACCCTGAAGAATACGTCGTGGCGTGGAAAGAGGACAGCGCGCCAAAGATGATACCCATGACGATCGTAGCTCGTAGCAGATGTTTCATGGTGTCCTTATTGTTTGTCCGAATAAGTGAACCGTAGGTGGACCCCGACGCGATCCCGGGGATAGGAATTCGGAAGCGGTGGCATCGGGTCCGCCAGGATAACGGCCCGTAGCGCGCCCCGGTCGAGAATTGACACTCTGGACGATTGCTCTACTTCCACGTCGCGAACGCTTCCATTTTTCAAGATGGTGAAGCGTACCGTTACGGTGGTCGTCCCGCGCACCGGCGTCCGTTGCCAATGCTGATGGATCCGTCCCAACATCTGTTGGACGTAATAGGCGTACTCGAAGTCTTGGTCGAAGGGGGAGCCGCCGCCGGCGCCACCAAGCCCCAGCCCCGGAGCCACTGCGGGGGGCTGTCTCAATTTTGCGGATGTGCCCGTCGCCGCCGTGTCACCTCTTAGACCCGTATCTTCCTTGATGCGCTCCCACCGCGGCTTTTTCGCAGGTGCGTCCGGCCGCGCGATCTCTTTGCGGACCACTTTGCTCGGACGTACAACTTCGTTTTTGGGAGGCTCCGGCTCCGGCTCCGGCTCCGGCTCCGGCTCCGGCTCCGGAGGCGTGGGAGCACCGCCGCCGCCCGAGCCCTCGAGCGGACCCGACGCGCCGATGCTGATATATACTTGGGCGTCGGGAGCGGCTAGAAGGCTCGCGCGTGGGATCAGATAACTGCCAAGGGCGATAGAGGTGAAGCACAGTACGTGCACGAGACCCGACCACACGAGCATCTGCGTGAAAGAATCTCGGTTCATGCCACCCATTACTTCACTCGCTCTTCGGGGTAGACGTAGACGAGACCCACAGTGTCCACGCCAGCCCGCTTCATCAAGTCCATCAGCTTGATGATTTCCTTGTATTGTAGCGCCTCGTCGGCGCGAAGATAGGCCAAGCGCAGATTATTCACCTCTACACGCTGTCGTAACTGCTCTTCGAGCAGCTCGATGTTGACCGCTTTTTCGTTCACGAAGGTGCGGCCTTGAGCGTCGAGCGTCACGACCGTGCGCTCGGTCGGATCGTCGCGGCGGAGGGATGCTGACGGCAGGCTGACATCCATGGCACGCATGAGCATGGGCGCCGTAATCATGAAAATGATGAGCAGCACGAGAACGACATCGACGAAGGGCGTGACGTTGATCTCGGAAAGAGCTGCGCCCCCTCCAGAGCTCCGCCGAGCTATGAGCATCGCCGTTGCAGAACTCCCGATTGACAGGGAGCCCCGACTCGATCCGCTCTCGCCGCTTCCGACTTGCACGCCCGTCCTTGGTGTTAGGTGAAATTACGCTCGATGATATTGATGTACTCTAGCGCGAAATCATCCATCTGCGTTGAAAGCCGCTTCACCCAGTTCAGGAAAAAATTGTAGAAGATGACAGCGGGGATGGCCGCCGCGAGGCCTGCCGCGGTAGCTACCAAAGCTTCACTCACGCCCGGCGCGACGACGCTGATATTCGCTGACTGGACTGCCCCGATGTTTTGGAACGCATTCATGATGCCCCAGACGGTTCCGAACAGGCCGATAAACGGCGTCGCGCTACCCGTGGTTGCGAGAAAGGTCAGTCGGCTCTCGAGCTTCAACCCCTCAGCGTTCGAAGCGCGGACGAGAGAGCGGGCGACGCTTTCGAGATTGTGAACGCGCGCCTCCGTCTCGGATTTGCCTTGGTTCTTGAGCTGGTAGTTGAGCTCGCTATAGCCGGACAAGAAGAGGCCGACGAGAGGACTCGTCCGTAACTGGTTGCATACCGCGTAGACCTCGGAGAATTTCTTGCTACGACGAAAGATCTCGAGAAACGCCACGGTGTGAGACTCAGCTTTTCGGAGCGTCGTCCACTTGCTAAAGATGATCGCCCACGACACGAGCGAGAAAGCGAACAAAATAAGAAGAACAACGATAGAGACGGGCCCTGAGTCTAGAACGATGTCAAAAGGATTCAACGGCGATGACGTTTCGATAGCAGTCGAATTAATGTCTTGCAAGAGCTAGTGTTCCACGTCGGCGCTCAAAATTTCAGCGAAAATAGAACGATACACTAGATGCTGTTACCCGCATTGGATCGTACCACAAGGACTTGGGGTGTGTCAATCCGGTTAGCATTCAGCATTCAGGACATATTTAGTAGGTGTTGGCCGATTCCTGAACGCTGAACGCTGATCCGTGCTAACTTCTAGGTTGTGCTGCGCTGGATGCGGGTCGAGAATGTCGCGGTGATTGACCACCTCGAGGTTGACTTCGAGGCTGGTTTGAACCTCGTAACCGGCGAAACGGGCGCGGGGAAGTCGATCCTCATCGATGCATTGGGGCTGGTGCTCGGCAATCGTGCCTCTTCCGAGCTCGTGCGCACCGGCGCTGAATCCGCCTACGTGGAGGCTGGGTTCGAGATGGACCCCATACCAGAGTTTCTGGAGGCGCGCCTTCGGGAAGCCGGTATCGAGGCGGAGCCCGAGCTCGTTATCAGGCGGGAAATTACGAAGGCGGGCCGCGGAAAAATCGTAGTAAACGGCGTCGGAAGCTCGCGCGCGCTGTTACGCGATATATCTACAATGCTCGTTGACATACACGGACAGGGCGACAACCTCGCGCTGCTGAGACTAGACGCGGGTATCGAGCTCCTCGATAGTTTCGGGGGCTTGTTCGTGCTAGGCGGGCAGGTCGCCGAAGCATTCGCCGCTGTCAAGAGTACGCGCGGTGAGCTCGAGCGCCTGGAGCGGGTGGGTCGAGAGCGTAGCTCGCGCCGGGAACATCTCGAGTTCGAGCTCGGCGAGCTCGACAAAGCCGAGCTCGTTTCTGCCGAAGACGAAGAGCTTGCTACTGAGCGCAAGCTTCTTACCCACGCCGAGAAGTTGAAGGAACTTTCGGAGCGTTCCTACGCGTCACTCTACGAGAACGAAGGCTCTGTCGTGTCGCGTCTCGTCCAGGTGTTCCAGGACGTCGAGGAGCTCGCGAGCATCGACAATCGGTGGCAACGCCACATCGATGATCGCGACGCCCTCACCGGGCAGCTCGAGGACCTGGCGCTGAGCCTCCGTGATTACCGTGACGAGATTCAAGTCGCGCCTGACAAGCTCGACACGATCGAGACACGGCTTGCGCTTCTCGATAGGCTCAAGAAGAAACATGGGGGAACGTTGGACGCTGTTCTCGATCGCCAGGAGAGCGTGCGCGCAGAGCTTCTGGAGGTCTCGCGCTCGAGCGAAAAGCTCGAGGAGCTTCGCGAGCAGCTGGACGCGGCCCGGGCGAAGTATCGCGCTTTAGCGGCCGAGCTATCCAAGATGCGCAAGAACTCGGCAAAGCGGCTCGAGACGGCTGTGGCGAAAGAGCTCCCGAGCCTTGCGCTCGAGAAGGCGCGGTTCACGGCGGAGATACGCGAGGGTGAATGGCGCGTCAGCGGCGTGGACGTCGTGGATCTTCTTTTTTCAGCGAACCATGGCGAGGAGCTGCGGGCGTTGGGCAAAGTTGTTTCGGGTGGCGAGCTGTCCCGGTTCATGCTTGCGCTCAAAGCGGTCTCGGCAACGGACGAAACGTCCAAAGTCCTCGTGTTCGATGAGGTTGACGCGGGAATTGGCGGGCGGGTCGCGGATGCCGTGGGTTTGAAGCTCAAGGAGCTTGCCACGCTGCACCAGGTTATTTGCGTCACCCATCTCCCACAGATTGCAAGTTTTGCGCCCTCGCATTATCGAATTGATAAGATAGAGCGTAAAGGTAGAATCGAGACGCGCATCGAGCGCCTCGATAGCGAAGCGCGCGTCGATGAGATCGCCCGTATGCTCGCGGGCGCGGTCGTTACAGAAAGTGCGCGTGCGCATGCGCGTCAACTTGTCACGGAGAAGAGTCATTGAGCCCATGTTGAAGCAACAGCGCTTCTTCATCGAAACGTGGGGCTGTCAGATGAACGCGCATGACAGCGAAAAACTGGCTGGTAGTTTGAGGCGGCTAGGTCTCGAGCCGGCGGATTCTGAGGCTGATGCTGGCGTCATCATCCTCAACACGTGCAGCGTGCGCGAGAAGGCACAAGAAAAAGTCTTTGCGCGGCTCCGCAACTTCACAACGATGAAGAAATCGCGCTCGGTTGTGGTTGGCGTCACGGGCTGCGTTGCGCAGCAAGAAGGCGCAGCCATTTTGGACCGTTCGCCGGAAGTCGACTTCGTGCTGGGCACGCAGAGCCTCGTACAACTTCCGGAAGTCCTAGCAACTGTCGTCGGCCGAAAAGAGAAGGTCGTCGAGATTGGAAGACACGAAGAGAACCTCGATATCCCGCCCGAGCAAATCGAAAGAGTTTCGGGAATCAAGGCATACATCACGATCATGGAGGGATGCGACAATTTCTGTACGTTTTGCATCGTACCATTCACACGAGGCCGCGAGCGTTGTCGCCCAGTGGAGGACATCGTTCATGAAGCCGAGGTGCTCGCGCGCGCCGGCTATCTCGAGGTGCAGCTCTTGGGGCAAAACGTCAATTCCTATATGGATCCGAACGATGGCCGCTCATTCGAAGCTTTGCTCGACGCGGTCAACGCGGTGGATGGCCTGCGGCGGCTGCGTTTCACGAGCCCGCACCCAAAGGATTTCGGTACACCCTTGATGGAGCGATTTCGCGATCTCGAGAAACTTTGTCCCCATATGCATCTGCCGGCGCAATCCGGCTCGACCCGGGTTCTCGCCGCAATGAATCGGGGCTACACGCGCGAGGAGTTATTGAGCAAAGTTGCTCGCGCACGTGAGCACGTGCCGGGGATCGCACTTTCAACGGATCTGATCGTCGGTTTCCCGGGGGAAGACGACCGAGATTTCGACGATACGCTCGACCTCGTTCAGCAGGTTGCGTTTGACAGCATCTACTCTTTCAAATATTCCGAAAGACCTTATACCTATGCTTCGCGCGAGCAAATGGATGATGTTCCTGAGAGCGTGAAGACTACGCGTCTCGCACGTCTGCAAGAATTCCAGAGGCAGATTCAGCTCCGAAAGAACCGGGGCTTGATCGGAGACACCGTCGAGGTTCTCGTCGAGGGGCGAAGCAAGAAAGTCGAGAGCGAGCTCTCCGGCCGGACGCCACATAACCGAGTCGTGAACTTCGTTGGCAAGAGCCGACCGGGTGCCATCATCCCAGTTCACATCACACGCGCCGGTCCAAATAGCCTGTTCGGTGAGTACAACCACTAAATCCTGTTGACAAGGTGGAGGTGAGCCCCTATATTTAGTGGACACCTTCAGAACGGGGTCAGCGGAAGGGCTTACGTATGGAAATCGAAATGACCATCAAGGGCTTAATGATCGACCCCATTACCAATATGCCCATCGTGATTTTGAAGGACAAAGAAGGCGAGCGCGTCCTGCCGATTTGGGTCGGTGTATTCGAGGCGAACGCTATCGCGCTGCAAATCGAGAATATCTCGACCCCTCGTCCGATGACTCATGACCTGATCCGAAATATCCTGAGCGAGGTCGAGGCGGACGTGCAGCGCATCGTGGTCTACGAGCTGCGAGAGAACACCTTTTACGCGATGATCTATCTCGACCGCGAGGGCGAGACGATGGCCATCGATGCTCGCCCTAGTGACGCAATTGCCCTTGCGCTGCGTACGAAGTCGCCAATTTTCGTCGAAGACGATGTTGTCGAGAGCGCCAAGGGTTTGGATTTAACAAAAGATACGACGGATTCTGAAAGACTTGAGAAGTGGCTGGAAGGTCTCAACCCGGACGATCTCGGCAAATACAAAATGTAGGGGCGGGTCGAACCCAACTGGTGCCCGTCTCTCTGCGGGAGGGTCTTACTCTTTTTGCTGGTTTTTTTCTCTCGGGGGTGATCTGTGCCCGAACGGGGTTATTGCCGTGACCGTTGTCATAACGATTGCAAATCAAAAAGGCGGTGTAGGGAAGACGACTACCGCCATCAATCTCGCCGCTGCGCTCGCGGCTAAAAAGAAGAAGACGTTGCTCGTGGACATGGACCCTCAAGGCAACTCAACCATTTCATTTCTTCACGACGAATCCGTCGATAAGTCCATTTATGACGCGTTGACCGGTACGACCACGCAGCTCAAGGAGGTCATCTACAAAGCGGAGCTCGACCACCTTTGGGTCGTGCCGTCGCGCATCTCGCTCGCCAAGCTCGAAAGCAAACTCATCGGCGACTTTGATGCGCATTTCCGCTTGAGGGATCGTCTCGAGTCCGTGCGCAGCGAGTATGATTTCATCATCATCGATACGCCGCCTACGCTCGGGCTCATCACCGTCAACGCGTTGGTGGCGGCATCGCATCTGCTCATTCCGATCCAGTCTTCGTATTACGCACTCGAAGGCACGGACGACCTCTTGGAGACCTTAAAGAAAGTCAAGTCCCGTCCGAATCCTGATCTCCAAGTGATCGGAGTGGTTATTACGTTGCACGACAAACGAACAACACTCTCGCGCCACGTTGCTGAGAAAATTCAACAAGCGTTCGGGGACAAAGTGTTCAAGACGGTGATCAGCCGGAGCATTCGTCTTGAGGAGAGTCCCGCTTACAAAGAATCGATCTTCAGCTTTGCGCCACACTCTAGTGGCGCGTTCGAGTACTACAGCCTTTCAGAAGAGGTGATGTCCCGTGTCTAGAAAAGTTGGATTGCCGACAACGGTAAAGTTTCGCAACGAAGCTCACTTTGTTGACGAGCTCGGGCCCGCCCGGGGAACGCCGATAGGTCGCATGATCTCGATCGAGCAAATTACGCCCAACCCGAATCAACCTCGTCAGCAAATGGGGAACCTAGGAGATCTCACGGCGTCGATTAGGGAGAAGGGCATTCTCGAGCCACTTATCGTTCGGCGTCGCGGTGGCGCCTTCCAGATTATTTCAGGGGAGAGACGTTTCCAAGCCGCCTTGCAAGCTGGGCTCCGAGAGCTCCCTTGTGTTGAGCGCAACGTCGACGACAGCGAAACTATCGAGCTCGCGCTCATCGAAAACATACAACGAAAGGATTTGACTCCGTTTGAAGAAGCCGAAGCGTTTGGGCAATTGGTGAGCGAGCATAACTATACGCATGACGCGCTCTCGAAGCGCATTGGAAAATCAAGAACGAGTATCACGGAGACGCTCAGTCTCAACGTCATGCCCGAGGACATCAAGAACCTTTGTCTGCTCGCCGACATCCACTCTAAGTCATTGTTATTAAATATAGTTAGACAAGGTAGCCCTGAGAAAATGACGGCGCTCATCGAGAAGATATCTACTGGCAATCTCAATCGGGATGCGGTAAGGGCAGCAGCGCGCAAACCGAGCCGTGGACGCCCCAAGAACTTCGTCTTCAAATATGACCCACGGGGCAATCCGTTTCGCCTTCAAATGACGTTCCGCAAGAACCAGGTGGAACGCAAAGAGATCATCGAAGCGCTACGCACATTGATTATTGAGCTCGAACAGGAAGACTAGTTGCTCGAGCATCGAGCTGACAGGACTAGAATTCCACAAGAAAAAAACGCCATCTATGAGTTAGGCTGTGGATTTCCTGTTGACATATATTTACCGTCTTTGATATCTTCTCGGAAGCGCCGTACGAAGTCGAGATTCCCAGTCATTAGTCCGCGAGTTCGCTACCAAATTCGAAACAAGTTGAGCTCGAACCCGGGGGAGTGACACACTTTAGAGGAATCCAAGCACATCAGACTCCGGCGTATCGCGAACGAAACCCGCATTAGCATTACGTACCTCGATGATCTCGAGGAAGAACGCTTCGACCGTTTCCCCGGGGAGTTCTACTTCCAGAGCTTCACTAAAGCGTATGCACGTTGTCTTGGGCTGAATCCTTAGGAAGTGATCACCGACCTCAAAGCCTCGTACGAGCAATCGCACGCCCCGTCGAGCGGACCCGTTTCGAGTCCGTCGGCCGAGGCCACAGAGGATGGTCTCCTGAGTCGTATCGCTGGCTACTTGCGTGGCGCCCAGGAAGTGCAACGCTTCACACAAACCTAGTATTCGCTGTGCTATAGTGCGCAGAGAATGATAAAACCTTCCTTAAAACAATCCGACTATTGTTGTTGGTCGTACCGTTTGCTGGCGCCAAACGAGTGTCGCGGTTGGAGACTCTGCTCCGGATTTTACGCTCCACGACTCTACTGGCAAAACGTACACGCTTTCGAGCTATCGCGGTGAGAAAGCTGTCGTCCTCGAGCTCTTCCGCAGCGGCGATTGGTGACCGTTTTGCAAAAAGCAGCTCGGTGAGCTGCAAGAGTCCAAAAACAGCGATCGAGAACGCTGTCGCGATCATTCTCGGCATTTCGAAATATGACGCGGCAGAGACGGCAAGTTGGCTCGAGGAACAGAATTGGTCCTATCCCATCCTGTGTGACGGGGCTCCAGCCATCGACGCCTACGGACCTCTGAACCCACACGTCGGCCGCGAGTCCATGTAGGGCATCCCGCATCCCGCTACGATCATCGTGGACGAAGAGGGTATCGTGCGCTTCGTCAACGTTTGGGTTAACTATCGAGAGCGTACGCCCCCCCGCGATGATTATCGAGGAGCTGAAGAAACTCAAATGAATAAACGACACATGTTCGCCGCCCTTATCTCAATAGGCTTGGCGCTCGGCTCAGGCGTTGCAGCGCAGCAATTCGAGATTCCGGATTGGGATGGCTCCGTCAAGTTCGAGCTCCTCGCGTCCCAGCAACCGATTCGACCCGGCGACGCGTTGGAAGTCGCCGTCGTTGTGGATATTGAAGAGGGTTACCACCTCTATGGTCCTGAAGAGCCGGAACCAAGCCGCACCGAGGTGTCCGTTTCGGGAGACAACATCAAAGTAGGGGAGCCGTCCTTCCCTCCTACGGTCACGCGCGACTTGTCTGGCCTAGGAACCTACGCCCTGTACGAAGGTAGTGTGGCGATACGCATTCCCGTTACGTTTTCGAAGGATGCGGTGACTGGGGAGCACTCCATAAGGGCGGACGTGCGCTATCAAATCTGCACAGATTTCGCGTGCAGTGCTCCCGCATCAGAAGAGCTCGAGCTCTCGGTGACGGCAGTGGCGCCAGGGGCCGAAGTAGAAATGCTCTACCCGGGAATTTTCGAGACTAAATAGTACCTCAAGTATCACTTCATCTAACTTGGCCTAAACCGTTAAGATAGGGAAATGGCCCATCTGGAGTTTCAGTTACTTGCCTTCGAAAAGCGGGAATCAACGCCAGTAAAACGTGTTGCCATTGCTCTTGGAGTCGCGGCTGCCGTGGCGATCGCAGGGCTCGGCACGGCGTTATATCTTGGGAAACTGGGCTACGATGTCCGACGCAAGAACCTACACGACACGCGGCTACGTCGGATTCTCGTGCAAACCCCGACCGTCTACCAAGTCACCGAAGGGCTGAAGGAAAAAGCTCCGTTGGTCGCCATCGTGGAGTCGGACGAAGATCTCGAGCGTGCGGTCTCGACCTGGGCGTCTGACCGCGCGGAAGACATTATCGGCAAGGCGCACCAATGGCCCCAATTGCGGCTCTACGCTGCGGGGGACATGATCTATTTCATCTATTTCGATGAAACCAATATCATGAGGGACTACGTTTACGTGAGTAGCTGAGCCATGCCCAAGCTCATTCATACTTCGCGAGTACGAATCGAGAAAGACAAAGGACCACATCGACAGGCCTATATCGAGGGGTTCGAAGCCCCGGTCCATTTCGGGATCAAAGAATTCTACGAGGTGGAACCCGAGGCAGAGTTTCCGGCGACCCTCGACTACATTGTGGGCGCCGTCGGCGTGTGATTGACGGGAACCCTAGGGCGCGCGCTGGAAGTCGAAGAACGATGAAGACTGGGGAAATAGCAAAATGAGTGAAATTTCGCTTCGGGACGTGATGCGCGGATTCCCGCAAGGTGTCGTGGTTGTTACGGCCGAGGGGGATGAAGGGCCGCGGGGAGTCACCGTGAGCTCGTTCACGTCGGTCAGTTTGACGCCGCCTCGCATCCTGGTCTGCATCATGAAAGAATCTCGTGCCCACAGCGCCATCGCCAAGGGGCCGTTCGTGGTGAACGTACTCTCCGAGAAGCAAGGCGCCGTCTCTGACCATTTCGCGAGCCCCAAGCTCAACTCTGAGGAGCAGTTCGCCGAGTACACCTCGCCCAAGCTTGACGGCTGTCTTGGCTACTTGTATTGCAGAGTCGTAGGGGAAACGGAGCAGGGGGATCACACCGTCTTTTTCGGAGAGGTCGAACGCGCTGAGATGGGAGATGAAGGCAAACCTTTAGTCTTTTGCGCTCGCGAATATTGGACGCTTGGCGAGACGGTTCACAAGAGGTGAGTCCGAGCTAACCAACTTCTAGGCAACCTTACATTCGACCCCGAACTTGGATCGCTGTCGCTTCAGGCCGCCCGATACGTGATGATGTCGCCAGCCCTCTTGGTTGAGCTCCAAAAAAATATCGAAGGTCATCTGCCCCAGGAAGTCGCTGAGATCATGACCCAGACGGCGTTCGGCGACGGTGCTTCTCTAGCGGGTCGTTACCGCGACGTGTTCAGCTACTCGCCGGAAGAAGTCGTGCGCGCGGTCGCCTCATGCTGAGCGAGTCCGGCCGGGGGGCAACGTCGACGGAGATGGTCAACCTCGACAACGAAGAGGCCGTGTTCAAGATTGTTGGCTCACCTTTCACGAAAGCCTATGGCCCGTCCACGCAGCCCATCTGCTACACAGTGCTGGGATTTCTCCAGGGAGCCGCCATGACTCTATTCGACAAAGAGACGGACGGTATGGAAGTACAGTGTATGGCCAAAGGCGACGACTGCTGCGGTTTCGTCGTCAGCAGGCGTCCAGGCTGAGCGTCAAACGGCCAGTTTTCGCGTGCTAGAATCGTTCCGTGAGTTTCTTACATTCAGACGATTCAGACGATAGCGAGTCGACGTCGGACGTAGGGAAGTTCCTCGCCCTCGCGGTCGTTATCCTCATAGCCATAGGGGGAGCCTATTGGTTCCTGAGCGATAGCTCTGGTCCGACCGCCGAGCCCGTGGTCGTGGAGGCGCCGCCAATCGTCGTTGAGGATGAAGCCCCGCCTCCGCCGCGACGGCCAAAGGCAAGCAAAGCGGATCTCCCAGCCTACGGATCGCTCGTGGTGACGGCGAATGTCGATTCCGCCTCCGTGTATGTTGACGACGAGTTCGTCGGCTCCGCACCTTTCGAGAATAGCGAGATCCATATCGGCATGTACAGCGTCCGCGTAACGAAGAAAGGCTACGAAGATTTCGTCAAGGACGTGCGTGTGTATCCCGGACGCAAAGCCGAGATGCGAGCGTCGCTCGACCTGACGCCGCCGAGCTTGAGCGTTCAAAGCGATATCCCTGGCGCTACAGTGTTTCTCGACAGGCGATATAAAGGCACGACGCCCGTCACCATCAAAGACGTCATGGCAGGGGAGCATCAGTTGACCGTTTCCGCTGACGGTTATGAGATGTACGCGGAGGAGGTGACGATCACCACCGGCCATCGCAATGTGCGGATCGACTTCAAGCAAACGGTCGCCGGTTTCAACGAATCCATCCCCGTGGTCCACAAGCACAGCTTCGGTAGGTGCCAAGGAGTATTGATGGCGGACGCGAACGGCATACGATACGCAACGGACCACAAAGACTCTTTTGCCATTCCATACGGGTCGCTCGAGCGCTTCGAAGTCGACTACATCAAGAAGAATATGAATTTGAAAGTCCAAAAAGGCAGGAACTACAACTTCACCGAACAAAGCGGTGACGCCGACGCCTTGTTTCTCTTCCACAAGAACGTACGATCTTTTCTGGATAAATCGTAATGAAGAGACACCTCCTCGCACTCGTGACGCTCCTTTCGGCCGGCCTCCTCGCCGCGCAACCATCCTACCCGTTCGAAGGCCTCCCGAACTACTATCGGCTGCGCCCCGACATCGCCACCGCGGGACAGCCGACCGACGCGGTGCCCAAAGCCGTTCAGAAGGCCGGGTTCAAGGCTGTACTGAACCTCCGTACGGAGCAAGAGGGGAGCCTCGACGAAAAGCCCAAAGTTTAAGCGCTCGGGATGGAGTACTTCAACATCCCGGTTGGACGCGAGGGTTTCTCGCCGGAGATCGTCTCGAAGTTTCGCGATATCCTAGCGGACTCGGCGAACCGTCCCATCCTGGTCCACTGCGCCTCTTCAAACCGCGTCGGAGCGATGTGGTACATCCACCAGGTGCTCGATAACGGCGAGAGTGAAAGCTCCGCGCTCGAAGAAGCCAAGAAAATCGGCTTGCGCTCCGAACCCTCGAAGGACACGCCAAGGACTACGTCGCACAGAACAAGCCGGACTAAGGGCCCGCGACCCGCTTAGATACGGATGCTCGATATCTGAGCCTATCCGGAGGGCGGGCCCTACGTCAATGCCGCGCTCAGAGTGCCCGCGGAAAGCCGCAAGAGCGTCAGGTCCTCGAGCAGCTATTCGAGCTGTTGAGGGCAACGATTCTGATGAGGAGATTCGACAACTCGACACTGAAGACACTCTATGAGGTTGAGCCAGGCCGGGGACCTCACTTTTTCCGGCTGGAATCGAACTGATTGCGCAGCATCGCGACTTCAGCGGCTAGTTGTGGCACGAGTTCTCCAAGACGATTGGGAAGATCCATGCTTCCGTGAATCACGGTCAGCACTACAATCGATTCACGTGTGTATTTAACATAATGCTTATTATCGGACGTTGTAACCGCCCGGATACCGCCGCGAGATGCGAGCCGCCGGAACCGTACGAGAAACGGGACGATTCACGCGAGAGCCGGCACTCGGCGTGGCACCGCCGGAAACCCATTTGCTTCCGTTTTCCCCGCCGCTGACACCGTAGTAGCCCGTGTGGATCACCTCCAACGGTCGGCCACCGAGGCTGAGCCGGAGGCCCCCCTTGTCGCGTTGGACCCGAAGGACGATCGCCAAATCCTCGCGGAAGTAGGCGCCTTCGATGCGCGCCATGGCCTCGTCCGTCAGCGTGACGGGATTCATCTCGCTGTCGTTTCTTCGGTGTCGGGCTCGAGGTATTCCTCGAGATAGATATCCGCGCCAATCGCCCTGGATTCGTCTGCGCGATATTACAGAGCGTTACGAAGCTATAGTCCTGGTTCGGGAAACGAACGAAGTGGGCGCGGTAACCGGCGTCGGCGCCGCCATACCCCACGGTCGGGAGCCCTCGATAGGTGCCGTGAACCAATCCGAAGGCGTAGTCCTAAGGCTCGCCGTCGTTGAGAATCCCACGCTGGTGGATCAGATCTAGAAATGCCCGTCCGCCGACCACGGAATCGATGAAGTTCCGATCCCAGAGGGCCATGTCCTCGACGGTCGTGAGGAGGCTGTCGCACCCACGGTATCGAAGTTGGTCACGCTCGTATAGAACGCCTTTGTCTCGTTGTCCCAGCGATAGCCGAAGGCCTGGTCCTTCACGATCTCGGAGAAATTGTCGCGAAGTGCGTTCGCGTCATGCCAAGGGGTTTGAAGATGCGCTCCGTCGTAAATTCCCGCAGCGACTGTCCACTCACCTTCTTCACAATCAAGTCCATCAGCGTATAGCCGGTGTTGGAGTAGAGATAGCGTTCGCCGGGCACGAAGTTCAGGTCCCGCTGCCGCTCGATCAGATAGATCACGTCGTCGTTCGTGATCTGGTCCTTCGAGTAGCGCCACCCGGACATTCCGAGCAGGCTCCACTGATCTCGCAAGCCGCTGTTGTGGTGTACGAGATTGCGAACGGTGATTTCGTGTCCGAAATCAGCGACCCACGGCAAGTGCTTCTGGATAGGATCGTCGAGAGAGAGCTTCCCCTCTAGCAACAGCAGCGCGATCCCGTCCGCGGCGAACTCTTTGGACACGCTAGCCACGTGGAAGACGGTATCGGTGCGGATGGGAACATCGTGGTCGAGTTCGCCATCCCATAGCCCTGCGCATAGACGATCGTGCCGTCCTTGACGACGGAGACCGCACAGCCTGGGCTGTTGGTGCTGTTCCAGCGGGAGAACACCGCATCCACACGGGGCCCGAACGACGGCGCTGGCTTGGACTCCTGGGCAAACAGCGGGAGACAGGCGCACACAACGCAACGACGGTACCGGCGACGAGCGATATTCGAAACATCGATCCATCCTCCTTAAGAATAATTGCATTCCAGCCAGGCAGTGAGAGAGGATACTTATCATGCTTTCATTGATCGGCTATACCAACCGATTGTCGGGGCGAGCAGGCGAAACGATCGAGTTCAAGGTCAGCAGCCTTTTCCGCGATTCGTACCACGCACGGCTGGTGCGGGTGGTATGCGCCGATCCCAATCCGGCCGGTCCCGGTCTCATCGAGCATCCGGTAGCGTCCGACTTCGAGGGCAGCTATCCCTCTCGCAAGCAATCGTTCTCACCCGGCTCGTATGCGCTCATCAAAACCGCCGCCCGTCTCCCGTCGATGGATTCCTTCACTCTGGTTGCCGACATCTGGCCGACCGCTGTCGGTGGGGGCGAGCAGGCAATCATGTGTTTGGGCGCCGGCACCGAGTCGCTCGCCCGCTTGTCGCTCGACAGTACCGGGAGTATCGAGGGGCGCGTGGGGAGCGCAAAGGTCAGCACCGGCTCTGCTCTCATCCCTCGACGCTGGTACCGGGTGTTTCTGGCGCTGGATGCCGACGCGGGAGAGCTCCGGGTCGGCAGCCTGCCATTGTCGGACGGGGCGGCGAGGGAGTCCGGGATCAAGATTGACACGGACGCGGACACGTCAGCCGTTGACCGCATCCTGCTTGCCAACGATACCGCGAGGCACCTCTACAACGGAAAGATCGATTCCCCGCGCATCTTCGATCGCGCGTTCACCGCAGAGGCTCTGTCCGCCGACACGCCCCTCGACCCACCCGTGGCCGCATGGGGCTTCAGCCTCGGTATCTCGACCACCCGCATCGAAGATACCGGCGCGTTGGCGCTCCACGGTGAGCTCATCAACCTGCCGGCGCGTGCGATGACCGGCGCGCGCTGGGACGGTACCGAGATGTGCTGGCGTCACGCACCGGGGCAATACGGCGCGATTCACTTTCACGAAGACGACATCTATGACTTCGGTTGGAAGACGGATTTCTCGTTCACCATCCCGGAGGATCTCCCCTGCGGGGTGTACGCCGCGCGTATCGATTGCGGTGACCACTACGATGCGATGCCTTTTTTCGTGTGCGCACCTCGGGGCAAACCGCGGGCGTCGTTGTGCGTGCTGGTGTCGACATTCACCTACACGATTTACGGCAACCATGCCCGACCCGACTACCGCCCGGCGTGGAAAAGGCGCATCGACGATTGGAACGCGTACCCGCACAACGCGGCCGAGTACCCCGAGTACGGTCTTTCCACCTACAACTTCCATCGTGATGGCAGCGGTATCTGTCACGCCTCCTACCAGCGGCCCCTCCTCACTTTGCGCCCTGGCTACATCACGTTTTGCGCGGGCACCGACTCGGGTCTGCGTCATTTCCAGGCCGACAGCCATCTCCTCACCTGGCTCGAATCCAAGGGCTATGCCCACGACCTGATCACCGATCAGGAGCTCCACGACGAGGGGGTCGAAGTTCTGCGGCCCTATAAGACGGTCATGACGGGCAGCCACCCCGAGTACCACACCCGAGAAACCCTGGACGCGCTGCAGGGCTACCGGGATCAAGGTGGTGCGCTCATGTACATGGGCGGTAACGGGTTCTACTGGCGTATTGCGTTACATCCCGACGAGCCAGGGATCCTCGAGATTCGACGTGGCGAGGGCGGCATCCGCGCCTGGGCGGCGGAGCCTGGCGAATATTACAACGCGTTTGATGGTAACTACGGCGGCCTGTGGCGTCGAAGCGGACGTCCGCCTCAGGTACTGGCCGGCGTCGGCTTTTCGGCGCAGGGCACGTTTGTCGGGTCCTACTATCGCCGGAACCCCGACACTTACGACGACGCCGTATCCTGGGTGTTCGATGGGGTGGACGACGACGTGCTCGGTGATTTCGGTCTTTGCGGCGGGGGCGCAGCCGGCTTCGAGCTCGATCGTGTCGATGAGCGTCTCGGCTCACCGCCCTCGGTGCGTATCCTCGCGAGCTCGGAGAATCACGCCGACGACTTTATCGTGGTCCCCGAGGAGATGCTTACCCATCTCACCAACTGGCCGGGAGAGCCGATGGAAAAGCTGCTCCGGGCCGACATGGTGTATTTCGAGACCCCTTCGGGCGGCCGGGTGTTCTCCACCGGCTCGATCACTTTCTGCGGCAGCCTGTTGCACAACGACGGCGACAATAACATCTCGCGTATCGTCGCCAACGTGCTGGATCGGTTTCTCGCTTGGGTCGAAACCGACGTGCCTAAGTGAACCCTCGACGTGACCGCAACCCGGCTCCACACTGAAGGCATCTTGGCTTTCCGCACGGCTCGTGCTACCTTCCCGTGGCCAGCGAGATTCCTGTTCAGGTCCCCGCATCACGCAGCCCGCGGCAAGGAGCCTTTGATGTCTCATCGAATCATTCTACTTGTGACGATTCTTGTCCCCTTGTGTTTCGGCAGTCCTCAGGCAACTGCACAGTACGAGGAAGACCTGACGGAATGGAACCATCGGATCCGTCGGGAGAAGTTCGACATCGTCCTTCCTGAAGTCATGAGGAGGAACAATGTCGACATGTGGATTCACATAATGAGGGAGACCATCGAAGATCCCTTTGGTGCAGAAGACCTGGGAGCAACCTCCGGTGTCTTCGTCTTCACGGACCGGGGCACTGACAGGATAGAACGTGCCGTTCTCGGACGTCGATGGGGAGACTCCCAGGCCGGCGAAACATGGAGGGTAAGCTGGGACACCAGAAGGGTCGAAGAATCCGGAGCCTACGACATCATCCACGACCCGATACACGTGTTGCAGCCGCCGGGAGGCCCGGAGACCGAGTATGACTACCGATTCGAGGGCCTGAGAGAATTTGTTGCCGAACGTGACCCCGAACGCATTGCCCTGAATTTCAAGCTCGAGCTGGGGCCCTATCCAACCACGACGAGAGCGCGAGACGGTCTTTCTCACACGGACTACCTTCTCCTGGCGGAAGAGCTCGGCGAAAAGTATGCCGACCGGATCGTCTCCTCGGAACGCGTGTTGATGGATTACATCATCAGGAAGGTGCCGAGCGAGATCGAGATCCTCCATAAAATGCGCCGGGACGAAGATGAACACCTGAAGAAGGTTTTCGCGGAGATCGTTCCCGGTGTGAACCGGAATCGCGACGTCGGCGTGACCACCTTTCGCCGGAGAGGCACCGGGGTTTCACAAAGGGGGCGCACCGCGGGCCATGAAAACGTGCCGATCCAGCGAGGCGATATCGTTGCAGCCCCGAGTCAGGGAACCTACGCCTATGTGCTCCGCGAGGGAGAGACGGAACCGCCTGCGGGCATCAAGCGAATCTGGGCAGAGTACAAGAAGGTCGACAGGATCCTGGCAGAGAGCATCAAGGTAGGGCTTACGCCTCGTGAAATCGTCAGGAACTACACGGCCAGATTCGAAAAGGAAGGGATGGTTCTAAGGGACGTACAGCTGCATTTGTTCTCTCCCAAGAACGATTTCTCCGCCTACACAGCAGGGTCCGATCCGCGAAGGACCCACCTCAATATCGATTGCCATGGCATGGGGAAAGGAGCCCGCGAGAGGAAATTCGAGAATTATTTCGGTCCCAGGATTGGCTCGAACGGCCCGGAATGGATGTGGGACATTCCCCTTCCGCCCAACCACCATTTTGTTCTGGAATATTTCATCTACATGCCCTGGCCCTCCTCCGAGTACGAAGACCAGTATCTATTCTTTTGGGATCACGAGCAGGCACTTGCCTCCGAAAATGGAGTCGAGCACCTGTCTCCGCCTCAAGAGGAGCTGTACCTAATCAAGTAGGAGCTCTTCCCTCTCGCGTGCGGAGTCTCTCCTGAAACGGCGTCCGAGCAACGTCTCGGTCGTCGTTGCTCGTGAGGGTGTGCTGGAGATCGACGCGAATCCGGCCTTTGGCGCAAGGCGAACGTTGGTCACCGGGAATCTATGCCACGTTGCTCGGCCTCACTACGATATGTTGGAGAGAATGGCTGAATCAAGGGCGAGGGAGTTCTTCCATCGCGCAGCTCGGCGCACCGTCGCAGTGGCGCTGCTCATTGGCCTCTCCGGCGCTTGCAGCGACGATATGATCCCACCAGTCCAGTCGAAAGCCTCGTTAGTGGTCCTTATCCGGACTGGCAGAGCTCCATGTACGTGCTCCCGTTCCCTGTCGGCGAGAGTCATAGAGTGTCGCAAGGCAACTGCTTCGAGTCCGGCAGTCACCAAGGCACGCTGCGCCACTCTCACGATCTCGAAATGCCCTTCGGGTCGACGGTGACGGCGGCTCGCGCCGGAGTCGTGTCCGTCATGCGAGTAACCCAACCGGCAGGCTCGCGCGGACTCACAACATCGAACTGGATCCAGGTCGACCACGGGGACGGTACGGTCGCAAGCTACGTCCATCTGGTGGAAGATGGCGCGCTCGTCGCGATCGGCGAGCGGGTCGAGCCCGGAATCCCAATTGCTATTACTGGCGCCACGGGGGACGTAGGCTCTTTTCCCCACGTTCACTTTGACGTGCATCCATGCGGCAATAACCTGGCCTGCACAACCCTCCAGACGACCTTTCGCAACACCGAGCCCAATCCAGATGGACTCATCCAGAATCGGCTTTACACGAGCTTACCGTTCTGAACCCAATGGCGTCGAGCTCCCGAAGAGGACACGCCGATGAGGCAAAAGGCGGCGGGACGAAAGCGAAGCGAGTGGCTTTCCCATCGAGCTTTTGTTATGTAATTTAACAGCTCGCGCCGTCCGACTACCCAGTTGGGGCCGCTTTTGATTAACATTACCCCACTCGGATCGGAGGTCGAAAAGCATGCGACGTTCTCTTACTTGGATCTTGGTAGCCATTCCGTTGCTCGCCGAAGGACAGACACAAATGCACGTGCCCTCGACGATGCGCGTTCTCACGCACCGCGAGCAGGTGCCGCTGGTCGGCTCCTGGATCGAAAAGCGTTTCGAGGTGCTGCTTCCGGCGCTGATGCGCCGTGAAGGCATCGACATGTGGGTCATCGTCACGCGCGAGTACAACAACGATCCGGTATTCCGCTCTATGGCGCCCTTGACGACTTACTCCTCGCGAAGGCGAACGATTCTCGTCTTTTTCGATCGAGGCGGAGCGGAGGGTGTCGAGCGCCTCTCCATCGGACGCTTTAATTACCAGGGCCTCTTCGACGTGCACCAGACGCTCAACCACGAGCAGTGGGCGGGTCTTCGAGAGGTCGTCGAGGCGCGCGACCCCAAGATCATTGGCGTCAACAAGTCCGAGCTCTGGAACCACGCCGACGGCCTAACGGCGAACGAGGAGGACAACCTCCTCGAGGCCCTCGGAGTCCAGTACGTCTCCCGGGTCCGTTCAGCCGAGATGCTCGCGGTGGGCTGGCTAGAGACCAAGATACCCGAGCAGCTCGACGCCTATCGGCACGTGATGCAGGTGGCTCACCTCGTGATCCGGGAGGCTTTTTCCAACGAAGTCATCGTACCCGGCAAGACGACTACCGACGACGTGCGCTGGTGGATGAGACAGCGCGTCGTGGAGATGGGTCTTTCGAAGTGGTTCCATCCTTCGGTATCCATTCAAAGAAAAGGCGGCACGCCCGAGGAGGGAGAACCTGGGCACAACGTGATCCAGCGTGGGGATCTCCTTCATTGTGACTTCGGTATCGTCTATCTCGGCTTTTCGACCGATACCCAGCACAACGCCTATGTCCTCGAGCTGGGCGAGACGGAGCCGCCAGAGGGGCTCAGGGCGGGACAGCGCGCCGCCAACCGTCTCCAGGACATTGTGATGGAAAAAGCCCAGCCGGGCGTGAGCGGAAATATCGCCCTCGCCGAAGCCCTCGTCGAGGCGCGATCGGAAGGCCTGGTGCCGACGATCTACTGCCACCCCATCGGCTACCACGGTCACGGCGCCGGTCCTCCCATCGGCATGACCGATTACCAGGAAGGCGTGCCCGGACGCGGCGAGCGCGAACTCCGCGCCAACACTTGGTACTCCATCGAATTGAACGTTCGCCACCAGGTTCCCGAATGGGGTGGGCAGGAGGTACGCTTCGCTCTCGAAGAGGACGCGGCGCTTCTAGCGGGCGGCTGGCAGTGGGTCAACGGCCGTCAGGAAGATCTGTACATCATCTACTAGTACGGACTTAAAGCGTCGAAATCGACGGAGAATTCGATCTCCTGGGGAACATTTGCCGAACTATCCACGTTAGATATATCTAACGTGGATATGTCGAATATTACGAACGAGAAAAAGGACGCTCCTCAGCCGTTTACCCCGGCGGTGTTTCATATTCTGCTCGCCCTCTCTGCTGGTGAGCGGCACGGCCTCGGGATCGCAGACGAGGTCGAGCGGCCACAGAAGGCACGATGCGGCTCGGCCCCGGCACCCTCTACCGTTCGCTCAAAGAGATGGCGCGGGCTCGACTCCTCGCTGAGGTCGCCGCACCCCAGCACGACGCCGACCCCCGACGGAAGTTCTACCGTATAACCGCGGCGGGTCGTCGATAGAAGCGTCTATGCGTTCAGCTGCCCGGTCGGATTTCTGCGACGATCCACTGAGGGGTAGGAGTCCGATTCAGTCTGGTGTCCGTGAGCTCGTAACGGTGGAGAACGACGGTGTAGGTTTTGTTTTCCGAGCCTTCGTTGATTCTGACCCGTAACGGTTTCACTTTGATCTGGCCCTCGAAGCCCTCGACAACCGGCGTGCGCACCGAGAGCGTCGCAGCGTCCGTGAGCGTCTTGACGTCAATAGACAGTTGTTCGGCGTTGACTTCGAGTTGAGCCACCAACCCTTGCCTCTCCTGGAACTGTTCGTGGAACGTCGCGAGCTCTCCCTGGAAAGGCGCCGACGGATCCTCAGCGTATGCGCGGGTATAGGCATCGTAGGTGTCGCTGTTGTCGCTGCGGAAGCGCGCGTTTTGTTCTCGCTGAACGCGGACTTCATTTCGCGTGTTGTCGAGCTCCTCCTTTAGCTCCGCGAGCTGGAATGGTCCTTCCGACTCGGTCCCTCGCTCAACGATTTCCCATGACTCCACAGTACCGTCGAACGTTGCTAGCGAGACTAGCTGGACACCCGCCTGGTCACCTTCTTGGACGGCACTGAAAAAAGCGCCCAGGGTCTGTGCTTCCGGATCTCCGCTGCCGCATGCGGAGAGAAGAACAGGGATCGCGACGGCAAGAATGAAGATGGTTCGCACGGATACCTCCTTCGGAACACGGTACGGCTCTACCACTGAGGACGGTCCAGGGTGCCGATTCTTTAGCCCGAGGTCGGGCATGTGGAAAATGAGCCGCGCCCGCATTCGTTGTGGGAAGCAATATAGCGCCTGTCTCGGCTCGCGGCAACTGTCGCCCGCTTGGATCATTCCGTCGGCTCTCCGAAGGATAACGGACAGGAACATCATTGTGTGAACGCCGGCCGATCGGTCGCGGAGAACAAAGCGCGCTCCCGTTTGGTTGAGCCGTTCGAGCGCACGTGATGCGCTCGAGTTCGGGTTGGCTGTTCGTCGATGTGGCCCAAGATCCATACGAAATCGACAAGTCCTCACGCACGGCCGCGTACTTGATCCTCGGCAACCCAACAATGGGAACGAAGACGGTGATACGATGTGCCGCGAACGACCATCGCATGCGTCGGTACCGCGTCGCGTGTTTCCGATGGAGGACCGAGCGTCCCGACGGGTCGTCGGAGCCGAACTTCATCATCCCGAATACGGAGGAGCGATTTGAAAAACGGAATCGTTGGCTTTGGCCTGGTAGGTACGGGAATGGCGGGAGGCTTCCACGCCAGGGAGCTCTCGTTCGTCGACGGGGCGAAGCTCGTCGCCGTCTGCTCGCGAAACGAAGAGAACGTCAGACGCTTTGCCGATGAGTACGGTGTGGAACAGCGAGCCACGGACTATCGAGACCTTCTAGACAACGACGCAGTCGAGGTCGTCGGCGTGCTAACGCCCACCGGTTCCCACAGAGAGATCGTGGTCGCGGCCTCGGAGGCAGGAAAGCACGTTCTCGTCGAGAAGCCACTCGAGACCACCTTGGCGAAGGCCGACGAGATGATCCAGGTCTGCCGGGAAAACCGCACGAAGCTGGGAGTTATTTTCCAGATGCGTTTCGGCTTGGTCGGGGCCAAGCTGACGAAGCTCGTTGCCTCGGGTGCTTTGGGCAAGATCCATCTCGCCGACGCCATCGACAAATCCTCACGGACGGCTGCGTACTACGCGTCCGCGGCGTGGAGAGGGACACAGAAGCTCGAGGGGGGCGGGTGTCTGATGACGCAGTCGATCCATATCGTCGACCTACTCCAATGGATCGTGGGGCCGGTGAAATCGGTCACGGGTCGAGTCGCGACGAAGCGGCACAAGATCGAAGTCGAGGACACCGCGGCGGCGCTCGTGAGCTTCGACAACGGCGCGATGGGCATCATCGAGAGTACAACTTCGGTAAGCCCGGCCCTCAAATCGCGGCTCGAGATTCACGGCGAGAACGGGAGCGTCGTGGCGAACGCGCAGTACGACAAGTTTCTTCTCTGGGACGTGAAGGACTACCCCCAGGAAGAAGTCGATCCACCCTCGCCTCTCACCGACATCGACGATCCCTGGGCGTACCCACAGACGCGTCATCGCGTTCAACTTCAGGACATGACCGACGCCGTTCGTGAAGATCGCGACCCTATGCTCACCGGAGAAGACGCAAGGGTCTCCCTCGCCATCGTCTCTGCGATCTACGAGTCCTCACGCACCGGCAGGGAAATCTTCCTCGAGACCCTGAAGCCGGGGTCCCTCTGAGGTGACTCCCCTCTTCGAAAAGCTCGAGAAGATCGTAGCAGCCCTCTTGGCGACCATCGCGGCACTCGTCGTCTACCAGGTGGTTGCCCGATACGTGCTCGACAAGCCGCCGAGCTGGACGGAGGAGCTCGCGCGGTATCTGCAGGTGTGGCTCGTTCTGCTGGCGTCGCCCATCTGCCTTCGGAAAGGCCTGCACCTCGCCGTCGACTACTTGACGCCACGGCTCCCGCCCGCGGCAAAGCGGCTGGTTCGATCACTGAATCATCTTCTCGTCGGACTCTTCGGCTTGCTGCTCACCGTCTTCGGAGTCCGAATGCTTCCGATCGCGGCTCTCCAAGTCTCCCCGGCCCTCGGCATCTCGATGATTTGGCCCTATCTCGCCGTCCCGACGAGCGGGCTCTTGATCACGACGGTCGCGGCTTCGCTCTTCGTCGAAGGGCGGCGGCGCGAAAGCCCCGCGGCGGGAGCAACGCTTCGATGATTGTCGCCCTTTTCCTCAGCCTCGTCCTCCTGCTTGCTCTGAGCGTGCCGGTCGCCTTCGGCATCGGTCTGAGCGGCGCTGCCGCCTTGCTCGTGAACGGGCAGATACCCCTCGAGGTCATCGCGCAGAGAGCCTTCGCGGCTCTGGACTCCTGGGCGCTGATGGCAGTGCCATTGTTCATTCTCGCGGGCGAGCTGATGAATGCTTGCGGGATCTCGAGTCGGGCCATCGCGATCGTGGGGCGCCTCCGGGGCGGGCTCCCCGTCGTCTCCATTACGTCGTCCATGTTCTTCGCCGGGATCTCGGGAAGTTCCAGCGCCAGCACCGCAGCCGTTGGCTCCATGATGATCCCGGCCATGAGAGAGCGCGGCTATCCCATCGGTTTCGCGACGGCGCTTCAAGCCGCCGGCGGGGCGATCGGCACCATCATCCCGCCGAGCATCATCATGATTGTAATGGGCTACGTCACAGAGACGTCCATCGCCGCGCTTTTCATTGGCGGGATACTGCCGGGCGTTCTCATCGCCGGCGCCCTCATCGCGTCGAGCTTAAAACAAGCGCGGCGGTACGAGCGAGAGCCGCGAACGGACGTCCTCGAGGAGACTTCCTTGGCGAGCGCGCTCTGGCAGGCGCTTCCCGCTATCGGCATGCCGGTGCTCGTTCTCGGGGGCATCCTCGCCGGCCTATTCACCGCCACGGAGGCCGCAGGGATCGCCGTCGCCTACGGCCTAGTCGTCGGGTTTGTCGTCTATCGCGAGCTGAAACTGAAAGACCTCGAGCGACTGCTGGTCACCGCGGCGTTGCGCTCTTCGGTGGTGATGTTCGTCGCCACCACCGCCTTTTTGCTGGCGTGGATCATCGCTGTGGGGCGTGTGCCCGATCGGCTGGGAGAGGCGTTGTCCTCCTCGACGGTTAACCAGCTCTCGTTTCTCCTGGCGGCGAACGTCGTCCTGATCGTGGTCGGGACGTTTATGGAGAGCATCTCCGCGATCATCGTGATCATGCCTATACTGTTCCCACTCGCGATCCAGTTCGGCGTCGATCCGGTGCACTTCGGAGTGTTGGCCGCCGTCAATCTGTGTATCGGCATGGTGACGCCGCCTTACGGAGCGACGCTTTTTGTCGCTTGCTCGATCGCGGGTCAGAGCGTGAGTGACATCGCCGGCTGGACGGTTCGGCCCGTTGCCGCGATGATAGCCGTCCAAGTGTTGATCACGCTCTTCCCGGAGACGGTCATCATACTTCCCCGCTGGTTCGGGCTCCTATGACGCGTCGTGCTCATGCCCTCTTGGTCGCGGTCTGCTTCGCGGGAGCGGGCTGCGGGTCCGAGCGGGATGCGGTCCTCGTCCTGAAGGCAAGCTCCTCCAGCGCGCCGAACGAGCCGACCGTGCGGGGTCTCGAAGTCTTCGGCGAAGAGCTCGCGAGGGCAACCAACGGGCGCATCGTCGTCAACGTCTACCCCAATAGCGCTCTCGGAAGCGAGCGCGAGGTCATCGAGCTCACGATCCTCGGCGCGGTCGAGCTCGCCTGCCCGTCCAACGCGCCCCTGGCGACGTTCGCTCCGGAGCTCCTCGTCTTCGACCTTCCCTATCTGTTTCGCGACCGCGAGCACATGTACCGCGTTCTGGACGGTCCCATCGGAGAGAGCTTCGGTGAACCGCTGCGCGCGAAGGGGCTTCGCCTGCTCGGTTACTTCGATGCGGGCTTGCGACATCTCATGACGAGAGACCGCCGAGTCGACGAGCTCCACGACCTGACCGGCCTCAAGATTCGCACGATGGAAAATCCTCTGCACCTCCGGGCGTTCGAAGCCTTCGGAGCCAGCCCGTTGCCCATGGCCTACGGCGAGGTCTATACCGCACTGGAGCAAGGGGTCATCGACGGCGCCGAGGCGGCACGCTCCAACTATGTTTCGAAACGCTTCTACGAGGTGGCGCCACACTGGGCCGAGATCGGCTGGATGTACCTCGTCGCGCCTTTGGTCATGAGCGAGCGGGTCTTCGCATCGCTCTCGTCCAAAGATCAGGCGGCGATTCGCCTCGCGGCAAGAAGGGCCGTGGCCGCGGAACGCGAAAGCTATCGTCGCGCGGAGGAATCTGCATTGGAGGAGCTGGTGGTGGCTGGCGTGACCATCACCCGCCCCGACCGCAGCCAGCTCGAGGGCCTCGCGCGCCGTATGTGGGAGGCCTCGTCGGACCGAGTGAATCTCGAGCTTGTGGAGAGGATCACGACGACGTCAGCGGACGACGAGCCGCAGTAGCGAAGTCCGACGACGAGGTTTCGTACGTGATTGGACGCGGGCCGCCGGTCGGTTTTACGGGTTCGAGATTGTGCTCTTTTCAGGATTTGCGGAGCAGTTTTCAACCGTCATAGAATCAGGCGAGTGACCGGCAAACACGACAGGGAGCTCGGCCTGGATCGGCCCATCACGCGGCGTGATTTCATCCAGGGGTCGGCCCTGGCCATGGGCGGCGCTATCGTCGGGGGCAGCCTACCGGAACAACAACCGGATTATGGTTTCAAGCTCGATGTCGATTGGTATGGCCCGGGCGGCATCGGCGACTACGCGCCGTCTCATGGCAATACGCCGGAGCTCGTTGGGGTCGCGCACGAGATACGTGCTGGTACTTTCGAGCGTCCCACACTGGATGCGATTGACACCGGAGAGGTCTACGACCTCGCCGTGATCGGTGCGGGGTTCTCTGGACTGTCGGCTGCGCATCACTTTCGCCGTCTCTACCCGCGCGGCAAAACGATCCTTCTCGACAACCATCCGATTTTCGGTGGCGAGGCAAAACGAAACGAGTTCGAGGTCGAGGGGGTTCACCTCATGGGACCGCAAGGCTCCAACGATTTTGCCGTCCAGCGAGAGACCGGTGAGCCGGATGACTACTTCACGGCGCTGAACATCCCCCGCGATTTCGAGTTCAGGGAGCCCGAGGGTGCCGCCGAGGGCATGCGTATCCCGTTCGATAACTACGACTACGCAGTCTGGCACTCCTTCGATGTGGGTCATTTTTTTCGTGGTGCAGACAATCCCTGGGTGAAGGACGTCTGGAAAACAGGCTTGCGCTCGACGCCCTGGAGAGACGAGGTTCAATCGGCGTTCCGCCGACTGTGGGAAACGGAAACGCCTCCTGAAAAAAGGACAGATGCCTGGCTCGATTCGATGACGCTCGAGTCCTACTACACGGACGTTTTGAAAGTACCGCAGGATGTCAGCGCATACTTCGACCCGATCATGGCCAGCATCGTCGGGCTTGGCTGTGACTCCGTGAGCGCATATTGGGGGCGCGTGTTCGCCTTGCCGGGTTTTACCAAGCCTGCGAGCTACGCCGCGGATTCGGATCCGCTCATCTCGTTTCCGGGAGGGAATACTGCGATTGCGCGTTACTTCGTCAAGAAGCTCGTCCCGAATGCTATAACGGGTGACACGTTTTCGCAGACCCTGTTCGGAAACGTTGCCTTCGACGAGCTGGACCGAGAAAGCAATTCCGTACGCATCAGACTGCGCTCGACGGCCGTACGCGTCGAGCATGCCGGAGGGGACGGTGTCGCCGTCACGTATTCGCGTGACGGTGAGTTGTACCGGCTTCGCGCGAAGTCGGTGGTGATGGCTTCGGGAGGTTGGGTCAATCGGCACGTGATCCGGGATCTGCCGCAAAGCCATCACGATGCGTACGACGAATTTACCCACGCCCCGCAGCTGGTCGTGAATGTTGCGCTTCGGAACTGGCGATTCCTAGCGCGCCTGGGCGTGTCGGCGACCATCTGGTCAGGCGGATTCGGATTTACGTGCAACATTCGCCGTCCGATGATCATTCCTGGCAAAACAGAGCCACTGCATCCCGACAAGCCGATCGTGTTGACGTTCTATGTGCCGTTTGTAAAGCCCGGTATCCCGATGAAGCAGCAAGGCATCGTCGGACGTGCGGAGATGTTGTCCACTTCGTTTGCGGACTACGAGCGGCAGGTGCGCGAGCAAATGACGGTAATGTTCGGTGAAGCGGGATTCGATCCCGCAACCGATATCGCGGGGATCATTCTCAACCGCTGGGGCCACGCCTATGTCGCACCGGGTCCGGGGTTTCGCTTCGGCATGAACGACAACCCTGCACCGCCCGACATCATTCGCGAACCGATCGGACGGATCGCGATCGGCCACTCGGAGCTCAATGGACACCAGAGCTGGGTCGGAGCCGCCGGCGAAGGGCGCCGGGCGGTCGAGGCGCTTCTCGACGCGTACTTTTGAGAGCTGTGGCTCCGTGCGCGCGGGGACGACGCGCGCCTCCAAAGGGCCGTCGACGTAGCCCGTGGCCAGAACTCCCGCACGCTCGAGCTCCGTTCGACGGTGAGTCTCGCGCGCCTTTGGCAACAGCATGGCAAGCGCGCCGAAGCAAAAAAGATGCTCAGCGAGACTTGCAGCTGGTTCACCAAAGGGTTCGACACCCCCGACCTCGGGGAGGCGAAAGTTTTGCTGCACGAGCTCTAAGACTAGGCCCAGCCGAGCTCCTTCAACGTCCATCCGGCATTCCATATCTTGGTCATGTGCTCGATCTTGTCGCCGTCAAAATCCATCACGTAGACGTAGTCCGCGCTGGTGCGCTTGCCCGTGGGTGCAACCGGGCCGCCCTCTTCGGTGTGGGTGGCGGTGAGAACGCCGAATGCGCACACGTTGTTGCGCGCCTCGTCGGTGGCCATCGATTTCACCACGTATTTGCCGTCGGGCATGATCGCGCACAAGCCCTTCATCCACTCCGCGTACTGCTCCAAGCTTTTCACGTCGGTGAGCGGTTCTGCTTGCGCGGCGAACGTGGCATCGGGCTGACAGTAGTCTTTACAACCCTCCCAGCCTTTTCCGGTCTCACAGGCGTCGAAGAATTTTTCCGCAACTTCTGCAATCGACGACATGATTCTTCCTCCTTATGGGTGCTCCGATTGTGGAGGCGCGATAGTAGCAAAACATGCCTGTGCTTGGAAACTATATTGGACTACGGTTAGCGAAGGACGAACCGCAGTAGCGAACGCCGCCGAGGTGTGTCCGCAAAGTAACGCCAAGCAAACAAGGAACGCTGGAAAATCGTCGTCCAGAGACAACTCTCCCCGTTCGGCAAGCAACATGAGTCTCGTCGCCGTGAGTTGCTTGGAGACCGAGCCGAGGATCCTGCCACTTCGAGCTATTCCCAGGGCGCAGCCCGGTGAACCGAATCGGTCCCACTCGGAGAAATGTTCGTCGACGCGTTCCCGCGGTGGTAGAGTCTTGCCGAGTTTCGACTATGTGGGAACAAAACTACGTACCGGTTGCAGGAAGTCTCGTCTACTCCACCCTCGTGGCTGCCATACCGCTGGTCATCCTGTTCTACATGCTGGGCGTCAAGAGAAAGCCCAGCTGGATAGCCGGCCTCAGCGCGCTCGGCGCCGCGCTGGTCCTCGCCGTAGCCGTTTTCGGAATGCCTGTCCCCCAAGCCGGCGCCTCGATGGTCTATGGCGCCGCGTTTGGGTTGTTCCCCATCGGCTGGATCGTGATCGCCTCGCTGATCCTCTATCGAGTGACGTTGACACGGGCAAATTCGAGATCATCAAAGACTCGATTGGCGCGCTCAGCGAAGACCGTCGTTTGCAGGCTGTACTGATCGGGTTTGCGTTCGGGGCCTTCATCGAGGGCGCGGCGGGCTTCGGCACCCCCGTCGCCGTGGCCGCGGCCATGTTGACTGGCCTTGGATTCTCGCCCTTCTATGCAGCTTTTATCTGCTTGGACGCCAACACTGCCCCAGTCGCCTTCGGCTCACTTGGAATTCCCGTCGTCACACTAGCTGGGATCAAGCTCTTCTCTGCAAGTATTTCGCATTGTCGAAACCTTTCCCGCCGAGGGCACCACGCGCTGCGAGGCGGTTGTCGATTTCGGCTTTGCCGCAGGGAAGGCGGACTTCGCCTATGACAACTCCAAGCTGACCTTCCACATCAGCAAAGGCAGCTATTTGACCCCATTCATCCATGGAGGGCTCGACGCATCGACGATCACGGACGTGGTCGTCGTCAACCTCACACAGGACCACGCGGGTGACATCGTGGGTTACTCAAGGATGGCGCGTATCACGACGTCCCTCGAACCAGGCGCCGGCAGTTACTTCCCGGCCTTTTTGCCCGATGGGAATCTCTTCTACCTCGCGAACGCGGTGCCAAAGAAGAGCGAATCCGACAAGCGCTTCTACTTCAAAGTCGTCGACCCGAGCGCAGAGTTGATGATGGCAAACGTCTTTGCTGGTCCAGAAGCGGCAGAGCTAGCCTCCTCGATCGCCAAGCTGTGGCAATCCGCGTGCTCCGGCAGCTCCGACATCAATGACGAGGCCGCAAAGGACCATGAGGCCCCGTGGATTCTCTCGAGCCCAGCGCGGCGCTCTCGTCGAATAGCATTGGAGCGAGGGGCTCGGCGACATGGACGCCATGCTCGCGCTTTGCGCCTCGCGTTAGTGCGAGTGCTAGTTCTAGAATCTCGCCGGTACGCCCCGCCCCGTGCGATCGCGGCTCAGTTGAAGCGATAGGTAACGCGGTGTTCAGTTCGTCGAGCAAGCTCCGGGCCCGCGCGGATCCCCACAGGTTCCGCACGCGCCTGGTGCGGAGAGAGCTTCCATTCGAGAGCTCCCCGAGCCGCTGAACGCGGCAAACGTGGAGAGAAGCTTCTCGAGTTTTCTGCCGTGGCAGCTCGGACATTCGACGTTCTCGCGACCTAGAACGAGGGCTTCGAACTCGTCCTCACATTTCTTGCATCGGTACTCGAATATGGGCATCGAAATTGTATCCTCAATGTTGTTGGCTATGGCAAGGATAAGGCCATTAGGTACTTTGGGTAAAGCGGCGCGCTCAGCGGCGACTGGATTCGAGAACTTTTCCGATGTGCTCACGATAGGCCGCACTGTTCCGATAGCCGGGGAGCGGCGCGCTCACTTTCCCGTTGCAAAGATGAGGATGGTCGGCGCATGCACGGCGAGATCGCGGAACAAGAGCTCGACCGACGCGAAAGGCTGTCGGGCGGACTCGGGGATGCCCAAATCGTCACCAACCGTGGCCACGTAGCCCGGGTCCGCGGAAGGGTCCACTACAGCGGCGAGCCTCAAATCCAGGGCCGTGGTCGCCGCTTCGATCTCTTGATAGCCATCCGCCGACATTGGCAAATGCGGTTACCACAAAAAGACGAGGAGGGGGACGCTACTGTCCAGAAGGGCATCCAAGTCGGCATCCAAGTCGGCATCCGTGAACGCGCGTTCGGAGCTCGAGGGGCGTGACGCAGGGGTGCGCATGGGTGCAGGCGAGCAGGAAGCACTGAAATCGAGCCGGGTGCAGCCCACTCTATCCGTGAGAAAAAGACTGGCCGTCACCTCAGATCGCGCCAAGTGAAGCGTAACCCAGACGCCGACCTCTTTCGTCGCGATGCGATACACGTCGCCCCCGAGTGGTCCGCTCGGCCCTTTCAGGATCTCGTCCGTGGCGCCCCACGATTCGAGCCGTCGCTCGATAGCGACGAAGCAAGCGTGACTCTCGAGAAGCTCGGGTAGCCGCGAGCTCGAGGCGGCCGCTGGCACGAACGCCAGGACGAGCACTGTGACCGTCCCCAAGAACAATAGGCGGCTTTCCACTTCACTGGTCCCGAACTGTGTCAAGAGCTCGAGCCCTTTGCCCTAAGTGGCGAGCAACCCTCATGGCGACCGAGCAACGATTCTACCAACCGTCCACGAGTAACTGGCACGTATGACTCCTAAAGAATGAATTACACTAATCCGCCTCAAAATTAAGAATTAACGAATTAGAGATTCGAAGTCGCCGTGTCTAGAGTAAGAAATTCCCTATATGCTTGTTTCCCCTCACAAACACGGATGGTCGGCTCATTTGGGTGTTTTTCCCCACGACGTTTGCCGCCATTTTCGATGGAAACCCGCAACACGAGAGAATTCTTCAGCCACCCTCGTCTTCGCCACGTCTGACGTTCTCGTCGACCCAGCCGAGATAAGCGTCGGAGCCATTTTGGATTGGTAGCGCGATGAGCTCGAACACGTCGTAAGGGTGAAGCTCGTCGAAGGCCGTGCGAAGAGCTTCGAAGCAATCCTCACGCGTCTTCATCAACAATAGCTGCTCGTCGGCTTCTTCGATTACCCCTTTCCAGTAATAGAAGCTGCGGACTCTCGCCACCACGTTCACACAAGCAACGAGTCTCCGTTCGAGAAGGGCATGAGCCAAACGGACGGCCGTGGGCTCGTCGCCGACGGTGGTTATGGCCAAGATGTGATCCGACATGAACTGGTCTCTCCTCCCCCGCTCGCCCCCAAAGGAGCCGAGCGGTGCACGCTTTGTCGCGATCCCCACTATAATGTAGAGACACCGCCATGCTGAAGGTTCCTCCGACCAATAAGGACCGCGACCACCACCGCGTCGAGCGCCTGAAGGAGTCGCAAGTCAAGAAGAAGGCCTTGGGGCTCGCCGCTTTTCTCATCGTCGCCGCGTCGATAGTCAACGCCTTTTTCGGTGAGGGCGGCGTCTTGGGCCTCATAGAAGCAAATAAGAATTTCGAACAGCTCGAACGCGAGGTCCACGCGATCGAGTCAGAGAATGAACGCCTCGGGCAGGAGATCCACGCATTACGAACGGACCCATCGGTCATAGAGCGGAGAGCGCGCGAGGTGCTCGGTATGGCACTTCCCGGTGAAATCTCCGTTGAGATCCGCCCTTCGTAGACCCGCTAGCCTCAGGAAGACTTTTCGTCACGAAAGCCGCCGACGACCGCGGCGAGCTCAGCGCCCCACAACAACAGGCAAGCGGACAAGTTGATCCAGAGAAGAAAGACCACGACCGTCGCGAGCGCCCCATAGGTACGAGTGTCGTTGGCCATATGGCTGATGTAACAAGTAAACCCGACCTTCAGCGCGGTCCAGAGCGAGCCCGCGACCGAGCCACCAATGAGCGCCACCCGCCACGGGACTGAGCGCGCCGGGATCAGCCAGTAGACAGAAAAAAAATGCCAGCACCGTGAGCGACCAGGGCGCAACGTAGCGACTCACGAAGCTATCCACATTTTATATAGCGGCAGCTCCTTGAGAGGCGCGAGCGCCGTCGTATCAATGAATCTGTCGATCGTGGAAAGAAGCCCCTCGACAACGACCGAGGCGACGAGCAGCACGCTCAGAATCCCGACCAGCGCGAAGGCGAGCACTTTGCGCAGCGCGAAGGGACGCCTCTTGTCGACGCGGAAGACCTGATCCAGCCGGTCTCGATCTTGGAGAACACTTTGCTCGCGGTCCAGAAGACGAAAACGAGTTAGCCTACGCCCGACCAAATCTGCTGCTGCATTGATTTGACTTGGATCATGACTTGAGGCGGGAGGCCGTAGAGCACGTTTTGCAAGAACAGCTCCGTGCCTTTCTCGGCGGCGTCCGTACCGAGAGCGAGCGCGCCAAGCGTCACGAGCAACACCGCTAGAGGAAGGAACGACAGCAGGCTGAAATAGGCAATCACGGTCGCACGATCGTAGCATCGGTCACGATGGAAATAGACCGAGGCTCGATAGACCGTTCTCCAGACTAAAAGAAGCCGCTTCATCCAACCTATTCAATCAACAAAACGTGTCGGAGGACAAGAAGGGCGCGGAGGATAGACTTCGAGCGTGCGTCCGAAGCCACCATCCTCGCTCGACTATTACGACTTTCTCCACGAGCTCGCGCTCAAGAATTGGAACCGCGCGTTGCTCAAGGGCGATGACGAGAGAGCTGAGGCGAACGCCAAGAAACTCACGGCTTCCCATGACAAGTTCTGGCGCTTCGTGGGCCATATCCACCTTTCGACATCATGGCTCACTGGGGGGACAGGCCACACCCGCTGTCGATGCCTTAGCCGAAGCTGCACGCGTCTTCACCGAGCCCAGCGAAATCGCAGCCATCCCCAAGTGCCTTCGAGCACACATTCACCTCGAGACCCATTCTCCGAAGAGCGCTCTTTCCGCCTTGCAGGGCGCCGTCGCGACGCCCGAGGTCACTTACTGGCGTGCGCTCGCCCGCGCGCGAGAAGGTCAGCACGACGAAGCGCTCGAGCTCGCCGCGGTGCTCGAGGCCGAGGCAAAGCCCACGAGCAATGCCTACGCGTTGCATATACGCGCCGAGCTCGACCCACAGAGCCATCTCGCCTCGCTTCAGCGTGCCAGGAGCGCCTTAGAAGAGCATGGGCTCCTTTCTCCCGAGCCTATCCTTTCCATCCGCTTCGCCCACGCTACCGTGCTCGAGGAGGCTGGATTCGCCGCGGACGCTGAGGCGCGCTTCCGCGAGAGCACCGGAGTACTTGGATCCCTTGCCTATTGGCCGATTCCCTATATTCGCAGCTTGTACCGTCTGGGACGACTTAGCTCGGATGAGGGAGAGAGGCAACAAAACCTGAAGAGCTTCGCGGCGTTCTGGAAGGGTGGGGAGATGGACCGCGCGGCGGTCCGGTCAGCGTGTCAGTTTCAGTCTCACTCTCCGTCCGTCAACAAATAGGCGAACCGGAGCACCTGGCCGCGCCGCTCCACGACAACGCGTATCTCGTGCGCGTCTCGGAGCCGAGCGAGCAATCCCCAGAGAGCGTCGAGCCCGACCAGACGCTCTCCGTTGATGCTTCGGAGGAGGTCGCCGGGTAGGAGCCCCGCTTCCGACAACAGCGTGCCATCTGGCAAGCGACGTAGCTCGAGGCCCAGAATCTCACCGTCCTCGACGCGAGGGCTGAACTCGGTCTCACTCAGGATGACAGGGATCTCCTTTTCGAGGCGAGCGCTGGCTTCAGCGCGCGAGATATCGCGGACGACCCAGCTATCGTCTTCGTCGGCTGGTGTCTTCCCCGGCCCTCGTGCCGTCGACCCGGTAGGGAGAGCTGGAGCACGTCCATCCACGTAAAGCCGAAGCGCACTGCGGATGCTTTCGAGAAACACCGAGCCATCTTCCACGGCAACCAGGACATAGCCGTAATATTCCTGTCCCATCCGCAGCGTTTGCGCTCGGGACGCCCCGCTGCGACGGACGAGGGCTATCGAGTGCGCTGGGTTTTCGGCGACGATAACGCCGTCGAGAACGAGACGTTCCTCCTGCGCGCGCGCGAGCTCGCCAAAGGCAAGCGCGAGGCAAATCGCGACACCGGCAGACTTAAGTAACGCCCCCATAGACAGATACCAGGAATGTAGGATAGCCATGAGCACCGGCTCGGGTCAAGCGCGAGCCGAACGCCTATGCTATATTGCGAACGTCGCACCCTAATGAAGTATTCCCCGCAAAGTTGATGGCTTCCGACCAGTTGCCCCCCACGGCACCTACAACAAAAGATGCGACCCGCGGACTTGGGCTCAAACATTTTCTCCTTCACCGGCAACGCGGACAGCTTCTGCTCGCTTTGTGCGCCCTTCGCTTTCTCGGGGCGCTCGAGCTCATCCCCGCTTCCCTCTCCACGCTGTCGACGATAGGCCTTTGGGCTTATGCGCTCGGCTTCGTGATTTGGGGGCTTTCCGGCTTGCGCGTAATCTGCTGTGGCGTATCCAAAGAAAGCTCATCATTTCGTACCTGCTGATCGGGCTCGTCCCCACGATCTTGATTCTCTCGTTCTTTGCGCTCAGTGGCTATTTCACGCTCGGACAGGTCAGCTCTTTCATGCTCGTGAGCTCCGTCAACGACGCGGAGATGCGCGCGGCAATGCCGCAAACCTGATGATTTTCGAGCTTCGCGGAGGTCGAAGAGCAAGCTCCCGTCTGTCCGATGAACGCATTCGCAACGTGCTCGATGCGCGCATACTAGAAATGGGAGAGTCCGAGCCCAGTTGAGGCGCCGTCTACCTCGAGCATCGCCGCGGACGTATTCAACGTGTCGTGACCACGGATGATGTCGGGTTTTAAATGAGCGTGGGGACGAACCTCCCTCAATGGTTCGCTGACAGTTATCGTGGCGGCATCGAGTATGGTGGCGTCGGCTACACGGCCGGCGTTTCAACACCTCATGAGTCGGCCAGGAATGCGACCATCATCGTGCTCACCACGTTGTCCGACGTCCTCGCAAAATCCGCGCAGGAACGGGGCTTCCATATCGATCAAGTACTCGCGAGCGACACCGATGACGCGACGGCTGAGAGTGTCTTCATCCGCCAACCCGCCTCGTCGAACGGAGAGAGTCAGAACACGACTCCGGCCAAACCTGCACCTTTGACGTTCCCATGGTGGACGCTCTTGCCGACGAGAAGCCTCGACGACCCCCATACGGAGGAGACCGAGCTCGCATTTGTGCAGTTCGGTTTTCCGCTCAATAGCTTCTATTCCAGCATCGCCTCGGGCGCGCTCCAACTCGGCCCGAATGGCCCTGATCTCGGCGCGGTGCTTCTCACGGCGATGGCGCTTCTCGCGGGTCTTTTTCTCGTGATAGAGGTGGCCGCGATCTTCGTTGGCCTCGTGCTCGCTCGCTCGATTACGGGCTCGGTCCACGCGCTCAGCCAGGGCACGGAGCACGTGCGCCAGGGAGACTTCAGCTACCCGGTGAAGGTTCGATCGCGCGACCAGCTGGGTCAGCTCGCGGAGTCGTTCAATTTGATGACGACGAGTATCCAAGATCTACTGCGGCAATCGTCTGAAAAAGAGCGTATGGCGGAAGAGCTCCGCATTGCCCGAACCATCCAGATGAGTCTACTGCCGAAAGACCTCGTCGACGTTCCGGGTCTTTCCATCGCGCCCTTCTGTCTTCCCGCCAATGAAGTGGGCGGAGACTATTACGACTTCATTCCTCTAGGCGACGGACGGTTCGCACTCCTGATCGCGGACGTCTCGAGCAAAGGTACGTCGGCGGCGCTTTACATGGCGGAGCTCAAGGGCCTCACGCTGTCCTTCAGCCAGATCTACCATTCGCCCCGGAAACTTCTCGTCGAAGCCAACAAGATCCTCGCGACAACTCTCGACAGCCGGAGTTTCATCACCATGGCCTATGCCGTCATCGATATGAACGAACGCAAAATGACTTATGCGCGCGCGGGACACAACCCCATCTTTCATGTCTCGACAAACGGCGCCGAACCCAAGCTGAATGTCCTCGCACCAGATGGGCTCGGGCTGCGTTGGATCGAGGAACCCAGTTCGAGCGTATTTTGAAAGAGGATGTCGTGAAGTTGTGCGCGGGAGACGTCTTCCTCTTCTTCACGGATGGTATCTCGGAGGCCATGAACCCGAGCTCCGAGCTCTTTGGCGAAGAGCGGATCCGCCTCATCCTTCGGAGAACGCCGACCTCCAGATGGAGGAGCTGCGCAAAAACCTGGTCGACGAGGTTTTCGAGTTCGCGGGCGGCGCCGAGCAGCACGACGATATGACGATGGTCCTCCTCAAAGTATTGTAGTAGTATTTTTACTAGCATTCCTGTTATCGACCCGACAAGAATCACGCGTCGAGGCGCTTGTGTCCACATCAACAGAACGTGAACCCGCTGTGACCATCCTATCCACGACAGATCTCGAAGAGCTATACCGCCGGCTCGGACATCGATTTCGTCGTCCCAAGCTCTTACAGCAAGCTCTGACGCATAAATCTTTCGCGCACGAATCTGAAAGCAGCGACCACAACGAGTCCATGGAGTTTCTCGGAGACGCTATTCTCGGATTTCTCGTAACCGATTTCATCTATAGGGACTTTTCGACCCTCACGGAAGGTCGAAAATCCAAAATTAAGGCCTATCTCGTGAGCGCGACAACGCTCTCGCGATTGGCGCTCGGGCTGGAAATCCCGCAGTTCCTGCTTCTCGGCAAGGGCGAGGAGAAAACCGGCGGCCGCAAAAAGAAAACACTCTCGGCCAACGCACTCGAGGCCGTCGTCGCCGCGATCTATCTAGACTCCAATGTCGACGCAGCGCGCTGTTTTCTCGAGCTCCTATATGCGCCTCTCCTCGACGAAGTCCGCGAGTGCCGGGCCGTCGTGGAAGACCCCAAGACGGCTCTTCAGGAATTCCTGCAAGCCCGTAGCCTCGAGCCCGCCCAGTATCTCGTGACCGCGGAATCCGGACCCGAGCACCGCAAGACCTTCCAGGTCGAGCTCAAAGTTGGCCCGCGCAAGCTCGGCGAAGCCACCGGGACGACGAAGAAAAGGGCCGAGCTAGACGCCGCCCAAGCGGCTCTCGCGCAATTGATGGAAGAAGAGAGCTGATTACTCTCGGTCGGTCAGGGTCAACATCAGCACGTGCTCACCAATACGGAACTCACTGTGATTCTGGAGCTCGGCGCTGTCGATTTGTTCGCCGTTGACGAATGTGCCATTCGTGCTCTTCAGGTCGGAGACGACGACACGCGAGCCTAGTACCTCGAGCGCGGCGTACGGGCGGGACGATTCGGGGTCGTCGAGGATCACATCGCAGTCGGCGCGGCCGATGACGGTGCGCACTTTGCTGATCGAGAAAATCTGGCCGCTCGCCTTTCCCTGCAGCACTGCCAGCGAGTATTTCTTGTCCGCGGGAAGCGCCATTTTCCCGACTGCCGCGGGCCCGGTGATGGTCTGCTCGCCCACGGGCTCGTCCGAGCGAAGTTTCTGGACTCGCGCGGTCGTGTCCTCTGAGGACGCTTCCGATCGCGGAGCCTCCATACTGGGCCTCTGCGCCGTCGCGGCGGGCTTGGTGTTGGGATGTCGATCGTGCCCCCCGCACTTCTTGCATTTCGCCTGCGCGCGCGACTTTCCGCCGAGCCGACTCTCGTCGAACCGGTATTTGGTTTGGCTGTGTGGGCAGGCGACCCGGATCATTTTGTGTTTTTGCGGGATTGGTTGGTCACGGTTCCTTACTGACTCATTTAACACTATTTGTGCGATGTCATTCAAGTGGGGTCAACCGTAACGGCGCTGGATGAAGTGCTCCCAATCACGGATGAGCCCCTGGACATCGTGGCCGACAATTCGGCGCAATGTGGAATCCACGTCCTCACCCTCACCGAGGGCGGTCAGGATGTCGCGGATACCTCCCATGCCGCGTTGCTGAATCACGTAGTCAATCATCGAAGACGCGGCTGGATAGAACATGCGCGGATCGCATCGCGCGGTGGGCAGGCAAGTCTGGAAACTCTGACCTTCCCGCAAAATGCGGCCCAAGAGCTCCCCGTTATCCTGCGTGCGAACACCTTCGACATATTCCGCGATACCTTCGTGAATCCACCGCGGCGCATTCTTGCCCGCCCGAGCATGAATGAACGCGTGGGCGAGCTCGTGGTGGAGCGTAGTCTTGATCTGTTCATCGAGCCGTTGCAGCCCGCGAACGGGAACGCGTATTTTTCCATCGAACAGGCCCGCGGACCAATCAGGGCCGCCCATCTCGTTATAGTCACGCCGCGTATACAGGATCACGACCACACGCTCGGGCGGCTCGAAGCCGAGCTGGCTTTTCAAGCTCGCATAGCTGCGGTCCATCGTATCGATGACCATCCGGCCGGTGCTTTCCATAGCACCCCCGTCATAGCTCACGATGAAATGCGCGAGCCGCTGCGTCTTGTTGCGTCCACCGGCTCGCGCTTCTGAGAGCGCTTTGTTGAGCGAGGCTCGGATCTTCGCACTCTCGCCGAGGTCGAGCGCCTTTTCGAAAGACTCGACAGATCTGTTGATCTCCTGCTGGTAGTAATGAGCCTTACCGATGATGTGGTACATTTCAGCAGTCTGGGACGTTTGGCCGTAGGCTATCGCGGTTTCCGCCCAGCTCTTGGCGACCTCCCATTCTTCTTGCTCGCCGAAGATGACCGCTCTCAGCGTCGCGATATCCCCAGCTTCCGCGCCCCACTCCTCCGAGCCGTCCACATAAGTCAGGGCCTCGTGAAATCGGCGGGCGCGAATTTGTTGACCAGCCAGAAGAAAGTGCGCGGCCAAAACATATTCCCGCAGCCACTCGACACCTGGATATTCACGCGCTAGAGACACGGCCCGCTCGAGAAGCGCGGGCGTCACGCTCCGGCGTGTCAAATCAGGAAGCCGCGGGATCGGTGAGCTCGGCTCGGGGTCGGGCGCGGTGACAACCTCAAGCTCGGAGCTCTCAGAAGACAGACCACCCAAGACCAACGCCTGAGCACCGCGAGCGACGGGGGCTTCGACCGCTTGAAGCCCGGCAACGATGCCCGGCTCATCGGCAGACCGAAGCTCAATCGAGGGGCCCGGCGACGTTTCCGGCAAGCCTTCTGACGGGAGGTAACGCTCGTAGTTCTGTAAGCCGTAATACACCGCCCCCGACAACAGTACCGACATGGCAACGACATTGAACAGCATGGACCCCCACGACCGCTCTGGCGTCGCGGAGTGCTGCGGCTGCGGACGGGGGCGCGGCTCGCGCCCGAGCTTCTCGAACACAACACCGCATTTTGTACAGGAAGGGTCGCCCGAAGGCACACCCTGAAATCCGCACTTGGAACAGTTCACCTTAGCCTCGCCCTGAAATAAATTGTCGTTTTAATGGCGTTGGTGTCGGTGTCGGCGTTGGTGTTGACATTCCGAGTGCTACGACGAGCCGTTCGCGCGCGTTACGAATTTCCTCCACGTAAAGCCGTCACGGTGTCTCGAATGACCTCCGCAAAAATTTCGATATCCTTCTCTCTAGTGTAACGCCCCAAGCTCACGCGGATCGAGCCTCGACTCTGCTCGGTAGAAAGCCCCAGTCCCGCCAGCACATGGGAGGGCTTGAAAGCACCTTCGTCGCAAGCCGCGCCCGCGGAGACAGCGAAACCTGCTTCGTTGAGGGCGAGGACGAGAGCCTCACCCTCCAAACCGTCGAAACGAAAACTTACCGTGTTCGGCGTCCTCCGCGTCGCTCCCTCACCATTCACGTAGCTGTCGATGACGGACGAAAGCACATTTTGCTCCAGCGAGTCCCGGTAACTTGCGAGCCGCTTCGACTCGGTCGGCAGAAGCTTGTCAACTTGCCGCGCGGCCTCCGCGAGGCCCACGATACCTGCGACGTTCTCCGTGCCTGGCCTCCGGCCGCGTTCCTGCCCTCCTCCGCGAAATACCGGTTCAAACGGCGTACCTTCGCGAACATAAAGGGCTCCGACGCCCCTGGGGCCATAGAATTTGTGTCCCGATATCGCGAGCATATCGACGCCGAGCTCCCGGACGTCGAGCGGAATCTTGCCGCATGCCTGTACGGCATCGGTATGAAAAAGCGCGCCCGCTTCGTGGGCCACCGTCGCAAGCTCAGCCACAGGTTGCACGACCCCGGTCTCGTTATTAGCCACCATGATGGAAACGAGAAGTGTGTCCGGGCGGAGAGCGTCTCTGAGTCTATCCGGCGTCAGCTCGCCTCGTTCATCGACCTCAACGATAGTCACGGGCCAATCCCGGCGCTCGAGTTCCTCGATGACTTGGAGCACCGCATGATGCTCCACATTCGAGGTAACGATGTGGCGGCGCCCGTCGTCTCGGGGCGCGGCCACAGCACCGAGAAGCGCGAGATTGTCGGCCTCCGTTCCCCCGCTGGTGAACACCAACTCTTCAGGGCTCGCCCCCAAGAAACAGGCAAAGGCGCTGGTCGATTCGATGAGTGCCGCTTTTGCCGAACGTCCGAACCCGTGAATGCTCGACGGGTTGCCGAAGTGTTCGCGGAGAAAAGGCAACATCGCCTCGAGCGCTTCTGGCGCGAGGGGTGTTGTCGCGTTGTAGTCTAAGTAGACTGGATCAGCATTTCGCATTCAAGGTCTTCGATGGTTGGTGGCGTCGAATCTCCATCTTTTCTAGCACAAATTTTGTACGGGAGCCAGAGACACCGCCATTTCCATGTGCTAGCATGTTTCTAATGGACGAATCCCTCGAAGCTCTGGCAGCACCGGAGAGCCCCAAAACACTGAATAATATTCGCCTTCAAGTCGATAACGGCGTTGCGCGGATCGCACTGGCTCGCCCGGAAGCGGCGAACGCACTGAACTTGGCGGCACTCGAGGAAATCCACCGTACGCTCGGAGAGCTAGATCTCAACGAGTCCCTCAAAGTAGTCGTCTTCACCGGCAGCGACCAGGCGTTCTCGAGTGGGCTCGACATCGCCGAGCATACCGACGAGACCGTTTCCCAATTGATCGAGACGTTTCACGAGGTCATTCGCCGTTTGACGCAGCTCGAATTGGTGAGTATCTCCGTCGTGAAAGGAATGGCGCTCGGCGCGGGATGCGAGCTCGCAGCTGTGTGTGATTTTTGCTTCGCCGCGGAAGGCGCAAAGCTCAGCCAGCCGGAGCTCAAGGCGGGTCTGTTTCCTACCGCCGCGCCCATGATCTACCCACGGCTCATCGGATTGCGCCGCACCTACGAGATGATCCTCACGGGACGAACCTACGACGCTAAAGAAGCGGAAGGCATCGGCCTCATCACGCGGGCCATGGCACCCGCCCAACTGGATACGGAAGTCGAAAAGTGGACGCAGTTCTTGAAGAGTTTTTCAACTCCGGTGCTCCGCCTCGCCCGGCGCGCCACCTCGGACGCGGTCAATCTCCCTTTCGAGGAAGGGCTTCAGCACTTGGAAAGCGTTTACCTCAATCAGCTCATGACCATTGAGGACGCGAAGGAAGGCGTTCTCGCTCTTCGCGAACGGCGCCAACCCGTCTGGAAGCACAAATAAAACAACTTCGAATTAGGTTCCAGCCTTCAGTCTTTCGCATGATTCGTCACCGACACGGCGGCCGCGCCACCGATGGGACACCACCAGAAGCTGATATACTTGTTTTCTTGGACGACCTCAATTCAAACAAGTCACGCTTGCCGCAAGGAATCGAACTCGGCTAGAATCACAACCGTCTCACCAACCACGAACTCTTGACGACACGCCGACCGCCATTATCACACACGTTCGCACGATGTCGCATCCAAACCAGGCGAAGGACGCCGAAAAGCACAGGAGGGATAACAAGCTGTGAAGGTCGATCTGGAAGCGGTATTTGTTGCTTTCAGCGATGACTCCGTGGAACGGACTTACTATCTTGATGGGGACTCGGGCCGTTTATTCAACGTCCTCGAAGACCACGACGACCCAGAGACCCGCGAGCTAGTCTGGGCGCTCGAATCGGATACACGCGGGCGTTACATTCAAGTCCCCAAACCCAGTATGGAGGAAACGCTAAAGGAACAAGACGCCTTCGTGGAGTCCCTCGAAGGCGATCTCAAGGAAAAGCTCGACAAAATAATCCAGGACGATCACGACGGGTCCAAGTTCGCTGATTACGTCAAGCGTAACCGCGAGGCGCGGGAGGCTTGGCGCGACTACCGCGCACTGCGTTCGCGGGACCAAGCCAACAAGTGGATTCAGACGCTCAATCTTCCCGCAAGCTGAGCGCCTCGCCGGTGCGCGTTGGCGTCGCTGGCTGGTCTTACCCGGACTGGGAGGGTATCGTTTATCCGAAGACACCCCGTACGGACGGTCTCGTGCACCTGGCGCGCTATCTCGACACTATCGAGATCAACAGTCCCTTCTACCGCATCCCCAGCCCAAAAACAACAGCATCCTGGGCGAGACGCGCCCCCGTCAAGGCCGGTTTTCGGTTCACTCTGAAGCTGTTTCAAGGTTTCACCCACGAACGAAGCGCGGGTTCTCGAGACGAGCGGGCGTTCAAACAGGCACTCGCCCCGCTCATGGAGGCCGAGCTTCTCGGTGGCCTCCTTCTTCAGTTCCCGTGGTCGTTCAAGTATGATCCCGAGAGCCGCGACTATCTGAACAAGGTTCTCGACCACTTTTTTGGCTATCCCCTCGTCGTCGAGATCCGCCACACGTCCTGGAACGATCGAGACTTTTTCGACTTCCTGACGCAAAAAGCCATAGCCTTCTGCAATATCGACCAGCCGAGGATCGGCCGCTCCATAGCTCCCTCGAGCCACGTCACGGGGCCTATCGGCTACGTACGGCTTCACGGGAGGAACTACCAGGACTGGTTTCGGGAAGATGCCGGGCGCGATGCCCGCTACGACTATCTCTACAGCGAAGAGGAGCTCGACCCGTGGATGGAGAAGATCTCCGAAATCAGCGAGAACGCCTCCGAGACCTACGTCATTACGAACAACCACTTTCGTGGCCAAGCCGTCGTCAATGCACTTCAAATTCGCGCGCGCATCGAAAAACGAAAGGTCCTCGCACCCGCGTCGCTCTTAGAACGCTATCCGGTATTGCGCAGCGTCGCCGAGCCAGACGGCCCCGAACAACCATCCTTGTTCTGAAAGTTCCGGAACCTACCCATCGAGAACTAGCCCTAGCTCTTCTTCCAAAGGTTCGAGACCAACCGTAGGTGGTTAGGAAAAGAAAGGAGAGGTGGGGAGAGGAGGGGATGTGGGGATGAAGAACGGCTTTCTGTTATCCCCCACATCCCCTCCTCTCCCCACATCCCCTTTCTCTTGAACAGCCTCACAAACGAGCCGCGCTACAGCACGGGAGGCGCAGCAATGTTCAGTACGTCCTTGATGACCGAAGCAGCTGTCGCGAGCGGGCCGCCTTTGCTGCTGCGCACCGTGATGGTGCCCATGACGTCGGTCTCGAATACCGCGCCTTTCTCCCCCGGTCCGAGATCGTAGAGCGGGTTCTCGGGCGCCAATAACTCGGGCTCGGTTTTCAGTCGGAGCAACCCCTCGGCGTCGAGCTCGCCCGTCGCGATGAGACAGATACGGCGGCGGCGCGAGCGGGCATCATCGAGCTCTTTCTTGCCGATCGCACCGACGTCCTTTGTATCGACATCGGCGAGCATGAGCGTCGGGTCCCAGATCGCCCGAGCGAGAATCAAGAGCTTGTAGGCGGCGTCCCAGCGATCGAGGTCGAGAGAAGAGTACACCTCCTGACAGGGCATCGACAGCGCCATCGCGTGTAATCTCTCGGGCGCCTTCATGCGCATAGCCGTCGTTCTGCTCGACCAGATGGGCTATCGACTGGCCGACATTGCCGAATCCGAGCAGCGTGATCGGCACATTCTTCATGTCAGCGGCTCATCTCGCCTTGCTCTGCGATCTCGAAAGTCAAGGTACACCAAAAACTCTCCCACAATATCTGCGGATCATCGTCCACCCGCACGAGATGGATGGCGCTCAAGTACCAACGCCCGTCGGACGGAATCGTCACGACCGCCTTGCCGCTTTCATCCGTGCTCGTTCTGATCTCGCCGCGAGGCCCTCCCGCCTTCCCGCCGAAGATCGGGATATCCGCGAGCGGCTCGCCCTGGTAGAACAACTGAACCTCGAGCTCTTCTCCACGCCGCACGCGGTTCGGGTTACGGGAAGGTACGATCTCGATCGTATGTCCCACCGGTTTCGACCATGACGGCTCCTTATCTAGATCGCTTTCTCCCGAACCCGAATCGCCTACGGCGACATCGACATCAATCGTCGCCTTCGCCCATTTCGAGTAGCGCTCGACGGTCGCATCCTCGCTCTCGCCGAACTCGTCACGAAGAGCGAGGATGCGCTCGAGCCCATTCTCTTCGAGATAGTCCTGAAAGTCTTTCGCCTTGAGACGGACGCGGCGAGGACGCGTCTCGAGAGCGACCACGTGACTTCCGGTGGCTGTCGCTCGTAAATCGAAGCTCAACGACTTTCCGTCCACGCGAAACGCATGAATCGGTCGAGTCTCGAGCGGTCCATGAAGCGCCACCGTCTCGAGACGAAGCTCGCTGACGAGTGACAGGCTCTCGGGAAACCGGTCGCCGCTATTGATAAAGACCCGGGTGAGCTCGCCGGGAGCGAGACGATACTTCCCTGCCATCAGCCAGAGCTCGTGGGCGCCGGCCGAGCTCGTCCACAAGGCAAGCACCAGGAACACAAAACCCCGCACCCGTCGAGCGGGTGCGGGGACAAGTTGCATGGAAAACCTGATTAGGCGGTCGAGAAATCAGCCGTCAGCCGTGCCGTTCCCCAATCGAGAATGATCTGGCCTTGGTTGCCGTGGCCGCTCACCTCGAGCTTCATCGTCATGTTGTTGACCGCCGTATCGAGCTCGGAGACAACGCCTGCAACCTTAGCGATGACGTTTGTCGGCTTGAAGCTGCCAGTGAGGTCTTCCGCCACGATGAGCGTCCACTTCTTGTTCTCGTCGAAATGCGCAACGAGCTTGTAGCTCCCCTTAGGGACCACCATATCGCCGAACTTCAAGTCGACGGTCGTCGTGAGCGTTGTCGCACGATCCGCACCCATCCGCCAATAGCCTCCGGGAGGAAGCATGGCCAGCACGTCCCGACCCTTGGACTCCGGTCCGGTGAAATCGACCTTGACTTCCCCGCCACCGATCGTCACGGAAGTAGACCCGGCCTTGTTTCCGTGACCCATTACGACTGGCGTCACGACCATCGCGACCACAGCGAGAACCAACCCCAACATCCCTGATTTTCTTGTCATGTACTTGAGCTCCGCTTCTGTTCGAATGTTACGATACCATCTCGAACGGCATCTCGATTCGCCCAGTTGAAGAAATTGTGACCTCCAAATGGGCCGAATAATATTAGAAGGCCCCACTCTCTGGCGTCGCGAGCGCCTTCTCGATTGCAGGACCGAGGACCTCGCGAGACTGAAAGTTCACGAAGTGATTGGCGATGGTTCCCGAGCCGTTCACGAGAAACAACGTCGGAAAGATGTTCACATTACCCAGCGAAGCTCGAACGTCGTCCGTGAGGTGGAGATTCGGATAGTTCACGCCGATTTTCTTCGCATATTCCGCGCGATAGGCGTCGTCATATTTCAATTTCAGGATCCTGTCCGCGTTGAGCCCAAGGACCGTGAAGCCTTGGCCTTTGTAGGTCTTTTGAAGCGCTACGAGCTCTGGCCCAATCTTCACACATGGCGGGCAGTTCGTGAACCACACATAGACGAGCACGGCCTTGCCGGAGAATTGGCCGACGTTCATCTCTTCTCCGCTATAGCTCGTGCCCGAGATAGCGGGGATGCGTTTGCCTTCCCAACCGGTGAGCGTCCGTTCTACCGCGCGGTTGAACCGCTCGTCAGCCTTCACCGTGTCGATATCGATTCTCGTGATCTCGCGGGTCTTCGGATCCCGCTCGATGAATTTCGGGACGCGAGGGTCGGACTGCATCACGCTCAAAACGACGTCGGCGGCCTCGGTTCCGTAGAAAGCGAATTGGCCCGCAATGTCTTCCAAAGTAGGAAGACGCCCCTGCCGGTCCTCGAACTCGACCACGAAGAGGGGGATGCGGAAAAACGCGCTGGTGAGCTTGTCGAGCGCTGCCCGCTCGTCGGAGGTGGTGAACACCTCGTTGTAAAGAACAGAGAGGACGAGCCGCTCGTCAGGTTTCGCGTTTTCCTTGATGTAGTTAATGATGCGCCGCTCGGCGTCGTCGTCCTGGGCGAAGCCGCCCGTGCTCACGGCGAGCACAAGCATAACGATCAAAAACCGCATAGTTACTCCTTTGTCATTCTTAGTGCTATCGTGCCCGCCATATTAGCCACCGCGCCCCAGCCGCGCAAGCGGAGCCGATGTCCTCGCTATCACACTCCGATCGACCTCCACATGGAACACTGATCGGCGTAAGTCCTTTGCTTATAGCAACCATAGTACGGCATGAGGCTTGCTCCTTGTACTCGTTACTGTCGTAAGGTTGCACTGAGCACTATCGACCTAACCTTTCCCACAACCGAACACGAGGCAAGGTCGAAAGACCACCCTTTCGCGACTGGCGTGGATATCACGCAAGGGATATCCTGGCACGAGGTTTACGAAGTGGAAGCGACAGGGCGCGTCCTAGCAACAAGGGATTTAGAGGACGGGCCTCTCTATTCCTAATCTCGCGGACCTCGAGAGCAGGATGCGCCTCCTCTCCCACCGACGTCTCCAAATTGTTAGAATCTCGCCTTCAGGAGGTTATTGCATGAAACTTCGCCCGGCCGCACTAATCACCGCCGCAGTCCTTTGCGCGCTCGCGGCCACTAAATCCGTCGAAGCTCAGAGCCACAAATTCAAGCTCGGGGGCGGCGCTGGCTTCGCCAACCTGCGTGATCCTGAGCTGAGTCTCGGACGGACGTTCGTCGTCGGCGGTTTGTTCGGGTTGCGATTCAACGACAATCTCAGCTTTGAAACGGGTTTCAACCTAGCCCGATCGAACAACCTCTACGCTGAGGATGGAGTTCGCATCGACGACGCCCAGGCCGTACCGTCATTCCGTTTCCAGACGAACCGCTACCAGATAGACGGATCGTTTGTTTACAACATCGGGAAGCGACAGCCGTTCCACCCCTACATCGTCGCTGGAGGCGGGTTGGTCCGTCGCGAAAAGACGCGAACCGGTATCGTGGTCGAGACGAACGAAACTGGCCAGAGCATGCTCAACTCATCGGAGGTCGTTCTCGACACAGCGGAATACGAGGCGGCCGCACATATCGGCGCCGGTGTGGAGATCTACATCCTCTACAACGTTGCAGCCCGCATCGAATATCGTTTTTATATCCCGCAGAGCTTAAACCAATATACGCGCCAGTTTTATTTCGGCGGGACCTACTTTTTTGGAGAGTGAGCGTCCGGACTCAACTTCCTCGACAGGAAACGGGCAATGCGGAGCCCATCCATCCAGTTAAAGGGAAATTTCGCCGTTGTGTAATGCCCGCACGGAAGCTCGTAGACCTCCCGTTCGATGTCCAGCTTCCCAACATCACGCAAAAGCTGCCTCGAAAGATCCGGCGGGAACGAGAGGTCGTAGCGGGCATAGATCAAAAGGCATGGCCGGCTCCGGTCACGAAGATGCTCGTAATAACTGAACGGGCTCAGTGGCAGCCACAGGCGGCGAAGCTCCTCGAGCCCGACGCCTTCCTCGAGCCCCTCTCGCACCTGTCGTGTAGAGATGCCGCGCCACACGACATCAGCGAAGTAAGGCGAGATGTGATTGAACACGCCGGCGTCGAGCCGCGACTCATGGGCATAGACGGCGAATGCGATGGCTGAGCCCAGGCTGGTGCCGACGATGCCGAGTGGACCGTAGCCTTCGCTCTCGAGCCACGCTGCGGCGTTACGGGCGTCGAGGACCGCCTGGCGACAAGACTGAAGGGTACGCCCAACATTCGGGCTGAGCATGAAATCCGCGCGTTCGAGCCCTCCCGGACGCCGCGCTTCGTGATAAGGCAGGGCGACCTTGAGCGCCGTCAGCCCAAATCGGTTCAGGAGCTTGCACAACCCATCCTGAGCCCCTTCTTTTGAGTTCCAGTGAGGCAGAACAACCACGGCCGGACCGCCTCCGTGTTTTATTCTACTAGCGCCCGCCGGATAGAAACGGGCGTGAACGCGATCGTTTTCCGGGACACCGGTCGTCACCGATGACGAGAAGGTGAGCTCCCCGTCCAACAGTTCGAGATTGTTGACCTCTCCCGGCTCGAAATAGTCCGCGCTCTTCGCGAGCGCTTTTTGCGTATGCTCGTGAAGCAAATGGCGCGCGGCTTCATTATCGGTTGGGTCATCCCCGCGGGCGGCTAGGCCGGTTGCCAAACTGGGGTTTGTCCAATCGGCGAAGCTCGGGAGATATTCCGCGCCCCACTTGAATGGCAGAACACGCCGCTCGCCGTCATCGGTATAGGCGAGCCTGCGCTCCCAGGAATGAAAGAAAGTTCGAAGCAATTTACCGGCCAAGGGTGATCGGTGTGACGCCTACGCGCCAGACTCGCCGAAATCGCGCAGCAATTGGTCCACCCGTCGGTGGACTGATTGAAGGTTTCGTCGCAACGTGGCAGGGCGAACGGAACGTGGTAACGAACGGTGTTTTTGATTCTCTGTGTCTCTGTGTCTCTGTGACCATGACTGCTTCTCAAGTAACACCAAGCGTTTGCGCGGTCAAAGCAAATCCTACCAAGTAATTCTACATGACGGCTTGAATGTTACTTCAAACAGCATTCGGCATCCAGCATTCAGGCTGTGCCTTATCTTCTAGCTTGCCAGGCTTCGTATTACGGGGATTCCAGGAACTCGCGATATTCAGGTGCGTCGTCGAGCTCAGGAATCTCCACCGCGAGTGACGTTTCGAGCCCCTCAAAGGCCTCGACGAGCAGCGCCCAGTTCTTCGTCTCGAGACCAATCGTCGCAAGCGTCCAATATCCTGGCTCGAGGTTGGGCTTTTCGGTGACCGTGCGATTCGCGGATCGGCGAGCTTCCTCGAAATTATTTTGAAGGAGGAACAGCCGGGCCCGCTGGGCGTGGAGATACGGGTCGCCTCCGACGCGGGCATCGAGCTCGTTCAGCGCTTCATGCGCACTTTCGTTCCGCTCGAAGAGCTGCGACATGTCGTAACCCTTCGGCCTGATGCTCGTGCGAACCAGCGTGCTCGAGGCGTCGATCAGGTCACCGCCATTTGCCGTTGCATCGAGCCTATCGTAGAGGCTCGCTTCACGACGGGCGGCCGCGACCTGGAAAGCACGGCGATAAGATTGCGAAAGCCGCTCGCCGGTAAGTAAACATAGACGTCCAAGACGTTTGCCGGCCCGCTTGACCGCGGTACTCGAGGACCATCTCGTGATAGTTCAAGCCTCCATCGGACGTCAACAGGCGATAAAGCGTTCGGCGCTCGCCGTCTTTCTCGAATACATGCAACAGCCGGTAATCGCCTCCGAGCTCCAAGGCTTCGATCACCTCACGGCCAAACCACGCGCTGCTTGAAGTGAAATGATGAGATCCGCGATCGAGCTCTCGAGCGCTCCGAGACGGACCTCGCTGTTGTCGATGACGCGCTCCACCATGGCGCCTGTATCGAGCAGTTGGTTCACACCACGGAGGTCGCCGGCACGAAGCCTCTTTTCCAATTCTTCGGCGAGCTTCCGGCTCTCGGCGCGCGTTGGCATCGTGGACGCACATTGTTGTTCGCTATCGCGGCGGTCTCGCGGCAAGCGACAAGAGAACGAGGAGAATTAGCTGCACCTGTTTCAGGAGATCCCGAACGCAAAGAGTTCACGCCAGTTGCTTTCGCAAACGGAACGAGCTCTTGGTTTGTGTGGATGACTAATTCAATCCTACGGGGCTGAAGGCAAAGGCGTCAAGAGCGAGTAAATTCTTTCGCGAGCGCGTCTTGAATGATGACGTTCTTGCCGACGATCTCGATATAGCCTTGCTTGGCGAGATCGCTGATCATTCGCGACACGGTCTCACGCGTCGCGCCGATCATATTCGCGATCTCCTGATGCGTCGGACGGCGACAAATGACACGACCATCCGGCTGGCGGCTGCCGTCTTCGCTCGCCATATCGAGAAGGATCCGCTCGACGCGAGGATACACGTCGTGCAGCGCGAGATTGCCGATTTGTTGATTGGCTTTGCGTAGACGCGACGAGAGCACGGAGAGCAAGTTGACGAGCACCCGCGGTTGTTTTTCGACAATCGAGAGAAAATCCTTCTGATGGAGGACAAGGATCTCGGTCTCCGAGAGTGCGATGACAGTGGCCGAGCGCGGCTGGTCGTCGAGAAGGCTCATCTCGCCAAAACAGTCGTGCTTCGAAAGCATGGACAGAATGACCTCCCGGCCGTCGTCTGAAAGGATCGTGACCTTGACACGGCCCGAGAGGACCATGAAGAGTGCGTCGCCTAGATCGTTCTCGAAGAACACCACCGCATCCTTCGGATATTTCCGTCGTGATGCAACGTTGATGAGGCTGACCAAGTCTTATTCTTCCAGACCGGAGAACAGCGGCACCTGACGGAAGAGCTTAGCGGTTACCTTTTTCGCTTCCCTTTCCCTTTGGTCTCTGGCCCCATACTCCGCCGGCCAGGCAGTTTTGCGTGGGTGCCTGCTATTGTACGCGAGTCCGGCTCAAGGAGCCATGTGCGCCGCGAGCACTTCGACCGCCGACACGGCCTCGGATCCGCTCACTAGACTCTGAGGGTCGAAATCCCCGCTCGCTCGAGCCATCAAGAAGCCCAGCGAGGTCGTCAGGGCCGCCGACTCGTAATGGATGTTCTCCGATGACAGATCGGGAAAATGTTGCCTGAAACGCGATGACCGCCTCGCCATGTCGTAAGCCGTCGGCGCAAGAACCTCGATCGCGGCCGCAAGGCCATCAGCGAGATCAGCACGGCGGACGAAGGCCTGCGGCTGGAACATGTGATTAGGAAACACCTCTAGAATGCCTGTCCCTACGACATGGCGGATGAACGTCTGAGCCCAGCTATCCCCAATATCCGTTGCGATAACTTGTGTCGTCTCCGGCACACCGTCATAGGCGTCCCTCAGCTCGAGATATAGGAGGGCGGCCAATTGCTGCCGGGTCAACCGGTCCGCGTCACGAATCCCTTCATATTCCGGTGGCAAGTTTTGCTCTTCATACTCCGCTTCGATGGTTTCGAAGCGGGCTATGACGTCGGCATCGCGCGGAGAGAGCCGCGCTCCCGCGCGAAAAGCCTCTAGCGCCAAAGTAAGATTGTCGGTCGCGTAACGGGCTTCGCCCAGGATGCGAAACGCTCCGCCGTTTCTGGGCTCGAGCTCCGTGGCGCGCTCCGCGTGTATCACGGCCTGCGCGTGCAAGCCCGCGGCATGGGCGGCCTCCGCGGCTTCGATGTAAAGCCCACCGACCTCAGGGGCGACTTCGAGCGCCCGCGCATAAGCGCTCGCGGCGTCCTTGTTCAGGCCTTGCTCGATCAGCTCCCTCGCAGTACCGAGCCGAGCCTCGGCAACGTTTACTTGCAAGGTGGAAGCGTAGCGATCGACGAGTGGATGGTCGGGAGAAGCTTCTCGAACCTGCAGCAGACGCTCATAAGCCAGCTCTTCGTTTCCCGTGGCGAGCGCCGCGAGGAAGTAGCCGCTCTCGGCTGGCCTAAAGCCTGAACGCTCCGCCAGCGCAATGCTGAAATATCGCTCCGAGGCCGGCCAGCGACCGAGGCGCAGTTCGAGAAACCCGAGCGCCGTGGTGACCTCCGGGCTACGACCATATTTTTGGCCCAGCCTCGATAGGTTGGACTCCGAGGTATCAAGGTTTCCTAGCTGAAGCGCGCTCCAGCCCTCTTGGAAGCGCCGTCGCTCGCCGTCCGAGAATTTTTTTGGAGGTGAGAGCATCATTTCCTGTACGACGTTCCAGGAAGGGACGGTGACGGGAGTGAAATCCCGCTTGGCAGCGCAGCCAAACGTCACGATAACGGCGACGAACGCGGCTGCTTGGAGCCCTCTACTCGTAAAATTCATGCGCAATTAACAGATATGCGGGATGTCCGTCTATTCGAGTACAATCGCTGCAAGCTGAACTCCATACTACCTTTGCGGCGACTCTAAGTCAAGAAATGAAGTCGTTCCCCGTCATTATTCAACCAGGGCCAACACGTCAGCGAATCCGACCCGTCCTTCTCGAACGAGCTTCGGCGTCGATCCCGTGATGTCGACGATGGTCGACGCGCGACCACCGCTCGTGGCACCCCCGTCCAGGACCACATCGATGAGATCGCCCAACCCAGCCTCGACCTCCTCGGCCGTCATGGCAGGTGGACTCCCGCTGACGTTCGCGCTCGTCGATGTCACCGGCCCCGCCGCCGAAGCGAGCGCCCTTGCAATCGCAAGACCACTGATGCGGAGCGCAACCGTCCCGTCTTCGGACGCGGCGGCAACCCCGGGCAACGCGTCCACCACAAGCGTCAACGGCCCCGGCCAGAACTTCTCGGCAAGGCGTTGCATCAGAGCCGACGGCGCCCCCGTGACGTCGGCGAGCTGCGAACGATTTGCGAGGATGAGCGGCAAAGCGCGCGAACGAGAACGGCCTTTGATCGCGAACACACGGCGACATCCTTCGACGTCGAAGGCAGACGCAGCCAAGCCGTAGAATGTCTCGGTTGGATAGGCGACAACACCACCTCTCCCGAGCGACGCGACGGCACGACGCATCACATCGGGCTCGGGACGACTGCTCGCGATCTTCAACCGCACCAAAGGACTCCCATGTAAGTGCCCATGCTATACTGACTTCACCTCCATCGTTTCCATCTCTATGAGCATTCGCCCAGGGCGGTTCCTTTCCATCGCGATCGTGTCGATGTGGCTCGGGCTCCTCGGCCTCCATATCTCGCAAAACTACGGACGCTCCGAAACCGCAACCCTCGTCGACCTGTCTGCGTCTAGCGGTCCCGACGAAGCCGAGCTGACGCAGCGCGAAGTCTTCTATCTCGGCGAGCGGATAGGCTATATCCGCGAACGTCTCACACCTCTCGAGAACGGCTATCGCGCCGAGCAAAGCGGCGAGTTCATGCTGAAGCTTCTCGGGCGGGAGCGTCAAATGAAGATGGAAGGTTCGGCTACGACTGATTCTCGAGGACAGCTTCGAACGTTCAAGTTCCAGCTCACAACATCGACACACCGCTCCCCGTTCGAAACAACGGTGCTCGGTAAAGTCGACGGCAACCAGCTCGAGCTCACCATCCGTTCCAGCCGATCGGAGAGGACAGAAACCAGAACGCTCGACGAGCCCATTTTGCTTCCAATGAACTTGTACTACTCGCTCGCATCGAACGGCTGGACGAGCGGAAAAGCCTATCACGTCCGACTTTTCGATCCGATGACGCTCACCGAAGGCGAAGCGAGGATCGAAGTCAAAGATCCTGAAATCGTGCGCTGGGGCGGGCACGAAGAAGAAGCGTACCGCCTCCTAACAACCTTCGCCGAGCTAACGACAACCGCGTGGGTCAACGACAAGGGTGAAGTGCTTCAAGAAGAGACACCGCTCGGTTGGACGCTCCAGAAAGAAGCGCCTGGCAGCAGCCTTCAAGCACGAGAGGCCGGCACAGCGCCCGACATCTTGTTCGCTTCGGCCGTCCCCGCTATTGGCTTCGCCGGAGAGGCGTCAGAGCTTCAGACGGTCGTCTTGAAGCTCGAACGGTTCCCGGACGGCTTCGATGCTATGGAGGGGGGACGGCAAAGCCTCAGAGAAGGCGACCTCCACATCGAGCGCGAGAAAGCACCCTATACCGGGCGCGACGTCTTGTCCGAGGATGAGCTCAGACGCCCGTCCGCGCCGATGCCTTCATCCAATCCAACGACCCCGAGATCTGCAAGCAAGCGGAAGAGGTGACCCAAGGGTCGCGGATGTCGACAAAGCACGGCGCTGAGCAATTGGGTCTTCGAGAACCTCGCGAAATCGCCGACCCTCTCGGTCCCGAGCGCCCGAGAGGTGCTCAACAACCGTGTGGGAGACTGCAACGAGCACGCGGTCTTTTTCGCAGCGCTCGCCCGAGCCGTCGACATCCCGACGCGGCTCGCGACCGGGCTCGTCTATACGGGAGGCCAGACATGTCGGGAAGCTTCACGGTGGGTGCAACGGACGTCGTCCCGACACTCTCGCTCATTTTGGGTTGGGCATTCTCGCTCGACCGTCCTTTTATCGATACCCGTGGCGCTTCCGTTCCACGTAACACTTCATGTACCGCCCTTCCCGTGTTCGATGGACGTGCCAGTAGCTCTCGTGATCATTGTACGGCCGATAGTGGTGGTGTCCTCCGCTGTATCGGCATTCCACGAGGTGGTCGCAGGCTAGCCGATGGTAATGATGATAGTCGGGCCGCGGCTCGTAATACACGGGATCATGGTGCCCGCAAGCCGAGGCCATGGAGACAAAGAGAAACACACGAAGGACGTTTGGCATGACAACCTCCTCAGCGGCGGCCGTACACGTATCCACAGCAAGATTCGTACCGATGAAGGGGCGCCTCCAACGGCATCAGCGTCCCCCTGCGGAGACACTTTTGTTCACTTGGTGGGAGCTTTTGCGCGGGGATGATGGCTGTCGTAGATGCGTCGCAGCCTTTCGCGGCTCACATGCGTGTAGATCTGCGTCGTTCCGATATTCGAGTGCCCGAGCATGAGCTGCAAACTTCGCAGGTCGGCTCCGCGCTCGAGCAGGTGCGTGGCGAAGGAATGCCGCACGACGTGCGGCGACAACGCGCCTTGGATCCCGGCGATTCGGCCGCAGGCTTTCAGGATCTGAAAAAAACGTTGGCGCGTCATCGCTTTTCCCAGGCGGCTCAGGAACATCGCATCTTCTGCATCTGGCGCCCTCCGCACGAGAGACGGACGGCCGTCGCGGAGATAGCGCTCGATCCACTGTTTCGCGGACCGCCCAAAGGGCACGACGCGCTCTTTACGCCCTTTTCCTTGGCACACGAGATAGCCGACCTCGAAATTGAAATCGGCGATCCTCAATGTGATGAGCTCCGACACTCTGAGGCCGGTGGCATAAAGCAGCTCGAGCATCGCCCGGTCCCGGAGCCCATCCGGGAGGGCCGTATCGGGCGCTTCGAGAAGGCCGTCCACTTCGTCCAAATTCAAGTAGCTCGGCAGGCTCTTCGGAAGACGGGCGGAGTCGATCTGCTCTGCCGGATCGGTTCGGATGACTCCTTCGGCAGCGGCAAACCGATAGAGGCCTCGCACCGCCGAGCTCACGCGCCCGATCGAGCGCAAGGAAAGCCCCTGACGATGCAGGTCTCGAAGAAAATCTCGAAGATCCGAAGCCGTCAGCGACGCGAGCGTCTTGCGGTTGCTCTTCACGTAGAGCTCGAGCTTTGCGATGTCCCGTCGATAGGCCGCGAGCGTATTCGGCGACAATCCCCTCTCGACTTCTAAGTAATGAAGGAACGTAGTTTTCAAAATCGAATCGTTATGCCGAAATACTGACCGCGCAACCTAAAGATAGCCCGAGAGCCGGGCTCAACATTCTTGAACCGGTTGTAAGAGTTTCTATAGCCATAGGAAACGGCGAAACTCGGGACCGCGTTGTAAGTTACCGAGACCTCGACATCGGTCATGATGCCGATCGCCTCACGTTTCATCCCGAGCGCCGCTCCACTAACCGCAAGGGCGGGCGTCAAATAGACCCGCGAGGCGACGCCAAAAATCGGCAAGTCCATCGTAAGTGGCACCGGAGTCACGCCACCGCCGGAAGAGCTGAAGTCGGTCGTTGCCCTGAAGCGCGCCCATTCTCCCGCAACAGCGAGGTACCCATATTGTCCGGCCCAAAGGTCGAAATGCAACCCTCCCCGTCTTTGTTCGAGCTCGCCAAAGCTGGTCAAGGTCGCGCCCGTCGGAAAGGTCGTCCCCGAGATCGTAAAAGCCTCCGAAACAAACGTGTCTGAGTCATAGCGAGCTCGAAACCAATTTGCGCGGATCTTGATTCTCTTCGTCAGACGAACCCCCAAGTGATAGTCGAAGGTTCGCTGCTGCGGAAGGCCGAGCGCGAGCACGGGATCGAAGTCGCTGCCGATAGCATCTGGAGTTGAAAGACGCATCTCCGAGACGAGGTCGGAGCGCCATCGACGCAGCTCGAACTCGAACGTACTCCGCTCGCCGTAATTGATCGACGGCCGCTGCCGCATCTGCGCCGTCGCAACGGCCTCGGGCATCGAGACCAGAACGACGAGCATACACGGCTTTACCAATCCCATCTCACCTCCGAAGTTCTTACTTAAACGCCGCGAGTGCTTGATTCAACTCTCGGACTCGAAGAAGCTTGCACCCGAAGAAAAACACCGCGAGGCCCGCGAGAACGGAGCTGCCTACCTGCAGCAGTCGCGTCCACACCACATCATGTCCGAGAGAGCTGTCGATGCCTCGAAAGGTAAGAAACGCGACCGCACCCATTACTGCGGAGACTACCACCGTTTTGCCAAAGGTCACGAGCACCGTCCTGCCGCCGAGATGTTCGAGCCCGCTTCGACGTCGAAACAGAAACCAGAGGAAAACGAGAGATATCGTCATCGTCGTCGACGTCGCTAGCGCCAGTCCTCGATGATCGAGCCCGAGCCGAACGACAAAGAGCCAGTTGAGGGCCGCGTTGGCCAGCATACTCGCGAGGCTGACGACGAGCGGCGCGCGAACGTCCTGGAGTGCATAGAAGCCGTCGGTCACGATCTTGACGGCAGCGAAACTCAAGAGGCCGACGGCGTAGAAACGCAAAGCGCCAGCAACTTGCACCGTATCGGACGAGGAAAAACGACCCTGCTCGAAGATCAGGCGAACGATGGGAGGCGCCAGCACGAGAAGACCGACCGTGGCGGGCACGGTAAACAGGACCACGAGTCGCGTCGCGAAAGAGAACGTGTCGCGAAAGCCGTCTATGTCTCTTTTTGCCGCCGCGCGACTGAGGGCCGGGAGCGTGGCGACCGAGACCGCGACGGCGACGAGGCCGAGGGGTAAGTGCAGAATGCGAAAAGCCTGGATGATCCACGTCATCCACCCTTCGCCCCTCGACGCGAAAATCGAGCTCACCAACAGATTGACTTGAACGGTCGAAGCAATCAGGGCTCCCGGCCCGAAAAGACGCAACACCTTCCCGAGCCACGGGTCGCGAAAGTCGAAATTGGGGCGATAGCGGTACCCGAGTCGAAATAAAGACGGGAGCTGCCACAAAAGCTGCAAGAGGCCGCCCACCAGCACGCCTATCGCCATCCCAATCGCCGGATGCTGGCCGTAGCGAGGTGCTACGACGTAGCCGATCACGCCGACGACGATCGACCCGATGTTGAAGAACGCCGAAGCCAGCGCCGGAACGAGAAAGCGGCCGCGTGCATTGAGAACACCCATGACGAGGGCGGCAAGGCTGACGAAGAGAATGAACGGGAACATGATCTGCGTGAGCCGCACCGTGAGGTCCCGCTTCGTCGCAAAACCGTAGCTTTCATCCGGAGCGAGCGGCGTGTCGAAGCCCGCGCCGGGAAAGACCCAGGCTACGAGGCCATCAGCATAAAGAATGCCGGCCAGGGTCAGCGCAGCCACCACAAGGATCATCGCGTTCAACACCACGCTCACCAGACGAAGCGCGGCTTCTTTTCCCTCTTTCTCTTGGATCTCCGAGAACGTCGCGACGAAGGCTTTGCTCAAGGCGCCTTCGCCGAACATGTCGCGAAACAAGTTCGGCAGCCGAAAGGCCGCGTAGAACGCGTCCAACACGATGCGCGCCGAGAACAAATAGGCGAGCACCTGTTCGCGGACGAGGCCGAGCACTCTCGAGACCACGACGCCAAGGCTGACGGTGCCCGCGGAACGTGTCAGGTTTTCGCGATCGAGTGCGGCGTCGTCCGCAGAATGCTTGCGCTGGGAGACGCGCTGGCTTCCTAGAGGCGAGCTCTCCGTCTCGGAGGGGGAAGCCATGCGACCACTATATTACATTTCATGTTATGATTTGCTTAACCGCTCATCTATCATACCGATGGAGGCAAACGCGGTGCCGCCAACCAAAAATTCGCAAAAGTCCACAGGGCCTCTCCCGTTTCATGAAAGTGCACCACTCGCCGGATTGCTCTTCGTCTTCTGGGTCATCCTCTCCGGAAAGATAGACACCTTCCACTTGGCCGCGGGTGCTCTGAGTTCGGTGGCGATGGCAGTGGCAACGTGTTGGCTCTATGCGCTTTCTCCGCCGCTAGGCGCGGCTGGGCGCCACCCTTTTTGGACGTTTCCCTGGATTCGCCTTGTCGGTTATGTCCCCTGGCTCGCGACGCAGATCGTCATCTCGAGCGTTCAGGTGGCGCAGATCGTACTGAGCCCGAAAATGAAGATCCGGCCGACCGTCGTAAAATTCGATTATCCCCTGCCGCACAATATCGCGCGGGCAACGCTCGCCAACTCCATAACACTCACACCCGGAACCGTGACCATCGACGTGCGCGGCGACGAATACGTCGTCCACGCGCTCACCGATGACGCCGCGGAGCCTCTTTTGAGCACACAACCGTCACCTTCAAACATGAAAGAGCGCATCCGCACGCTGTTCCGCACTAACGAGAACTAACCCAAACGCCCCGCTCACAATGAACACTTTTATCTGGGCACTTACGGTCGGCATCGCACTCACGATGTTGGTGTCGCTCTATCGGCTCCTTCACGGCCCGACGCTATGGGACCGCTTGAGCGGTCTAGGGCTCGTCGGAACAAAGACGATTGTGCTCGTGCTCTTGATGGGCCGTATTACCGGGCGCGAGGACATCTTCGTCGACATTACGCTGTCTTATACGCTGATCAGCTTTATCGGAGCTTTGGCGCTCGCCAAATATTTCGAAGGCAAAGAGACCGGCCCATGACCGATTATTTGGCATGCGCGCTGCTCGGCTCAGGTTTTTTCTTCATTGTGACAGGTGCACTCGGTATCCTGCGACTTCCAGACTTCTTCACGCGACTTCACGCCATGGGCAAGTCCGACACCCTCGGGGTAGCTCTCATGGTGCTGGGGACGGCGGTGCTCGAAGGCGCCACCCTCAACGGATTGAAGATCGTGTTGATCATTTTCTTCGTCGGTCTCGCGAACCCCACCGCCACACACGCGCTCGGCCGAGCCGCCTATCGAAGCGGCCTCGTCCCTTGGGAGTCCCCACGTGACACTGACTAGTGACCAATGACTAAAACATCCTGGCAGCTATGATCGCACCTATCGTAACTTTGTTTCTCGCAATGATGGTCTTGTGTGCCATTGCCGCGCTACAAGTGTCGGATCTCTTGGGCGCCGTGGTCATTTTCGGCGCTTTCAGTTTCTTCTCCGCTATTTTCTTCACGCTTCTTGGCGCACTCGATGTGGCCTTCACAGAAGCGGCGATTGGCGCAGCCATTACAACCGTCTTCTTCGTGTCAGCTATTTATCGAACGCACCGAAAGGTGACCTAGACCGTGCAGCAAATATTTCAAAGAATCGCATGGCTACCCTTCGTCGCCGCCGCGGCCATCTTGTTTTATGCCGCGCGAGATCTGCCTACCATCGCGGATCCTAACGCACCTGCCTCGACCCACGTCTCACCCCGTTATATCGAGAGCGCCGTCGCGGAGACCGGCGCCGCGAACATGGTTACCGCCGTCCTCGCGGATTATCGCGCCTACGACACGCTCGGCGAGACAGTCGTGATCCTCACCGCGGGGCTTGCCTGCCTCCTTGTGCTCGGCGCGTTCACCCCTGCACGCTCGGGCCCTACTGAAAAAAAGGCGACGCCCTATGAGTTTGGGAGCGACATCGTTGACGCGACGAGTCGACTGCTCATCCCCTTCATCAGCCTCTTCGCCTTCTACGTCGTCGTCCACGGACATACGAGCCCCGGAGGAGGCTTTCAGGGCGGCGCCATATGCGCCGCCGCCATCATTCTCGTACGTCTCGTGCGCGGGCGAGCACCCGCCTTCAGGCTTCTCCCGACCTACACAGTGGCGATCGGCTCGATCGGAGTGCTCGTCTACACGGGCACGGGACTCGTCAGCTTGTTCTTCGAGAAAAACTTTCTCGACTATTCCGGCCTCCCTCTTCCTTTTCATGGCGGGCACTTGCGCGAGATGGGCTCCCTTTCGGTGGAGACGGGTGTCTTTATCACCGTCACCGCGGTGATGGTATTGATTTTCGACGTCCTGACGATGGGCTCGGAGGAATAAAGCGTGGAAGCCGAAACGCTCAGCTTCGTGAATTACTGCCTCGCAGCTTCATTGTTCCTCATCGGCTTATACGGCATCCTTGCCCGACCGCATCTCGTTCGGAAGCTCATGGCGATGAACATCCTTCAGGTCGCCGTCATCGTTTTTTTCATCATCTTGGGATACAAGAGCGACGCCACGCCGCCGATCGTACGCCACGGAGACGAGACTCCGATCGCACGCAACTACATCAACCCCCTGCCTCACACGCTGATGCTGACCGCCATCGTGGTGAGCGTCAGCACGACGGGCGTGGCTCTTGCGCTCCTCATCCGGATTCACCGTCGCTTTGGAACGTTGGATGAGTCCGAGCTAATGGAGAAGCTGAAGTAGCACTCATGGATCACACACCGATCCTGATCGTTCTCGTGCCTCTCACGAGCGCGCTTCTGATCCCCTTCCTTGCCATGGGTGGCGGGCGCTTTGCGCGCGCCGGATTGCTCTTCGCGACCGCGGGCTCTCTGCTTTGCTCGATCCTTGCGCTTCGCGCAAGCCTCGAGGGCGAGGTGTTGAGCTATCACGTCGGCGGCTGGCCTCCGCCCTGGGGAATCGAGATCGTCATCGATCCTTTGAGTGGAGTCATGGCGACTCTCGTGAGCTTCCTAGCCGTGCTCGCCGCGTTTTACAGCGGACCTTATCTCAGCGGATGGACAGCGCGCCGCACGGGAACGTTTTGCAGTCTCTTTGCTCTTCTCGTCACGGGCCTTCAAGGGATCGTCGTGACCGGCGACTTGTTCAACCTCTACGTCTTTCTCGAGATCTCGTCCATCTCCGCCTATGCGCTTCTCTCATCGGGCGGCAGCAAAGCCATCGTCGCCGTCTTCCGCTATCTCTTGATTGGAACGGTGGCGGCGAGCTTCTACTTGATCGGAGTAGGCTACCTCTACGCCATGACGGGCACGCTGAACATGGCGGACATGGCCGCCCGCTTACCCGAGACGTCAGACTCCCCCGTCATCGTCGTCGCCGTTTCCTTCATCGTGATAGGGCTCGCCATCAAAGCCGCTCTGTTCCCCCTTCACGGATGGCTTCCTGACACCTACACTTACGCTCCCGGCCCAGTGATTGGGTTCGTAGCCGCCGTCATGACGAAAGTGAGCGCTTACGCGCTCTACCGAATTCTCTTTTATGTGTTCGTCGCGGGTACGGGGCCGCGAGAGCCGCTCCTTCTTCTTGGCTGGGCCTCTGTGATCGCCGTGGTCGCGGGCTCGTTGATGGCGCTCGCTCAGAAAGACGTCCAGCGGATGCTCGCCTATTCGAGCATCGGTCAGATGGGCTACATCATGCTCGGGATCGCGATCGGAACGCCGCTCGCGCTGACGGGAGCCCTTCTGCATGTCGTCAACCACGCCGTCATGAAGGGCTGTCTCTTCATGGCCGTGAACGGAGTCCAATGGCGTCTCGGTGTGTTTCGTGTGTGCGATTTCGCGGGCATGGGTCGCAGGCTTCCGTTGACGATGGCGGCCTTCACCGTCGCCGCACTCTCCATGATTGGGCTTCCCCCGACCGCCGGATTCTTCAGCAAATACTACCTCGCGCTCGCCGCGCTCGAGTCGGGCTACTTCCCGTTTCTCGCAGCGCTCATCCTTTCGAGCCTCCTGGGGGCCGTCTATTTTTTTCGCGTGCTCGAGAAAGTCTATCTCAGCCCCGAGAACGATGAAGAAACGCGAGACACGAGCGAGCTTCCCTTCCCCATGCTCGCGCCAATCCTGACGCTGGCGGTGCTCGCGCTTCTCCTCGGTCTCTTCAACCAAACTGTCGTGACCGAGCTCATCCAACCGGGGCTTCCCTCGTGAACGAGCTATTGATGTCCGGCGGCCCCTTAGCAGCGGTCCTCGTATCTCTCGTCGCCGCGGTCGCGATCTTCGTGTTTCGCAACCATCCGAACCTCCGGGAAGCTTGCACCCTCGCGGCAGCCGTCATCAAGTTCGCGATCGTCTTCTCGCTGCTCCCTACGGTGCTCGATGGCGGCGTAGTCGAGAGCCAGCCGCTCGAGCTCGTGCCCGGCTGGGCGCTCCATCTCCGTGCCGACGCGTTCGGAATGGTTTTCGCGCTGCTGGCATCGTCATTGTGGATTCTCACCTCCGTCTACTCGATCGGCTATATGCGGAGCGGAGGCTACACCCACCAGACAGGCTATTACGCGAGCTTTGCGATCTGCGTTTCGAGCGCTATTGGGATCGCGTTCGCGGCCAACCTGGCGACATTCTTCATTTTCTACGAAATCCTCACTATAGCGACCTACCCGCTCGTGATTCATCGCCGCAACGAGGAAGCCGTCGCCGGCGGTCGCAAATATCTCGCCTATACGCTCATCGCGGGACAGGCGCTGCTCGTTGCGGTCGTTTGGAGCGCAGGCCTAGCGCCCGGCGCAACGTTCCAGCCGGGAGGCTTTCTCTCGGGGAGTGCGTCGTCCGGAACACTCCAGGCGCTCTTCGTGCTCTTCATCATCGGAATTGGCGCCAAAGCCGCCATCATGCCACTACATGGATGGCTCCCCGCCGCGATGGTCGCGCCGACGCCAGTGAGCGCGCTTCTACATGCCGTCGCTGTTGTGAAAGCGGGCGTCTTCGGATGTGTACGGATCGTCGGCTTCGTGTTCGGGGTCGACCTCACCAGAGAGCTCGGGCTCGCGAACATCCTGGCATTCGCCGCGGGGGCAACGATTCTCATCGCTTCGATGCGCGCGCTCGGAGAGGATCATTTAAAGAGGCGGCTTGCTTATTCGACCGTGAGCCAGCTTTCTTACATCGTTTTGGGCGCGGCGCTGGGTTCGCTGCACGCGCTCGTCGGCGCAATATTCCACATCGCGGCGCATGGATTCATGAAGATCACTTTATTTTTCTGCGCCGGCTCGATCTACACGAAAACCCACAAAGAGTACATCGCTGACCTCCGCGGGCTCGGGCGTGAGATGCCAGTGACCTTCGGCGCGTTCACGCTCGGCGCGCTCGGCCTCGCGGGGATGCCGTTATTTGCCGGCTTTCTCAGCAAATGGAACCTCGGGCTGGGAGCGCTCGAGGCCAATCACACCATTTATGTCGGTGTTCTCGTCTTGAGCGGTCTCTTGAACTTCGCCTATTTCTTTCCGATCGTCTATACGGGTTTCTTCGGAAAGAGCGACGCTCCCTTTCGCTTCAAGGAAGCGTCTGTTCTTCTTTGGCTTCCTTTGGCCGTGACGGCGGCGATCTCAATCTTGCTCGGCATCTTTCCCGATATCGGGCTTCACTTCTACGAGCTCGCCTGGCAGGCGGCCGCGAGCCTGGTGGCACCCGCTCCGCTCATGCTGGCGGGGGGCGGCGGATGAAACGCATCACTATCGCTACCGTGATTTTCGTCCTGTCGACAGCGGCTCTCGAGCTTGCTTTTCGCCACCTCGCCCATGCCACATTTTTCTGGCACAAGCTTCCCGCGTTCGATTTCGTGTACGGGGTGCTCGGCTGCGGCCTCATCGTATTGGGATCCAAATGGGTCGGGCATAAGTTCGTGCAGCGCAACGTGAACTATTACGACAACCAACTGGACGAACCAGGTCAACTAGACCACTAGACCACCAGATGATGATACATCCCGGGCTCGTCCTCTTCCTGACCGCGGCAATTGTGCCGTTCGTTCACGGGACCGCGCGGCGAGTGGCGCTAGCGGCCGGAACCGTGGCCGCGCTCATCAGCTGGGAATCGCTGGACTTTACATCCGGCTGGCAGCTCTCCGTCGGCGAATATTCGCTCACGCTTCTCCATGTCGATCCACTGAGCCTCGTCTTCTCGCTGATATTCACGATCGTGACCTTCGTGGGCATCTTGTACGCGCTCCACAACGACAGCGCCGGAGAGCATGTTTCCACTCTCATCTACGCGGGCTCCTCGCTCGGCGTGGTCCTCGCGGGAGATTGGGCGACCCTGTTCGTGTTCTGGGAGCTCATGGCCGTCTCGTCTCTCTTTTTGATTTGGCAGAGCGGGACGGAGCGCTCGGCGCGCGCGGGCTATCATTACTTGCTCGTTCATATTTTCGGCGGCTCTCTCTTGTTCGCGGGTATCCTCGTGCATCTAGCTCGGGGCGGAGAGTTTGCCATCACAGCCTTGATGGCGTCTGACACCGACCCCCTCGCCTTTTGGTTGATCCTTCTCGGAGTTGCCATCAACGCAGCCATCCCGCCGCTTCATGCGTGGTTGACGGATGCTTACCCAGAAGCCTCCGTGACCGGTAGTGTCTTTCTGAGCGCGTTCACGACCAAAACCGCGGTCTATGTGCTATTGAGACTCTTTCCAGGTGCGGACGTTCTCGTTTGGGCAGGTGTCGCGATGGCGCTCTACGGCGTCGTCTACGCCGTTCTCGAGAACGACATTCGCCGCCTTCTCGCCTATCACATCATCAGTCAAGTCGGATATATGGTGGCCGGCGTCGGGATGGGCACGGATCTAGCGCTCAATGGGGCGACGGCGCATGCGTTCAGCCACATCCTCTATAAATCGGTCTTGTTCATGGGAATGGGGGCCGTTATCTATGCTACCGGGCTTCGCAAGCTGACGGAGCTCGGCGGCATCGCCGACCGAATGAAGCTCGTCGTCATACTCTACGCCGTCGGAGCGTGCTCGATCTCCGGATTCCCGCTCTTCAACGGCTTCATCAGCAAATCCATGATCATCTCGGCGGCGGCCGAATCGCATTTGCCCATTGTCGAGCTCCTACTAACTTTGGCGAGCATCGGAACGTTCTTGCACACTGGACTCAAACTTCCCTACTTCACGTTCTTTGGCCCCAAGAAAGATCTCGAGCTGCGACCACTCCCGTTGAACATGCTCGTTGCGATGGGCGTCGGAGCCATTCTCTGTACACTCTACGGCGTCGTCCCCAGTCTGCTCTACGGGCTTCTGCCATTCGGTGCCGAATACCATCCGTATACGTTGGACCACGTAGTGTCGGCGTATCAGCTTCTGGCCGGAACCGCCATCGTGTTCTGGCTGCTGATCGGAAAACTCGGCGGCGAAGCGACCGTCAGCGTGGACACGGACTGGTTCTATCGCAGACCTTTCAAATCGCTCATCGAACAGCTCGTCGCCGCGATCCATTCGGCGGGGCAATTGGCTTCCACGACCGGCCGCACCTTGATCGCCTACGCCTGGGCATTCAGTCAAGCCCCGACCGGAGCAGGGAAACGTCCTGACAACCCACAAGCGGAGGATTACGACCCGTACCGTTTTCGCTTCCCGATCGGTATGACGGTCTTCTGGGTCGTCGTCTATTTCGCGCTCGTCGCTATCGCCGCCTTGCTGTAGGTGTAACTTTCCTCCCCCGGATCGTACGTGCTTTAGCGTGTTCGAAAACTGTACACCTTGTGTAATTGCGAGAAAATTCTAACAACCAGTGTAGACACAAAGATTTGCGCTAACTATCAACCCGTTTCAGCCCCAAAAAATGTCAGAAAACCTTGCAATATGAGCGCGTCCTTCGAGAGCTTTCGGCAATGCGGCATTGAAAACAAACTAGTTTTTCGTCTGGTATGAACATTGCTTCATTTTTTGAACAGGTGTTTGGCCTGGTTTCCACGCCGACTCGAATGACCGCTCGTTGGGCACTTTGACCTCGCGAAAGCCATGGACGCACACCTCCCCGACTGGAACTTGCCAATCGGATAACGGAGATCGTCGCTCACGTCGTGTCCTCCTTGGCTGGGATTATAGATAGCGCACGAAGCCTTACCAATTGCCTGAGGACATTCGTTCGAATTTTCCTAGTCTACGACCAGGTCACTCCCCCCGCCGATCTCGGGAAGAACGTAAGCGGGGTCGATAGCCTGAGCGCGCTCTAGTATGCTGTCCGCGCGCATCCTCATGCCCTCCGCCTGGTAGACAGGGCTAGCGTACCGATATATGTGACGTTGTTCGGGTCGAGCTCGGTAGCTTTAAGGAAGGCTTCGGCGGCCTGTCTATACCACTTCTGGTTTTGTAGCAGTGCTCGTCCATGAAGGGCGTGATACTCCGCGACTTGTTCGTCGCCGGCGATAGCTTTTCGAACAAGCTGAATCGCGTCCCAATATTCCTCCTTATCGAAATAGCTCAAGGCACGGTCATAAAGGCCCCTTGCGTGGACCTGGCTGTCGAAGGGAGCTGGATCACCGCCGCCTGCGGCCTGGTGGCCGTTGCCCGGATTCGACGTGCGCGATGCCTCGTGCACGTCGCGGGACGTTTCGAATTCCTTCCATGCCTCGGAGGCCGCGGCGCAGAGCTGGGATAGCTTGTCGCGGACCTTTTCATCCACTCCCGGGAACCGATCGGGATGATATTGCCCTACCAACTTGAGGTAACTACTTTTCCTTTCACTCTCGGCTGCGGTTGCGGACAGTCCAAGCAGGGAGAGAAAGTCCCGCTCGCGGCCAAATGGAGTAGGCGATCGAGCTCCACGATCACGGCCTCATCGACGCTCGGACTGGAAGGCTCCGGCGACATATAGCTGGGAGCCCCAAGAACGCCACCAGCCATCGTCAAGTTCTCGAGAGCTCCGATTTTGCAATCCCGAAATCGGCGACCCAAATGTTCAAGGAGGAAGACACCAAAATGTTTGACGGCTTGACGTCGCGATGCACGACGTTGCACCGGTGCGCATAATCGAGAGCGCTCGCGAGCTGCGCTACGATCTTGATGGCGGGTGCGAGCGGAAGCCGGCCTTCCGATTCATTGAGAGATTCGAGCGTCCGGCCTTCGACAAACTCCATGATGATGAAGCCGCGATTTGGAGTGGCGACGATATCGTGGATGGTAACGATGTTGGCGTGCTGGAGCCGGGTGACGATGCGCGCCTCACGCACGAATCGCTCGCGGAGCTCGTCAGGGGTCCGACCTGCAAACGGCGTATCGAGTCGCACGCATTTGATCGCGACCGGGCGATCGAGAATCGTATCGAGCGCCTTGTAGACGGCGCCAATGGCGCATGTCGAGAGACGCTCCACGATGTGGTAACGCTCTCCTGGAATCTGGTCCGAAGCGTCGACACTGTTCGCATTCGACGTCGATGCCTGGTCTTTCGGCGCATTTGGGGTATCTGCCTGAGCTTCCATGACTCAAAACAGCGGCAAGAACCGTGCCGCTCCGGCACTTCACCGCCCATCGGCGGAGCGCTTTGGACTCAGCTAGTTACGCGAGTTAGACGATTGAAAGCGCTCAAAAACGACGGAAATCGTGTCACATGGTGGTGAAATCCCCACAGCGGGCTACCGAAAAAAAGCGCGAGGATAACCGGGTTGAAGCTCTAGTGGCTCAACTCGTCATCGATGATGCGCTGGAAGGCCTCGAAGGGCTGCGCGCCCGACAAGAATCGGCCATTGATGAAGAATGCCGGCGTTGCGTTTACGCCAAGAGTACCGCCCTGCTCATAGTCGGCCCTGACCGCCTCGCGAAACTCTCCAGAGTCGAAGCACTGGTTGAAAGCCTCTACGTCGAGCCCCAGGTCGGAAGCCATTTGCTTCAGGTTATCGTTTCCGAGCGCCCGTTGATTCTCGAAAATCTTGTCGTGGTACTCCCAGAACTGTCCTTGTGCGTGGGCGCAAAGAGCGGCTTCCGCGGCGGGCTGAGCTTGCGGATGATTGGGAAGGGGGAAATCGCGATAGACGAGACGAACCTTGTCGCCGTAAGTGCTTTCAACCTGCTTGAGGGCCGGACCGACCCGTGCGCAGTACGGTCATTGAAAGTCGGAATATTCGATGATCGTCACCTCCGCGTCCCCCGAGCCGCGGATACGTTCGTTCGATGCAACCGTAACTGGCACGCGAGGCGGCGACAATGCGACATGCACGCCGGCCTCATCGCGGAGCCCGTCGATATAGCTCTGTCGGACAATGCCTTCATCCTGACTCTCCAAGAATTCCCGAATCTGCGGCCCGACCTGGTCGCGCGTCTGGCCGCGAAGGCCTACCCTATTCTGCTCGTAGAAGGCGTCGATGTCCTCGTCGGTCACCGGAGTCACGTCGGACGTGATTTCTTGCTCGATGAGCTCATCCACCGTGATGCCGCGCTTTTCGGCTTCGCGGGCCAATAGCACCTCCGCAACGAGCTCTGCGAGCGCGGCGCTGCGGGCATTGTATAGCTCCTGAAAAATCTGGACGTTCCTTGCCAACACTTTCTGATCCAGCTCGGCAATCGTGATTTCGCGATCGCCAACGCGGGCGACAACGCTCTCGACGCCCCCGCTCGAGGCTTCAACCACGTCGGGATGGGTCTGCGACTGCGACGTCGTGCCACAAGCGACGGATAGAAGCAACGGGCCAGCCAATAGAAAAGTACTATAGACTTGCATAAACCAAACTCTCCTTTTGATCCGACCAGGTTAGCACAATTCGCCTCGAAGGCGACCCTGACGATCCTGAGACCTACTATTGTCTCGATGAGATTTGGGATTGGGGTGACGGCACGGAGTCCGTGAGGGAGCCCGATTGCCACCCCTTTGAAGGTGGGAGAAACATCGTGAAAGAAGATGCGTTCACCAACCAGCTGAGTGATTATATCGACAAAGAGCTCGAGCCGGAAGAGAAAAAAACCCTCGCGAACCATCTCGAGCAATGCACCGATTGTCGGATCGTGCTCGCGGAGCTACGTGCCGTACGTCGAGAGGCAAAGACCCTCTCCCGCCACGCACCTCCCGAGCAGGCTTGGGCCTCCATTGCGGAATCCATCCGTTCTGGCCAACGCGTCCAGTCGCGAAGGTCGTATTTTCAGAGCGGGCTCGCCGCGGCCGCCGCCCTCGTTCTAGGCGTGAGCTTGTTCATCGCGCTTCGCCCACCGAAAGAGATACAGATGGCCGACTTGGCGAAGGAAGACCCAGCCGCGCTCGCGAACTTGGTGACCGAGGAGCTACGAAGCGCGGAGATCCATTATGAGAACGCGATCACGGGGCTCGAGCAAATCATCGAACTGAACGACGGTACGCTCCCGAGCGCGCTGAACGGGACGATGACCGAGAGTCTCGACCTCATCGAGCAAGCGATCCACGAAAGCCGTGAAGCCATGGCGACGGAGCCCGGGAGCTTGGCGGCCCAAGAGAGCCTTCTCGAAGCTTCCAGGCGCAAAGTCGAGCTTCTTCAGAAGACGATTCTCCTCATCAACGAAGTTCGCAAGGGCGAGGGTCAAAACGCCCTCGACTTGATAGACGAAATCCGTGGTTCGGACGACCCACCGAATCCCATCGGATGAAACGAGCAAAAAATATGAAAAACATACGATTCACAACCACGTTACTGATTAGTGCCCTGCTGACGGCAGGCATGAGCGTCGCGCAAGACCGCGAAGAACGGACCTCTCGCACATTCGATATCGGCCCCAATGGAGAGTTCTCTCTTTCCAACATCTCCGGAGACATCCGTGTTTCGGGAACTTCCGGGAATCAATTGACGATCGAAGCGGTCAAACGTCTTCATGGGCGCGGCGATCGTGATCTTCTCGAGCGCGTGGAGGTAGACATTTCCCACCAAGGCAACCGCGTGCGTGTCGAGACGCGTTACCCGCATCGACGACGCAATAATCATGCTGACGACCACGAGCACGGCCATGGCGGCGTCTCCGTCGACTATCGCATCACCGTCCCCGTCGGGACGGAAGTCGAGATAAGCTCGGTCTCCGGCGACGTGACGTTAAAAGGAGTCGAAGGTGAGACGAGTGTGAGCTCGGTAAGCGGCGAGATCGAAGTGAGTGACGTCGCAAACCTCGTGAAAGCGAAGTCGGTCTCGGGAGACGTAGAAATTCGCAACGCCCGTTCCGACGACGATGTCGAGATCGCGAGCGTCAGCGGGAACGTCACGATCCATTCCATCGAGGCCGAAGAGCTCTCGATCTCGAGTGTCAGCGGGGACGTCCGCATCCGCCAAGTGTCCTGCGAGCAGGGCGAGTTCGAAAGCGTGAGTGGCGATATCCGATATACGGGCCAAATCGTGAGCGGCGGCCGCTACGAGTTCACGACCCACTCCGGTGACGTCGTCATCGTGATCGGCGAAGACGTAGGCTTCGAGCTCGAAGCCAGCACTTTCAGCGGCGAGATCGAATCGGAGTTCCCGATGACCGTGACCTCGAGCAGCAAGAGACGCCGCAATATCAGCGCCGTGGTCGGCGACGGTAGCGCCGTCATCGAAGCCACAACTTTCAGCCGAGACGTACAGATCCGAAAGCGCTAACCAACAACCGAAAAAGACAAGAAAAGCAAAGGAGATGTGGGGACCGGTTGGAGATGTGGAGATAAAGGCGAACCATCTCTTCATCCCCACATCCCCTCCTATCCCCACATCCCCTTGCTTTTAACAACCTCCGGAGTAGTGCTGAAGCACCTTCATAGCGACGTCGTAGACGTGGGTGTTCTCGTAAACCCCGCGTAACATCTCCGCACCGGGGCCACGTCCGAAAGTGAGAATGGGCTCCATTGTGTGTCCTCCGGTCGCCCAGACGACGAATGTGTGACGAGCGAGGCGCCGGCCTAGAAGACAGGCTGGGTTGCTTGCTTGGTCTTGATAGAACTGACTGAAATCCTCGATCCCAGCCTTTCCGTCGGCGTCGCGGACGAGAGCTTTTCTCGCTTCCTCGATCGTCATCTCGAATCCAGTGTGGGCTCGCACCTCTTCGACGAGGCTCTCGGGAGAGCCCTTCGCTTCGTCGAGAATGTAGAGGTAGGACGCGGATTGACGGCCAAGCGCCACGAGTTGCTCCCGGGTAGGATATGAATGGTGGGGCGCATAGCCGAGACCGCTCGGAAGCTCCCATCCCGGGGGGCGGCCGTTGAAGTCGCCATAGCTGAACGAAAACCCACCGGTCCCGTGATCTGCCGTCACGATCACGAGCGTGTCCGGGTGCCTTGCCTCAAAATCGAGCACGGCGCCGAGCGCTTCATCGAAATCGAGAATCTCGTGAAGCATCGTTCCAGCGTCGTTGTCATGCCCTGCATAGTCGATGCGACCTCCTTCCACCATTAGAAAAAAGCCGTTGCCTGTCCGTGAAAGCATGTCGAGCGCGGCCTGGGTCATATCCTTCAAGCTCGGCACCGATTCGAGCCCCATCGCTCGCGTATCCAGCACGTAGGGCAGATGCGACGCGGCAAAGAGCCCCAGCAGCTTATCCGCTTTTGGCGACGCTTCCGCGAGGCCCGTTCGATCGGAGACAACAACATAACCCTTCGCCTTCGCTTCGGCGATGCGATTCACTTCGTCCTTCCGATTCGAGTCACCGTCTAATTTGTCGACGATACCTGGCAGAAATTCCGACACGCGCCGGCCCGAGGGCACGAGCGCTCGGGCCCCTCCGCCCAATAACACGTCGACGTCGTAGCCGGTGAGCACATCGTCCATAATCGCGGGCTCGGGGTTGTATCGCGAGATTTGATGTGCGGCGAAGGCCGCGGGCGTGGCGTGGGAGAGACGCATGTTAGAGACGAGCCCCGTCGCAAGACCACGTCTCTTGGCCGCCTCGAGAACCGTCTCCACGACGTAGCCATCTGGGCTCAAGCTCAACGTCTCGTTTCGGGCCTTCCGCCCGGTCGCTAGCTGCGACGCTGCGGCCGCGGAATCGATGACGGTGCTGAGATAAGGTATCGGCATCGAATAGCCAGTATTACCGTCATCCATTAGAGCTTCGAGATGCAGCTTTCGGCCCTCCACCATATTGGCGTAGTGGAGGCCGAACGCAGTTTGAGCCGCGCCGAGCCCATCGCCGATGAGCAGGATCACATTCTTTGCGTGAGGGGCCTCCTGAGCGCCCAATGAGACACTCGAGAGCAATATCGTCAGAACGAGCAAGAGCGAGCGCATGATCGGTAAGAGCTCCTTTTTAAAAACGAGCCAGGTGACATCCATGGCGCGAGACATTCTATACTGCCGTCTCGCCCATGCGACGTTTCGATATATTCGAGCCCCTTCCTGGAATCTGGTGCGTCCAGCATCGCCGTAGCCAGAGCGCCGACGACATTATCAAGACCTTCCCCGGAGCCGTTGTCATCGATACCGGCCCCGATGCAACCGCGTCTTCGTTGATGATGGGGCTTCAGGAAGCCCGCGTCGGGCTGTCCTCCGTCCGGCTGGTAGCACTCACCCACTGGCATTTCGACCAATCGGCGGGGGCCGCCGCGTTCCACGCGCGCGCGAGAACACGCGTGCGCTATGCCGAAGCGGAGGCTCCTTTTCTGACGGGTCAGCAAGGGACGGCGCACCACGGGCACCCGAAAGTCTCGCCGATTGTTGCCGATAGCTTCGTTACAGACGGTGAGAAGCTCAAAGGAGACCTCGAAGCCATCGCCACTCCCGGACATACCGACGGGCACATGGCCGACTACCTGGAAGCGCGAGCCCTTCTCTTCGCGGGCGACACCTTCATCGTGACAAACAAGAGCAAGCTAGAGGTCAACGACGAGACGCGCGCAGCCGCGGCCCGCTGCCTCGAGCGACCTATCGAGGCGCTCTTGCCTTCCCATGGGCGGCCTGTCACCGACCGCGCTGCCATCAACGCGCCACGAGAACAACTACGAAAGTAAAGTTCGGGCCCTAAGGGCCGGCTGCGCGTCGAACGCGTTGATGCTGTCGATGAGCTGTCGGAGGCGGCCGAAATCGTGCCGGTTGAAATCGAGCTCGACTCGTGCGAGACCTTGGAAATGAGTCCCGCGCTCTTCGCGAATAGGCTGACTTCGGACGATCTCGCTAGAGCGCAGCACATCCTGAAAGCCTTCATTAAGAGTGGCGAGCTCGTCGTCGGTGAGGTCGCGCTCGAGCCGGAGCACGAGCTTGTCCTCGAAGTAGCGGGACGAGTGGTAAACGCGATAAAAGCGCATGACCTCCTCGACCGCTTCCTTGGGGTTCTTCACGATACGAAACAGTGACAGATCGTCCTGCGAGATCAGACCGTGGCCCAGCATCCGCTGATCGATGAACCGGGCCAGATCTCTGAAATAGCCCGTCTCCGGGCTTTCCACCATAACGACGGGTAGCGGCGTCTGCTTGCCGGTCTGGAGCAGGGTCAGAACCTCGAAGCACTCGTCGAGCGTCCCGAACCCACCGGGAAAAAGGACCACGGCATGGGACTCTTTCAACAAAAAGAGCTTCCGGGTGAAGAAGTAGCGGAAGCTCATGAGCTTCTTTTTGTCGCCGCGAATGGTCTCGTTCGCAGATTGTTCGAACGGCAGCTTGATATTGACACCGATGCTCAAGTTACGGCCGGCGCCTTGGTGAGCCGCGCCCATGATGCCGCTCCCCGCGCCGGTGACAACCATCCAGCCGGCCTCGGCCATGAGCCTGCCGAACTCGACCGCTCGCTCGTGATCGCCATGCTCCGGCAGCGTGCGCGCCGACCCGAACACGGTCACTTTGCGGGCCCGTCGAAACGGCGTGAACATTTTGAAGGCTCGGCGCATCTCCTTGAGCGCCGTGTTCGCAACCTTCAGGTCAACATATTTCGCGCAGTCGATGCCGAGCCGAAGAGCCGTCGTCGCCATTTCATAAACAGGACGGCGCTCCGCATCCGTGCAACATTCATTGACCAGTGCCCTGAGCTTCCCATCGAGCTCGGTGTCCCCCGTGGAATATCGTGATTCGCGCATGTCTCCGTTCTCTACTTTCAACTATCAGTAAGCCTGTGAGGAACGTCCTATACCCAATCTAACAAATCCTCACCCCCCAAGAAGCCTCTCCTCTCATCTGCATTCCTTTTTCTTTGCGCCTTTGCGTTACGCTTTTCTTAATATTAATCGAGCGAAAACTCTTCAAACCCAAACAAACCGCGCCAGGAAAAAAACGGCAACCAAATGCGCCCCCCAGTGGAGCTCGGGACCACGCCCGCTCATCAGATACAGCACCGATGTCGAGATGAACCCAAACGCAATCCCCTCCGTGATGCTCGTCGTTAGCGGCATCATGATTATGGTCAAGAAGGCCGGGATCGCTTGGTGAGGCTCGCTCCATTGGATGTCCCCGACAGACGCCATCATGAAAACGCCGACGAGAATCAGCGCAGGTGCAAGCGTCGGATAGAGAGTGACACCGTCCCCCACATCGAGGCCCCCGCCCACGACGCGCAGCAAAGGGTAGAAGAACACCGAGATCGCGAGAAGAAAAGCCGTCGCCACCGAAGCCAGCCCCGTGCGGCCGCCGGCCTGGACGCCCGCGGCGCTTTCCACGTAGCTCGTCACGGTGGAGGTCCCGGCGAGCCCACTGACAACCGAGCCTGCCGCGTCAGCGAGGAAAGCTTCACGCGAACGAGGAAGCTGGCCGTCTACGCTCAGCCCGGCCCGCTCGCTAACACCGATGAGTGTGCCCACGGTGTCGAACAGATCGACGAAGAGGATCACAAAAACGATCACCAAGACATCTTGCTGTTCAAAAAGTCCCTTGAAGTCCGCCGCAAAGAGTCCGGCCGTGAGCGAATCCGGAAGCCCCAAAACCCCCTGAAACTCGGTGAGCCCGGTGATCATGGCCACGATCGCCGACGCTAAGATTCCCACGACGATCGCCCCGTCGATACGGAGCACTGTCAAGATCGACGTCACCGTCAGACCGAACAGAGTGAGAAGCGCCGCTTTGCTGCCAAGATCGCCCAGCCCGATATGGATGCCCGGCGCCGCGGCTACGATCCCGCCCCACCTCAGACCGACGATCGCTATCAAGAGACCGATCCCCACCGCCATGCTCTTTTTCAAGTGGTCCGGAATGCTCTCGATGAGGCGCGTACGTAGTTTCCAGATGGAGGCAAGCACGAAGAGACCTCCAGCGATGACGACCGCTGCGAGGGCCTGTTCCCACCCATAGCCGTACCCGCCCGCTGCCAGCGGCCCGCATATGGTAAAAGCGAAAAAGAAATTCTGGCCCATTCCTGGGGCGAGAGCAACAGGATAGTTGGCGTGGACGGCCATCCAGAGCGTTGCAAAAGCCGACGCGAAGCACGTCGCCGCGAGAACAGCCCCCTGGTCCATACCCGTGACACTCAGGATAGCAGGGTTGACGAGCAGAATATAGCTCATGGCCATATAGGTGGTTAGACCGGCCAAAAGCTCCGTCCGCACGGAGCTTCCCCGCTCTTCGATCTCGAAGGTCCTTTGCAGCCAATGGATTAGGGTTGTTTCTGTCATTGTGCTAAAATGCTTGCTTTGGTAGTGGGGCGACGTCCCCCGAGGAGGAACGCCATTGGCTCAAAGTCTTTCGGCAATCAAGCGAGTGCGGCAGAATGAGAAGCAACGCCTGCGCAACCGCTCGTACCGTACCCGTCTGAGAACGCAGGTCAATAAACTGCGGGCAGCCATCGACGCCGACAAAGCCGACGAGGCTAAGAAGTTATTGCCCGACACGATATCGCTCGTGGATGTCCTGGTAAAAAAAGGCATCCTTCACGAAAACACCGGCAACCGCTACAAATCTCGGCTCACGCGCCGGCTCTCGGTGCTCGCCGCGAGCTGACACTCGGCCCACCTCCCGCGCAAAGCGAGATAGTAAGACTCTCCAGAAAGAGCCGCGCCGGGAGACCGCTCGATTTGAGTACCCGATCCGTGTCGGTGAGGGATCGCAACGCTCTGTCGAGCGCCGCGCGATCGAAGCGCCGCACCGCCTCGGAAAGACTTTTCGCTGCGAAAGGCGGCACTCCGAGAACTTTCGCAAGGCTATCCCCTCGACGGGGCGAGCTCTGAAACTCCTTGGCCATCCGGAGCTGCCCCACCAGACGATCCACCAGCGCCAGTATCCGGAGCGGCGCCTCCCCTTCTTCAAGCAATCGACCCAGCTGCCGAAGCGCTTTCTTGGCATCCCCCGCCGCAAGCGCATCCGTGAAACGAAAGATACTTTGCGCTTTGCCACGCCCGAGCACGGTCGCGATCGTCTGGAGATCGAGCTTCTCTTCTCCGGCATAGAGCGAGAGCTTTTCGAGCTCGTTCAAAAGGTGTCTCAACTCCCCGCCGGACTCCGAGACGAGGAAGCGTACCGCGCTCTGTCCTAGACGCAGCTTGCGCTGTTTCGCTTGCTCGCTCACCCAGTCTTCCAGCTCCGGGGTCTTCGGCGTGTCGCAAGCGATGACCGACGTTCTCTTTTCTACCTCTTTCCACGCCTTGCGTCGTTTGTCCGGAGATTTCGAAAGCTCGAGCAGCAGAATCGACTGGGGAGACGGATCGTCGAGATAAGCGCGCAGCTCTTCCGATTTCTCGAGGAGCTTCTGCGCACGCTTGACGATCACAACCCTCCGTCCGCCGAGCATGGGCAGCAGATTAGCCGACATCACCACTTGGGCGCCGTCGGTCGCTTCACCGTCGAAACGGTCGAGGTTGAACGGCGATTCGTCATTCCCGAGAACGTGGCGCTTTATCTTGGCGACAGCCAGCTCACGCAGGAGATCTTGCTCGCCCATGATGACGTAGACCGGCTCGAGCTTCCCCTGATCGAAGTGCGCGGCTAGCCGGTAATATGAGAGCTTCACCCGAGACCGCGCTCAGAACGCCTCGAGAATGGCGCTTACCAGCGATTTCGCAAACTCCTCAGCCAGGCGCTGCATCGTCAAACCTTCTTGATCGAAAAAGCCCTCTTCGTCCTCTCCGATCTCGAAGTCATCCCGAAACTGGAAGCTACTGCTCTCCCAGAGCACCTTGTCCGCGATGAGATCTTTGAACTCGACTTGGGCGCGGATGACAACCGTATAAGTCGCCGCCTGGCTCGAGGAAATCTCGGTATTGCCGCCTTCGAGCGCCGAGGGCGCCGAGTCGAAAGACATGATCGTACCCGTCATTACTGCATCCGCTCCAGCGACATCGACTTGGATTTTGTAGCGGCCACGGGCGTTGAACTCGTCGACGACTTTGAACGTGACGATCTCTTCAATGGCGATTTGATCGCTCCGGTTCTCGAATGTGGGGATCGCCACCACGGCAATATAGTCGGGAAGGAAATTTCCCTTTCCTGCCAGGCTGTAACCACATCCACTCAAAGTGACCAAAAGAGCGCTCAGTAGAGCACACCGCAAAGCTCTCATAACGTCACTCCTGTTTTAGCTCCACCGCGACACGCGGTACGACGACTACGTTGACGAGGCGATTCGGGACCACAACCACGCGTTTGACTTCCATGCCTTCCAGGAGCCCCTGGATTTTCTCGTCCTCGAGAGCGAGCCGTCTGACTTCGTCTTCTACTTGATTGGCAGGAAGTGTCAGCCGGCTGCGCACTTTGCCATTGACTTGGACGACGAGCGTGATGGTATCCTCGGCGGCAACGGCCCGATCGTAGACCGGCCACGTCGCCGACGTGAGACCTTTTCGGTTTCCGAGGATCTGCCAAAGCTCCTCCGCGATATGGGGCGCGAAAGGGCTCAGGAGAAGGATCACGGTCTCCGTCGCTTGGCGGATCACTTTCCAAGTGTCCGAGCGATGAGGGCGTGGATCGATCGACTTGTAGAGCTCGTTCACGAGCTCCATGATCGCCGCGATGGCGGTATTGAAGTGAAGCCGTTCTTCGATGTCGCGCGTTACCCGCATGATCGTCTGATGCGTCTTACGACGAAGAGCCGCCTCGATCTCGGCCCACTCTTCGTTTCCTTCAATCGGAGACGTGGAGCCGAGCGCATCTTTCTCGTTCTCGACGAAACGCCACACCCTTTGGAGAAATCGTGAGGGTCCTTCCAAGCGCTGATCGGTCCAGTTGACTTCCTTTTCCGGCGGCGCCTCGAAGAGCATATAGAGCCTCACCGTGTCGGCCCCGTATTTTGCGATGAACATTTCCGGGTCGACGACGTTGCCTTTGTTCTTCGACATCTTCGCGCCGTCTTTGATGACCATGCCTTGTGAGAGCTGCGTCGTCACCGGCTCGTCGATCTCGACGAGGCCGAGGTCGCGCATCACCCTCGTCCAGAAACGGCAGTAAATCAGATGAAGGATCGCGTGCTCAATGCCCCCGATATAGAGGTCGATGGGAAACCAATAGGACACGGCTTCAGGCGAAAACGGCAGCTCCTCGTTCTTCGGATCGACATAGCGATAGAAGTACCACGACGAGTCCACGAAAGTGTCCATCGTGTCGGTCTCGCGCTGCGCCACACCGCCGCATTCAGGACACTTGGCGTTCACGAAGTCTTCGTTCTCCCCGAGAGCCGACCCCCCCGTACCGGTGATCGTGACGTCGCGCGGGAGAATAACCGGGAGCTCGCCTTCCGGCACGGGCACCACGCCACACTCGCCGCAATAGATCATAGGGATCGGAGTCCCCCAGTAACGCTGACGGGAGATGCCCCAGTCGCGAATCCTGTATGTGATGGCCGCTTTGCCGAAACCAGCATTAACCGCATGTGCCGTCATCGCCGTGATGGCTTCTTTGGAAGGAAGTCCGGTGAACTCGCCCGAGTCCACGACGGTTCCGTAATCCGAGGACGCGGTCTCGAGCGCGTCCTCTTCACCTGGCCCCGATTGAACCACGGGGCGGATCGTCAGCCCGTATTTCTTCGCAAAAGCGAAGTCGCGCTCATCATGCGCGGGCACGGCCATGACCGCACCGGTGCCATAACCCATGAGTACATAATCCGCGACCCAAATCGGAACCAACTCGCCGTTGAAAGGGTTGACGGCGTCGTGCCCGGTGGCGATGCCGGTCTTCTCTCGGTCTTCGGCCAAGCGCGTGTCTTTATCCTCGGACTGCGCCTTTTCGACATAGCTCGCGACTTCTGGATTCGTAGAAGCGAATCGCGCCACGAGAGGATGCTCGGGAGCCAGCACGACGAAGGTCGCGCCATAGATGGTGTCCACGCGTGTCGTAAAGACACTGATGGACTCCGATACATCCGGAACCGCGAACTCGATCTCGGCCCCTTCCGAGCGGCCGATCCAGTTTTGCTGGAGCGTGAGCACCTTGCCCGGCCAGCGGTCCATGGACTCCATCGCGGCCAGAAGCTCGTCGGCATAATCGGTGATCTTCAAGAACCACTGCTCGAGCTCTTTCTGAACAACTTCCGCGTCGCAGCGCCAGCAGCGCCCATCGATGACCTGCTCGTTCGCAAGAACCGTCTTGTCGTCCGGACACCAGTTGACCGACGCCATCTTTCGATAAGCCAAGCCCTTCTTCCACATCTGGATGAAGAACCACTGATTGAAGCGGTAGTACTGAGGATCACAGGTTGCGAACTCACGCGACCAAGCGTAAGAAAAACCCATCCGCTTGAGCTGCGTCCTCATATGCTCGATATTCTTGAGCGTCCACTCCTCGGGATGTTTCTGGTTCTTGAGTGCCGCGTTCTCCGCGGGAAGTCCGAGCGCGTCCCAACCGATGGGATGCAGCACATTGAACCCGCGCATCCGTTTGAAGCGCGCCACCGCATCTCCAATCGAATAGTTGCGGACATGCCCCATGTGGATGTTCCCGGAAGGATAAGGAAGCATCTCCAAAACATAATATTTGGGGCGCTTCGGGTCTTCGCGAACCTCGAAAGCCTTACTATCGAGCCACTTCTTCTGCCATTTCCGCTCGATCCGCTCGAAATCGTAAGTCGTCATCCTCTCCTCAAAACCAAACGAAACCCCCGTATGTATAAAACGAAACTCATGTTAGCACAGGCCCCGTCTTCGCCAAGGTTTCGGCGGGCAAGCCCGCTTGGTTCGGCGAGGCAAGCCCCATGTCCTCCTCAGAGGACTCGTTCCCCAGTGAAACGTCTCAGTTGGGAGACATCCGAGAACACGTGCTCGACGTGTTCCAAACCCTATCTCCCTTTATTGCTTGCCCTTACACGGATTCTGGAAATTGGCATTTGTTGTGCTAGAGGAAGTTGTAGATCGAGGCTCGGGCCCAGACTTCTTTGGCAGGTGCATTCTTACCGGGGTCCGAGTCCTCGGTAAAGGCATTGAATCGGACGGAGGTACCCGTGGGTTCTGGGACAACATCGATGGCATCGGGGGCGGGCTATTTGGCTTTGGCTTTGGCTTAGGCGGCGGCGAGTGTAGCCAAGGTTTGGAACGCTTCCACGGGGCATCGGGAGGTCTTTGACCCACTAAGGGAAGGGCGGTGGCTTTCGGGTCATAGCCCTTCCACTTCGTCATTACGCTCCCTCCAAGCTCTCGATTACCTCGCGAATGACCTCGGCCTGCTCGTCGTCCATCGGCAGCTCGAGCGTTTGCTTGAGCACCGCGACCGCTTCATCGCGCCGCTTGAGGCGCTCGAGAAGCGCTGCAAAGTTCAGGAAAGCGGGAATAGAGCCGGGAGTCTTGCGGACCGCCTCCCGATAGGCGTTCTCGGCACCCGCATCGTCCTCGAGAGCTTCCAAGACCACCGCGAGCGAGAACGACGCACCTACGTAATCCGGGTCGCGCTCGGGAAGTGCCTCGAGAGCCCCAGCGCTCCGCTGTAATCCTCCTAGCTATGAAGAGCAAGCGCGAGGTTGAAGGCCGCACCGTCATGCGGCTCCTCCCTTTCGACCAGCGGACGGAGAAGCGTGATCGCCTCGACAAAGCGCTGCTCGGCCAACCGCATGGCCCCCAAATTAAACGCGGCGTCCTCGTCCGAAGGCTGCTTTTCGTAGGCCTGCTCGAACGCCGTAACGGCCGCGTCTAGATCGCCGAGACGATAAGAAAGGCCTCCGAGCGCTAGCAGAATCTCGAAATTGTCGTTCGTACCGTGCGACGCGTGGCGCAAGTTCTCCCGCGCAGCCTCCGCCTCGCCGATTCTCTCGAGCCATTCCGCAAGCGCCATGTTGGCTTCTCGGTGATCGCGATCGATCTCGAGAACTGTCTCGAAATGCTTCGCGGCCGCCTCCTCGTCACCCTCCTCCTTGACGATCAGGCCCATCACATAGTCCGCATCCACAAGGGTGTCGTAACGATCGAGCGCATTCTCGATACGCAGGCGCGCGGCCTTGAAGTTCCCCATTCTGAGGTACGCGATAGCAACTTGCAGCAGAACTGTCGGCTCCTTGACCCGCGTCAACGGCGTCGCTTAGCCTCTAACCCGCCAGAACCGAGGATTTTGTACCACGTTCTGAAGCAAATTCTTTCTTATCCCCACATCCCCTCCTATCCCCACCTCTCCTTGCTTTTAGCGATATTTTAAAGGCAAGGGAATGTGGGGATAGGAGTCAGCTGTGTGGTTTAGATTTAGAACTCTTTCAGGTTTACCTGGCTAAACATTAGGTCACCGGAACGCAAAGACGTGAAGTACAGAAAGCGACCGTAAAAAGAAAACCAAGGGAGTCCGCCGCCGTTGGCCGGATGGTCCGTGAAACGCTTCGGGGTGCCTCCCTCCGAGTCCATGAGGTAAATGTCCGAGTTTCCGGCGAGCATGCTATAGAAGGCCAGGATGCGGCCGACCGGGGCCAGCCGATTCCTCCAAAGGACGTCTCTTGGTGCGTCAGCTGCGTCGGGTGCTTGCCGTGCGCGTTCGCAATCCAGACTTCCGTGTAGCCCGTGCGCGTGGACTGAAAGACAACGCGGCTACGGTCGGGAGAGAACCGTGGCTCGAACTCCCAGCCTTTCGCGAACCATCGCTGCGGCCGCTTCGGTGAGCCTCCGGCAGGACTCGTCGTCCGGCAGAGATCTACCTCCTCATGATCGATCACGTAGACGAGCCGCTCCGCGGCCCTGGACAGGGCGAAGCCCACTATGTTCTCCCCGATGACCGCGACGCGCCGCAGGTCTCCTCCCGCAGACAGAACCCGCTAGAGCTGGAGCGTACCTTCCGCTCCGGCAACGAACAGCAGTTCCTGCCATCGGGCGTCCACGCAACCTGTAGTATCTGATGTCGCGCACTCGACGTCACGCGTCGAGCTTCGCTACTCAGAAGGGTCTGTGCGAAGAGGTCCCCCATGACCATGGGCGATGTGGCGCATGAACGCGAGGGTATTTCCATCCGAAGAAAACGCTGGGCTCATGTCACCGATGACGTCGCGAGTGGAACGTACCATCGGCCAAAGATGTCTTTTCCGAGGAGACGCTCGACTCCATTCTTTTGCCTTGCGCGGCCGAACACGGTCACGGTGGCTACCACGCCCCTTGCCAAACGCGGGCGCATGCGAAATTCTTTTTCGTGAAATATTCCTCCTCCACACCCGACTACAGGGTAGATGGACGCCGTAGTCAGTAACGCGATGGCTGATCAGCAGAATACCGAGATTGAAAAGACGGTGCGGACGAAGCACGGGCGTCTTTTCAATTTCTTCTGCAAGCGCGTACGGCACGAAGACGACGCCGAAGACATTTTGCAGGACGTCTTCTGGCAGTTCATCGAGGCGTATCGCCGGCTGGAAACGATCGAGCACGTGACCTCTTGGCTGTTCCAAGTGGCACGGAACAAAATTACGGACAGCTACCGCAAGAAGAGCCCCGACGCGTCGCGGCAAACCGTGGCACAAGGAGAATGGATGGAGGTGGACCTCGCGGACATCCTTCCGGATTTTCCCAAGAATCCCGAGGGTCTGGTCATACGTGACGCCATATGGAACGAGCTCAAGGCCGCGGTGAACGACTTGCCGCGGTCACAAAACGAGGTCTTCATCTGGCACGAATTCGAGGGGATGAGTTTCAGGGAAATGTCCGAGCTTACCGGCGAGACGGAGAACGCGCTACGTTTGCGGAAGCACTACGCAGTGCGGGCGCTGCGCAGGCGGCTCGAATCGCTGCACAACGAAATATAGAGGGGAAGGAATGAAACGATACTGGATAGTTAAAGGCGCCAAAATGTCGGTCCTCTTCGCGGGATTTGTTCTGCTTGCCAGCGTCACGGTGATGCTTCTCTGGAATGCACTGATCCCTGCGATCTTTGATGGAGCGCAAATCACCTTGATCCAGGCCCTAGCCTTTTGATTCTAACGCGCATCCTCGTCGGAGGTAGCGGCAGAGGCTACGGTATGCACCGAGGCAAGCGCTGTGAATCGAAGATGGCGCATATGAGCCCGGACGAACGAAAGAAGTGGAAGGAAGAAGTGGGGCGCCACATGTGCTGGAGCGGAAGTGATGATTTGGGCGACGCACCGGCCACAGAAGGCGGTCCCGTAGAAGCCAAGACCGAAACCTGAAGGCGTGGTCAAAGAAGGCGCGCCCCGTTTCTCGTGAGGGGGAGGCTTTTCTGACCGCACGTCCTGGACCATTCAGGATTCAGCCATCGGGGTTCAGCTTGCCCAGGACCTTGTGGATCATCGACGACGTGGGCAGGTTCAGAAGTTCTTCGGGGCTCACCCACTTCCTTTTGCCGATCCTCGGAGGACGGCGCTCTAGCTTGGCGGCATAAGCCCTCAGAACGATGCGGCGGTTCATGATGCTGTGCTTCACTTTGGCAAGCTCTCGGCCCGGCGTCAGGTCCAGTCCATATTTTTCCTGAGCCTCGCGGGCGAGGGCGGCGCACGGGTCTTCACCGTCGCCACATTCTGCTTCCGGAAACTCCCACATGTTTTTCATGAGCTCGACGCCCTCTCGTCGATAAACCAGCAGCTTTCCTTTCTCCTCGATAATGGCAGCGGCAAGCGTGACTCGGACGCTTTTCTTGGGAGGCGGAAGCTCTGGTAGCGTTTGCTCTAGGCCCAGACGCTTTGCGGCGCACGTGTCGCGCAGTGGGCAGATAACGCAACGCGGATTTCTCGGCACGCAAACGAGAGCGCCGAGCTCCATGAGGGCTTGGTTGAATTCCGAGATCGATCGGTCGGGCAGGATCTCCGCCGCTAGCTCCCACAAGCGTCGCTTGCTCTCCCCTTTTCTCGGGTTCCCGTACACCTCGCACACGCGCGACAAGACGCGCGCGACGTTCCCATCCAAGATTGGCGCTCGAACGCCGAATGCAATGGAGACGATGGCGCCGGCCGTATACCGCCCCACGCCGGGCAGCCGCAGCCAGCCAGCTACGTCTTCCGGAAAGCGACCGCCGAGCTCGAAGACGATGGTTCTCGCGGCCGCGTGGAACGAGCGTGCACGTCGGTAATAGCCTAGTCCCGACCACAGGGCGAGCACTTCCTGCTCCGTTGCGTTCGCGACCGCGTCGACGTCGGGCAAATGCTCGATGAAAAGCTCGAAATAGGGGACCACCGTTTGTACTTGGGTCTGCTGGAGCATCAACTCGGACAGCCAAACCTGGTAAGGGTCGGGATGGTCGCGCCACGGAAGCTTTCGCTTGTGGCGCGCATACCAACGCAAGAGTCCTGAAAAACGCCCCCGAGCCGTTTTCACGAAAGTATCCTATCAGGATCAGCGTTTGCATTCGGCTCCGGGCCAGAGCTATTCTGGGACGCTACTATGAGTCAGATTCAACTGGGCGAGCGCTATGTGGACCTTGGTGTCAAGGCCATCGACCAGGATGACCTCAAAAAGGCGCTCCGGCACCTGAATCGAGCGCTAACTCTGAACCCGGAATCGTACCTCGCGTATTACAATCGGGGCGTGGTTTACGACCTGCAGGGGCGCCTGGAAGAGGCTCTAGCTGACTATGAGCGGACTCTCGAAGTCCAGCCGAACCATCTCGCATCGCTCCATAATCGGGCAGTGATCCTGCGCGAATTGGGCCAGCCCGAGGCCGCCATCAAAGGCTTCAACGAGGTTTTGCGCTTCGAGCTCGATGGCAGCGACGTGCTCTACAATCGCGGCGCCGCGTTCGCGGATTTGAAGCGTTGGCCGGAAGCCGTCAGCGATTTCGACCGCGCCATCGCCGCGGCTCCCGACAAAATCGACGCCCGCATCGCCAAAGGCACTGCGTTTTTGGAGCTTTCCAAAATCGACGAAGCGTTGGCCGTCGCCGACGACATGATCGCGATGGAATCGGGCGCGGTCGAAGGCCACGTGCTCAAAGGTCTCGCCCATTTCGACGCGGGGAAAGAAGAGCTTGCGATTGGCGAGTTCACCCAAGCGCTCGAAATGACGCCGGATGACCACAGCGCTCTTCTTCAACGGGGCATTGTCTTTCTCCAGCTCGGCCGCATTGAAACGGCTATCGAGGATCTCAAATACGCGCTGAAGAATCATCCAGACTGCGACGAAGCTTTCTACAACCTCGCGATTGCTTACGCGCAGCTCGGCCAGCCGGATGCGGCCATTGACGCCCTGCAAACAGCCATCGATATCGACCCCCCGCGGCGTGCCGAAGCCCAAAAAGCCGCCGAGTTCGAGCCCTTGCGGGCGGAGCCCCGGTTCAAAGCGGTAGTCGCGGGCAAGCGTGGACGGCGTAGTTGAGCTCGGAGCGGACGGCACAGGCAGACTCGGTCGAATCAGCTGAGCGCGCCACCCCCAAGCCGATCGATCCTGACGTTCTAATCAGAACTTGCCCAAACTGCTCGGCCCGTCTCGAAGAAAGCCGATGCAAGTTGGTTTGTCCGCGGTGCCATTATTTTATGAGTTGCTCTGATTATTATTAAGCAACCACGCATTCAGCTTTCAGGGCTCGTCTAGTTAGTCTAGTAGTTGTTTCGCTAGGCGCTGGTAGTATTTGACGGCCTTTTGGGCTTCTGCCTTGCCTATTTTTTCGGCGTTGGTGTGGGCGTCGTGGATCGAGCCTGGACCTAACAGCAGTGGTTTTCCCAGGTTGGTCAGGGCGGGGATGTCGGTTCCGAACGATACGGGCGCGATGGCGAAACCGTCCACGGTCTTGCACGTTACGGCGTCGGCGGCAGCAATCACTTCGTAGGTTAGTTTCGGGTGTTTGGTCAGGATCTTTTCTAGCTTTGCCTTGACGTCGTTCACGTTGCCTACGACTCGGATGAAGACGTCGGATTCGGCTTCAGGGGCGAACACGTTGGCGGCCAGGCCGCCTTTGATCGTACCGACGTTTAGCGTGGCTGCGCCTAGCAGGTCGCTCTTGCCCCAATCTTCGGCGCGAATGTCGTTGAGCGCGTCGAGCAAGTAGGCGATGGCCGATTCTCCCAGCTGCGGGTAGGCGGAGTGGGCCGCTTTGCCGCTCGCCTTCAGACGGAACTTGAGGCCGCCTTTGTGGCCGCTCGCCATGCGGTTCTCGGTAGGCTCGCCGACCACCACGTGCTCGCTCTTCCAGTCGTCCTTGTTGGCGACCAAAGCGCCGGCGCTATCGACTTCTTCGCCGACGACGAAAAGCATTCCGATTTCACGGATGCCTTCTTCGCGTAGAGCCATCGTGGCGAGCACCATGCAGGCAAGGATCCCCTTAGCGTCACAGGAGCCGCGGCCATAGATGTACGTGTCGTCCTCCGAACTCTCGTAGAACGGGGGCACAGTATCGATATGGGTGTTGAAAATGAGCCGCGGGGTCGCGCCATTATTGACCGCGTGAACGTTGAAGCGATCCGCGCCGACCTCTTGCAGACGCACCGAGAAGCCGCGATTCGCTAGATCTTTTTCTAGAAAACGGGCGACATCGCCTTCACCGCCCGAGACGGACGGGATGTCGACGAGGCGCCTGATATAGGGGTTGATCTCGCTCACTTTCGCGCCTTCTTGCCCATGGCCTTCGAAGCGAGCATGACTGTCCGACCCTCTGGATCGGTGGTCGTGACCACGCGGTCACCCCACGGCATTTCCACTGGCGGCCCGGCAAATGCCGCGCCTTTCGCGATGAGTTGAGCATAGGCGCGGTCGACATCTTTGACCTCGAAATACAATGTCGGCTCGCGAGGCAGCGGCTGCTCACCCCGCATATCTGGATGCGGGGGCATGAAACCCATCGTGGACTCGGGCGACGTCCTCACGAGAAGATAGTTCAAGCCTTCATCATCACTCGTCTCAGTCGAAAGCTCCAGAATCCCTTCGTAAAACTTCTTGAGCTGGTCGACTTTATACGTCATGAAATCGATATGCAGCGACGCAATCCCAAGTCCACTAGCTTGCCGGCGCTTCGGCGATTTCTTGGTCGTCTTTTTCGGGGCAGGCTTGGCTTTTGCTTTTGTCTTCTTGGCGACGTTTTTCTTTTGGGCCTTTTTAGCCATGGGTCATATCCTAGTGCTCACGGAGACTCGACCAATAGGCTCCGTGCGCTTCACGCACTTCGTTAACGAGCGCCTCAGCCGCCTTTCCGGCGTCCGCGGATTCCAGCGTCCGTTCTCCGGTCATGACCGCAAGGGTCGAGACGATCGAATTCTCGAGCGCGTGCAGGTCATAACCACCTTCTAGCGCAAACACAACCTTCCCATCGCAGGTGCTCTCCGCGAGCCGTAGAATCTCATGCGTGATCCCCGCATAGCCATCGCGTGTAAGATTCATGCCGCCGAGCGGGTCGTCTCGATGAGCGTCGAAACCCGCCGAGACAAGGATGAGCTCGGGCGCAAACTCGAGTCCGACGGGAACCACGTCATCGCGAAAGATACGCAAGAATTCTGGACTCCCCATCCCGGGTGGCATGGGTACGTTGAGCGTGAATCCCTCGCCTTCCTCTTTGCCGATTTCTCCCAAGTCACCCGTGCCTGGGTAATTTCCCAACTCGTGAGTCGACAGAAACAGGACTTCGGGTGATGTATAGAACACTTTTTGCGTCCCGTTTCCGTGATGGACGTCGAAATCGAGGATCAATATTTTATCGAGCTGAAATCGTGTCTGCGCGTATTGAGCCGCGATGGCAACATTGTTAAAAATGCAAAAGCCCATCGCTTTGTCGGGCTTCGCGTGATGTCCCGGCGGCCGCGGAAAGGCGAATGCGTTTTGGACCGTTTTGTCAATGACCGCCTCGGTCGCGGTCAGTACCGAGCCCGCGGCGAGGTGCGTCACTTCCGCGGTTTCCGCGGATGCGACCGAATCCGAGTCCAAATGAGTGCGTTTCTTTCCGGCGGATTCGAGGACCTCGTCATAGAGGCGGTCCCAATGGACGAGCAGTATCTCTTCCCGCTCGGCACGGCGCGGTTCTAGTACTTTGAGCTTGTCCGTCAGCGAGGGGTCGCGAAGAGCACGCGCGACCGCATCGACACAACCCGCCGATTCCGGGTGGCTTCTACCGGTATCGTGCTTTTTGAAATCTTCGGTGAAAACGACGCCTGTCGTCATCCTCTCACCTCTTGACGCAGTACTGACCGACGGTGCTTCAATTTAAGCTGTGTGGCGCTTGAGCAACAATGCGCCGTTGGTTCCCCCGAATCCAAACGAGTTCGAAAGAGCGTATTCGAACGAAAGCGTCCGAGCCTCGTTGGGAACGTAATCCAGAGTACAGTCGGGGTCGGTATTATCATAGTTCATCGTCGGGGGCACGATTTGTTCTTTCAGGGCAAGCGCGGTAATCCCGGCTTCGAGCCCACCGGCACCTCCAAGAAGATGGCCCGTCATGGACTTCGTCGAGCTTACGGCCAACTGGTCCGCGTGGTCGCCGAACACCGCGCGGATCGCCAGGGTCTCGGTGCGGTCGTTATAGGCAGTGGATGTGCCATGCGCGTTGACATATCCGACCTCGGTCGGCGGAATTCCTGCATCGGCGATCGCGTTCTCCATGACGCGTCGCGCGCCATCCCCCGTCTCGGACGGTGTGGTCATATGATATGCGTCGGAGCTCATGCCATAACCCACGAGCTCCGCATAGATGTCCGCACCACGCGCCTCAGCACCTTCGAGCTCCTCGAGCACGAGGATGCCGGCACCCTCCCCGACAACGAATCCGTCACGGTCGCGGTCGAAGGGCCGTGAAGCCCGCTCCGGCTCGTCGTTGCGGACCGAGAGCGCTTTCATGGCCGCAAAGCCTCCGATACCCATGGGCGTAATCGCTGCTTCGGACCCGCCAGCGATCATCGCGTCTGCATCGCCGCGCTGAATGATCTTCATCGCGTCGCCGATGGCATGAGTGCTTGCCGAACAGGCGGTCGCTGTCGCCGAGTTAGGCCCTTTGGCCCCGAAACGGATAGAGACGTGGCCCGCCGCGAGATTGATGATGATCGCGGGGATAAAGAAAGGCGAAATACGACGCGGGCCGCCTTTCAAAAGGGCGGAGTGCTCTCGCTCGATGGTGCTGAAGCCCCCAATTCCCGACGCGATGAAAACACCCACGCGTACGGCATTGTCTTCCTTTATCACCAGCCCCGCATCTTCCATCGCAAAGTCGGAGGCCGCCAGCGCATATTGCATGAAAGCGTCCATCTTCTTGACGTCTTTTTTGGCGACGAAGCGAAGCGGATCGAAATCCTTCACCTCGCCGGCAATGCGCACGCTGAAATCGGACGCATCGAAATGGGTAACCGGCCCGATCCCCGACCTGCCGGCAAGCAAACCATCCCAGGTCTCCTTCGTGCCGAGTCCGAGAGCTGAAACCAGCCCAACGCCCGTAATAACCACTCTACGATTCAAAAACCCTCTACTTCCCGTGCTCGGTAATGTACGAGATCGCCTCTCTCACGCGGGTGATCTTCTCCGCGTCTTCGTCGGGAATCTCGATGCCAAACTCTTCTTCGAGCGCCATGACGAGCTCCATTTGATCGAGAGAATCAGCGCCGAGGTCGTCGACGAACGACGCGTCCTCTGTGACTTGATCCTCGGTGACGCCGAGCTGCTCGATGATTATGCCTTTGACTTTATCTGGAATCTTACTCATGGAATCCTCCTCACATGTATAAACCGCCATTGACTTGCAAAACCTGTCCCGTAACGTAGCTCGCACCTTCGGACGCAAGGTACAAGACCGCCGCAGCTACATCCGAAGGCTGGCCGATGCGCTTCATTGGAATCGCCTCATGGAGCGCCTCGGTCGCGCCTTTCGGAAGCTCGCGCGTCATATCGGTCTCGATATAACCAGGTGCAATCGCATTCACCGTCACGTTTCGACATGCCACCTCACGGGCAAGCGCCTTGGTAAATCCCAAAATCGCGGCCTTGGACGCCGCATAATTAACTTGTCCCGCATTGCCCATCAGACCGACAACAGAGCTCATATTGATGACACGCCCGGAGCGCTGGCGAATCATAGGCCGGAGAACCACCTGGCTGCAATAGTAGAGCCCATTGACGTTCGTCGCGAGGACCGCGTTCCACTCTTCCGGCTTCATCCGCATGAGCAAGTTGTCCCGTGTGATTCCCGCATTGTTGACGAGAATGTCGATCCGCTCATGCTCGTCGAGAACCGATTTGAACACACGGGCAACCGCCTCCCGGTCGGAAACATCCATCGCGACGCCCTGGGCGCAAGCGCCTAGCTCTTCGGCAGTCGCCCGTGCGCGCTCTTCGCTGCGCCCGGTCAGCACAACGCGCACACCGCGTTCGACCAGGGCAGCGGCAATCGCTCGTCCGATGCCGCGAGAGCCGCCGGTAACGAGAGCGAGCTTTCCCTCCCACTCAGACAATGCTCGCCTCCGTGAATCGTTTCACGCCCGCGGACGAGCTCACCGTGAGAGTCTCTACATTCTTGACAATCTTTCTCACGAGCCCGGAAAGAACTTTTCTGGACCCGACTTCCACGAATCGATCGACGCCCGCGGAAGCCATGGCTTCGATGATTGCTTCGAAGCGAACGGGTGAGACCACTTGCCGCTCGAGCGCATCACGCGCCGCAGCCCCGGAGGTGATGGGCTCTGCATCGACGTTCGTAAAGAGAGGCACCTCGAGATCTGAAAAAGCTGTGCTCTCTAAATCCTTGGCGAGCTGCACCGCGGCGGGCTTCATGAGCGTGCAATGAAACGGCGCGCTCACCGCGAGCGGCAAAGCCCTGCGCGCACCGCGCTCTTTGGCAAGCGCGCAAGCACGATCGACGGCCTCTCGGTGCCCCGCGATCACGACTTGCCGCCCGCCGTTCAAATTGGCGGGCTCGACCACTTGCCCCTCCGCCACGTCTCCACAAAGCGCTTCGACGTCATCGACAGAGAGCCCAAGAATGGCCGCCATCGCTCCAACCCCGACGGGCACGGCATCCTGCATGTAGCGCCCACGTTTTCTCACGAGCCTGACCGCGTCCGGCAGGGTCAAACCGCCCGCAGCCACAAGAGCCGAATATTCGCCGAGACTGTGCCCGGCCACATAATCCGGCTTGATACCAGCGCCGCGCAAAACTTCCCAGAGGGCGATACTCGTCGTCAAGATCGCGGGCTGCGTATTTTCAGTGAGTTTGAGCGCCTCGTCCGGACCTTCGAAACAAAGCTCCTTGATAGAGAACCCGAGCGCTTTATCGGCGATCTCGAAAACTCGACGCGCGCCGTCAAAGCTCTCGAATGCGTCTTTCCCCATCCCGGTCTCTTGCGAGCCTTGTCCGGGAAAGAGAAGCGCAACTTTACCTTCTCCACTCATCGAAGCATGCCTTCTTTGTTTCCCGCGGGCCACCTCGATTCGACCGAGAGAAACGGGCAGGATGTGCCGGCCCTATGGCCCGAGCCCGCCTCAGGCGGACAAGCCTAGCGGCTCGAGCACTAGAGCTCTTTGACTTCCATCACTTGGGCACCTTTGTAGTACCCACAGCTTGGACACACTCGGTGCGGATGTTTAGCTTGGTGGCAATGAGGGCACTCGGAGAGCGGCTTGTTTACGAGCGCGTCATGTGCCCGGCGTTTGCCTCGCCGGCTCTTCGAATGTCTTCTCTTGGGATTTGCCATATCAGAACAATCTCCTTTGTCGGGCTTGGCGTCCTTGTTGGGCCGAGCTCACAGGTCGAGCAGGTCGTTCAATACCTTCCATCTCGGGTCCACGTCGTCTCGAACACAACTGCAGCTCGCGACGTTACGATTGAGCCCGCAGTCGGGACACAAGCCTTTGCAATCAGGTGTGCAGAGTGGCTTCATCGGAATGGCGAGAACGATCTGCTCCCAAGCTATGTGCGACAGATCGATCCGGTCATCTCGATAGAAGCTCACCAAAAGCTCGTTTTGATCCAAACCTCGGTCGTCCTCTCCTGCCCGAGCGACGTTGTTGGATTGAGGCAAGAATAGAAGGTCCAAATCCTCGCGAACCGTTGTTTCGAACCGAGCGAGGCACCGATCACAAGCAAGCTCGAGATGATCCGCTACCACGCGCCCCAACAGCCGAAACGCTCGAGCGTCACGATCCTCGGCAAGATCCGTCCTCGAGATATGACCGATCACACGAACGGCCCCCCCTAGCCAAAACTCCTGCCTCTCGGCGTTATCCTCCGGGAGGTGAACCGCCTTATCAACGGCCTGACCTTCCGCTGGCACCTGGTGCAAATCGACTAACACATTGAGCCCTTTACGTTAAGCCGTAAATTATAGCACGCGAGTTTACCTGGTCAATAGAGGTGAACAAAAAGGAAACAAAAACTGCAAATAGGGCGCTAAAGGCTACTCGTTTTGCTCGTTTTGCTCGCCGACGCGATCGAGATTCATGTAGTTGCCGAATTGTCGGTTTCCACTGATTGTGGATATCGCATGCTTGAAAAGTAACTGGTCGACCCCGCCACTTTCCAGGATGATGGCAAAGCGATCGAAGTTTTTGATGCGGCCGGTCAGCTTGGCCCCGTTCACGAGATAAATGGTCAGGTTGATCTTCTCTCTCCGTACGTGGTTCAGGAAGCTGTCTTGTACGTTAGGGGGCTGTTTCTGCATGAACTGTCTCCACTTTCTGGCCGCGCCGGCCGAGGCCGAGCTCCTGCCCAAGATATTGCAGCACCGCATCCTGGACGGAAGCATCGTCGCCGCTGCCGCCAAACCATTCCACGCCCTCTTCTCGACGGAACCACGTCATCTGGCGTTTCGCATATTGCGTCGTCGCAAGAGTAATGGCCTTCACCAAGCGATTCTCGTCGAGCCCGCCCGCAAGATGGTCGATCGTCTCCCGATAGCCGATGGCTTTGAACGCCGGAAGGTCGTCACCATGCTCACGACAAAGCGCACGCACTTCATCCGCGAAACCGGTCGCGAACATTTTTTCGACTCTGCTTCCGATTCTCTTTTCGAGCTCCTCGCGGCTCAGCTTCAGACCGACTAGTATAACTTGGAACTCCGTTAGCGGGCTCCGACCTGCGCCCATGAGCTCGCTCATCGGCTGGCCGCTTTCCAACTGCACCTCGAGCGCTCGGATGATCCGGACGCCATCATTCGGATGGATCCGCTCTGCCGATGCAGGATCCCAGCGCGCAAGAATGCGATGCAAAGGTTTCGTGCCGCGGCGCTCGGCAATCCTCGAGAGACGCTCGCGAATCTTCGGCGAGCGCCCGGGGCCTTCGAACAACCCACGACGTAGCGCCCGCAGATATAGCCCCGTTCCGCCAACCACGACCGGGAGTTTCTTTCTTCTTGCAATGTCTTCGATCACCGGCACGGCTAGCTTGATGTAGTCCGCCGCCGAAAACTCTTCGTCAGGCGGTACCTGGTCGACAAGGTGATGAGCGATACCGCCTCGCTCACCCGGCGGAACTTTTGCCGTACCGATATTCAGCTGTTGGTAGATCTGAAGCGCGTCGCATCCGACGATCTCACCTTCGAGCTCACGCGCGATACGGATCCCGAGCTCACTCTTGCCTGATCCGGTCGGCCCGACAACGGCTACCAAGCGCTTCATTGTAAGAGCCAGCGTGCGAAGAGCAGGACGAGGATGAAACTGCCCAGTACCACCGCTCCCACTAGCTGCGCGCGCGTGAACTCCATGAAAGAGGAACTATCCGGCAGCCTCGTTCTGCATCTCGCGAAACACCTGGATCAGCTGGCTCTCGTGGGAGGCGCCGAGCGTTCGCTTAACTGCAAGCAGCTCCGAGTACAACAGCTCGTTCAACGCCGAGATCAAACGGTCGTGACGATCTCCCTCCGGAACACGTTCGAGGTTGCGCTCTAGCTGGGCGCGGTCGAGGGCTCCGTCTTGCCTCAAACGAACGCGCTCGAAAAGTGAGCCAGGACGCTCTTTGAGCTCTTTCAAGTACTTCTCGAGGATGATCTCCGCAATCGGACCGACTTCTTCCGACAGGTGGCGGAAAAGACGGCGAAACATTTCGTTGTAGAGCTCCAGGACGGAGCTGTAATCCCTTCCGCGATCGGGCCCTTGCTGCAAAGGCGCTGTCTTCGGCGTGCCCGATTTCAATACTCCGACGGCGAGAAAAGAATGGAGCACCTTTCGGGTCTCCGCCTCCCCAATCTCGCTTTCCTGACACAACTCGGAGATGGAGCATTTGCCGTCGACGAGATCTATGACGTGACGCTCGTGCGGCTCGAGCTCGAGCGGTGCCTCTTTGTTCTCTCGATGGACCACCGAATCCATGGACACAAAATGCTCACGAATGGCGCCGCTGCCGTCAGCGCGGCGGATGCCCTCCACCACGAGTTTTTCGACGTCGAGGTCGAAAGTGATTTTTTCTTTTCGCGGCTGGTCGTCTTCGTCAAAATGCAAATAGCGATCTTTCCAATTAAAGATGCTCCAAACGATTTCCTTCACTTGCTGCTCGATCGCCCACCAGAGATCTTTTGGCGACAAAACGCCGCTTTCGACGAGAGCTTTTCCGAGACGCTGTCCGCCGCGGATCATCTGCGATAAGCGCAGATATTCGTCCGCCGAAATCTTCCCGCCCCGCAGCAAAACTTCACCGAGCCGGCCCTGGGTAAGACTCGAAGCCGCAAAGACGAGCTTGCCGTCGAGGAAGTAGATGGATTTTCGCACGCCTGCGTTCACAAGTGAGACGACGCCGGTGCGCTTCGCGTCCTTTAGGATCGAAAGCACCGTTGGGAGCCCGACATCAGAAAGGCGGCCCCGCAACATGCCAGACTCCGCAACATTGCCGGCACTCAATACGTCAGACGAACTCATAAGGAGTCTAAAAGACTAGACAAAACATATGCTAAGGGTCACGCGGACCCTTGTCAACATCCGCGGTATCCCCTCGGGCGATGCGTGTGCCAGGATAGTAGTGGCTCAGGATCTCCCGATAGCTGTAGCCGGCCGACGCCATGCCGTAGGCCCCCACCTGGCACATCCCGACGCCATGCCCCCACCCGCGACCCGTGAAGACCCAGCTCTCGGCGCCACTTGCTTTCGAACGTTGCGTGTCGAGAAAAAACAAGTTCTCGCGAATGCCCAGGCTTCGCCGAACCGCAAGCCCTTTGACGACCACCGAGCCAGCTGTGCCGATAATCTCGAGCTCGATGATACGGCCCGAACGTCCGTAGCGCTTCGGGAGCAGTTCCCGAATCGTTCCGACTCGGTGGCGCAAGTTCACGAAGCGCGATAGATCCTCATTCGTTCTGCGAACCACCCAGTGAGAGAAGCGCGAGCTCCGGTCGAAGCTTGCCCCGTCCGACTGCACCACGAGCACGTCGAGACCACCATTGCCCACGTGAAACAAGACTTGGTCGCCGGGGAGCAGCGAGACACGCTCCATGTAGTAGACCGTTTCGCCCGAGCGACGGTACAAATAGCGCGTAGGGGCGAGGCCGGTCGCGACAACGTTGTCCTCATCGCCAAGCTCGTTATCCGTGAGATGAATGCGGGCGCCGTCAAAACTCTTGATCGTGCCGCGGCGGAGGGGCATCTCTCCGATCTGACTGACGAGCCGATAAAGCGTTCCTGAGATCTCGGCATGCGAGAGCGGGTTCCCGCGCGCAATGCCCTCTGCAGCTGGACGGACCAGATCGCGCTGTATAGCGTAAGCTAAATGGCGACGTTCGGTATTCGAGAGGCCGGCATCAGTAACGAGTCGCGCCGCGTCTAGCTCCGAGACCAAGAACGGTAGACGCCGCTCCCAACATAACCCCTCAGCAAGAAGACCCGAAAGGGCGATCAGGTCGACCGGACCTGATTCGCGGGCTCTGAAGCACGGCGTCTGCCCGATATGCGCGATCGCCCGCTCCACCCATGGGCGCACCCTTGCCACCGTCAAGAGCCCCTCGCTCTCGGCTGGGGCGATACCTAGACGCTCGAGCGTGGCGGCTTCGAGAGATAGCGGTCGTCGATTGGACGCGGTCATGACAGCTAGACGCGATTCGAGAAAGCAGGCACGACTCACGAGATAGGGCTCAGGGTTAGCGAACACGTTCTCCGCGTTCTCGGTCCGGCCGCCACAAGTCGACGTGTAGAGCGCATCGACGAGAGCGCCGTTATACGTCAGGACCTCTCCCGCGGTCTCGCGAACAGCCTCGTTCGCCATCGGTTGTTCTGCGGAAACGCCGCGATAGACCTGACAGGCGGGCGTCGCGCAAATGTCGTAGCCTTCGGCCTCGAATTGCCGCCGCCGCTTTTGAACGTAGGTACGAGCGGCAAGGGCTTGAGCCTTGATGGCTTCTTTTTCCGGAAACACCGCGGGTGAGAGCTCCGCAGGCACGACCCCTTTGAGATAGTCCTCCAGGTTCACGACGTTCACGACCGTGAAGAGATTCGAGGCATTCACAAAAATTTCCAAATAGCCGCGATACGGACGGCCGTCGACTTCGATGAAAGCGCTCGCGGAGGCCGGCACGCCGTAAAGCGTGAGCGCGCTCGTCTCGATCGCGGGCTGTCCTGAAGGCCACAGCACGAGCGCTCGAGGACGTGCGACCCGGGACGGCTCACGCGTGACAGCGACCCCTTCGAAGCCGAGCGCCATAAGCTCAGCGGCGCGGGCACGCGCTCCACTCTCAGTGGTGAACTCGCCGGCGCGGACGGCGAAACGCCCGCTTCCCGGGTCGCGCCTCAAGACGATCTCGTCATCTAGCTCTTCGCGTATGCTCGCCTGTAGCGACGACGCAAGCGCCTGGGTCGGGAACGAGCCGAGCTGCAGCCGAAACACCGCGCCTTCGAGAGCGCTCGAGCGCGCGGGCTCGATGAGAACGTCTTGCGTCTCCATCAGCCGTCCGGAGCCACCGACACGGAAAGGACGAGCAGATGTGAGCCTCAAGGCCTCTTTGCGAACCGAGAGACCGACGCGGATTCTCGGAGCGGGCGCGAGCCGGTCCATCTCTGACGGCTCGAGGGGTGCCGCGCTTGGAGGTGGCGGCAACGTCCGCACAGAGTCCGGGGTCGCCGCCGATGAAGCCGGAGGTGATGCCACTGATGGACGCCCGGCCGGTAGAGGCCGCGATACGTCTGGAGTGCGCCGGACGTCCTTTCCCCCACAGGCCAAGGCCAGCGCGATCAGGAAAAAGGGTATGCGCTTAGCCAAAGATGTCGTAAGGGCGCTCGTTGTACCAGAAAACGATTACGATATCGAAAGTCTCGTCGGGGTAGTCAGCGGGTAGCGGCAATAAATCGGCGGCTCGGATCGCACCGACAGCGATATTATCAAAACCAACGACTCCTGACGGTACGAGCTTCTGGTAAGACATGACCGTCCCGTCCCTTGCGACCTTGAAGCCAACCGCCACGTGCCCGTTGTAGATGTGCGCAGCCAAAGGCATACCGGTTCGCCAAATTCTGCCCACTTCGCTCAACATACGCGTCATCCATGGGACGAAAGACGCGCCTTTGTCGTTGTAGTACAACGTGTTGTTGCTGTTGACGACGAGTCCGCCATCCGGATTGTGATACTGGGCCCCCGCGAGAAAGCGTCGGATGTCCGTGAAGTCTCCGTTCTCGCCAGCTTCACCAATTGGATTTCGGGTCCGCGCGGGCTGCGGCGCGCGCCTCTGCCGCTGCCTGCGGGCTTCTGCTTCCGCTTGCCTCCGAGCGTCCTCGATGAGATCCGGTGTGTGGAAAAGGAAATCGCCGAGCGCTTCCGGATCGACAGCGCCATCCGCCACCTCGGCCCCTAGCTCTTCCTCGAGGAGTCCCTCACTGTCTAGCTCATCCTCGCCGGATTCGGCAAGCCCCGCCACGTCTTTCGACACCTCTTCTTCGGGAGTGCCTTCCTTCCCAGGATCCTTGACCTCTTCTTTCGTGTAGAACTCGTCCGTATTGCCCGCGGAGAACGGCAAGTCGTTCATGATCTCGGGGCGCGTTTCGGGCGCGATCATGGCTTTCGGGATCACGAGGCGATTATCCGCCACTTGCGGGGGTGGCTCTGGCGCAGCCCGCGCTTCCGGAACCACGGGCACCGGAACGACGGCGACAGGAGGTGCTTGCTGTTCAGGCTGAGGCTCTTCCAGGAAGAGCACGAGGGGCTCCTTTTTCTCCGTCTCGAGGACCCTATCATTCTGGTCGAGCGGCAAGTCGAGGAACGCGTTCAAATTGGGATCGAGCAGCATGAACACGAGCAGCACAACGTGCAAGACCGCGGATACGCCGAAACCGGAGCGCGTATCGCTCGCGAGCGGATCTCGGTGCTCGCCGCCATGCTCGAGAAACTCCGCGGCGTCGTCAGGATTGTCTAGCCATTGCGCGAAGAAGAAATCCTCGGAGCGCTCCTGGGAAATGAGGCTCTCGAATCCGCTCGCGGTTTGGCGGAATGGATGAGGCCCGCGCAGCGCGTCCCGCTTGGGACGGAAGGGCTGGCCCCGGCGCGTCATTCCCCGCCTCATTCCAGATCCTCGTTGCACGCGCACTCCCAATCGCCAAACGGCCAACTGATTGAAGGGGAACGACCTACCGGATTATAACCATGGCCGATCCGCTGAGCAAGAAGACCGGCCCATTCTTTACATCCTTAACGATTTGAGTCCTCCATCGCCGTAACGATGCGCAAGGCCAGCACCAAAGCACGCGTGCCGTCTTCCCCCGTCACTCGTGGAGTTCGACCCTCCGCCACCGACTCGAGAAAGTCCTGGAGCTCTCTTTTCAGCGGCTCCTCGTTGACGAGGCTCAACTCTTCCTTCTCGATGTTAGGCCGCGGGCCTTCGCTCGGAAGGATTCGGTAGCGGATGGCCTCTTGATTCTGATAGTCGAGCGAAACGTAGCAATCGCGCTCGAAAACTCGCAGCTTTCTCACCTTTTCTTGCGAGACGCGGCTCGCGGTGATGTTGGCCACCGCCCCGCCTTCGAAGCGAAGACGCGCATTGGCGATGTCCACCCGCGGGGTCAGCACCGGGACGCCGACGGCCTCGAGCGATGCGACTTCCCTCCCAACTAGCATCATGACGACATCGAGATCATGGATCATCAAGTCGAGCACGACATCGATGTCGAGGCTGCGAGGGCTGAAGGAAGCGAGACGGTGGACCTCTATAAAGCGCGGATCCTTCCGCTGACTCAACAAGGCCTCGACCGCGGGATTGTGACGCTCGGTGTGCCCCACGGCGAACCGAAGGCCCTTCGCCGCGGCTGCTTTCGTCATGCGCTCCGCCTGCTCTCGGCTCGAGGCAATCGGTTTTTCGACGAGCACGTGGATCCCGGCCTCGAGAAGTTCGAGGACCACCGCCTCGTGATCGACCGTCGGGACCGCCACGCTCACCGCTCGAACGTCCTTCACGAGCTCCCCGAAATGGGAGACACCGCAAACCCCGTAAGTCGCAGCAACCCCGCGAGCGCGCGCGAGGTCTGTATCGACGACACCCACGAGCTCCGCGCTGTCGAGCCCAAAAAAAACGCGCGCGTGACGAGAGCCGAGCTGCCCGACCCCCACCACGGCTACTTTGACCCGCTCGGTCAACGAACTAGATCCCCACCACGGTGATCCCGCACTCGTCGGCGTTTCTCAGAAGTACTTCGCGCTCGAGAAGAATCACGCGCCCAATCTCGAGCCCGAGCGCGGTCCCGCCAGACGCGGCCATCGATTCGATAGTTGTCGGTCCGACAACAGGCACGTCGAAGCGCATATCCTGGCGGGGGCGAGCCACCTTGATCACCGTGAGCGGCCCGTCCACAACGTTACCCGCACGGCGTATCGCGGCATCGGTACCTTCCATGGCTTCCACCGCCACCACAGACTTGGTTTTGACGACAACCGTTTGACCAATATCGAGTCCCGCGAGGCCCCGCGCCATCTTCACCCCGAAGTCGAAATCCGCGCGCTCGCGCTTGTCCGGGCCGCGCTTCGTCATTGGCCCCTCTGTCGTCAGATGAGAACGCAGGAGCAGCGTCGAGTCGACGAGCTCGACCCCTTCCTCTCCGAGCACGTCCGCAAGTGTGCTCAACAACTCGTCGGTGCCTCGAGACGAGAGCCTCGCGAGGACTTTGAGCGTAAGGCGATCCGGTCGCAGGATCTGAAAGGCGCTGACATGGCGCACGCGCCCCGCCATGATCGCTCGAGATATGCCCGCATCGCGAAAAATCCGCACGCATTTAGAGAGCTGGCCAATACCGATCGTGTGAAATTGTCCGGAGGCTTTCTGTGCGAGCGCGGGGTCCGCCTCGCCTTTTATCGCCAGGGTCACGACTTCGATCCCGCGGCGCGCCGCTTCATCAAGCACCATGAAGGGAAACACCCCTTCGCCAGCAATCAAGCCAACAGTCGAAGGAAGTGAGCTCGGCTCGGACACGCGCTTCGAGAAACCCTCAGTCGGCGTCCGAGTCCGAGTCCTCACGGCCGCGCTTGACGATGACGCCTCGCTTGGAGCCGCGTACGAAATCGATAATCGCGCGCACATCGTGGTCCATTCCGTCATTCACGTCGTTCACGTCAGGCTCTTCGAGCTGGTCGAGGGCCTGTGAGACGTTGAGGCTCGGTTGCTGGAGCGTACGGAAGGCGGAGCGAATCTTCTCGATGCGGTCGCGGCCGAATTCCCGTCGCTCGAGACCAACCGTATTGACCCCGTAGAGACGCGCGCGATTGCCGACAGTCTTCGAGAACGGCAGGACATCTTTGGTGATGACGGTATAGCCTCCGACGAAAGCGTAGGTACCCACGCGGCAGAACTGATGGACGCCGGAAAAAGCGCTCACCGTTGCGTGATCATCCACGCTAACGTGGCCGCCGAGGGTAGCCGCATTGCCGAAGATGGCGCCGCTCCCAATTTGGCAATCATGCGCCACATGGGTATAAGCCATGAACAAATTCTCGTCACCGATGACCGTACGGCTGCCGCCGAGCGCCGTACCGCGATGGACCGTGACGAACTCGCGAAAAACGTTCTCGTTGCCGATCTCGAGCGTCGAGATTTCGCCCTCGAACTTCAGGTCCTGAGGCTCGAGGCCAATTGAGGCGAACGGAAAAACGCGACACCGCTCGCCAATCTTCGTGTACCCGTCAATGACCACATTCGAGTCGATGACGGTGTCTCGCTCGATCTCAACGTGCTCGCCAATGACGGTGTAAGGCCCGACGCGAACGCCTTCGGCGAGCTGCGCTCTCTCGTGCACGACGGCCGTCGAGTGACAGTCCACGGCAGACGTGCTCATCGCGCATCCACTCCCGTCAGCATCAGCTCGGCTTCGGCCGCAATCTGTCCTTCGACTTCGACGCGAGCCTCAAGCTTCCGGAAGTTGCCGCGCGCTTTCGCGACCGTCACATGAATCTCGAGCCGATCCCCGGGAACCACCGGCCGTCGGAACTTGGCACGGTCGATGCTCACGAGATAGAACGCTTTTCCCGCGGCGCTTCCGTCTTGCGGCAGGACCATCAACCCCCCCGCCTGCGCCATGGCCTCGAGGATCAGCACCCCCGGCATGACGGGCAGGTTCGGGAAGTGCCCCGCAAAGAACTCTTCATTGATGGTGACGTTCTTGCGGGCGTGGATACGCTCGTCGGGGACGAGCTCGACGACCCTATCCAGCATCAGGAGCGGATAACGATGCGGTAGCCGCTCCATGATCCACTGGATGTCCATCTCGGGCATCAGGGATTCGTTGTCCAGTTTTTACTGCTGATTTGCCGGCGGAGGAACTTCCTCGCCAGGCGTTTCCATCGTCTCGTCAAGTTTCTTGACGATCAACGGGCTGATGTCGAGCGTCGGATCCAAGACGAACGTGAGACCCGGCGTAGCGCGGAAGATGAGACCGATTCCATGTTCTTGTGCAACTTGCTCGACGACGGGCGCAACTTTTTCCTGGAACTTTGCTTCGCCATCCTGCCGCTTCGCGTCGAAATCTGCCTGAGCATCCTCGACCCATCGCTGCGCGTCGGTGCGCTTGCGCTCGATGTCCCGCTGGAGTCTTACTTTGGCGTCCTGTGACAAGATCTCGGAGTTCAGCTTGGTCTGCAGGTCGACGATCTCCTTCTGCCGCCGCTGGGTCTCCGTCGCGACTTTCTCGTTCTCACCTCGGAGCGCGTTGAAAAGCGCCCTGCCCGCGACGGATTCCGCCGCGATCCGGTCGATGTCGATGATGGCGATCTTGGTCGCGCCCGAGGGGCCCTGAATCGTCGCCCCCGAAGCCTCTTCCTGCGCAAGAACGTTCGCGCACACCATCGCAAGGAAGACCACCGCTATGGTGGCGATGCTTGCTACTCTCGATAAATTCATGATTGCAACTACTCCTTTACTTCTTGTTGGGATTCAAGCTCCTCGGAAGTTCTAAAACGTCGTTCCGATACCGAACCGAAAAGCAGTGGCCGGCTGAAAAGCGTCGCGATGTGGATTATAAGCCCAAATCAGGCGGAACGGTACGTTCAGGACCGGCACGAAGAAGCGCATTTCCGCCCCTGTCGACGTCCTCAAATCTTGGAGCATGGAAAAATTCCACGACGTGTTCTCGGCATAGGCCTGCCCGGCATCGAAAAACAGAACCATTCGCAGCGGGCCAGCAATCGGGATGTAATATTCTATGTTCAACAAGATCAACTTGTTGCCGCCGATGAAGCGACCACGAGGGTCGCGGGGGCCAATCGTGCGGATGTCGTAGCCGCGAATCTGATTCTCACCCCCGAGGAAGAAGCGCTCGAAGAACGGAATACCGGTTTGCTGGACGTCGAGAATGAGGTCTCCGGCCGCCTCGTCGAGCTCCCCTTGGACCACGCGACTATCGGCTGTGCCTTTGAGCCAGGAAACCATCGCGCGAAAGCCGAAATTCGTCGTACGGGTAACCGGCAGGTACCAGACGCCTTCGAAAGTCGGCTTGTGATAGTTGACGGTGCCCCCCAAAATCCCGCCGGCAACGGCGTAGCTCACCGTATAACGTTTGCCCCGGAACGGAAAGATCGGGTTGTCGGTGGTGTTGTGGATAAAAGAGGGCGTCACCTTGCTCGAGATGAAGTCGCCGTGGATGCCCATAAAACGCGGGTCGAGAAACATCGGGTTCATGAACAAATCGTTGATGGTCAGGACGATGTCCGGATCGGGCTCCGAGGTTATGATCACCGAATAGTTGTAGTTCAAGAACAGGCGCGAGAAGCGCTTGATCGGGATACCAAAGACGAGCCCGGCACCCGTGTCGTCACGTGTGAATTGCGGAAGACGCAGCGTCCGCTTGAAGACGTCGAAGCCGAGCGTTATCGACTTGTCCAGGAAATAGGGGTCGGTGATAGCGGTCCGAAAATTCCGGGTGCGGCTTCCCGTTTGGAGCGAGAAGGAGGCCGTCTCTCCACGGCCGAGAAAGTTCGTCGTCTGAAAAGAGAGGTTGATGAACGCACCTTCGAGCCCCGATACGCCACCGCCGAAACTAAACTGGTTCCGATTCTGCTCGGCGAGCCGGAGAGTGATGTCGAGCTTGTTCTCCTCGCCCTCCACCGGCTGGATGTCGGGCTCTTCGATGGGCTGAAAATAGCCGAGCTGGTTGATGCGCTGAATCGACATCTTGAGCAGCTCCATATTCATGACATCCTGCTCGTTCAGCCACATCTCGCGACGGATGACCTTGTCGCGCGTCGTCGTATTGCCTTTGAAGTCAATCTGATTGACGAAATATTGCTGGTCTTCGTTGAGGTTGATCGTCACGTTGACGAGGTCTGTATCCGGAACGGGCTGCTTGATGGGGAAGCCGGTGAACTGAATGTAGCCGCGAGCGCCGTAGAGCTCACGCAGCTTCTCTAACCCTTTGGTAATCTTGGATTCGTCGTAAACCTCTCCGGGTATCAGCTTGAAGTAGCTCTTGATGAACTCCTCGCGCATGAGGTCAGAGCCCTCGATAGACACCTTCCCAACCCGATATTGCTTCCCTTCGACTACAGGAATGCTCAGGCTCAACCAGCGGCGCGGTTTCTTCCAAAAGAGAAATCGGGAGGTCCCGTCCTCGTACTCCATCTTGGGTGGTCCGAAGGATACGTCCACGAAGCCGCTATTGAGATAGACTTCCCGCACGTGCTCGATATCAGCGGCGTATGTTTCTTCCGTATAGGTGCTGCCACCCATGAGAGCACCCAGCGCGTGGCTCTCTTTGGTCTTCTTCATCCCCCAGCGAAGCCGCCAGTCGTCGAAATACTCGGCGCCATCGAAGTGGATTTGCTTGATCCGAATCTTCTGCTCGTCTTTGATGTCGAAAACGATTTTGACGCCGCCTTCCTCGAGCACGTCGATACGGCTCGACACCGAGCCATCGGTCCTACCTTTATCGACGAGCATCTCCCGGATGATGTTCTCCGCTTTGACGACTCTGGCCGGATCGTAGAAATCCTCTATCCTGATCTCGGCTTCTTCTTCCTCGAGCTTTTCTGTAATGTCTTTCGCGCTAATCTCTTCCGATCCGACGAAGTCGAGAGCCTGAACCCGAGGACGCTCGGCGACTACATAAGTAACGACTTTGCCGCGCTCGCCATCCGTCACTTCGAGCGTCAAGTCGTCGAGAAAGCCCGTCCCCCACAAAGCGCGGAAATCGTCAAGAGCATGGTCACGGTCATACGGGTCGCCGACTTTCTGCGTCAAGTGAAACTGATAGGTCTCGGAGTCGACAATAGTGTTGCCCTGAATTTCGATCCGCTCGATATTGTTCTCCTGAGCGAGGACGAGGGGTGGGAGCAGCATCGACAAGAGAACGCTGTGGAAACGCCAGTGGGGCATCGCTGATTCCCTTTATTCCAAATTGTCAGACCGGAAGCGGCTCTTCCACCGCTTCCGCTTCCGTCTGTCTTAAACCGAGCTCGTCTCCGTCCGCAAAAATCTCTACAGGTTGGCCGGGTTTGACGGTGCCGCGAATGAATGCCTCCGAGAGCGGGTCCTCGACATATTTCTGCAGCGCTCGCCTCAAGGGGCGCGCGCCGTAGGAACGGTCCCGACAGGTGCTCTCGATGATCCAGTTCACCGCGTCCTCGGTGAGTACGACATGAAGCTTCTTGTCTTTCAAGACATCGTTCATCTGCTCGACGAGCAGAAGGATTATCTTCCTCAAATCTTCGTCGGTCAGAGCATCGAAGACGATAATCTCGTCGATGCGGTTGATGAATTCGGGGTTGAAGGTTTTCTTGACCTCGCCCATCACCATGTCATGGATCCGAACGGCAGCCGTTGAAGCATCGTTCGACTGGAAGCCGACGCGCCCTTTCTTCTCGATGTGGCGCGCGCCAATATTGGACGTCATAATGATGATGGAGTTCTTGAAATCGATGGTGTTGCCGAGCCCGTCCGTCAGTTGGCCATCCTCGAACACCTGCAGCAGGATGTTGAATACGTCCGGGTGGGCCTTCTCGACTTCGTCCAGGAGGATGACGCAATAGGGGTCGCGCTTCACTTTCTCGGTTAGCTGGCCACCTTCCTCGTGACCGACATATCCGGGAGGCGAGCCTATCAGTTTCGACACCGAGTGCTTCTCCATGTACTCGCTCATGTCGAAACGGATGAGTGCCTTTTGGGTTCCGAAGAGAAAGTCGGCAAGCGAGCGAGCTACCTCGGTTTTTCCCACGCCGGTAGGACCGAGAAAAATAAACGAGCCCACCGGACGGTTCGGGTTCTTGAGCCCGGCGCGCGAGCGACGGATGGCGCGCGAGAGCCCGGACACCGCTTGTACCTGGCTCACGATGCGTTTGTGGAGCTCTTCCTCCATACGGAGCAGCTTCTCGGTCTCCTCTTCCTTGATCGAAGCGAGCGGGATCCCCGTCCAGCGCGAGACAACCTCGTCAATGTCCCGGCGCTCGACGCGGGGACGTTCGAAGTTCTTGAGCTCCCAGCGCTCGCGGATGAACTGCAGGCTCTCCCGCTGGGCGATCTCTTCGTCGCGATAGAGCGCAGCGCGCTCGAAATCCTTGTTCTCAATCGCGCTGTCCATGTGGTCCGCGATGACGCGAATCTGCTTTCTGAGGTCGGCGAACTCCGTCGAGAACGTCGACTCGCGGAGCTTGACTCGAGAGCCTGCCTCGTCGAGCAGATCGATGGACTTGTCTGGAAGAAACCGGTCGGTGATGTAGCGGTGGGATTGATAGACGGCTGATTCTATTGCTTCATCCGTATAGCTCACGTGGTGGAACGCGCCGTAGCGCTCTTTGATGCCCTGAAGAATCTCGATCGTCTCTTTCTCGCTCGGGCTCGAGACCTTCACCCCTTGAAAACGCCTCTCCAAACTGCGATCCCGCTCGATATATTTGCGGTACTCGCCCGGGGTGGTCGCGCCAATGCACTGGATCTCGCCGCGAGAGAGCGCGGGTTTCAGGATGTTCGCCGCGTCGAGCGAGCCTTCCGCCGAGCCAGCGCCGACGAGCGTGTGCAGCTCGTCGATAAAAATGATGACGTTCGGATTCTCGGAGAGCTCTTTCATGATCGTCTTGAGCCGCTCTTCGAATTGACCGCGATATTTTGTGCCCGCGACGACGAGAGAGATATCGAGCGCCAAAATACGCTTATCCGCGAGGAAGAGCGGCACATCGCCGTGCACGATCTTGTTCGCGAGGCCCTCGACGATGGCCGTCTTTCCGACACCGGGCTCGCCAATCAGAACCGGGTTGTTCTTGCTGCGACGGCAGAGCACCTGGATCGCGCGATCGAGCTCCGATTCCCGCCCAATGAGAGGATCGAGCTGTCCGCGGCTCGCGGACTCCGTCAAGTCACGGCTGAACTCCGTGAGCAAAGGTGTCTCTTTGGCCTTGGACGTCGTCGCTTTTTGGTTGAGCTCTTGGACGATGTCCTCACGCACGGAGTTGATCCGTAGCCCGCGCTCGTGAAGGATGCTCGCGGCGACCGACTTCTCTTCCCTCAAGATGCCGAGCAGGATGTGCTCCGTCCCGATGTAGTGATGGACGAGCCTCTCGGCCTCTTCCGCCGCGTAGGTCAAGACCCGTTTGGACTCCGCGGAAAGCGGGATCTCGACCGAGGTCGAAACTTGATCCCGGATCACAATCCGGCCCTCGATCTCTTTCCGGATGCTCTCCATCGAGAGATGGGACTTCGCAAAGATACGACTCGTGAGCCCCTTACCTTCACGGATAAGTCCGAGCAGGAGATGCTCGGTCTCGATGGAATTGCTGCCTAATTGCGCGGCTTCATACCGAGCGAAGAAGATGACCCGCTTCGCTCGTTCGGTGTATCGCTCGAACATTTGCTCCAACGCAGTGTTTCAACATTATATCACATGCGTATAAATGGTTACGACAGTTGAGGTTCAAGCATTCGGATGCGTGTAGCACCCCTTGGAGCATAGCATTTTCAGAGCATTGCCACCAGTGACCGATAATTATTCATATTCGCAATTTACCGTCCTCCATATAGAGCGTTCGATCGCACACCAAAGACACATCTCGAGAGTGTGTAACGATAAGGGAGGTTAGGTCGCGCTTTTCATGGAGATGGCGAAATAGAGACACGAGCTCTTCGCTATTGGCGGTGTCGAGGTTCCCCGTGGGCTCGTCGGCAAGCACGAGGGTCGGCTCCGTAACGAGAGCCCGGGCCACCGCCACCCTTTGCTGCTCCCCACCCGAGAGCTGTGACGGCCGGTGCGAGCTACGCCCCGAGAGGCCTAAATCCGCGAGGAGCTTCTCGGCGCGTCGCAAGGCCTCCGCCTGCTCCATCCGGCCGATCAGGAGCGGCATAGCAACGTTTTCCGCGGCCGTGAATTCCGGCAACAAGTGATGGAACTGAAAGACAAAGCCAATGGTCTCGTTGCGCAGCCGCGTGCGTGCGTCCTCGCTGAGCTCGAAGAGGGCCTTGCCTCCGAGATGCACCGTTCCCGAGTCGGGAACGTCGAGGCTGCCGAGAACGTGCATGAGTGTGCTCTTCCCGACTCCAGAGGCCCCGACAATCGCAACCATCTCCCCTTTATCGATGGAGAGGTCCACGCCACGCAGCACTTCCACACGCCTGCCATTCGACGCGTAGGTCTTGGTGAGGTTATGTGCTTCTAAAAACATGCGTCACTTTCCAGCAGCAGCGCTAACTCACAATGGCAGTAGGCAGTAGGCAGTAGGCAGCCGATAGCAACAACAATTCACAGCGAAGGTCATTCGAATCTCAACGCTTCCGTAATAACCAATTGGGCAGCCCTGCGCGCGGGATAGAGTGTCGCCGCGAAGCAAATCAAAGGAGCTGCTATCACCACCAGGAGGAAATCCGCAGGGAGCAGCTTGAACGGCACCCAGGCCACCTGGTAGACGTCCTCGGGAATCGCGATCAACCGATAGTGGTCGAGCACCCAAGAGATCGTCACGCCTAGAGCGGCTCCCACGGCCGTGCCCGCCACGCCGATGATGCCTCCCTGCAACATGAAGATGCGCATGATGCTCTTCGCACTCGCCCCCATCGATCGCAGGATGGCGATGTCCCGCGTCTTGTTCATGACGATCATGATCTGGCTCGCGACGATATTGAGCGCGGCCACGCCCACGATGAAGCTGATGAAGATCGTCGTCACCACCTTCTCGATCCAGAAGGCGGAAAAAAGACTTCGGTTCGTCTCTTTCCAATTCATCGAGCCGTAGTCGCCGCCAAGCGCTTTCATGACCTCGGTCTCGATGCGCTCGACGTCGAAGATATCGAAAACTTTCGTCTCGACATACATCGCTTCGTCCCCGACACCAAGAAGCCGCTGCGCGTCGGGGAGATGTAGAAGCGCCCACGAATTGTCGAAGTTATAGAGCCCGAGCTGGAAGATACCCACGACACGAAAGCTTCGCGTGCGCGGCAGCATGCCGAACGGGGTCAAATGGCCTTCGGGCGACGTGACTTTCATTACGTCCCCGATGAAAACACCGAGGGTCAGCGCGAGCTCTTCCCCGACGATGACTGGCGGCAGCTCGCCTCTGAGCTCCTCATAGGAAACATTTCCGACATTGCTGTCATTTACCGCAGGCTTTTCCGACTCCGAGAGGCGCATCAACTCGCCCACCATCATTTTCTGCGCGAACTCGGTGACGGTGGCTTCGAGCTCCGGCTCGATTCCCTTGAGCGTCACGAGCCCGGAGCCGGTCACGCTCGAGACGAGGGCCTTGCCGTACAAGACCGGGGCAGCCCCCTCGATGCCATCGATCCCGCCGAGCTTTGCGATGACGTCTCGATAATCCCCAAAGGCTTCCCCTCCCTGTTTATAGATACTCAGATGGGAGGCGGCTCCGAGGATGCGTGAACGAAGCTCGCCTTGCATCCCCGTCAAGATCGCGAGTGCCACGAGGAGGATCATGACGCCCACAATTACGCCGAGAGTGGAGATGGTCGAGATCACCGAAATGAAAAGCTGACGGCGCGCCGCGAAGAGATAGCGCAGCGCGATCCGGAGCTCGAAAGGCATGGGGCTGCTTACTCCTCGCTCTCCTGCGCGTCCGCCGCGGGGTCGCGCCCGCTCTCGGGCCTCAGGTGCGGGAACAAGATTACGTCGCGGATCGATCGCGAGTCCGTGAACAGCATGACGAGCCGATCGATACCAAGTCCCACGCCTCCGGTCGGCGGAAGGCCGTGCATCAAAGCCCGCACATAATCCTCGTCCATATCATGGGCTTCCGCGTCGCCGCGAGCGCGCTCTTGGAGCTGCGCCTCGAACCTGGCTTTCTGATCGTCGGGATCGTTGAGCTCGCTGAAGCCGTTCGCGACCTCCATTCCCGCGATAAACAGCTCGAACCGCTCAACGATTAAAGGATCGTCGAGCTTCTTCTTGGAGAAAGGTGAAACGTCTACCGGATAGTCCGTCACAAAAGTCGGCTGTACCAGTGACGCCTCGACGAGATGATCAAAGAGCGCGCTCAAGAGCTTTCCCCAAGGGGCGCCCTCGTCGAGGCCAAGCTCGAGCTTGCGGCCGAGCTCGACGAGCGTTTCACGCTCGCGCAACGCCTCGGGCGCGATTTCGAGCTCGCGCTCACGGAGCCCTTCGACAACGCCGTCGAGCATCGTGAGACGCCGGTAGGGCGGCGTCAGATCGATATCGACCTCTCCGAAGCGAAGCGGCTTCCCGTGATTGACGTTTGTCTGGAGCTCGGACAAAAGCTCTTCCGTCAGCACCATCATGCTCTCGACATCACTATAGGCTTCATAGTACTCAAGCATGGTGAACTCGGGATTGTGGCGCGTCGATATCCCCTCATTGCGGAAATTGCGATTAATCTCGTAGACCTTTTCGAGCCCGCCTACGGTGAGCCGCTTGAGATAGAGCTCGGGCGCGATGCGCAGATAGAGATCGATCCCGAGCGTGTTGTGAAACGTTTTGAACGGACGCGCAGTAGCACCCCCGGCAATGGGCTGCAACATAGGGGTCTCGACTTCGATATATCCGTGCGCGTCGAAGTAATGCCGAATCCGGGCGACAACGCGGCTGCGCGTGATGAAAACGGCGCGCGAATCTGCGTTTGCAATCAGGTCCAAATAACGTTGGCGGTAGCGCATCTCCACGTCGGCGAGGCCATGCCATTTTTCGGGAAGCGGCTTCAGAGCTTTGGTGAGAAAGGTGAGTTTTTCAACTTTGACCGTGAGCTCGTCCGTTTTCGTGCGAAACAAAGGTCCCTCGACACCGATGAAATCTCCAATGTCGAGCTTCTTGTAGATGGCGAAACCTGGATCCTCGACGGTATCTTTGCGCACGTAGACTTGGAGCATGCCCGCGCCGTCGCTCAATCGCAAAAATCCTGCTTTCCCGAACTTGTTTACCGCCCGGATGCGCCCGGCCGTTCGGACCCGCACGGGATTGGTCTCGAGCTCCTCGCTGGTCTTCGTATCGAACGTGGCGAACGCGTCCGAGATAGTGTGCGTTCGGTCGAAGCGTGTCGGATAGATGTTCACTCCGAGCTCTTTGAGCTCCTCTCTTTTCTTGCGCCTTTCGTCTTCGATACGTTCTTCGATACCCACTATTTGCTCTCCGATGTCGCTTCGATATTGGCACAAACGGCGTCGAGCACACCGTTCACGAAACTTACCGCGTCGGGCGCGGAGAAGCGTTTCGCGATCTCAAGCGCCTCGTTCATGACGACCCGCTTGGGTGTCTCGGTATCGAGAAACTCATAGACCGCCACCCTCAGGATGTTGCGATCCACGGCCGCCATCCGCGAAAGCCTCCAGCTGTCGGACTGTGCGGAGATGACGGCGTCGATCTCTTCTACACGGCGGATCGTCCCTTCCGCGAGCGCGCGCCCGAAATCTTTCGCCTCCTGGCTCGGATTTCGGATCGCACTAATCGACCAGACAACTTCGCCAAAAGGCGCACGGGTGACATCCCATTGGTAAAGCATTTGAAGTGCGAGCTCACGCCCTTTCCTGCGCACCCCCATGCTCAGCCTCTGATTTCCGACACGGTCATTCGTGTTCCAACTTCTCGAACAAAACCGCCATCTCAACCGCCGCGAGCGCGGCGTCGTAGCCTTTGTTGTTGCTTCCCGGGCGGGAGCGCTCCACCGCCTGCTCCATCGTTTCCGTCGTAAGGACGGCGTTCGTCATCGGAATGTTCGTCGCGAGCGATGCTTGGCAAATCCCGGAAGTCGCCGTCTTACTGAGATAATCCCAATGCGGCGTGGCGCCTTTGACGATCGCGCCGAGACAAATGACGGCCGCGAAACGGCCGGTCTCGGCGACGCGTTTCGCCGCGAGCGGGATCTCGAAGGCTCCTGGAACGCGCAGCACTTCTACGTCGTCCTCGGCGACGCGGGCGCGGCGGAGTGCTTCGAGCGCACCTTCGAGGAGCTTGTCCGTCACCAAGCTGTTGAACCGCCCGAGGACGATAGCGAAGCGCATCCCCTCGCCTACCGCCTTGCCTTCCCAGATTTTCGTCACGTCGGCTCTCAACTGCCCGTGAATTTCGGGGGCCGTTTCTCAAGAAACGCCGTCATACCTTCGCGCCAGTCACCGCTTCCGGCGAGAACGCCGAAAAGCGTCGCTTCGAGCTCGAGCCCTGTATCCAGATCGGCGTCGAGTCCTCGGTTCACCGCGAGAAGGGCGCTCCGCAGAGCGCCCGGCGCGTTCTTGATGATTCGCCGAGCGAGCTCATCGGCGGCAGAGCCAAGCTCGTCCATTGGGACCACTCGGTTTACGAGGCCGATGCGGTGCGCCTCCGCGGCGTCGACAGCCTGGCCGCTCAAGATCATCTCGAGCGCGCGTCCGCTCCCCACGAGGCGTGCAAGGCGCTGGGTTCCGCCATAGCCCGGGATCGCGCCGAGACCGACCTCTGGCAAGCCGAGCTTCGCGTTGTCCGATGCCAGGCGGATGTGACAAGCGAGCGCGAGCTCGAGCCCACCGCCAAGCGCGAAACCGTTCACCGCGGCAAGGACCGGTTTACCGAGCGTCTCCAGCTTCCTAAAAATCGCCTGACCACGTTGCGCCGCCCTGTGGCCACCCTCGGCGGATAGCCCCTCGAGCTCCTTGATATCCGCACCCGCGACGAAAGCTTTCTCGCCTGCGCCGGTGACGATGAGAGCGCGTATGTCGGTGGCGGCGGCAACGCTCTCGAGCGCCGTCTCGAGCTCACAAAGCGTCGCCTCATTGAGCGCGTTGAGCTTATCCGGCCGATTCACCGTGAGCGTCGCGACACCATCGCGATCCGTCAAAATGAGATTATCGAAATTCATTGTCAGCTCTGAGCTCTCCTCCAGCGCACCAAAAAGACAGACCGCCACAGAGTCACGAGAAAAGTGGGTTTCTTACTTCCGCTCCTCTGTGCCTCTGTACTACTAACGCAAAAAGCTTCTATTTCTTGCAAGAAATCTGACCGGCCGCGGCGGATCCGCAAGAAAGTAAATCAATTAGCCGCAGCGAAGAGTTGAGACAACGCACAGAATGAAACCGAGGCGCGACGCGCTCCACGAGCTGACCAATGAATGCTGACCGCTCGCGGCAGAGATTTGGTTGCGGCCCGCCGCGCTGTGCCTCTGTGGCTGATTTCCCCTCACGGATTGCACGTAATTCTATAATATTCCCTCGAGACTCTTCTTGGCTTTCACTTTCCAAAACATCGAGAGCGTCGCTCCCGCGAAGAGCGCTCCCATCGCATCAAATAGAAGATCGTAAATATCCCCGACACGCGAAGGTACGAAGGTTTGATGCCACTCGTCGCTCGCACCATAAAGCACGGCGACCACCACACCGCTCCAAAACGCCGCGCCCGAAACAGGCTCGCCAAGGCCGTGGCCGAACGCCCGTATCGCAAGGAGCGCCATCACGCAATAAGCACCGCCATGGAGGAGAATATCCGGAGCTGACGAGACACCTTCGGGCCTTGGACGGGAGGAGACCCAAAACACGAGTCCCATGTAAAGAAGTAGCGGGGCCCAGTAGCGCGCGAAAGAAGCAATCACGAAGGAAAAGGGTACATCAGCCAGCCTATGAGGAAGGCCGAGCCCACGAAACAGGCAAAGGAGAACAGGGCGAACCTGACCTGGTCTCTTGGTTTTTCGCGCATGAGCAGAGCGAATCCTATCGAGACGAGAAGAGCGAAGACGCTCAAGATCAAGAAGTGGCTCGTCATTTAGTTAGTCCGTCAGTCCTTCCTCCCGACCAAGATGTCATAGACGTCGAGCACAATGAGCATGTTCAAGAGCCCCGCCACTATGCAAAACGTATAGCCATATTCGTAGGTGACCGAGGTTACGGTCCCGCCCCCGAGTTTCATCATTTTGATGATGAAGTAGGGAAGCCCAACTCCCATCTCCGCGAGGCCGGCAAGCAGCGTGAGCAGCTCACCCGTATCGAGCTCGAAGAGCTCGCCTTCGAGCTGAATACCAAGGGTAAACAGAGCGACAACGACGGCGAAAGAAATGATACCGCGATTGCGCTTACCGATCATGAAATGCCCGAGCCCAGGCACGAGCCACCCGGAAAGGCAGGCAGGGATGGCCGCAAAGGAAAACTCTGAAGAAACGTCCTTAGCCGGCATGAACTTTCATTTTAGTACAAACGCTCGCGATACAGGAAAAGCTTCAAGATAGCCATTGCGCCTTTGAGTCTTTGCGTGCATCCCTAAAAGGCTCTTAAAGCGTCCCGTAGAGCCGGTCGCCGAAATCACCCAGGCCGGGCACGATATATTTACGCTCGTCGAGCCCGCGGTCGACGGCCGCGGCATAGATGTCAACGTCGGGGAAGTCCGTAAGCAACCGGTCGACCCCCTCGGGAGCGGCGACGATACATAAAAGACGAATCTTCGTCGCACCGTGCTCCTCGAGCAGAGACACCGCGGCACTGGCCGAGCCGCCGGTCGCCAACATGGGGTCGAGCAGAAAAACGAAACGGCCCGAGAGGTCCGGAAGCTTTCGATAATATTGACGGGCAACCGCTGTCGATTCGTCTCTCTCGAGCCCGACATAGCCGACCGATGCGGAGGGAAAGACCGACAGCATGACGTCGAGCATGCCCACCCCCGCGCGCAACACCGGAACGAGCACAACGTTTGCGTCGAGCTTTTTCACCTCGGTCTCCTCGAGCGGCGTGCGAACCCGCTCCGTGCGAAACGGTAAATCGCGCGACGCGTCATAGGCAAGAAGCGTCGTCACACGACTCGCAAGCCGCCGAAAACGCTCCGGCGACGTCGAGGCGTCTCGAAGCTCCGAGATCACATCGTCAACCAAAGGATGCTCCACGTGATGAAGCGCCACTACAGACTCCTTTCAGCTGAAAGCTGCTATTATCCTATCGTTTCCCCTATCCTTCTCAACAATGAGAGCGGTCGATCTTCTTCACAAAAAAAGACACGGGCTCGCGCTCGAGCCGGAGGAGATTCGCTTTCTCGTCGATGGCTTTACCGCTGGTTCTATTCCGAGCTACCAAATCTCCGCCTTTCTCATGGCGGTGAGCATTCAAGGGATGAGCGAGCAAGAGACGCGCGCGCTCACGGAATCGATGCTCGAAAGCGGCGCAGTGCTCAACCTCTCGGACATTACAGGACCCAAAATCGACAAACACAGCACCGGCGGCGTCGGGGACAAGACGTCGCTCATCGTCGCTCCACTCGCCGCCGCGGCCGGGCTGCGGGTGCCGATGATCTCCGGCCGGGGCCTCGGGCATGCGGGCGGAACACTCGACAAGCTCGAGGCGATTCCGGGCTTCGAGATTCGAATTGACGAGGAGCGCTTTCGCGAGCTCATCGCCTCCGTCGGATGCGCGCTCATCGGCCAGAGTGATGGGATCGCTCCCGCGGACCGCAAGCTCTACGCGCTCAGAGACGTAACGGCCACGATCGACAGCTTGCCGCTCATTACCGGCAGCATCCTCTCGAAAAAACTCGCCGAAGGGATTTCCGGCCTCGTTCTCGACGTAAAGTTCGGCAGCGGCGCATTCATGAAAACGGTCGAAGAAGCGAGCGCCCTCGCGGATCTTTTGCTCAAGACCGCGGCCCACATGGGGAAAAGAGCCGTCGCCCTCCTCACCGATATGAACCAGCCGCTCGGCAACTATGTCGGCAACGCGCTCGAGGTCGAGGAGTCGATCGCTGTTCTCAAAGGCCACGGCGCCCGCGACTTGGCCGAGCTTTCCTTGACGCTTACCGCGCACATGCTGGTGCTCGGGGACGTGGCGCGGACGGTCGAAGACGGAGAGAAGCAAGCACGGCAAGAGCTTCAATCGGGGCGGGGCCTCGAGAAGCTGCGGCAGATCGTTAAAGCGCAAGGAGGCGACGCCGCCGTGATCGACGAGCCGCGCCTTCTTCCAAAAGCGGGTGCGAGACGCGACCTGAAGGCGGCAGCCGGGGGTCACGTTTCGGTGATCGAGACGGAAGCGCTCGGGCGCGCGGCCATATTGATTGGCGCCGGGCGACGGACGGTGGACGACGTTATCGACCCGGCCGCGGGTCTCGTCATTCACAAAAAGCTCGGGGATGAAGTCACAAAAAGCGAGCCGCTCCTCACATTTCACTACAACGATGACACGAACCTCGAAGAAGCTTCCGAGCTAGTGGCGAACGCCTATCAAGTCACAGATACTCCCCCCGCTTCGCGCGACCTCGTGCACTCGGTTCTCACGACGAAAAGGAAGACTTGATGGAGCAATATATCGGCATCGTCGGGCTCGCAGTCCTTTTGGGGGTCGCTTATATCGCGTCACAGAATCGAAAAGCCATCGACGGGCGCGTCATTATCTGGGGCCTCGTACTCCAATTTGCTTTCGCTTTGTTCGTGATGAAGGTTCCGATCGGCGTGTCGATTCTCGGATGGGTGAGCGGCGTCGTGACCGAGCTCATGGACAAAGCTTCGTCCGGCGCGGAGTTCGTCTTCGGAACCGAGCTCGCAAAAAATCAAAGCCTCGGCTTCATTTTCGCGGTCAAAGCCCTCCCTATCATCATCTTTCTCTCTTCCCTCTTCGCGGTCATGTACTACATCGGGCTGTTGCAGGTAATCGTCTTGGGGATGGCCAAAGTGATGGCGCATACGATGGGGACGAGCGGAGCGGAATCGCTCGCGACGGCGGCGAACGTTTTCATGGGTCAGACCGAGGCCCCTATCCTCATCGCACCTTACATCGACAAGATGACCAATTCGGAGGTCGCCATGTTGATGATCGGCGGGATGGCGACGATCTCGGGCGCTGTGTTAGGCGCGTATATCGGTTTCGGAGCCGAAGCTCAGTTTTTGTTGGCGGCGAGCATCATGAATGCGCCCGCGGCCATCGTGATGGCCAAGATGCTCGTTCCGGAAACGGGTGAGCCCCTTACACGCGGCGAAGTGAAGCTCGAGGTCGAGCGAAAAGAAGTCAACATTATCGACGCCGCCGCGCGGGGTGCGAGCACCGGCATGACACTCTCTCTCAACATCGCAGCCATGTTGATAGCCTTCGTGTCCCTCGTAGCACTCGTCAATTGGCCGCTCCAATATTTTGGTCTCTCGCTCGAGCAGATCTTTGCCAGCCTGTTCGCGCCTCTCGCTTACCTGATGGGCGTCCCTTGGGCGGAGTCGGGCACGGTCGGGACCCTGATCGGGCAAAAAGTGATCATCAACGAGTTCGTCGCCTACCAATCGCTCGGCGATCTCAAAGCCGCGGGCGCTATCGGCGCGCGCGCCGAGCTCATCTCCACTTACGCTCTGTGCGGCTTCGCCAATATCGGCTCTATCGCGATCCAAATAGGCGGGATTGGCAGCCTCGCACCATCACGCAAGGAAGACCTCGCTCGCCTCGGGCTTCGAGCACTCCTCGGTGGATCGCTCGCGACGTTCATGACCGCGACGATTGCCGGACTTTTGAATTGAGGCTCCGTTGTCGGTTTTCACTTTTCGGGAAGTTCTATGAAGCCTATGAATATTTTCGAGAACATTCAAGAAGCAGCCACCTATATCGGGTCGAAGACGAAGATTCGGGCCAAAGTCGGTATCGTCCTCGGGTCCGGGCTCGGTGCATTCGCCGATGCCTTGACGGAGGCAACCGCGATTGCCTACGCGGACATTCCTCAGTTCCCGAGCTCGAGCGTCAAAGGGCACAAAGGGGAGTTGATCGCGGGTAAGTTCGAGAACGTTCCTGTACTCGTCATGGCCGGCCGCGTACATGCCTATGAAGGCTATAGCGCCGACGACGTCGTGTTCCCGGCTCGCGTGATGGTGACGCTCGGCGCACGGAATCTCGTTCTCACCAATGCCGCTGGGGCGGTCAATGCCGCGTTCAAGCCTGGCGAGCTCATGGTCATAACCGACCAATTGAATTTGACCGGTTTGAACCCTCTCGTCGGCCCAGAGCGTCCCGAGCTCGGACATCGCTTTACCGACGTTTCCGCCGCCTATCATCCCGCTCACATCGAGACATGCGACAAAGCCGCGCGCCGGATTGGATTGAACTTGAGAAAAGGCGTCTATGCGGGGCTCCTCGGACCAAGCTTCGAAACGCCGGCCGAGATTCGCATGCTCCGCACGATGGGGGCGGACGCCGTCGGGATGTCGACCGTGCTCGAGACGATCGCCGCACATCAGATGCGGGCCCGCGTGCTCGGGATCTCCTGCATCACCAACATGGCGGCTGGAATCCTCAAACAAAAAATCGGCCATCGAGAGGTCATCGAAGTCGGCGCTCGCGTCAGCTCCGTGTTCCTCGAGCTCATCGGCTCACTCTTACCGGACCTGACGAAATGACCGACATCCCAAAAGACCTCGTCGAGCAAGCGACGCGCGTTCGCGAGAATGCCGTAGCGGATTTCTCCAAGTTCAAAGTCGGCGCCGCGCTTCGTACCGACGGAGGCGATATCTTTACGGGCTGCAACGTCGAGAACGCTACGCTCGGACTGACCGTATGCGCCGAGCGCGTAGCGCTATGGAAAGCGCTCTCAGAAGGTGCCAGGGCCTTCACCGAAATCGTCGTCGTTACCGCCGCCGACGAACCGACGCCACCTTGTGGCGCTTGTCGGCAATTGCTCTGGGAGTTTTGTGCCGACATCCCCGTTTACATGGTGAGCACCAGGGGGAAGCACGACACGATGATGATGAGCGAGCTGTTTCCGAGGGCCTTCGAGAAATCGGCCCTTTGAGTCTTCTGACCAATGTCCCAGCTGACTCAGGACATGAGAAAAAATCAGGAAGAAAAGATCAGCCACAGAGGCCAGAGAGACAGAGGTTCGCGAGATCTCTTCGTGCGGCTGCGGAGTTTGAAAAGGCTCGCGGCAGGCCATACGAACGCGGTTGTACCAGTTTTGAGACTTGTCGGCCGAAGCCACTTCGAACAGCGAGGAAAGCCGAGGTGACTCTCGCCACTCTTCACGGGGCTCACCTACCGTGGAGGCACCGCAAAGACAAGAGCTGAACCTCTGTTCTGTGATCTCATCAAACTCTGCGGCTCTGTGCCTCTGTGGCTGTTCTTTTCTATTTTTTTCTCACGGGCTCAGTCTTGTACCGCTATATACGGTAGCTCACGGAAGCGTTGGTTGTCGTCGAGACCGTAGCCGACGACAAAGCGATCGGGAACTTCGAAGCCAATATAATCGACGGCAACGTCGATCTCGCGCCGCGACGGCTTCGAGAGAAACGCGGCCACCTTCAAAGTGGCCGGCTCCCGCGAGCCGAGCATGTTGAGAAGATAGTTGAGCGTGAGACCTGTATCCGCAATGTCCTCGACGACGATCACGTCGCGGCCGGCGAGCAACACGTCGAGGTCCTTCGTCAGCTGAACCTCACCGCTCGAAGTCTTATCCTTGCCGTAGGACGACACCGCGAGGAAGTCGAGCGTCACCGGCACTTCCATCGCTCGCGCGAGATCGGCGAGAAAAGTATAAGCGCCTTTCAGCACGCAGACGAAATGGACCGTCTTTCCTTGATAGTCCGCGCTGATTTCTTTACCCATCTCGCGCACGCGTTTCGCGATTTGTTCTTCGGTGAAGAGGACTTCCATGCGCGCGCGGATCAGCCTTGGGAGAACAACTCGAACGTCACAGTAATGACGCCGGGGGCTTCAACCGGCTTGCCCTCTTTGAGGGCGGGCTTCCACCTAAAGAGTTTGGCATTTTCTTTGGCCGCCTCGACGCAATACGGAAGGGATTTCAAAACCCGGACGACCTCGGTGCTCCCGTCGAGCTTTACGAGGATTTCGAGCAAAACTTCCCCGTGCACCATCTTTTCGCGGGCAGTGAGCGGATAGTCGGGTCTCGGAGGCTTGAAAACAAGAACGGGCTCGACGTCCCACGCACCCGGCGAGTAATCGCCGCCGCCGAAACCGCCTCCGCGCCCGGGGCCGACTCCCCAGCCTTCACCGCTACCCACGCCGGTACCATCACCGCCACCGATACCGCCCACAGTACCAGCGCTCGGTCGGTTGTCGATGCCGCCGAAATCCCGCATGTCATCCAAGGACAATCCCGGGAAGTCTTGCTCATCCGGCGAGAACACTCCGGCAAAAATGATATCCGTTTCGGTCGGTAAATCCGGAACGTTCAAGTCGTCGAAACGGAGCGTCGGCGGCTTTCGGGGGGCTACTGGCGCGCGACGCGGCTCCGGTTCCACCTCAGGCTCCTCCGGAGGTGGTCTCGTGCGGATAAAGGCGGAGATCCGCGCCCCACGCGAGCCTCCACCACCACCGCCGCTCCCGCGCCCACTCCCGCCTAGCTCATAGAAGCGGACGAGCACGCCTCCCGCTTCCATCGGATCTCGAGACATCAAGCTCGCTATGGGCGGGAGGAGCATGATGAGGAAGACGAGAATATGCACACCCCAGGCGGCCGCGAGCGATTTTGTGCGTTGGTCCCAGCGCAGCTTCGGCGCACTCTCCTCGGAGAGGCGTTCCATTCCGGCAAAAAAATCCGGACCTTGGCTCCTATCACCCATCCTCGCCAAATGTTAGCACGGGGGTCCGTCCGACGCCTGTCTCACTTGCTCCCTCCCGTGTAAGGGCTTGCAAGAAGTCGAGGAGCGTCATAAATTGTGCCAAGTGGCCGACAACAAACGCCGCATCCTGACAGGCGAGGACGTTCAATCGATTCCCGAAGGCGGTATTCTCGACATCACGCCGGGAACATCGCTCACCGACATCGCTCGTGAGTGGGTCGAACGGCGCAAGATCCAAATCGTCGAACGCACTCGCCCGGGCGAAGACGCGATCGCCACAGTGAAGCTCGCTATTGGGTCTGACCATGGCGGCTTCGAGCTAAAAAACTCCCTCAGGGAATATCTCGACACGCTTCCAGCGAGCTATATCGATTACGGCACGCATTCGAAAGAAGCGGTCGACTACCCGGATATCGCTCACGCCGTCGCGCTCTCCGTCACCCTCGGACATGCGAAGCAAGGGATCATCATCGATGGTGCCGGCATCGGCTCCGCCATCGTCGCCAACAAAGTCCCCGGCATTCGCTCAGCAGCGTGCTACGAGGAAGCGGGTGCGAAAAACGCGCGCGAGCACAACGACATCAACGTGCTCACGCTCGGCTCCACACTCATGCTCCCTGAAAAGCTACGGCCCATCGTGCGCATCTTCATGAGCGCCGAACACCGGGAGCCCCGGCACAAGAACCGGGTCGCGAAGATCATGGCAGTCGAAAGGAAGTATTATCGACCCTTATGAGCTGGGATCTAGAACGTCTCACCGACGCGGTGACCGATGCCGTGCTGTTGGAGCTCGGGGCCACCGATCGTCCGTGCAGCTGTCATCAACTCGATCGCAACCAGTGTCCCCATGTGATGCAGCCGCTCGTCGATCGCGGAGCGGAACGGTTCGGTCTCACGGCCTCCGCTCCTCATCGAAGCCTCGCCGCTCTCATCGACCACACGCTTCTCAAAGCCGACGCGACCGAGGAACAGATCCGAAAGCTTTGCGCCGAAGCGGCAGAGCATCGATTCGCTGCCGTATGTATTCAGCCCACCTGGGTGCGCCTCGCCGCCCAGCTTCTTCAAGGAACGGGCGTCGGAGTCTGCACCGTCGCTGGATTTCCGCTTGGCGCCAATAATCGCGACGTCAAAGCCTATGAGACCCGTCGCGCCATCTTCGACGGCGCCAACGAAGTCGACATGGTGATCAATATCGGAGCACTCAAGTCGATAGACTACCGCACGGTCGAAGACGACATCCGCGGAGTCGTCGACGCGTGCCGAGAAGGATCCGCGCTGAGCAAGGTCATCATAGAGACGGCGCTCCTCACCGAAGACGAGAAAGTCAAAGCATCCACGCTCGTGGCCGCGGCGGACGCCGACTTCATCAAGACCTCGACCGGGTTCGGGCCCGGAGGCGCTACTGTCGAAGACGTCGCACTCATGCGGGACATCGTCGGCCAGAAAATGGGTGTCAAAGCCGCGGGTGGCGTCCGCGATCGCACGACCGCAAAACAGATGGTGGAAGCCGGAGCAACCCGAATCGGCGCAAGCGCAGGAATCCGCATCATTCAGACGAGCGACTGAGCCCAGCCAGACAAGCCGCCCTTATCCCCACATCCCCTTGCCTTCAGACAGGCCGTTTACAAGCAAGGAGAGGTGGGGATAGGAGGAGATGGGGGAATGTAAAAAAGATAGCGGAGGCGAAGCAGTTCTTTCTACGCACGTTTGCGCTACGCTTTTCTAGTAATGAGCTTGCGCGCGACGTGACGGAACTCGTGATTTTCTAGGGGTTAGCGATTGAGGGCTTGGCTAGCTTTTTCGTAGTCCTCGGGCGTGTCGATATCGATGCAAACGCCTGGATCGTCGACAGCAATCTCGAGTACTTCGTCGTGGTGGCGGGTAAGTAACGACTTCCCGCCGCGATCGCCGGAAAGGGTGAGTAGCTCCTCGACGAGCTCTGCGACAAATAGAACAGGATGCCCCTGCTCCCCGCGATAGACGGGATGGGCGATGCGCGCACCGGCTTCGTCGAACATGCCCGTGAGCATGCGGATCGTCACGGGCTTCACGAGCGGTTTGTCAGCGAGTGCTATGAGCACGACGCGCGTTTCTCGGGGCAAGCGTTCGAGCCCGCATCGAAGCGAGCTCGCGAGTCCGTTCTTGCTGTCGGGATTGACCACCACCTCGACGCGCTCGTCATCTTGGGCCTCATAAAACTCGCTCCGAGCCTCGCCATCCGAAGCGAGGACGACGAGAACGCGGTCGAGCCCCGCGGCCAACAAATTGCGAAGGCTTCTCGAGAGCATCGTCTCGCCGCCGAATGCGAGGTCGAGCTTCGGGCGCCCCATTCGACGCGACGCGCCCGCCGCAAGAAGCACCGCGACGCGCACCTGTCACTCCGCCTGGGGACGCATGCGGTAGAAACACTCGGTCGGCCTGATCGCTTCGCCGAAGACGACCTCTGAAACCCCTTGCCGCAATAGGCGTTCTCCAATGCTCTCCGCGGCTTTCAGCCGGGAGTAGGCGGCCTTGTTCAAAAGGACGATGTGACGGCTCCCCTTCGGGATCTTCGGAAGGTAGCCTTTGACGATCGCGGCTGCGATGACAGCATCGGTGACCTCCATCCCCGGCGACGCGCCCGACAAGCTAGCCACGATCTCGAGCCGATGGACGTGCTCCGCATCTAGCTTGTGGTCGAGAGCGTCGAGGCCCACGAGAATCACCGTGAGCGTCGTTTCATTCGGGATCACAGGCTCGTGGCTCGCCGGCGCTTTCAAGCAACGGCCGCGAGCGCCGTCAGCCTCGATGACCACACAATCGGCAAGACTTCGGAGCGGGTCCATCATCACGGGGTCCACTCCTCCGAGCTTGTCATCCCGTTTCCTATCTTTAATGACGGTGACCGAACCGTAACGCCGAAGCTGTGCTTTGACCGTCGTGAGCCAATTGTCTTCCTCCCCCACGACGACGAGCGGCGGCATGGTCGTCGCTGTCATGGGCATCTGCATATGGGTCGTGGACGTCGCGATGACGCTCAAGCCCTGGCGTTGAAGCGCCACCGTGAGCGCGTAGAGCACGGTCGTCTTACCGCCCGCACCCACCAGGCTCACAACGTCACCCTTCCCGACCGATAACGCATCGGCGAGCCCAAAAACCGAATCAATTGCGATTTTCGTCATCCGCTAGAGAGTACTATAGGATACCGGTGAAAGAGCTGGACCGATGCGCATTTCCGTTGCTATCGCCTTCGTCGTCATGAGCTTGGCCGCCGCGCACTGCGCCGGCCAAGAGGACTATGCGGAGGCGCGCCGAACCATGGTGCGCGAGCACTTGCGGGCCCGGGACATCTCCGACCCTCGAGTCCTCGAGGTTATGGGCCGGGTGCCACGACACGAGTTTGTGCCCGCCATTTTGCGCTCGCGCGCCTATGCTGATCACGCGCTGCCAATAGCGGAAAGCCAAACGATCTCCCAACCCTACATCGTTGCGCTGATGACCCAGCTCGCCGAGATCGAGGAGGACGATGCGGTTCTCGAGGTCGGGACTGGCTCCGGCTATCAGTCAGCCGTCCTCGCCGAGATGGTCCGTGAGGTTCATACCATCGAGATCATCCCTGAGCTCGCCGAAAGCGCGCAAGCGAAGCTCGCATCTCTCGGTTACGAGAACGTGTACGGAAAAACCGGGGACGGTTATCTCGGCTGGGCGGAAAACGCTCCCTATGACGCGATTCTCGTCACCGCGGCGGCTCCCGAAGTGCCGCCGCCTCTTATCGCACAGCTCGCCCCCGGTGGGATTCTCGTCATCCCCGTCGGCCCTCAATCGCAAGTTCAACAACTCCTGCGGATCGAGAAAGCGGAGGACGGCACGACAACCACCAAAGTGATCATCCCTGTCGTCTTCGTCCCCCTCGTCCGCGAGCGGCGATGACGACACCGAAGAGACAAAACTAGTCTTCGACGCTGACCTCACCCCAAAAAGCCACGTAGCCCTCGAAACGCTTAGCAGCGTCCTTGGCCTCCGGGTAGAACCACGCCGCGTCTTTCCCCACCGCGGCGTCGACGACAACGTTGTAGTAACTGGCCGTCCCCTTCCACGGGCAGACGGTATGCGTATCACTCGGCTGCAGGTATTCCTGTTTTACCGAAGCCGGCGGAAAATAGTGGTTGCCTTCCACCACTTCGGTCTCCTGCGACTCGGCAATCACCGTTCCATGAAAAACCGCTTTCGACATATCGTGACTCCCTTTCTTGCGTCCGTTCTTTCGTATTGCTACCCTTACTTCCCTGACTTGCCATCCGCTATGAAGAATCACATCCTGTTGGCTGCCGCATTCGTGCTGGCACTGCTGTTTTCCGCGTGTGGCGGAAGCGGTCCGTCAGGCCCGACCACTCCGCCCACGACCAATGTCCCGCCACCGCCGCCCCCAGTACCGCAATTCGAGATTACAACCCTCATTACTGTTTACCAAAAGGCCGATAGCTTCGCGCTGTTCACCGAAGGCACGACCTCCGACGAGAACATAGGAAAAATCCTTCTTGGCGTCGACACGCTCACCACCGGAGGCACGCTTCTCGATAACGAGCTCTTGCGCTTCGATCTGCAACAAGCCATTGATCGCGTTAACGAGCAGTTCTCGGACGCGAACTTCCTAGCCGCGTTCGGTGAGACGAAGGAGAATCTGCGCCGCTTCTTCAACGACGCGGACAATGACGGCTGGTCCGTGGATGGCCGCCACGGAGCAGGGCGGGACTGGCCCCATGACGGCGACGGCAACGACCCCGACGGCTGGCTAGCCCAAATGGTCGTCACCATTACCCGCCCCCAGCAACTAAGTAACTCCGAGCCCCTCCAGCACCTCGACGATCGACTCGAACCAGACTTGGGCCATCGTCTCGTAGCCCAGATTGTTCGGGTGCACGCCGTCGGAGCCTAAGCCACGGAAGCCTTTCGGTGCCGCAACTTCGTGGTCGGCGATCGGAACGTTTTTTCCTTTCGCTTCCTGGCGGATCACGTCGTTGAGACGGGCGATGTTCTCGACCGCGAAGACACGGAACCCGTCGGGGTTGACCGGCAGATAGGTTCCGATGATGACGAACTTGCCTCGAAGGATACCGATCCGCATCATCTCGGCAAGATTGGAGCGCACCACGGGAAAACGCGCGATCTCGTTATTGACGTCCACGATCCCTTCCATGATCAGGATCAAGTCCGGCTCATGGCGCCTTATCATCGTATCGATACGGTCCAGGCCTTCTCTCGTATTCTCGCCGCCAATGCCTTCATTTACGAGCTCGAAGCCGGTGCCGTAGCGCTCTTCGAGCAGCCGCCAGAGTTTTGGGATATAGCCTTCGACCGTCGTGAGCACCGGACGCGCCCCGCCCGAGCCGCCATATTGCTGCGTCACGCCAAAGGTGACGCTGTCACCGAAGCAAAGAATTTTATTGATGGGGAAATTCGCCGGAAGGTCGATGTGCCGCGCCGAATTGGCTAGTGCGACGACGCTTCCGCCTTGGACTTCCACGTCCGGCGAGGTAGGCGAGCTATCGCCTCCGCAGCCAGCAGTGATCGTGATGAGGCCACCAAGAAGATATCCGGCTGTTATTGCACTCATTCTCAAATACGCTCCGATCTTTCTTTTGCTACCTTCTGGTGCCGGCGCTCTAATAGGCGAGCCTGGCATTGTGATACAGAATTCGCCCGATGACAACAATCGCGGCGCGTTGCGTGTTTTTTTTTCGAGCATCACGTCCCGAAGACGCCGCTCTCCCGGAGACTCCGAAGGGTCTCGTCATCAATGCCGAGACGCTCGCGCAATACGGTCTCCGTGTGCTCGCCGAGCATGGGCGGCGGCGCGTGGTCGCGCTCCCCCGCCTCCAGGAGCTTGATGGGGTTGCCTGTCAACGTCAGCTCTCCGAGCTTCGGATGTTGCACACGAAGCTTCATGTTCCGGCTTTCTATCTGCGGATTCTCGAAAACCTCGGCGACGTTTTGTACGCGGCCGACCGGGATGCCGGCTTTATCGAGTAGCGACACCCAAACATCCGTGCTCTTTGACGCGAAGATGGGCTCGAGCAACAGAGCAAGCTCGTCATAGCGGGCGACACGACCGGCATTGACTTCGAATTCGGGCACGTCGAGCTCCGGACTTCCGATAACGGCAACGAAGCGTTGCCACAAACTGTCATTACCGACGCCGACGATGACGTGACTATCGGCCGTGCGAAACGTCTCGTAGGGTGTCAGCGACGAATGCCGATTGCCGAGCCTGTTCGGAAGCTCGCCCGTCATCAGAAAGCCCTGCGCCTGGTAGCAGAGCGTCGAGAGCACGCTATCGAACAAAGACACATCGATGCGCTCACCCCTTCCTGTTTTCTCTCGACGATAAAGCGACGCCAAAATCCCCTCGCAGGCCATCATACCCGTCAAGATATCCGCGAGCGACGCGCCGACTTTCATGGGCATCCCGTCCGGCTCCCCCGTAAGTCCCATCCAGCCGCCTTCTCCCTGCATAACCGTGTCGTAGCCCGGCCGCTCCCGGAGAGGTCCCGTCTGCCCGTAGCCGGAGATTGACGCATAGATGAGAGACGGACGTCGCTCTTTGAGTGCCATGTACCCGAGACCGAGTCGGTCCATCGTGCCCGGGCGAAAATTCTCGATAAGAATGTCGACGGTGTCGAGCAACCGGTGCAAAACGTCCTTGCCTTTTTCTTTCTTGAGATCGAGGCACAGGCTCTTCTTGTTGCGGTTGACCGCGAGGAAATAGGCGCTCTCGCCGTCAACGAATGGTGGTCCCCAGTGGCGGCAGTCATCTCCCTTGGGAGGCTCGATTTTGAGGATGTCAGCGCCCATGTCGCCGAGCATCATCGTGCAAAACGGCCCAGCGAGGATGCGTGAAAAATCAAGGACGGTAACGCCTTCAAGAGGAAGTCGTTTACCCGCTTCCGAAGAGCTCATCAACGCGGAGTCTACCCGCCTTCGCTGAAGCTTCGGCGGGCAAGCCCCTGGGGTGCCTGACGCGCTCTCTCGGCGTCGCGGCAGGTTAGGCCATCATGCGGGCCGAGACGACTCATTTGTCGTCTTTGTAGCGGATGGCTACGGCGGCTACGTTGTCTTTTCCGCCGTTCTCGTTCGCGGTCGCGATGAGGCCGTTTACGAGATCCGCGAGCGAAGGGCCAGCGTTCACGACGATTTCAGCAAGCCGCTTTTCGGTAATCATCCCATGCAAGCCGTCGGAGCAGAGCAAGTAGAGGTCATCATCTTGCAGGCTGTGCTCATCGACATGGACATCGACCTCCTCTTTCGCGCCGATGGCCTTCGTGATGATGTTTTTCATCGGATGGCTCTCGGCCTCCTCCGGTAACAGCACGCCTCCGTCCACAGCCGCTTGAACCCACGAATCATCCACCGTCAACTGGAGAAACTCACCTTCGCGCAAGCGATAAGCGCGGCTGTCCCCAGTACTCACGAAGCTGATGGTGTTGCTGTTCGTGAGCGCCGCTACGATCGTGGTGCCCATGCCCGTGTAGTCCTGGCGGCTATCCGCTTCCTTGAAGACCCTCTTATTGGCGAGCATCACCGCGGTGAGAAGCCGGTTAGAATTGATGGATAGCTTGGGGTCGACACCATAGGGCCAAGTAATCTCGTCCTCTTCGCGCGAGTGCTGCACAAAGTTTCCAACGGTTTCCACGGCCAGATGGGAGGCGATTTCGCCCGCATTATGCCCCCCCCATGCCATCAACGACGACGAAAAGCCCAATTGCGCTGTCCACGAGAAGGCTGTCCTCGTTCAGCTTACGACGACGCCCTACATCCGTAGCGCCAAAGCTCTCGATCATCTTCGTCTCCGCGTTGCTGCCTTCCATCATTTCCCACGACGTCGTCGTATAGGGTGGGGACACTCCTCAAAAAGAGGATAACACTACTATTTACAAGGTTTCAAGGGTTGTACGTGCCCGCGTCACATTGACGTCCCTCCGAATGCTTGCTAAATTAGAGATTCGGTCCCTAAAATAAGCCGCGGAAACTGGATGTCTCGTTATCGTGTTCTCCTCGTAGAGCCCAACGCTGAACTCCTGCGCGTTTTTTCTGACTATTTTAAACATTCCGGACTGGAAGTGGTCGACGCCGTCGATGCAGGGAGCGGTCTCGAAACCTCGAGGCGTGATTGCCCCGACATGATCGCTTGCGAGGCGGAGCTTCCAGGCGGTGCGGGCGGGCTCGAGTTCACGCGCGCGCTGCGAGCGGAGCCCGACCTCAAGAGCATACCGATCCTGATCCTCTCCGGCACCATCATGCCCGAAGAGCGTTGGGATGCGATTTCCTCGGGAGCGGACGACTACCTCGTGAAGCCTTTCACCATGCGCGAGCTCATCTATCGCTGTGAACGGCTCATCAGTTTCTACCGCAGCAACGAGCCCGGAGAGCTATCCGGCGATCTCGCCCGCTTCAAGAGCACGGATGTCCTGCAAATGCTCGAAGCCAACCAGTCGACAGGCGTCCTCCATATTGACGGCGACCCCAAAGGCGAGATACATCTTCTCGACGGCTACATCTGTGGCTGCTTCTCGGATGATTTCAAAGGCGAAGAGGCCGCCTACCGGTTGATACCAGTGCGCGAAGGCCGATTTCACTTCGTGCGGGCCAACATAACCAGCAATATCGAATCGCTTCGCTCGACTACCGAGTTCATGATGGAAGCTTTCCGTCGTCACGATGAACGCGAGAAGCAGCCAACGCAGTAGGTTTTTTCTTTCCGCTATTCAGTGTTACTTCCGGCTATTTGCTTCCCCCACCTTGGTGCCTCGTAGTCAGGTGGCAGGCAGCCGGTGGCGAGTAGCGTGAACCGGAAGTCAGAATAGGCTCACCTTGATTCTCAAGTATTTCTTGGGGTCTTTGCGGATGTCGCTGATGAGGGCTTGGAGCTCGGTCGCGGTCTTGTTCAGGTTCTCGTAGAGCTCTCGGTCGTGGAGGAGCTGGCCCGCGGTCCCCTCGCCACGCTCTAGCCGGGACGTGATCGAATCCAGGTTCGTCGAGAGCGAGTCGAGCGTGTCATAGAGCTCGCGTTCACGCAGCAAAGCGCCGAGGGTCCCCTCCCCTCGCTCGAGGCGATCGGTCGCACGGGCAAGGTTCTCGGTCGTCTTGGAAATCTGCCGGCCGAGCTCGCGATCGTGCACAAGACGTCCGATGGCGCCTTCACCGCTATCGATGCGCGCCACGAGCTCTTTCATGCTGACGACGAGCTGATTGAGATTGTCGTAGACCTGCGGGTCGTGGATGAGCTTGCCAAATGTTCCGTCCTGGCGATCGAGGCTCGTAAAGACATCGTCGGCCTTTGTAACGAAAGCGAGGAGCTGATAGTGCAGCTCGTCTCGTTTGAGTATCGCCCCGAGCGTCCCTTGCCCGTCTTGGATCTCCGCCGCAAGGTCACGAATATCTTTCATCGTGCTGGAGGCATCGAGAATGATGCCCTTGATAGGGTCGCCCTCCGCCTCACCCGGGATGTTCTCCCCGTCCTCGATGACCACACCCCCGGGCTCGCCCGGATCCACGTCGAGCATCTTTTCGCCCAAGACACCGAGGCTTCCAATCGTTACCATCGAGTGGTCCGTGATGCGGCCTTGCGCGTCAGTGCGGACCGTCATCGTCACCTTCACGGGCGCCGGGGCATCAGGCCCAGCAAACTCCACCTTTTTGACGGAGCCGACCTCGACGCCCGAAAGGTGGATCGGCGAGCCGGCTTTCAGGCCGTTCACGTCACGGAGGTAGCTGTAAACCGTGTACTGCCCGCCAAGAAAAGGCAGGCCTCCTTCGCGGGTAATGTACATGGTCGTCGCCATCGCGACCGTGAGTGCTATCGCCACAACGATACCGACTCTGAGCTCGGCGTAGCTGACAGATTTCTTGGCTGGCATTTTTGATCTCCCTCGAGGCTGATGGCGCTTTTACTGTTTCACGCTCAGTTCACGGAACCCGGTATCTGACCGTCCAGGAACTTCCGGACATAGGGCTCGTCCGAACGGAAGAGCTCCGTCTGCCGTCCGGAAAAAACGATGCGGCCCTCTTTGAGAACGATGAACTCGCTCCCCACGAGTAGCTCGACATCCTCTATCCGGCTGTAGACGAGCCCGCCATTTTTGCGCATCACAAAGGTCTGCACGACTTGGAAAGCGTCTCGCAATTGATGCGTAACGAGAACCGAAGTCACTCCTTCGAGATCTCGAAGCTTCACGATCAGATCGCAAATCGTCGAGCCGGTGATGGGGTCGAGCCCCGTCGTCGGCTCGTCATAGAGGATGAGTCCCGGGCTATGGGCCATCGCCCGCGCCACCGAGACACGCCGTCTCTGACCCCCCGAAAGATCGGAAGGCGTCCGGTCATAGAAATCTCCGAGTCCTACGAAGCCGAGCAGTCGGCTCACACGCTCCTCGAACTCTTCCTCATCGAGCTTGTCGTGCTCGCGCAATCGAAAGCCGACATTCTCCGCCACGGAAAGCGAGTCGAAGAGCGCACCTTCCTGGAACACCATTCCAATCCCGGAGCGAACCGGCATAAGGGCCGACTCTCCTAGACGGGAGATATCGACGCCACCGACTTCGATGACGCCAGATTCCGGCTTGATGAGCCCGAGCACGAGCTTGAGAATCGTCGACTTTCCCGATCCGCTCCCGCCGAGAATGATCACGGTGCCGCCTAATGCGATGTCGAAGCTCACGTCTTTCAACGTGTAGTCTTCGTTGCCTGGATAGGCGTAAAAAACGTTTTGAAACGAGATCGCTAGCGTCGGCATCATCAGGGATACACGAATCTGAGAATCAAGAGATTCAAGAAGTAGTCGGTGGACAGAATCAACACGGAAGCGACGACGACCGATTGGGTCGTCGACTCGCCCACGCCGCGCGTTCCACCCGTGGTCGTGAGCCCTTGATAACAACCGACCGCGACGATGATATAGCCAAAGACAAGAGGTTTCACGAGCCCCATGAATAAATCGTGCAGCTTGATCGCATCGAGCGCCGAATGCCAGTAAAGGCTCGGTGCGAGTCGCAGGGTGAACCTGGCGACGAGAAAGCCGCCAACCATACCGACAGCATTGCTCAAAACGGTTAGCACCGGCAGCATGATGATGCCGGCGATCATGCGCGGCGCGACGAGCTTTCGGATGGGATCCGTACCAAGCGAGCGCAAGGCGTCGATTTGTTGTGTGACGACCATAGAGCCGAGCTCCGCCGCCATTCCAGAGCCGACGCGGCCGCTCACCATCAGTGCCGTGAGCACCGGCCCCAGCTCACGAAGCATCGAAAGTGACACCATCCGCCCAACATAAGGACGCGCGCCAAACGCATCGAGCGTAGCCGAGCTTTGCACTGTCAGCACCATGCCGGTGAACAGTCCGGTCAAGGTCACGATCGTCAGCGAGCCTACGCCGATCGAGTCCATCTGCTCGAGCGTCTCACGCCAATATCGTGGTTTCGAAAAGAGACTCGCGAAAGCGTCGAACGACAGCTTCGAGAACGCCTGGAGAGCCGCGAGCCGCTCTTTGACCCAGTTGCCCGTCACGCCCAACACTAGCGGACTGTAACAGATATTCGCTACCAAAATCGTGGGTCCTTTTGCGCAGCAAATATCTGTTACAGCCCACTAGCGACGGTCTCCGCGGGTTCGGTCGAACAGCTCTATCTGTTTCAGCTCGCGAATCCGATCCCGATGCTCCGCGGCTCGTTCGAAGTCGAGATCTTTGGCCGCCTGCTTCATCTTTCGTGTCCGCTGCTCGATCTCGCGACGAATCTCTTGCGGGCTGCTAAAAAGCAAATCGTCTTCCGCGACACGGCCGCTAGCGGACCGTTCCTCGTCTTCCTCACTTTCGCGGATCACGCCGCGGATGGATTTTACAATCGACTCGGGCGTGATGCCGTGCTCCTCGTTGTAATTCTTTTGCAATTGCCGCCGACGTCCGGTCTCACCGATGGCGCGCTTCATCGAATCAGTTTCTTTGTCAGCATAGAGAAGCGCCATGCCGCTCAGGTGACGCGAGGCGCGGCCAATGGTCTGGATGAGCGAGCCCGCCGAGCGCAAAAAGCCCTCTTTGTCGGCGTCGAGAATCGCGACGAGGGAGACTTCGGGCAAGTCGAGCCCCTCGCGTAACAAGTTGATACCGATTAGAACGTCGAACACTCCAAGCCGTAAATCTCGAAGAATGTTCATCCGCTCGAGCGTGTCGATATCGGAGTGCAGATAGCGACACCGTACCCCGAGCTCCGTATAATACTCGGTCAAATCCTCGGCCATCCGTTTCGTCAGCGTCGTCACGAGAACACGCTCGCTCTTGTCAACGCGCTTTCGAATCTCGTCGAGAAGGTCATCGACTTGGCCAGCCACAGGACGCACGTCGATCTTGGGATCCATGAGCCCAGTGGGTCGAATGATCTGCTCGACCACAACGCCACCGCTGCGCTCGAGCTCGTAGGGACCAGGGGTGGCTGACACGTAGACCGTTTGCCTCATCCGCGACTCGAACTCCTCGAAGTTCAGAGGACGGTTGTCGAGCGCCGACGGCATCCGAAACCCGTATTCCACGAGGGTCTCTTTTCGGGCGCGATCGCCGTGATACATCCCGCGAACCTGAGGCACCGTTTGATGGGACTCGTCGATGATGAGGATCGTATCTTTCGACAAATAGTCCATTAGCGACGGCGGCGGCTGGCCCGGCTTCAGCCCGGTGAAATGGCGTGAGTAGTTCTCGATACCGTGACAATAGCCGACCTCTTGCAACATCTCGAGATCGAACAGCGTCCTTTGCTGGAGACGCTGCGCTTCGAGAAGCTTCCCTTCATCGTGCAACTTGCGGTGAAACCAATCGAGCTCCTCACGGATCGTCTCTATGGCGCGAACCGTTCGCTCTCGAGACGCGACGTAATGGGTTTTTGGAAAAATCGTGACCCGCTTCATCTGCCGCAGCGTTTTTCCCGTAAGAGGGTCGAATTGCGCAATCGACTCCACTTCGTCACCAAAAAGCTCGAGTCGAACACCGAGATCGTCATAGCCAGGGATGATCTCGATGACGTCGCCGCGCACCCGAAAGGTGCCGCGGCTCAAGTCGTAATCGTTGCGCTCATATTGGATCTCGACAAGCTTGCGCAGCACCGCCGCACGATCGATCTCGGCGCCCTGCTCCACGTTCAGGAGCATGCCGTAATAAGCCTCCGGCGAGCCGAGACCGTAGATGCAAGAAACACTCGCCACGATGAGCACGTCTTCGCGCTCGAAAAGAGAACGCGTCGCGGAGAGCCGCATGCGGTCTATCTCGTCATTGATGGTGGCTTCCTTCTCGATAAAAGTATCGCTCGCGGGCATATAGGCTTCAGGCTGATAGTAATCGTAGTAGCTCACGAAGTACTCGACGGCGTTATCGGGGAAAAACTCCTTGAACTCCTGATAGAGCTGCGCCGCGAGAGTCTTGTTGTGCGCGATGACGAGAGCGGGACGGTTGACCGCTTCGATGAGCTTGGCCACCGTGAAGGTCTTGCCCGAACCGGTCACTCCGAGGAGGACCTGGTCCTTCCCCCCCTCCTCGAGTCCGCGCGTCAGCTCTTCGAGCGCTCTGGGCTGATCCCCTTCAAGCTCGAAGCTCGAAGTGACCCGGAACTCACCGGAGCGCCTTGCCGGCGACGGATGGGTAGCCATGAAAAGTGCTTATAAGTACCTACGAATCCATAACTCAGCACGTCCGTAGAAACGCGTCAAATAGAGGCCAGTGCTAGATCAATATTACGAAAAGCTTAACGCTAAGGCGCCAAGCCGCACAGGAAAAACAAGAAGATAAAAGAAGATGCTAATCCGATCAAACCGAGGATTTTCAGCCACGGTAAAAGGGCCAAAATTTGGAGAGAAGAGCGTTTCCTCTCACTTCTTTTTCTTTGTCTTTTCTTTGCGCCTTTGCGGCTTGGCGCCTTTGCGTTACGCTTTCCTTGATACTGATCTGGCTCCGCCCGTCAAAAAAAGAAGGCTAGGCGAGGGCGCCACCTTTTTTCTTGTTGTACACGCGGTAGCTGAAGCTGCGTTCTTCCTCCTCGCCGAGACGAAGGCCTTCGTCGTGCTTGAACATGTGGATCGCATCGTAATCGGGCGGGCAGAACTTCGCGCAGAGCTGGCATCCGATGCAAGTGTCCATGTTGACTTCGCAGACTTCGCCCATGGCGCTAGGCTCGGGATCGGGGACGAGATAGATACAATCTTCAACCGGGCAGACATGGATGCACATTTCGCATCCACGGCCGAAGCACTTCCCTTTGTCGACGAACGCCAACATCTTGGGTTGTTTCTTCCTTGGCCCCGTGATCAATTTATCCTGCATCCGCTGGTGTCCTCCCTCACATGCAATTATATCGAACCCGGCAGACAAAACACCAGATCTAGTGGCTACGGACTGAGGAAACACCTATACTTGGTTGAAATGGCCATCGCAGGTACCGAATCACGGCTGTATCGGAAGGGTCTCGGCCTCCGCGCGGAAGTCCAAGAGCCTTTGAGAAAAGACTATGCGGGCCTCATCGTGGACTTCGCCCGCGAGCGTAATTTCAAGCTCGTCGCGGGGGACCTGACTTTCCGGATCGCCTCGGAGCTGGGCTTCTGTTACGGCGTCGATCGCGCGGTAGAGTACGCCTATGAAGCGCGCGCGCGGTTTCCCAGCAAGAGAATCTTCATTACGGGCGAGATCATCCACAACCCATACGTCAATGGGCGGTTAGCGGAAATGGGAATCACCTTTCTCGATGGTCCCTATGGAACCGACGAGAAATTCGCCTCCGTCACCACCGACGACGTTGTGCTCCTTCCCGCTTTTGGCGTGAGCACCGGCGAGCTCGAGATTCTACGGAAAAAGGGCATAATCCTCGTCGACACGACTTGCGGCTCGGTGATGAACGTGTGGAAAAACGTCGATCATTATGCGCGGGACGGCTTCACATCCGTGGTTCACGGCAAATCCGGACACGAAGAGACCAAAGCCACCGCCTCACGCGCAACCAAAAGGAATGGGCACTATATCGTCGTCCGTGACTTGAACGAGAGCGCAATGGTTTGCGACTACATCGAGACCTCTCGCGACAAGACGCCCTTCGTGGAGTTTTTCTCGGATGCCGTCTCTCCCGGTTTCGAACCCGACAGCCACCTGACCCATATCGGCCTCGCGAACCAAACGACCATGCTGAGCAGCGAGTCCCTCGAGATCGCGGCGCTATTCCGGCAGGCCATCGTGCGCCGCTTCGGCGAGAGCGAGATCGGAGCGCGCTTTCGTTCTTTCGACACCATTTGTAGCGCGACGCAGGAGCGCCAAGATGCCGTCCTCGAGCTCTGCGAAGAAGGCGTCGACCTGATGCTCGTCATTGGGGGCTACAACAGCAGCAACACGGTGCATCTTGCCGAAATTTGTTGGGATCAGTTCCCGACCTTCCACATCGCAGATTCTCATTCCATGGTGTCCCCCGTTCTCATCCGCCACAAACCCCTTCACGAGCAGAACGAAGCAGATGCGACCGATTGGCTTCCCGAGGGCGCTCTCAAGATCGGTGTTACCGCCGGCGCCTCGACGCCCGACGTCAAAGTTGACGAGGTTATCGAGCGCGTATTGGAGTTTCGCGGCCTCACCAGGCACGACCTGACAGCCTGAATCACACTTTACCGCTCTTACAACTTGCTGACCGGGTGGTAAGCCGCACGGTGACGTCTATCGCGACTTCTCATATATAATTGTTCCGATTAGCCTACGGGGTCTTACAACATCGAAGCGTTTTTTTCAAGTTCAAGTCGACGGAGGTTTGCATGGAGAGCGGAGCGAAGCCAAGAGCGGAACCCGTACTCAACCCTGAAACAGAAGTGTACGACCGCTATTACGGCCTCACCCGCGACGAGCTCATCGCCGCTTATCGATGGATGCTTCTCTCCCGAAAAGTCGACGATCGGGAAATTCAGCTCAAACGCCAAAACAAAATCTTTTTTCAGATCAACGGTGCTGGTCATGAAGCTGTGCTCGTGGCCGCAGCCATGCATCTCCGGCCCGGCAAAGATTGGTACTTCCCTTACTACCGCGATCGCGCCCTCTGTCTTGCGACGGGCGTGACACCTTTCGAGCAATTTCTAGCATCGACCGCCGCGGCGGACGATCCGGCCTCGGCCGGCCGCCAGATGCCATCCCATTGGAGCGATCCAAAGCTCAACATCGTGAGCCAGTCGAGCTGCGTGGCAACGCAGTTTCTCCACGCCGTTGGCGCCGCGGTCGCCGGCCGCTACGCGAGCAAAGGTGCTTCTTCGGAGACGAACGAGCCACGTGAAATCGTCTACGTGTCCGGGGGCGACGGCTCGACGAGTGAAGGCGAGTTCTGGGAAGCGCTGAACAGCGCGTGCCTCCAGAAAGTTCCCGTGCTATTCCTCATCGAAGATAACAGCTATGCGATCTCGACACCCGTCGAAGCGCAAACGGCGGGCGGGAACATTTCGAGACTCGTCGGTAACTATCCCGGACTGTTCGTAACCGAGTTCGACGGCACGAGCTTCATCGATAGCTATGGCCGGCTCCAAGACGCGATCACCTATCTTCGCGAGGGCCACGGACCAGCGCTCGCACACGCCCATGTAGTGCGCCCTTATTCGCACTCGCTTTCGGATGACGAGCGGCTGTACAAGACCAAAAAAGAGCGCGACGACGAAGCGAAGCGCGACCCTCTCGTCCGCATGACAGACTTTCTCATCGCGGAGAATCTCGCGACGAATGAAGAGCTCGAGACTCTCGAAAAGAGCGTGCACTACGAAGTGGCCGAAGCCGCAGACCAAGCGCTCACGATGCGATGGCCCACGAAAGATAGCTGGAGCAGGCATCGCTACAGCGAGACCGTCGACCCGGGCTCGAGCGCTTTTTCCACCGAGCCGAGCTTCTCCGGCAAGGACGGCACCGTAGTGGACCTCCTTCACGCCTGTTTGCGGGACGAGATGGCGCGCGATCCGCGCGTCATTATTTTCGGCCAGGACGTTGCCGATGCGAGCCGCGAAGGTAATCTCGACGAGGTCAAAGGCAAAGGCGGGGTCTTCAAAGTCACCTTAGGCCTGCAGCGCGAGTTCGGCGGCGACCGCGTGTGGAACAGCCCGCTAGCGGAAGCGAGTATCGCCGGCATGGCCGCCGGGGCCGCCATCTGCGGCTTGAAGCCCGTCGTCGAGATCCAGTTCTTCGACTATATCTGGCCCGCCTATATGCAGATCCGCAATGAGATCGCGCCGTTTCGGTGGCGCTCCGGCGGCGCTTTCAGTTGCCCGCTCGTCATTCGCGTCCCCATCGGCGGCTATCTGACCGGCGGCTCTCTCTATCATTCGCAATCCGGCGAGGTCTTGTTCGCCCATATTCCGGGGCTCCGCGTCGTGATGCCTTCGAACGCCCTCGATGCGAACGGCCTCCTTCGCACCGCGATCCGCTGCGACGACCCGGTTATTTTCCTCGAGCACAAGCACCTATATCGCCAAAACCACAACAAGGGCCGCTATCCCGGCCCGGAATACATGGTCCCGTTCGGCAAGGCGCGCACCGTGCTCGAAGGTAAGGATCTCACCATCGTGACCTTCGGGGCGCTCGTGAGACGCGCACAGATCGCCGCACAAAAAGCGCACGCGGAAGGCGTCTCCGTCGAGATCATCGATTTGCGCAGCCTGTCGCCCTATGACTGGGATGCGATTGCGACTTCAGTGACAAAAACGAGCCGCGTCATCGTCGCCTACGAGGATGGGCGGACGTTCGGCTACGGCGCCGAGATCGCGGCCCGTATCTCAGAGGAGCTCTTCGACGAGCTCGACGCGCCCGTCCGGCGCGTGGCCGCGAAGGATTGCTGGGTCGCCTATAACCCCGACCTCGAGGACGAAATCCTCCCGCAACCCGAAGACATCTACACCGCGTTGATCAAGCTCGCGCGCTTCTAACGGAGATATGAGCACCGACGTCGAAACCCCGCTGCCCGAAAAAACATCCGCTCTCACTGAACTTTCGGAAGAGGAAGAGCTCTTTCGAAGCATGGTGCGTGAGTTCGCCGAAAAAGAGATCCGCCCGCTCGTCCGTAAGATGGACCAGGACGCCAAGATCGATCCGGCCCTTCTGCCGAAGTTCTTCGAGCTCGGCCTGATGGGTATCGAGATCCCCGAAAGCTACGACGGCTCGGGCGCAAGTTTTTTCATGGCCGCGCTCGCCGTCGAGGAAGTGTCCCGCGTCGACGCCTCGCTCGGGGTTTGTCTCGATGTCCAAAACACGCTCGTCAACAACGCCGTCATGCGCTTTGGCAATGACGAGCAGAAAAAACACTACTTGCCTCGCCTCGCCCAGAACACCGTCGGCGCCTACGCTCTCTCGGAGCCCGAATCCGGAAGCGACGCCTTCGCGCTCGCCTGCCGTGCCAGCGAGGACGAAGATGGTGATGCGTACCGTCTGACCGGCACGAAGCTCTGGATCACGAATGGGGCGGAGGCAGGACTGTTCATCGTCTTTGCGACCGTAGACCCAGGCGCCGGCTACAAGGGCATCACGGCCTTTCTCGTCGAGCGCGACTTCGAGGGCTTCACCGTCGGCAAAAAGGAAGACAAGCTCGGCATCCGCGCGTCGAGCACCACAGAGCTCGTGCTAGAAAACTGCATCGTCCCCAAGTCGAAAGTGCTCGGTGAAATCGGTAAGGGCTACCAGATCGCTATCGAAACGCTGAACGAAGGGCGCATCGGGATCGGAGCTCAGATGATCGGGATTGCTTCGGGAGCGCTCGAGCACGCGATGGCCTATACGAAGGAGCGCAAAGCGTTCGGGAAACCGGTCGCGGAGTTTCAAGGCGTTCAGTTCCAGCATGCCCAATGCGCGACCGAGCTCGAAGCGGCCCGGCTCCTCGTCTATAACGCGTCTCGGTTGCGCGACGCCAAAAAGCCCTACCTCGTCCAGGCGGCGATGGCCAAGCTCTATTCATCGCAAGTCGCAGAACGGGTGACGTCGCAGGCCATCGAGCATTATGGCGGCTATGGCTACAGCAAGGACTTCCCTGTCGAGAAATTCTGGCGCGACGCCAAGATCGGCACGATTTACGAGGGAACGTCCAACATGCAGCTCCAAACGATCGCCAAATATCTGCTCAAAGACGGTTAAAATCTCTCTCCGAGATTCGTCTTGCGACCACTGAGCGCTCTTTTTCTCGCTGTTGCCATTCTGCTCTCGTGCTCCTAGCGGAAGCGGGATTTTGTGCGCGTCGGAGTCGACGTCGATGCCGGCACGCTCGACCCGCGCCTCATGAGGGACACGACGGTCTATCGTGCCGTCAACCTTCTTTATGACGGCCTCATAGCGCTCGACGCCTTGTGGAACCCCTTGCCCTCGCTCGCGCATCGCTAGGATCATCCCGATGACACGACTTGGATTTTTTTACCTCCGGGACGACGCACTCTTTCATGACGGAACACCTGTCACGGCCTCCTCGAGGCCTCGGCGGCCGACGACGAGCGCGCCCGACAACTCGACCGCAACATCGTCACTTTCGTCGAGCACACTTTTTGGCAGCTGCGCGAATACGATCGGATTCTGGACTACGTGGAGCATATGCAACCTGGACGCGTGTCCCTGGTCCATAAGCTGGTTCGCGCCATAGTGTTGGGCGAGATAGACCGCAAGGACGACGCCATCCAGTAACTGAAGGAGATAGAGCAGGGCACGCTGACGAGCTACGTTCGCTCGATAGTCGTTTCAGTCCGCGCGTTGTTCGAGGGTCGGCAGATGGAACGCCACCGAGGTCTATCGTCACATTGAAGACCGGTGGAAATATATTCACATCCATTGGGCTCCGATCGTGGCCCCCGATTAGGGCGAGCGCAGGCGTTCAAACGAGCTCCCGCACAAAGCTCGCCGCCGGCGAATCCGGAACCCGCAATGCGGTAATGTAGGCGCTATGACGATCATCCTGGAGACGGAGCAGCTCTTCCTTCGAGAGCTGTTGCTCAACGACGTCGAGCCATTGACCGCTCTGCTATCGAGCCCCGAGGTCACACGCTTCGCCGGCGGGCCGCGCGACGAGAACGCCGTGCGACGTTTCGTGCACGCCCAGCATGAAAGCTATAGCGAGCATGGCTACGGCTACTGGGCCGTGGTGCATCGGGACTCCGGAACCCTCGTGGGACGAGCGGGAATCACATCGGCATCGCCGTCAACACCAACGCGCGGATGTGATCTCGACAGAGCCTATTGGGGCCACGGCCTAGGGAAAAAAGTCGCGGCAGCTCTTCGGGACTATGCCTTCGGCAAGCTGAGCCTCGACTGCGTCGCGGCCTCCGTAGATCGCAAGGACGAGGCGGGGCGCAAGATCGCCGAAGCCATCGGGATGAAACTCTTGAGCGACGACGATCCTGGCGTCATCGTCTACGCGATGCGCAAGGAGCAGAAATGAAGAGCTATCACATGACGGTGGACGAATTTCGTCGCTACGGCCACGAGCTCGTCGACTGGATCGCCGATTACCGCGGCCGCGTCGAAGAGCTTCCGGTGCTCTCTCAATCGAAGCCGGGCGAGCTCAGGGCGGCGCTTCCGGAACATGCCCCCGACAAAGGCGAGTCTTTCGACGACATCCTCGCCGATATCGATCGCTTGATCATTCCTGGAATCACCCATTGGCAATCACCCAACTTCTTCGCCTATTTCCCTTCGAACTCCTCGGAGCCTGCCATCCTCGGCGAGCTCCTCTCCGCAGGACTTGGCGTGCAAGGCATGATTTGGGCAACGAGCCCCGCATGCACAGAGCTCGAGACCCACGTCCTCGACTGGCTCGTCGACATGCTCGGCCTTCCGGATTACTTCAAATCCTCGAGCACGGGCGGCGGCGTCATTCAAGATACGGCGTCGAGCTCGGCCTTGTGCGCTCTTCTGGCCGCGCGCGAGCGCGCTAGCAAGCGGAGAACCAACCGTGTCGGCATCCAGGGGACCATGGTCGCCTATACGTCCTCGCAAGCCCACTCGTCGATCGAGAAAGCGGTGAAGATCGCGGGTATAGGCGCGGAGAACCTCCGCCTCATCGACGTCGACGAAGCCTTCGCGATGCAGCCCGAGGCGCTCGCGCGACAGATCGCCGCGGACCGCGACCAAGGACTCACGCCTTTTTTCGTCTGCGCCACCGTCGGGACGACCTCATCGAACGCGATGGACCCGCTCCCCGCTATTGGCCGTATTTGTCGCAAAGAAGATCTCTGGCTACACGTCGACGCGGCCATGTCCGGCACCGCCGCGCTTTCACCGGAATACCGTTTCATCCATGACGGCGTCGAGCACGCCGACAGCTATTGCTTCAACCCCCATAAATGGATGTTCACCACCTTCGATTGCGACTGTTTCTACGTCAAGAGCCGCAAGGATCTCATCGACACGCTGAGCATTCTTCCCGAATATCTTCGCAACGAAGCCACGGAGTCCGGCGCGGTCATCGACTACCGTGATTGGCACATCCCGCTCGGGCGCCGGTTCCGCGCTCTCAAGCTGTGGTTCGTCATTCGTCATTACGGCATCGAAGGTCTGAGACACCACGTCTCGCAACACATCGAGCTAGCGCGCCAATTCGCGAGCTGGGTCGAGGCCGATGAGCGATTCGAGCTCGCCGCACCGGCCCCTTTGAACCTCGTTTGTTTTCGTCACCTCGGCGGTGACGCCGTGAACGAGGCGCTCATGAACCGCTTGAACGAGAGCGGCAAACTCTACCTAACCCATACAAAGCTCAACGGCCACCTGGCTCTGCGCATGGCCATTGGACAATCCATGACCGAAGAGCGCCATGTCCGCGCGGCGTGGCAAAGGATCCAGGACTCCGCTGAATCCTGAACGCTGATTAAGTACCGATGTCCAACACGACCTTCCATTTACCGTCGGCATTGCGGCGCCAAATCGTCACGTAGCGGCCCGTTTCCACCACCGCCTCATCCTCGGAATTGACGCGCTCACGTCGATAGGTGCCGTGCGTGTAGCCCAGGTCACCCGAGCCTTCGGCGAAGAGCGGCTCCAACGAAAGAGAAAAGCGGATCTATCGAGCGCACCCATGGCGTCACGTATGGCATCATGGCCTTCGGTCACCCCGCCCCTACTCACCAGCTTGCCATCCGGAGCAAAGGCGTCGACCTACCCATCCAAACCCCTTTCCGCAGTCTGTTCCGCAAAAACACGGTCGGCTTGCTTCAGTGTTTCGGGGTCCACGCCCACCGTTTGGAGTACAGCCAAAAGGCTCGACAAAGTGATCAACAACATTGTTTTCTTCATAAGAGCCCCTCGTGTTGGAACAGCCATAAAAAACAGACGACGACGAGAGCGTGCGAGATGCGTCCCTCACGCAGAAGGCGCGGGACTTCCCCGCGCGGATAACAGACGACTTCGATGTCCTCGGTCTCGTCAGGACGAGGCGGTCCCGCAAGATAAGCGTCTTTGGCGAGATAGGTAAAACACCGATTGCCCTGTAGCGCCGGGTTCGGGTGGACGACGCCGAGCTCCACAAGCTCGGGTGACGAATAGCCGGTCTCCTCCGTAAGCTCCCGCAGACCGGCCGCCATCGGAGACGCGTCGCTGGGATCGATCATGCCGCCAGGGATCTCGAGGCTCGTCTCATCGGTCCCGTGCCGGTGCAGCTCGATGAAAACGATCTCGTCATCGGGAGTCAACGGGATCACGTTGACCCAGTCGACAGATTCGATGACATAAAAGTCGTGGGAGGTTGCTGAGTCGAGCCGTTTTTTACGATCCCGGCGCAGCGAGAATACCGGCGTTTCGAAAACGATCTCGCGTGCGGAGGTACTCCATTTATTTTTCAAGACTCGCGAGCCGAGCCGCGACCGGGCGTCCTCGACGATCTAGAGCTTCCAATCGCCTGCACGCGAGGGATCCTAACATCGAGGGACATGAACAGCTACAACGTATAAAATGCGGGGCCCATGAGACAAATCGCCATAGCGCTCGCAATCTTCGCGACTCTTCTCGTCGCCGTACCCACCTCGCCCACTTGGTCGGTCGTAGCACTCGACCGCATGAGCGGTGAGCTCGTCATCGCTTCCGCGACCTGTGTCGCCCAGGCTCGCTTCGCGGCCTTTCCGTCCAAAGGCCTCATGGACATTCAGGCCATTGTCGTTCCTTGGAAAGGCATCGCCGCCGCGCAAGCCGGAGTCGATCGGACGCGCGCCAACCAAACGCTCATCGCGGAAGAGCTTCGCAAGGGAACTTCGCCCGAGGCCATTCTCGCGCTCCTCCAGAAAGACCCGGATATCGAGCGCCGTCAGTTCGGCATTCTCGACCTAGAGGGCCTCAGTGCGGGATTCTCCGGTTCAGGGAACCGCGACGCGTCGCTCGACGTTCAGGGCAGCGTCAATGGCACCGACATTCATTACTCGATTCAAGAAAACATTCTCGCGAGTGGTGACGTAGTGAGAAACGCTGTCGCGGCTTTCGAGGCGACCTCGGGGAGCCTCACCGATCGCGTCATGGCTGCGATGGAAGCCGCCGACACGGCCGGTGGTGATGGGCGGTGTACTTGCGAGTCGGAGCCGCTTCCGGACGCCCCGTGCGACGGCAAGACGTCGCACGTCGCCTATATTCTTTCGGCCGATGGCTCCACAGGCGACGGTAAATATGCCATCTTCATCGACGTGACGGACGACAACATCGAGCCGCACGAGAACGCCAACCCCATAAAGACGCTTCGTATGCGCTACGACGAGCTAGTGCGATGATGCTCGCACCAAACCGACAGGACATCGACGAGGCGCGTGCAAGCATCGACGGGCTCGTGCACCGAACGCCGCTTCTCTCTTCGCGCGCTCTCGGGGCGCGCTCTGGGCTCGAGGTTTTCGTAAAAGCTGAGAACCTCCAGAAGACCGGAAGCTTCAAGCCGCGCGGCGTTTTCAACAAGGTCTTGTGTCTCGCCGCGGAGGAGCGCGCCAAAGGGATCATCACCGCCTCCGCGGGGAATAACGGCCAAGCCGTAGCTTTCGTCGCGGCTCACCAACGCATTCCCGGCTGGGTCGTCATGCCCGAGGCCGCCAACCGGAGCAAGGTCGCCGCTGTCCGGGAATATGGCGCCGAGGCCGTTCTTCATGGCGCCCTTTGGGACGATGCTTACGCCCGCTCCGTCGAGATCGGCAGAGAAAAGGACCTCATCTACGTACACCCATTCAAGGACCGGCACATCATGGCGGGACAAGCAACGGTGGCCGTCGAGATCCTGGAAGACCTGCCCGATGTGGAAGTCGTGCTCGTGCCGATCGGAGGCGGCGGCTTGATCGCGGGCATGGCAAGTGCCTTCAAGCTGATGGCGCCGCACGTAAAGGTGATAGGGGTCGAGCCGGAAGGTGCAGCGAACATGACGAGAAGCCGTGAAGCCGGCCGGCCCGTGGAGCTCGACGCAGTCGCCACGCTCGCTGACGGCCTCGCGACAAAAAAAACCGACCCCGAAATGTGGGAGGTCATCGCACCGAAGGTGGAGACTTTCGTGACGGTCAGCGATGAAGAAATGATGTCCGCCATCCAGTTTTTGCTCGAGCGCGTCAAGCTTCTCACCGAGGTTTCCGGAGCGGCCACCACGGCGGCTCTTTTGTCGGGCAAGTTGGACCTACCGGCGGGAACCAAGACGGTCGCCGTACTCTCCGGAGGAAATTTCGACGTCTCGGGCAAGCTCGAGATTCGAGGTTAGAGGTAAGCGCAATGGCCGTGACCCGTGAACAAATTGCACAACGACAATTGGCGAAGTTGAACCTTTCCGGTTCCGGGCTCGCGCTTCTGCGCAAACAAAACGCGTTCTAGCGGAAAAAGCTCGAAAGCGTCACGCTCCCCGTCTCGTCGCTCGACGATTTTCTCGGCATGCCGTTTACCACCAAGCAGGAGCTGGTCGAAGACCAGGCGGACAACCCGCCTTACGGGACGAATCTCACATTCGAGCACGACGCATACACGCGCATTCACGCCACCTCGGGCACGACCGGGAGGCGCCTTACATGTCTCGACACCAACGAGAGCTGGGCGTGGTTCACCTTTTGTTGGCAAGAAATTTATCGCGCCATCGGCATCAACCGTGAAGACCGCATCTTTACCGCATTCGGATTCGGGCCGTTCGTGGGTTTTTGGGCAGGCTACGAGGCGGCGCAGCAGATCGGCGCACTTGCGATCCCCGGCGGCGCTCAAAGCTCCGAGCAAAGGCTTTATTGGCTCATGGAAGCGCGAGCCACGGTCCTCCTCTCGACACCAACTTACGCGCTCCGGCTCATCGAAATCGCCCGGGAAAATAATATCGATCTTCGAACGAGCGCCATCCGCAATACGATTCACGCCGGCGAGCCGGGAGCCAATGTGGCGTCCATTCGTGCGCAAATCGAATCCGCTTGGAGTGCGCGCTGCTGGGACCATGCTGGGATGAGCGAGGTCGGGGCCTGGGGCTATCAGTGCCGGGACGACCAAGGGCTGCACTTGCTGGAATCAGAGTTCATTGCCGAAGTCCTCTCGGTGGATACCGGGGAGCCCGTCGGCGAAGGAGAGACGGGCGAGCTCATCTTGACAAATCTCGGCCGGTTGGCGATGCCCGCGCTGCGCTATCGCACTGGAGACGTCGTCCAATGGGTGTCGACGCCGTGCACATGTGGAAGCCCGTCCATACGCTTTCCCGGCGGCATTCTAGGCAGGGTCGATCCAAGTCCGCGGCGTCAACATTTACCCGAGCGCGGTCGAGTCGATCATCCGCGGAGCGCCCGCGGTCGTCGAGTTTCAGTCGAGATCTCGAAAGAGCGTGGCATGTGGGAGCTCCACCTCGACCTGGAAGTCGCTCCCGGCGCCGACTCCGAGGCGATCCGAGCAGGCGTAGCCGAAGCCCTTGGAAACCAGCTCGGGATGCGCGCCTATCACGTGGTGGGGCTCATCGCACTCAGAAACAACGAGCTCGAACGTGCGGAGGGGTACTTCCGGCAGGCGATCGATCGCGATCCGACATTCTCGGAAGCCTATTTCAATCTCGGCAAGATCGCTCTGCAGCGAGACGAGCTGGAGCGGGCGGTCGAGCTCTTCGACAAAGCGGTCGAGCTCGCGCCGGACTACAAGGAAGCGCTTTATCGACTCGGATTCACGCATCGATTCCTGGGAAACGAGGCAGCGGCGGCGGCCGCCCTCGCGCGTTTCGAGGCGCTTTCTCGTCAGGAAGCCTCTTCGCGCTGAAAAGTTGGCATTCGGCGACAGAGACGGATACAATCCGGCTCGGCTTCAAGTCCAATCGTTTTTCCCGACAGGAGCTACCGTGAAAAGAGTCATACTTTTCGTCGCCGCCGCGTTTGTTCCTGCAATCGCCTTCGCCGCGAGCCCGCTCGACATCCAGGAGAGCGTTCTCGACAACGGGTTCCGTCTGCTCGTCGTCGAGGACCATCGTGTGCCCCGGGTTGCGGCGAGCCTGTGGTACCGCTTCGGCTCGATGCAGGAGCCCGCCGGTGAGCACGGTGCCGCCCACTTTCTCGAGCACGTGATTCACCAGGGAACGACGACGGTGGGAACGACCGACTTCCACGCAGAGCTTCCGATTCTCCAGGAGATCTACGAGACGGAACAGAAGCTTCTCGAAGAGCGCCGTCGCGCGCGCAACCAGCTGCGCATCCGCGAGGTGTTCTACGACGAGCTCGACTGGCCGAGCACACCGGCGATCGAAACGCTGCGAAAAAAGCTCTACGCGCTGGAAGACCGCCAGACGCCACACCGCGTGTTCTGGGAAGAGTACAACTGGTATCGCCGATACGGCGCTTTGTCACGACACGAGGATCCGGTACCCGCCAGCACGGAGCAAGAGTACCTCGAGATAACGGTGGATCTGCCCAAGGAGGCGATCGGGCTTTTCTTTCGCCAGGAAGCCGAGCGCATGGTAAACGCCGTTTTACGCGGGTGGGAAGCGCAACGGTTCACCGTGCTCGAGCAGATCCTGAACGGGCTGAGTCGTCCCGAAACGCGCCTGAATCACGCGATCGACGGCGTGACCGCTCTCGCCCATCCGGTGTACACGCCGGACGGCGGGCATCCGCGGGACTTTGCGAGCTTCAATCGAGAGAGCATGATTCGAATGTACGAGGACTACTTCGTTCCCAACAACGCCACGCTCGTCCTCGTCGGCGACATCGATGCGGAAACGGCCCGCTCGCTTGCCGAAAGGTACTTCGGCATCATCGAGCGGGGGCCGGAGCCTCCGGCGCGGCTCGATCTGGAAGCCGAACCGGTGCCGCGAAGCTCCATCCGGCTGGACTGGGAAGAGCCCTTGTACCCGAGCATCGTCGTGCGCTACCGCATTCCCGGAGTCGGTCACCCCGACCGTCCCGCGCTGGACACAATCGCGGCGCTGGCGCAGGGGCGTCACGGTCTGCTCAGCAATCCTTTGATCGGACAGGGGCTGGCGAGCTCCGTCGGCGCGGACTTTCGCGTGATCCACATCTACCGCTTCGGCACGCCGGCGGCGATCAACTTCGTGGCGGCGGCAACGAGCGATGAGGGGCT
>CAUZCL010000001.1:237500-332570 GCA_963578475.1 Acidobacteria bacterium bin61 | reverse complement strand
AATTCTCGAGCCTGAGCGATAGGATTATTCCGGTACCGATTTTCTCCGAGCGTGATCCCGTCTAAGTCATCGTCAACGCTGACACGGTCGCGCGCTGGAATCGGATCGATTCCGGCGATACTGGGCAAAGATCTCGCGGAGACGTTATCCGGAACGACCTCGAGAGGCGGACGCCAACGACGAGACCCAGAAGCTCATTCGCCTTCAACAGAGCACGGATCGCGACTCGCTCGGGATGCCGGGACTCTGCAATCTTGAGGATGGCTCGGCCGATGAGGGGAGTTTTCACACAGGCCTCCGGGCTAGGGCGGCGAGGTTTTCTCCGCCGGGCTACGGCCGATCCCGTCGCGGAGTGCGCCGATTTTGTCGCTGCAATTCCCATTGGCCATCCTACATACATCCGCATCAACATTAATTGAGTACGACGTGATCACCTTCGGTGGTGCTCGTAGGCAGACAACTGACACGAGCATTCAAATGCCAGTCGCGGCGTAGCAACAATGGATGGCGGAAGCCCAACCGGTCTGGGCCGTGAACATGGATGTTGACGCGGAACTCCAGTCCGCCTATGGTTGCCCGACACATGCCGCGGTGGCGGAGGAGGATAGCGATGCGTGGATGCAGACTGTTACTCGCAAGCGTGGTCGCGGCGGCGGCGTGCACCGGCCCGGAACCATCGGCTCCCGAACCGACGACCTCGTCGGGCGACGCCGTCGTGCTGTTCGAGGGGGCCCTTTTGATCGTGGGTGATACGACCGCACCGATCGAGAGCTCGGCGTTCATCGTCGAAGGCAACAAGATCAGCCGTGTGGGCCGCAAAGGTGACTTCGACGTGCCTGATGGCGCGACGCGCGTGGATCTCAGCGGCAAGACCGTTATCCCCGCATTCGTCAGCATGCACATGCACGTGGGTTTGTTGAACGGCAGCGAATTCGGGCCGGAATTTTACACGCGTGACATCATCGTCGATCATCTGCAGCGATACGCTTATTACGGGCTCGGCGCGGTGTTCAGCGTCGGCACCGACGTGGGGTCGATCTCGTTCGAGATTCGAGACAACCAAACTCAAGACGCGGCTCGCCTGCTCACGGCCGGGCGCGGCATGGCGGCGCCTGACGGCGGACCGGGAATTCCGTCGATCGCGAATACGTCTTATCCGATCACGAGCGCGGAGGAGGGCCGGGAACGCGTTCGAGAGCTGGCAGCGATGGGCGCACCGGCCGTGAAGATCTGGGTGGACGACCGCGGCGGCCGCGTGACGAAGCTGACACCCGACATCTACCGACCCATTATCGAGGAGGCGCACCAGCACGGGCTGATGGCTCTGGCGCACGTGTACTGCTTGGCGGATGCGCACGAGCTGGTCGATGCCGGCGTCGATGGGTTCATGCACCTGGTACGTGACGAGGTCATGGACGACGGGCTCATAGCCAAGATGAAAGCGGGGAACGTCTTCGCTGCCGCTAACATCGGTGGCACACGTCGGGGCGGGCTGGCCGAGCTTCCTGGCGACAGCATCGCGCTTTTATCGGAGAGCGTGCCCGCGGACGTCGTTCAGACGTTTCAGGCGAGTCTTCTGGCGAAAGATCCGGACGCGGTGGCCGCCGCGCGAGCCACCTACGGGAAGATGGCTGAGAGCCTCAAAAAGCTCAATGCGGCTGGCATCACGATCGTGCTCGGGGGTGACACCGGCATTCCCGGAGCGTGGCACGGATGGGCCGAACACTACGAATTGGAGACGATGGTAGCGGCCGGGATGAGTCCAACGGAAGTGATCGTCGCATCCACCAGCGCTCCCGCGGCACTCTTGAAGCTCGACGACATGGGCACGGTGGCCGAAGGCAAGAGCGCGGACTTCATCGTGCTCGACGTCAGCCCGCTCGAGAACATCTCGAACACAAAACGCATCTCCGCGATCTACTTTCGCGGAAGACGGCTCGATCGCGGTGCGCTTCGCGCGCGGTGGATGGAATGAGGCCCCATATGATGAATCGAAACACACGGATGTGGTTGATGGGTTTGGTCGTCCTCGTGGCGTAGTCACTCGGAACCTGGAACACCACGGAGGCGCAATCGTCTGCGCGGGCACCGCAGTTCAAGGTGGACCCGTTCTGGCCCAAGCCCTTTCCGGCCATCAAAGACTCCGATGGTAGGCTTCACCGCTGGGCCACGGGCGAGATTGGCGGCACGTGCGTCGACTCACACGATCACATCTTCACGCTCAATCGCGGCTGGCAGAACAGCTCGCTCGGCGGGCTGCATACGTTCGAAGCCATGTCGAGCATTCCTGCGCCTCCGGTCGTGGCGTACGACCCCGAGGGCAATATCGTCACCAGTTGGGGTGACGCCTCGTTGCTGAGCCCGGGCGGCGGCACCAAGGTGATGCCGGAAAGCCTGCACGGCTGCTTCGTGGACCACGAAGATAATGTGTGGCTGGGTGGCAACGCGGATGGCATCGTGCAGAAGTACTCCCACGACGGCGAGCTCTTGCTGCAGATTGGTACCAAGGGCGTCTGCGATGGCGAGGCACCGAGCGCGCCCGCTCGCCCTGTATTCTTCCCGACCTGCACCAGTCCGGGACTCAACCGAAGCAAGACGCTCCTAAACGATCCGGCGGACATCGCTGTCGATCCCAATCCGGATCCGGTCACGGGCGTTCGCGGCAGCATCTACGTCGCCGACGGATACGGCAACCACCGCGTTGTGGTCTTCGACAACGAGGGCAAGTATCTGAGGCAATGGGGATCGCCTGGCACTGGACCCGGTCAGTTCGCCGCGGAGGGAGGCGGACATCCACACTGTGTCACCCTCGGCAATGACAGCCTGGTCTATGTCTGCGACCGCGGGAATTCCCGGGTGAAGGTTTTCGACCGCGTCGGCGCTTTGCAGCGCATCATTCCTATCGAGCCGGAGGGGTTTTCGTATCAACCGCTGCGCACCAACGACATCGCTTTTTCGACGGACCCCGAGCAGAGTTTCTTTTACACGTCAGATATCGGCAGCGGCACGGTGTGGATTCTGAATCGCACGACGGGCCGTATTGCAGGTGGGATTGGCGGTATGGGGCAACGAGCCGGTCATTTCATTGGCGTGCACACGATGGGCGTGGACTCCAAGGGCAACCTCTACGTCTCCGAGGGCGGCGGCGGTCGACGCACACAGAAGTTCGTCAGGCAATAAGAGCGCCATAGCGGCCCTCGGCCTCCGTATGCTGGTCTTCTAGCGGCGAATCTCCGCTTGCGTTCGACGGGCGATCTCGATCGTCTCCGCATCACCCGTCAACAAGACTTGCCAGCCTTCTCGCACGCGCTCCGCGACATTGTCACGCGTCACCAAGCCGCCTACCGCGACACCGCGCTCTTTGCATGCGGAGACGATCTCGTCCATTGCCGCCACGACCTCCGGATGGAACCGCTGACCGGCCAGCCCCATGCTCGTCGACATGTCCACCTCAGCGGCGATCACGGCGGCCACCGGCACGGAGTCGAGTATCTGCGGCAGGTTCCGCAGCCCCTCTACGTTCTCGATCATGATCCACGTCATGATCTCTCCGTCCGGATCCACTGGCCACACTCCCGCGTGGGAGTGGTACTCCTGAATGGTTGGAATTCCCCACCATCGCATCGCGCCCGATGGAGCGGTGCCGCGCCGGCCCCCGAGATCCGGATGAGAGATCTCCTCACCTCTTCCCTGCGGATAGCGGGTGGCACGAACGATACGACGGGCCTGCTCTACGGTCGAGGTGTGGGGGAACAAGATCCCGTAGGCACCGTAGTCGAGCACCTGCTTCACCATCCAGTCGGGGGCTTCACGTCCGTACGCGGGGATACGAACGATGGGGACGACCGGCGGTGCGAGCGTCCCTTGCTCGAGAATCTGACGACGATTGAGAAGGAACTGCAGCGTGATTTCTAGGCCGGGCATATCGAAACCCGTATGCTCCATGTCGATCCACACGAAATCCCAAGTGGGTGGCGCGCCATCTCTCGAACCGGCGCGCACGTTACCGCCCACGATGATGTCCCCCCGCTCTAGCTTGGTGATCAGGTGGTTCAGGCGTACCGGGAGGAGTGGGTCTTGCGATGCCACACTCTCGACTGCTGGACCGGACGCGTGAACGGACCGCGTCGTTGGGATCAGAATGCCGCAAACCGTCAGGACCATCGACATCACGTTCCGTCGGCAAGACCGAGCGGGCCGGAGGATTCTCGAACCGAACATCATGGGTTCTCCTAGTGTTTAGACGAACTCCGCGTCAATTGCGCGTGTGTTTACTAGACTGCGTCATGTTTCGCAAACACGGATAGGAACTCGATTCCGAAACACCCTCTCGAGGTTTGGAGTCTCCGGAAAACCCGGGGCGGTTCACTTACCCGCGCACCGATATTCGTTACCCCCTTTATTACTCTTGGGAGGAAATATCAAGCATCCAGGTGGCAGTCAAGGCCAAAATGTTGGAGAAATGAAAGGAATTGTTATGGAGGGAGCCCCCTTGGGCGAACTGCAAGAAATCCAGGGCCCCACGGCACTGATAGGAGTCTCCTTGCGCATGGCTATCGCGGCCGTCGTCCTGTGCGGCTGGGCCGGTGTCGTCGAAGCACCCGACGACCCCGCGGGCGTTTTCGGAGACGAGCTCGCGCCCCCTTGGCGGAGGACGCCCGAGCAGCAGGAGGCGACCGCCGTTCCAGGAAGGGACGGTTGGCTGTTCTTCGGAACCGGAGCTCCGCCACGTCGGCGTGGGGCCGTTCTGGGGGACGATGCGCCGCAGCGGCTTTCTGTTCCACCTACTCGCGCCAAGCAAAACCCTCTTCCGCAACCCGGCGCGCGCAATTCCACCCGGTTACCGTCCCGCCACCCGGATTTAATTTCCTAAGTTTCGTCGACCACGAGCGGTTGACCTACGATCTCGAAGGACTTGACGCCAAGCTGACCGGTGTCGAGCCTGCGAGGGTCGTGAGCGATTCTGGCGTAGCCCAAATCTGTGCAAACACGAGCGCGGTGTCGTACCCGTTACTCTCTCGCCCTCGCCGCTGGACGAGATACGACTTACAATGGCAGCGGTCGAACAGGAGGTTGTCATGCGTTTCGGTCTTTCCCCTTGCGTCGCCGCTCTCACCGCGGTCGTGGCGCTCTCTCCGATCGCCACCGCCCAGGAAGCCGACGTCCTTATTCGCGGAGGCATGATCCTCGACGGCACCGGCGCCGAGTCCCGACGCGCCGACATCGCCGTGAAGGACGGACGCATTGCGGCCGTCGGTGATGTCTCCGCCTATTCTGCTTCTCGCGTCATCGATGTCTCGGGGCTCTACGTTACGCCCGGCTTCATCGACCTGCACTCGCACGCGGAGACGGGGATTTCCGATCCTCACCTCGCCACCGCCGCGAACAACCTGACGCAAGGGATCACGACGATCGTCGTCGGACAGGACGGGCGCCACGCGTGGCCCGTGGGCGGGAGCTTCGCCGATCGCGTCGCCCTCTGGCACCGTCAGGGCATCGGCAACAACATCGTCCCACTCGCGGGTCAGGGAAGTGCGCGTCTCGAGGTGATGGGCTGGAGCGAACAGCCGGCGAGTGAAGCCGAGCGTGCCGCCATCGCCGAACATATCGAGAAGTTCCTCGAAGAGGGGGCATGGGGGTTGTCTTCTGGCCTCGGATATTTCGATCCCGTCGCTATAGCGAACGCGGGCGTCAAAGTCGCGCTGAACATGGATAGCGCGAGCGATTTTCAGAAACACCTGCTCCATGCCGCGCAGATCGCGATCCGCTACGGCATGGATCACATGGGTGCGCTCGAGTCCGTCACCATCAACCCGACGCGGTTTTGTCGGTTCCGGCTGTCTTGGCGGAACACGGTGTGACGGTTGCGCTCGTGTCGGGAGACGCAGCCTCCGCTTCTCGGACGGATTTACTGTCTCATGCAGCGCGCGCCGTGCGACATGGCTTGTCGGCTGAAGATGGAATGCGTGCCATCACATCCACTCCGGCGCGCTTATTGGGGATCGACGACCGATTCGGATCCATTGAGACTTCCAAAGTCGCCGACCTTGTGCTGCTCACGGGCGATCCGTTCGATGGGACATCTCAGATCCGTGCCGTGCTGGTTTCCGGCCGGGTCGTACATCATCGCTAGATACTTTCGGTTTAACGTGAATTATCCATAGTTAGGATGAGCTGTCTTCACTGTCAGCCAAGGAATGCTAGGGTTACTGGAACAACGAGCAGGAAAAAGCCGCGATCCGCAGGCTCTATGCCGAGGCGAGAGGCCGAATGGTCGCTCGGGGCGACGAAGCTGCGCGATGATCGGAAGAGCGGTTCCGTCCCGCCGCCACAACCCTCTTGGCGTGATTTATAATCTCGGAAGAGGAGTGCATCCAATGAAACAACGATGTCGGGGAGCCGCGGTGCTCGTTGCCCTGCTCGGCGCTGGACCCGCCAATATCTCGATGACGCCCGTCGTGGACGCGGCCAAGAGTGGGGACAAAGAGGCGCTTCGACTGCTACTGAGCGAGGGGGCGGACGTGAACACGGCGTCCGGCGACGGTATGAGCGCTCTACACTGGGCCTCCAAGGTGGGCGATGTCGAGATGGCCGAGCTTTTGCTCTATGCCGGCGCCAACGTGAACGCGGCCACGAGACTCGCAGCTTACACGCCACTGCTTCTGGCGGCCCGGGGCGGCCACGCGTCCATGGTCGAACTTCTGTTGAATGCAGGCGGGCAGCCTCACGACGCTTCGGCGACCGGGACCACCGCGCTCATGTTCTCAGCCGCGTCTGGAAAGGTGAAGGCGGTCCGGACCCTGCTTGATGCGGGCGCCGAACTGAACCACACGGAGTCGACGGGCGGCCACACGGCGCTCATGTTCGCTGCGGTGTCGGGTCGTCACGAGGCTATTCAGCTGCTCAGCGCGCGAGGCGCCGACCTCGCTCTCACTACCGACATCATCGACTCTCCGACGCTGAACCAAGCTCTCGACGACGGCTTTCGTGATCGCATCGAGCAGCTACGAAAGGACCGTGCCGCCGCCGCTGACGCCGTGGGCCAAATCGAGGCAGACGCAAACGAGCCGGAGCCCAAGCGAAACATCTTCGTGCGATTTTTCAAGTGGATCGTGCCCGGAGGTGAAGAACCCGGAGAGGCGCCGCAGCGAAGGCGTCGCGAGTCGTTTGGCGCTCGAGTCGGCCTGCAAGGAGGCATGACCGCGCTCCTCTATGCTGCGCGGCAGGGCGAGCCTGCCTCCGTCCATGCGATGCTCGAAGCCGGCGCTGACATCGACCAGGTTGCGACAGGGAGCAAGACGAGCCCGCTTCTCATCGCGACCATGAACGGTCACTTCGATCTGGCTAAAGATTTGCTCGCACGCGGAGCGGAGCCGAATCTTGCTGCGGAGCCATCCGCGATCACGTCGCTCTACGCGGCCGTCAACTTGCAGTGGGCGCCTCACGCGATGTATCCGCAGCCGACCGCCCAAAAGCAACAGCAAACGACGCATCTCGACCTGATGAAAGCGCTTCTCGAAGCCGGTGCGGATCCCAACGCTCGATTGACGAAGAAGGTGTGGTTCATGCACTACAACTTCGATACGTCATCGATCGATGAGACCGGTGCGACCCCGTTCTGGCGCGCTGCCTATGGAAGCGACATCCCGGCCATGAAGCTTCTCAGATCGTACGGAGCCGACCCGAGCGTCCGGACGCAGAAAACGCGTGCCCGTCGATTCCGAGCCGTCGAGCAATCGAAAAAAAAGGACCCGTCCGGATTACCGCAGGTCCCCGAAGGTGGGCCTTCCATGACGGCGCTTCACGCCGCCACGGGTGCCGGCTTCGGTGAGGGCTTCGCGGCGAACGATCATCGAAACCACCCGGCGGGGTTCATGCCCGCTGTAAAATATCTCGTGGAGGAATGTGGGGCCGATGTGAATGCCCGCGATCACCAGGGAATGACGCCTCTCCACAATGCAGCTTCCCGAGGAGACGTGGAGATGATCGAATACCTCGTATCCCAAGGCGCGGATGCGACGCTCCTGAATAGGGAAGGACAAAGCACCGCCGACATGGCGAATGGACCGGTGCAGCGGATTCAGCCCTTTCCCGAAGCTCGGGATCTGCTCGTACGCTTGGGGGCGGTGAACCACGACCGGTGCGTCTCCTGTTAAGAAAACGGAAGCCGTCGCGCCGCGCATCATCGCATCCGGTGCGCGAACGGTCCGTGTTGAGCGCCGTTCCGCGAGGGGCAGAGGGACCGTTCTCGATGCGCGTTACTTTCTATGACCCCCGACGCGAGTATCTCGAGCTAAAGGAAGAGATCGACCGCGCGATCCGGGACGTCCTCGAGAGCGGCGTCTATACCGCAGGTCGCCACGTCGAAGGCTTCGAGGAGGAGCTTGCCGCTTTTTTAGGCACCTCGTTCGCGTGCGTTGTTGGCGTTGGGTCGGGGACCGCAGCCCTCGAGCTCGCCTTCGTCGCGGCCGGTATCGGGGCTGGCGACGAAGTCGTGACGGTGCCCAACACCGATATCTCGACGACAGCCGCCATTTCCCGATGCGGAGCCCGCGTTGTGTTCGCCGATATTCACTCGGAAACGCTCGTGCTGGATCCCGTTGAAGTCGAGGCGAAGGTGACTTCGCGAACGAAAGCCATCGTTCCTGTCCACTTGTTCGGCCAGCTCGTTGATATGGATGCGATTCAAGCGATCGCCCGGAGCCGAAATCTTCTCGTCATCGAGGACGCCGCTCTCGCGCTCGGGGGTGACTATCGGGGAAAGATGGCGGGCACGATGGGCGACGCGGGCTGCTTCAGCATGAATTCCCGCAAGATTCTGAGCGCGTTCGGGGATGCTGGCGTCGTCGTCACGCGCCGCGGCGACATGGCCACGACGATTCGCAGCCTTCGCGACTACGGGAAAAAGCGATCGGCGCGACGGGCGTCGATGCTGGAGGCGGTCGAGTTCGTATTCGAAGGATTCAACGCCAGGCTCGACGAGATCCAGGCCGCCGTCTTGCGCGTGAAACTGGCGACGATCGGCGAACGTCTCATGAGGCGCCGCACGATCGCAGCGCGCTACGACGCCGCATTCGAGTCGCTACCCCTGAAGGTTCCTCCATCCTCGAGCGACTGCCGGCATGCCTATCGTGCCTACACGATACGGCTCGGCTCTCGCGAAGATCGAGATGGGCTCGCAAATAACCTATCCGACCGATCGATCGATACGGCGATCTACTACGCACCGCCACTGCATCTACAGCCGGCCTATCGCTATCTCGGCCATCGTCTCGGGGATTTTCCCGTCGCCGAGAAAGTAGCCGAGACGATGCTCAGCATTCCGATTCACCCGACGCTCTCCGATGATCAGGTCGCCTACGTCATCGAAGCGGTAGAGGACTGGTTTCACTGATCCGGTCGCCGTCACAACATTATCGACATCGTCACCCTCGCATCCGGCCTCTTCACTGGTCGGCTGCACCATCCCGTTCTCGTCGGTCGCGCGCGAGACGATGGTGTGCTCGCACCCTTCCACTCATAGGTGAAGAGCTTCCATGCGTACTTGCTTTGCCCGGACTCCATCGATGCTCGCTGCCACTCACCGTCGTCGATTTTGATCTCGACGGACCGAATCGGTGTGCCGTCATTCAACACGAAGCCGAGGACCTTGACCGTGTCTCCACTACGGGATACGCGCGCGACGACCGATTTGACACGCTGTGCGTGATCGCGTTTTCGGTCCATTTCATCTCGCCGCCGACCATCTGACCGCGAAGCGTGCGGTACCAACGCGCCTGGTATTTGCCGAGATAGGGGTCTCGCTGGAGGTGAATGTTCGCGAGCCATTTCACGTTCGGAGCCCCGTACCATCCGGGTACGACGAGTCGAACGGGAGAGCCCTGGAAAATCGTCAGCGGCTTGCCGTTCATGCCGGTCGCGAGAAACGGCTCTGAGTGGCCACCTCGTCCACCGACATGCTGCGACCGTATTGCTGTTCGACGTCGTATTTGTGCCCGCGAAACTCGACTTCCTCCGTTCCGGAATCGGCGCCGAAGAAGACGACTTCTCTCGCGCGCTTTTTCACACCGACGTGAGCGAGAACCTTCGAGAGCGGCACCCCGCTCCACCGTGCATTCGACGCGAGCGCTTGCATGGCGCGAGCACTATTGCCGGAGCATTCGTACCCCGCGACGAGCTCTGTCTCGCCAAGAGCTTTCATGTCGTCCAGCGACAGCTCCTTGGCACTATCTACCAGGCCGCTCACCTTGACGCGAAAGCTAGCCACGTCGATTTCTGGATGACCGTGGTGCTGGACCGTGTAGAACTCGTTGGCCGGCGTGATCGGACCGTCGATCTTTCGGATGTCGTAAAAACGCACCTCGGGTCCTCGTGCCGTCTTCCAATCTTCGGGGTAGTCGGTGAACTCCACGAGCTCTTCGCCCTGAGCCAGAGCGGGGAATGCCCATTCCGGTAGCGCCAAAGCAACGATTCCGGCCGCGCCTCCACGGAGGACATCGCGTCGTTTCAACTCGTACGTCATTTTTGTTGTCTCCCCTTCGCATCGGTTTGATTTGGTGCCGCGAATAAGGATTTGAACCACGGTCGGACGCTGTGGGGTTAGCCGCTAGATGCGGAAAGCGTTTTATAATTTTGAAAATCGGTACGCTTGCGAAGCGCTAAGCGAGGGCATCGGTGATCTTGCCCGGGTAAATGTCTCGCGAAGCCCGAGGGCGTCTAGCATCAGATGGGGGTCAAAGAAACGGGGCAATCAAGGGGATGACTAGTTCGCAGTGGCAACGAGACGTTCGAGCCGGGGGGGGTCGTCGAAGCGACCTCGTTATCGAAAACCTCGCTCTGCGACAACAAGTGACGGCGCTGAAAAAAGAGCGCCCGCGCCCGCCGGTCGAGGACGTCGATCGAGCGTTCTGGGTGGCTCGTGGCCCGCGTGGGCCAGTCGGTTGGTCATCGTCAAATCTGATACGGTGGCCGAGTGGAATCGAGCCCGATTTCGACAATACTGGACGCGCATCTCGAGCACGCGTTACCCTGGACGGCCTCGCCTCGCTGCGGAGATTCACCGACTCATCCGCACGATGGCACAGAACGGCTGGGGCGCACCACATATCCACGCGGAGTTGACTAAGCTCGGATTCATCGTGTCGGAGGTGACGGTTTCGCTTTACATGCTGCGCCAGCCTGCCGAACCCGACCAAGTGAAGCGCTGGGTAGCGTTCTTGCGGAACCACAAGGACGGCATTGCCGCAATGGCTCTTTTCACCGTGCCGACCGCCTCACTTCGATTGCTCTTTGGCTTCTTCGTCATCGAGCACGGGCGGCGACACATCGTTCACTTCAACGCGACATTTCACCCGACTGCCGCTTGGGTCATCCAGCAACTACGTGAGACGTTTCCCTACGACACGGCACCGAGATACCTGGTTTTCGACCGCGACTCTATATTCAGCCCTGCGGTGGTCGAATTCATAAGGGCCATGGGCACAAAGCCGGTCCGTATTTCTTTTCGCAACCTGTCCAAGATGCGCGAGACGTACTTGGCGCTGAACATCGAGCCGGACCAGATTCGCTACGGTTGGGTCCGAGCAGGGCGAGGGCGCGCCGTTCACATTCTATCTTCCCGCTTCAGAATCGCAGGCCGCTGCCGCCGACGAGGCCGCGCCGGAAATGGTCGTGGGTACTGGGAGAATCCTTCTTGTAGATGATGAGCAGATGATCCATCACGCCATGGGCAGGGCACTCAAACTACTCGGCTACGAGGTAGAAAGCTTCTATGAAGGAGCTCCGGCCCTGCGGGCATACCGAGATGCTTTGGGCTCAGACAGAGCGTTCGATATCGTCATAACAGACCTAACGATCCCTGGGGGAATGGGCGGTCGGGAAGTCGCGGAGAAACTGCTCGAACTGGATCCAGAAGCTCGGGTGCTGGTTTCGAGCGGCTATTCCAACGATCCCGTGATGGCGAACTACGGCGCTTATGGTTTTGCCGGGAGAGTTGCGAAGCCGTTCAGGATCGCGGAGCTGGCAAATACGTTGAAAAGGGTTCTGGATGGCGGGCAGATCGGCGACTAGCGATCGGTCTAGTCGTGAAATAGGAACGTGCAGCGGCCATTTTCCGAAACAGCCGCGGAACTTGTCGTCCCCGCTGAGCGCGTCGAGTCCCAGAAGCAAGGTCAATCTGCTAGCTTTTGGCACAGGAGATGGTCAACAATGGCGCCGGTGTTGCCGAGCCTAAGAAGATGGACTCGAGACGCGCGTCGTCTGGCCGTCGCGCTTTGCCTTGTCGGCGCCTCTTACGTCGCGTCTGCTCAGGACACACCCAAAAAAGCCGACCACTTCGTGCCCTCGCGCCCGGCGAATCTGAGCTGGGGTTGGTATCCGATAGACAAGAAGCCCGTTCTGACGATTCGGTCCGGAGAGACGGTCCGTATCGACACGGTGACCCACGCGGGCGCGACCCAGGATGAGAACCCGGTAACGTACCTGACCGGGTTGGGAGTACCGCGGGAAGAGATTCTCGATGACGTGCTGGGTTTTTGGGCTTCGCGCGACGGGCGTCCACGAGAAGGTCGCAGCGGCCACGTCATCACCGGACCCGTCTATATAGATGGCGCGGAGCCTGGTGACATGCTTGAGGTGCAGATTCTCGACATAGAGACGCGGGTACCCTGGGGAATCAACAACACGAGTGCCACAGGAGGCGTGTTCTCGTCGCGCTATCCAGGCGTTCGTTCCGACGACCCGCGGCTGGATATCCCTCGGACACGCCACGTCATCCGCACCGGCGAGGTCGACGGCCGTGAAGTCGCCTTCTTCGCGGACGACATCCACGTTCCACTTGCGCCTTTCATGGGCATCCTAGCCGTGGCTCCCGCTCCCGTGGTCGGTGAGCCCGGGGTGACGCTCGCCGGTGTGCAGAGCTCGCGACCGCCCGGTGCCTATGGTGGAAACCTGGACGTCAAGGATCTCAAGGCGGGAACGACCGTCTACCTTCCTGTCTTCCACCCTGGCGCACTCTTCTACACGGGCGATCCGCACGGGGCGCAAGGCGACGGCGAGGTGAGCGGCACCGCGATCGAGCAGTCCTTGAGCGCTGTCTTCCGCTTCGTTGTCCACAAAGGTGTGAACCTCGCCGGCCCACGCGCGGAAACGGATACCCACTACCTCCTTATGGGGATCGACCTCGACCTCGACCGGGCGACTCGGCATGCCACCTGGGAGGTGGTGGACTTTCTCGTAAAGCAAAAGGGTCTCACGCCGGAAAAAGCCCTTTCACTTGCAAGCATTGCTGTTGATTTCCGCGTGAGTGAGGTCGTCGACCTGACCCAAGTCGTCACCGGCTACATCCCAAAGAGCATTTTCCTGCGCTAGTCCTTCTCGGTCGAATAGGAACTTGACAGGCTCTCACAACCCAAGTACAACCGGACCGGCTGGGACGAACGTCAACGCGCCTACAAGGAGTGTCATGCGAAATTCTCTAATCTTTACGGTGGTGCTGGCTCTCGCGATTCCTGTCTTATGTTCGGGTCAAGATGGGCTCGAAAGCGCGGAACCATTCAAACTCGGAACGTTCGAGATCGAGGGCGTCGCCCATGTCGGTATCGTCCTGCGTGATAGCCTCGTGGTTGATCTCAACGCTGCGAACCTCGCCCTCGAGAGGGATCCGGCCTATCCGAAGATCCCGCCACCGGCGGACATGCTGGAGCTCATCGAGCGGTACGAATATGGCTTGAAGCGGCGCGCGTATGAGCTTGTCAACCACCTGGTCGGCAGCGACGTGCTGGGATCGAATCGACCCGATTACGTGTATGACCTCGAAGATCTACGTACGCTCCCCCCCATCATGTACCCCGGAAAAATTCTCAACGCCGCGGTCAACTTCTATAGCCACGTCAACGAGTCGGGTACCGAGGAGGACCGCGCGGAGGCGCGCCGTCAGCGGCGTGAGAATCGGGGCGTCCCTTACCTATTTCTGAAAGCTAGCAAGGGCGCGGTCATCGGAAACGGCGATCCCATCGTGATCCCTTACGGCCGGGATCGCACCGACTGGGAGGTCGAGCTCGGCACGGTTATTGGCCGAACCGCGAAATACGTGTCCGCCAATGACGCTCAGGATTACGTTTTTGGTTATGTGGTCACGCTCGATATCTCCGATCGCGGGGGCCGGCCTCCCGGGGGAAACCCGTTGCGATCCGATTGGTTCGTCGGGAAAGGCCACGACACGTTTGCGCCGATGGGACCATGGATCGTGCCCAAGGAGTTCTACGGCGACCCGATGGTGAAGCTCCGGCAAACGCTGAGTGTCGGCGATACCAAAATGCAGGAGGCGACCGCCGGCGACATGATCCATTCTTTGTGGGAGTTGATCGAGTACGGCTCGTCCATCATTACGCTCTTCCCTGGCGATGTCATCAATAACGGGACGTCCGGCGGCACCGGTATGGGCACCGCGGTCCGCGGCGCTCAACGCTTCCTGCAACCCGGCGAGGAAATCGTGGCGACGATCGATGGGATTGGAACGCTGCGCATGCCGGTCGTGGCGGAAGACCCGCCGAGCGGCCTCACGGGGGCTCAGTTGCCGCCTGTCAAGAGCTATAGGGACCCGCTTTAGGAAGCTCACACTGCTCACACCGTTCTACATGAGTGTATGAGAGCGCGGGAAATGTTCAGGACAATAGGGAGAAGAAGTCGTTTCCTTTGTCGTCCACAACGATGAAGGCCGGAAAGTTCTCGACGTCGATGCGCCAGATGGCTTCCATGCCGAGCTCTTCGTATTCGACCACTTCGACTTTCTTGATCGACTCGACGGCGAGGATAGCGGCAGGCCCTCCGATCGAGCCGAGATAGAATCCCCCGTATTTTTTGCAAGCGTCGGTCACTTGCCGGGACCGGTTGCCTTTGGCGAGTGTTATCAAGCTTCCGCCCTGCTCCATAAAAGGACCAACATAAGAGTCCATCCGTCCGGCAGTCGTCGGGCCGAAGGAGCCCGACGCATAGCCATCGGGTGTCTTCGCGGGACCCGCATAGTAAATGATGTGGTCCTTGAAATATTGCGGTAGCTCTTCGCCGCGATCGATGCGCTCTTTGAGCTTGGCATGCGCAATATCGCGCGCCACGATAATCGAGCCCGTCAGCGAGAGCCTCGTTTTGACCGGGTAGCTGGAGAGTGTCTCTCGAACCTCACTCATGGGCTTGTTCAAATCGAGCTCCACGACCTCCGCTCCGAGCTCCTCGCCTTCGACTTCCGGCATGAACTGGGCCGGGTTGGTCTCGAGCTTCTCCAGAAAAATTCCGTCGCGGGTGATCTTCCCGTAGGCTTGCCGGTCGGCCGAGCACGACACGCCAATGCCGACAGGGAGTGACGCACCGTGGCGCGGAAGGCGAATGATGCGCACATCGTGGCAGAAATAGGTGCCGCCGAACTGCGCGCCGATCCCGAGCTGGCGCGAGCGCGCGAGCACTTCTTTCTCGAGCTCGACGTCCCGGAACGCGCGCCCGAGCTCGTTCCCGCTTCGAGGCAGTCCGTCGAGATATTTGCAGCTCGCGAGCTTTACCGTTTTGAGCGTGAACTCCGCGGACGTTCCGCCGATAACGATCGCAAGGTGGTAGGGCGGACAGGCTGCCGTTCCGAGGCTTTTCATCTTCTCCTCGATGAAGCTGACGAGCGCGTCCGGGTTCAAAAGGGCGCGGGTCTCTTGATAGAGAAAGCTCTTATTCGCGGAGCCCCCTCCTTTGGTGATGAAGAGAAAGTGGTATTCGTCGCCTTTGGTTGCGTAGAGCTCGATCTGGGCTGGGAGATTGTTCTTCGTGTTCTTTTCCTCGTACATCGAGAGCGGCGCTAGCTGCGAATAGCGTAGGTTCGTCGTCGTGTAGGTGTTGTAAATGCCACGGGTGAGCGCTTCCTCGTCATCGCCCGACGTCAAGACGAATTGACCTTTCTTGCCAACAACGATGGCCGTCCCGGTGTCCTGGCAGGACGGGAGGATCATGCCCGCGGCGACGTTGGCGTTTTTTAGCATTTGGACCGCGACGAAACGATCGTTGTCGCTGGCCTCAGGGTCGTCGAGGATTTGGTGCACCTGCTCGAGGTGCGACGTCCGGAACAAGTGCGAGACATCGCGCACCGCTTCGGCCGAGAGAAGCGACAGCCCTTCGGGCTCGACCCTCAGAAACTCGTGCTCGCCGAGCTTCGCCACCTTCACGTGGTCGCTCGTCAGCTTGCGAAACGGGACCTCCTCGTGACCCATCTCGAACATCGGTTGAAAACGAAACTCCGTCATCGACTTGGTATTCCTTTCTTGGCCTTCTCGGGCCCTTGGGCCCAGCTTGCCTGTGGCCTTCGGCCCTCTCGCTGGAGAGAATAGCACGCGTTTCCTCTATACTCGCACCCACATTCTTGAGAGGTGATTAGTGAGATGATGAGACGAATTCTGTTCTTTGTGACTTTTCTACTCGTAGGGAACGGCGCGTGGACGCAACAACAGCAGGAGGATGATCGGGGCGTCATCCGACTGAATCCGAACGACCCGACGCTCGACGCGTGGAAGGAGCTTCGCGACACTTCGAATGACCCGAAGCGCGAGCCCATCAATATCCAGCGCATGTCCGGGGGCCAGGGCTGGACCGGTATCCCGACCTTTTTCATGCTGCCCGTGGCTCTCACGCCCGAGGATGTGACCGCCGGCGAGGTGGACGTCGCCATCATGGGCGCGCTCCTCGATACGGGAAGCGGGATGCGCGGTGCCGCGTTTGGACCAAAAACGCTCCGTGGCTCGGATAAATATCTCGGCTGGGGGAGTTGGTCAGACCCGCATCTGCACGTCATGGTGGATTGGATGCAGGACCTCACGGTCGTCGATTACAGTGATGCGCCCATCGACAATATGAGCGCGGAACGGTCGATGCGCCCGTGCGCGCGATGGTCAAAGAGATCGCGGAGACGGGCGCGATTCCGATGATAGTAGGAGGGGACCATTCGCTCGAATATCCCGACGTGGCAGCGATTGCCGACGTCTACGGCAAGGAGAATGTCGGCGTCATCCACTTCGACGCGCATTACGATGCAAGCGAGAATGTCGCGGGCATTTGATCTTGCACGGCCAGCCCATAAAGCGCCTCATCGAGGAAGGCCACGTGCTCGGTAAGAACTACGTTCAAGTTGGCCTTCGAGGCTACTGGCCTGGCGAAGACGGCTTTCGCTTCATGCGCGAGCACGGCTTTCACTATCACACGATGGCCGAGATCGAGCGCGACGGATGGGAGGCGGTCATGGAACGTGCGCTTCAGGAAGTCTCGGAAGGACTGGAATATCTTTATATTTCGCTCGACATCGACGTGCTCGACCCGGCATATGCGCCAGGCACCGGTACGCCCGAGCCCGGCGGGTTGACGATGCGGGAGCTCTTCCCGCTCGTCCGGCGCCTCTGTGCCGAGAACAACGTTGTCGGCTTCGAGCTCGTCGAGTTCAACCCGCTCGCCGATCCCGGCTACACCACGAGTCTCAATGCCAACCGGGCCCTGCGTGAGTGCTTGACGGGCATCGCCCTTCGAAAAAAGGGGATCGACGAGAAGCATTACTTGAGCCCGTTGACGGTGGAGCACGGGCGCCAGCTCGGGAACTGACCTCGTTACGCTAAGGTGTGGTGATGGCAGACATCATGACACTCGAAGATCTCGTCCTTCGGGACGAGGATCACGATTGCGAAGGCGTGGGTCCGGCGAACGTCTGCGTGCGGTTGATCGCGGTGGCGGATCTTCCGACGCGATTCGGAGACTTTAGGATCGTCGCTTTTTGGAACAATCGAGACGAGAAGGAGCACGTCGCGATCGTCCGGTGCGACATTCTCGGGGCGGAGGACGTCCCCACGCGGCTCCACTCCGAATGCTTGACCGGGGATGCGATCTGGTCGCTGCGCTGTGACTGCCGCGACCCGCTCGAGACCGCGCTCGAGACCGTGGGCGCTCTCGATAAGGGCCTCGTGCTCTACCTACGCCAAGAAGGCCGTGGCATCGGTCTGATAAATAAAGTTAAAGCCTATGCGCTCCAGGACCAGGGGCTCGACACGGTCGAAGCAAACTTGGCGCTCGGCTTCCGCGATGACGAGCGCGACTACGCGATCGCGGCCCACATGTTGATGAGCTTGAGCGTTCGGTCGATCCAGCTGATGACGAACAACCCGCGAAAGATCGAGCAGCTGACGCAGCACGGTATTCGTGTGAGCCGCCGTCTTCCGCACGTTATCCCGCCGAACACCCACAACCGTTTCTACCTGGAAACGAAGCGCGACCGCTTGGGCCATTACATCGATTTCGCCGGCAAGCTCCATTTCATGGAGCAGAGCGATTCGGTCGTGGTCGACGGGATGCCTAAAAACTGACCTTGTGACGGGCTTCTACTGCAGCCCCTGAATCTTACCGTCCCGGAAATCGATATCTTCGGCACGCGGCCTTCGGGGAAGGCCCGGCATGCGCAGGATGTCGCCGGTCAAGACGACGAGAAAACCGGCGCCCGCGTTGATTTGGACCCCGCGCACCGTGGCCTCGAAATCCGGTCGTCCCAGAAGCTTCGGGTCATCCGAGAGCGAGTTCTGCGTCTTGGCGATACAGATGGGAAGCTCCCCATAGCCGAGCTTCTCGGCTTCCGCGATGTTCCGATCCGCCACCTTGGTGAAGACGACGACTCTCGCGCCATAGGCGCTCTTTGCCACCTTCCGAATCTTCTCGCGAATCGGATCCGAGAGCTCATATAAGGGCTTGAAAGGCTCGCTGGCGCTCGACGTCGTCTCGATGACGGCCTTGGCGAGCTCGACGGCGCCGTCGCCGCCACGCGCATGATGATCGGAGACCGCGAAAGGGGTCCCGAGCTCTTCGCAGCGTCGCCGTACGACTTCTATCTCTTCATCCGTGTCGGTGCCGAACTTGTTGAGCACCACTATCGCGGGTTTTTTGAACGTTTGCGCGGTCTCGAGATGTTTTTCGAGGTTGGGAAGGCCTTTGGCAACGGCATCCGCGTCGGGCTCGGTCAGCTCCGCCTTGTCGCGTCCTCCATGCATCTTGAGCGCGCGTACCGTGGCCACGAGAACAACGGCGGCAGCATCGAGGCCGGCCGAGCGGCACTTGATGTCGAAGAATTTCTCCGTGCCGAGGTCGAAGCCAAAACCTGCTTCCGTTATGGCCCAATCGGCGAGGTGAAGGGCCGTGCGCGTCGCGATAACGCTATTGCAACCATGCGCAATATTCGCGAACGGTCCGCCGTGGATGAGCGCCGGAACGCCTTCGAGCGTCTGCACGAGGTTCGGGCTCAAGGCATCGGCCAGAAGCGCCATCATGGCGCCCGAGACCTTGAGATTCTCCGCGAGCACCGGCTCCTTGTTGCGGGTGAAACCGACGATGATCCGGTCGAGACGCTTTCGCAGATCATCGGGGTCATTCGCCAAGCACAGGATGGCCATGACTTCGGAGGCCGCCGTGATGCTGAAGCCTGTTTCGCGCGGCATGCTGTGGAGCGGCCCGCCGAGGCCGGCGATGACATTCCGGAGCGCACGGTCGTTCATGTCGATGACGCGGTTCCAGACGATACGCCGTGGGTCGAAGCCGAGCTCGTTTCCGAAATGAAGATGGTTGTCGAGCGCGGCCGACAATAAATTATGCGCCGAGGTGATGGCGTGAAAGTCTCCGGTGAAGTGCAAGTTGATACGCTCCATCGGGTATACCTGGCTGTAACCGCCGCCGGTCGCGCCGCCCTTGATGCCCATGCACGGGCCTAGAGACGGCTCGCGAAGCGCGAGGCAGACGGACTCACCGAGCTTCGCGAGACCTTGAGCGAGCCCGATGCTCGTTGTCGTCTTGCCTTCGCCCGCCGGCGTGGGTGTGATCGCGGAGACGAGGATGAGCTTCGACTGGCCGTTCTTCGCGGGGCGGTCGAGCACCGAGGGGTCGACTTTTGCGATGTGCTGTCCGTAAGGTTGCCACTCGGAAGCTTGGAGCCCCAGCCCTTCGGCGACCTCGGCGATCGGCCTCGGGGAGATGGAACGTGAGATTTCGACATCTGTTTTCATTCGATTACACCCTTCAATCCACGGTTTCGGTTGTGCTCATGAGAGCGCGTACATGAACTTGATAACACTTCATGATTTTTTGAGTCACGGGCCCGGGCTTTCCGTCGCCGATGGTTGTCTCGTCGACACGGACGATCGGCACGACCTCGCGCGCCGAAGCGGTGATGAACACTTCGTCGGCACCGAGAAGATCCTCGGGCGTGCACGTTTTCTCTTCGAGCTCGATGCTGTTTGCTCGCGCGATCTCGATCACGTGCTCGCGCGTGATGCCTTCGAGAAGCCCGGAGGAGAGCGGCGGCGTCGCGACGGCGCCGCCCCGCACGACGAATACGTTCGACATGGAGCCTTCACAGACCTCGCCGCGCCCGTTGAGCAGAAGGGCCTCGTACGCCCCCTTCTCGTGCGCCTGCCGGAGCGCCATGATGTTGTTCAAGAGGTTCGAGGACTTGATTTTAGGGCTCAAGTTGCCCCTGCTCGCCCGCATGACGGTCACGAACGCTGCTTTGGCGCCGCTTTGGTAGAGGCTTTCCGGAAATGCGGGCAACGGGCGCACGATGATGACGACCGTCGGCTTGCGAGCGGAACCCGTACGGTAGTCGATAGCGCCGATGCCGGCGGAGATGACGATACGGATGGACGACTCGGCGTTACCAGCCTTCTCGAGCGTCGCTCGGAGGCGCTCTGTGAGCGTCTCCCTGCTGACGTCGATGTCGATGCCGAGCGCTTCAGCTGAGGCGCGGAGACGTTCGAGATGGCGCTCTAGAACGAAAGGCACGCCGTCATAGGTACGGATGGTCTCGTAGACGCTCGCACCGAAGAGAAATCCCTGGTCCAAGGCGGACAGGAGGCGGTCCTCCTCCGTGCCCATCTGTCCGTCCACGTTGATGCGTATCGACATGCTTTCCTGTGCGCAGCTGGTGTCCCGCAGCCCGCCGGCCCACGAGCCACAAACTCACCATTATCCCTCGGAGGCCGGGTGTTGGAAAGTGGAATCTAATCGCGCCGGAGGGCCGCGGAGGGCTCGAGCCTGGCGGCGCGCCGGACGGAAAGAGCGCAGGCGACGAAAGCGATCCCCGTCTGGAGTACAGTGGCGGCCGCGAAGGTTGCGGTGTCGTTCGGGCTGACGCGGATCCCACGCGACGTGAAGAGACCCCAGTTCCCGGTGCCAACGCGTCTGTGCTCCGCTCGAGACGTCGGCTCGAACAGATGAGTCAGAGCATCCCCGTCTATTCCTTTGCCGTCATCCTCGACGACCATTACGATCTCTCCGTTCTCGCTCACAGTCGTTACTAGGCAGCAAGAATTCTTTCCACGCGCCGGGTTTCATTCCCGGCGAGCATAGCGTACTCTGAGACTTCGAGCTACGCATCACGAAAGGTATCGATCGGATCCAATGAAGAGCGAAGCGAAAGTCGTCGTTATTGGGGGTGGTGTTGCCGGCTGCAGCTTGCTGTATCACTTGACCAAGCTCGGCCTCAGCGATGTCGTCCTCGTCGAGAAAAACGAGCTTACCAGCGGCTCGACTTGGCACGCGGCGGGGCTTTGCACCCAATTCAATCCGAGCTTCAACATGATGAAGCTCCTCAAATACAGCATCGACCTCTATCAAACGCTCGAGGAGGAAACGGGACAGCCCGTGGACTACCACGCATGCGGTAGCGTCCGGCTCGCCTTTTCCGACGACAGGCTTGATGAGTTTCTCCACCGCAAAGGCATTGCCGATAATTTGGGCATCCCGTTCGAGATCGTCTCACCAGAAAGAGCCGGTGAGCTCTTCCCGCTGCTCGAGCTCGACGGCATCGTTGGCGCCGCCCACATCCCGTCGGACGGGCATGTCGACCCGAGCGGAGTGACGCAGGCTTTCGCGAAAGGGGCGGTGTCGCGGGGTGCTGAGATCACACGCCACGCGGCGGTGACGGGCCTCTCACGCTCGCGGGGCGATTGGCTCGTCCATACGATCAAAGGTGACATCCGCGCGGAGATCGTCGTCAACGCTGCCGGTCAATGGGCGCGCGGCCTCGGTCAGCTCCTCGGTGTCGATCTTCCCATCATTCCGCTCGAGCACCATTTTCTTGTCACCGAAGCCATCGACGAAGTGCGTGAGATGGAGCTCGAGCTTCCGGTGCTACGCGATACGGATGCGTCCTACTACGTGCGGCGCGAGGTGGATTCGCTCGTCGTCGGTCCCTTCGAGCCGGAAACGAAGCCGTGGGGTCTCGACGGCATCCCGGAGGATTTTCACAGCCGCTTGCTCGAGCCCGCTCTCGATCGCCTCGAGGCCGTGCTCGAGGCGGCGGCGTCGCGCGTGCCTATTTTTGCTGACGCGGGTATCAAGACCATCGTGAACGGGCCGGATGGCTACACGCCAGACGGGCATTGTCTTATGGGACCGGTGCCTGGCCTGCCAAACTTTCACGTTCTAGCGGGGTTCAGTATTTTCGGCATCGTTTTCGGTGGGGGCGCGGGCAAATACGCAGCCGAGTGGATTGCGGACGGGCAGCCGAGCGACAACATGTGGGAGCTGGATGTGCGCCGCTTCGGCGACTATGCCCGCACGACGGGCTACGTTGCCGATCGCGCTGTCGACGTTTATGCGCGCGAATATGCGATCCACTACCCGGAGGAAGAGCGTCCCGCTAGCCGCCCACTCAAGACCGGGCCTCTCTACGATCGACTGCTGCAACGCGGTGCGGTTTACGGTGCGCGTTTCGGGTGGGAGCGGCCGCTATGGTTCGCGCTAGACGGGGCCGCGCACGACACGTACTCGTTTCGCCGTGGAAGTTGGCATGAAGTCGTGGTCGAGGAATGTCGGACGGTTCGCGCGCGCGTCGGCGTTCTCGATCAGACGAGTTTCGCGAAGTACGAAGTCTCCGGACCAGGCGCTTTCGCGTTTCTCGACAGGCTTTGTGCAAACAAGTTGCCCAAGTCTCCGGGCCGGATGGCGCTCACGCAGATGTGCACGCCGAAAGGTGGCATCGAGTGCGACGTCACGGTAACGAAGCTGCCTGGTAACGAAGAGAGCTACTACGTTATCTCCGCCGCGGGCACGGAAACCCATGACGTTGCCTGGATCGAGCGCCACCTGCCGGATGACGGATCGGTTCAACTCGCAAATGTGACCGGGCGCTACGGCGTTTTGACGATAGCGGGCCCTCGCTCACGGGATCTGTTGCAAGCGCTGACCGATGCCGACTGTTCGAAGGAAGCGTTTCGTTTTTTCAGATGTCGCGACTTACTCGTAGGGATGGCGCCCGTGCGCGCGCTGCGTGTGTCATATGTCGGCGAGCTTGGCTACGAGCTCCATCATCCGGTGGAATATCAGCGGCACCTCTACGACTTGTTAATTGCGGAAGGCCGGCAATATGACATCGTGGATTTCGGCTACCGCGCGCTCGACGCGATGCGGCTCGAAAAGGCCTATCGGCTTTGGGGCGTCGACATGTCTGCGGACTACACCCCTATCGAGGCGGGGCTCGATCGCTTTGTGAATTTCGACAAGGGCGATTTCATCGGCCGCGACGCTCTCTTGCGGCAGCGCGAGCAAGGCGCGACGCGTGGGCTTGCGTGTCTCGTGATCGATGTACAGGACCGCGACGCGCACGGCTACGAGCCTGTGCTCGCGGGCAAAGAGATCATTGGCTATGTGGCCGCGGGCGGCTTCGGGCCCGTTGTCGAAAAGTCGATCGCGCTCGCCTATCTCCCGACAGACTTTGTGGAGCCTGGCACGAAGCTGTCAATCGAGCTCTTGGGACGAAAGTATGAAGCGACGGTCGTCGAGCAACCGCTATACGACCCCGACAACGTGAAGCTTCTAAGCTGACGTTAAAGTTATAGAGCCAGCTGCTCGTGCACGGCGCGGTGGGCTTCTCGGAAAGCGCCTTGCGTCCAAGGCGAGCCCGAAGCGTCCGCGCCCGCGAAAGAGATGCGTCCGATGCGCTGCTGCCCACGGATGCGATGCGGCGAGTCGACGTCCGGGTGGGGAAACACGATATAGCCGTGGCCCCAGCGGTTCACCGTGATGGCTTTGATATCCTCGGCAGGATTGAAACCCCATGGGCCGAGCACGTATTCGAGCTCCGTGCGGATCTCGCGTTCGAGCTCTTCGAACGACTTCGATTCGAGCTCGTAGCGATTGAGCTTCAGCTGTTCCTCGATGGAGAGGCCTGGCTTTCGAAGGTATTTGAACATCGATAGCACCGTGGGCTTGTCGGGGCGATGCTCGGGTTGATAGGCGCCGACGTGGAGGGGGTCGAGAACGTGCATCCATGTTTGGTAGCGGCCCGGCGTGTACATCTCGAAGGCTCCCGCATCCGCGATAGGTTCCCACTGATCGAGCAGTACATTGATGTATAGCGCCGAGCAATGGTTGTAGCCTTCGAGCGCTTCTCTCTGACCCTCGGAGAGCTCGGGGACAATGTGCTTGGCGACCGTGCCCCATGCATTGACGACGACGCTCTTTGCCGTCACCTTGCGAATTTCGCCGTCGGGCGTCGCGTAGTAAACGGCAACGCGACTGCCTCCGTCGATATGCTCGACGCGCACCACGGTCGAGCGTAGACGCAAACGCACGTTAGAATCGCATATGTCCATTCGGTCGTAGAGGACCTCACCGTTGAAGACGCCTTCCATCGAGTCTTCTCCCGTGATGGCATCGGGGAGAAGTTTCTTTACGAGCTGACGGGCGACGCTTCGATTGCCGTCGGGAAACCGGTAGATGGGCTCGTAGGTGTACCACAAGTCGCCTTCGTCTTCGTAGAAGCCTTCGCCCCCGACACCAAAGAAACCGGGGCCGTCCGAGTAGCCATGGCTCGCAGGAAGCGCGTCGCAACCGAGCCCGCCGAGATCGGTGGCGTAGATGTCCGAGAAACGAACGGCCGTATCCGAAAGGCCCATCTTGTCCCTGATGTAGCTCTCCCAAGTCATCGAGGCCAAGGCCCTTTCCGGCTCGTCTTCATCGGCGAGATAGTTTTTGCGCGTCGTGTAGAGCGTCAAAAGCTCCGCTCGGTTGGACTCGGAAAGCGGCGTTTTTGCTAGAAACTCCTCCCACCCAATCGTGTGAAAGCCCTGGATAAATTGCTTTTTTGTGACTTCCGGGAACACTTCGGGATCGAAGAAACAAGTAGAATCGAGCCCGAAGCGCTCACGATAATCGGGATCGCGGAATCCCTGAACCCGCTCGGTGTCGATGCCCAGGTCGGCCAGAATCTCCCTGGCCTCGGGCGGCGATTCCTCCGGAGCCTCGAGATCATAGGTGCCGCCATTGACGATGAGCGTCGTGTCCTTGTACTTGAACGTGTTGCGCCGCGCGTGACCGCCGAAATCCGCGTTGTTCTCGAGAAGCAGAATGCGGGCATTGCCGCCTCGCTCTTTCTCATAGACGTGTGCAGCCGCGAGCCCGCCGAGCCCGGCACCGACGACAACGAGGTCGTAGGATTCACCCGTGTCGACCACATGACTCGGTAGCTGGCGGAAGATGCCGTCGCGCACGCGGTGACCGCGGGCTGCCGATGCGTCGTCCTGGCCTTGAAAGCCCGACGGCGGAATGGAAGGAGACTGGGCCCGCGCCCAACTCGGAGCAGCAAGGGCGAGAGCCGTCCCTTGCAGAAAATCCCGGCGGCTAATGTTGCGGAACATCCCGAGCCGCTCGTCGTTGCGATTTCTCTTCACCAAATCCTCCGTTACCCGCCGCGAATCGGAGACCTATCCTACCGCGGAAGTCGGTCTTAATGCCTCTGCGAAAACCGTACAAGAGCCCGAATTGCGGTGGCTCCCCACAACGTGACATCCTGCACAGATCCGGGGAGGATTTGCGCATGAATCACCGAAGCCGACACCCTTTCTCTTCGCGGTGGACCTTGGTCTGCTTGCCGGTCGCGCTCTTCGTGAGCTCGGGCTGTGGCCCACGTCCGGCAACGGACGCCACTGAGACCGCAACCGTAACCGCAATCTCGATGGATCCGGTGGAACCGAGAGAAGCCGATCCCGGTCTCCCGCTCGGCCCGTACGGTCGAAATGACGCTCTGTCGGAAGACGTCTCCGTGGAGCGCGCGGCCCGGTTTCTGGATACGGTGGCGACGAACTGGGGCGAAAAGCACGGCTGCGTGACTTGCCACACGAACGGTTACTACTTGACGGCCCCGAACGAGGTGTTCGGCGACCGGCCTGCCTTCCAGAAAGTGCGCGCGTTCGCCGAGGCGTTCGTCGATTCCTGGGACGAGGAGAGCTTGCCGACCACCCAGGTCTTCGTGGCCACGGCCGCTTTCCTGGCCATCAATGACGCCGAGGCAGGGCGCGAACTGAGATCGGCGACGGTAAAGGCGCTCGACCAAGCCTGGGACCATCAGAGCGAGGAAGGGCATTGGGAAAACTGGCTCAAGTGCAACTGGCCACCCTTCGAAAGCGATGACCACTACGGCGTGACCTTGATGGCCGTTGCCGTCGGCATGTCCGAAGGCAGCTACCAGCAAACCGACCGTGCCGAGGCCGGCATGTCACGCATTCGAAGCTACCTCGCGAGCCATCCGCCGACGCATCTCCATCAAAAGGCGATGTTGTTGTGGGCGGCGAAATACAATGACGGATTGGTGGAGGACGGTGATCGAGAGCGCTGGATCGAAGAGCTCTTCGAACGGCAGCGGCCGGACGGAGGTTTTGCCTCGGGTGAGCTGGGAAGCTGGCGGCAGCGCGACGGGGAGCCCGGAGAGCCCCCAGTGAACATCGAGAGCGACGGATATGGCACGGGCTTCGTCGTCTTCGTGCTGAGAGAGGCAAGAGTTGAAGCCTCCGATCCGCGCATCAAGAAAGCCGTCGCATGGCTCCTTACCCATCAACGCGCGGAAGGCTATTGGTGGACCCAATCTCTCCGAAACGAGCCGGATACGCCGAACTTCCTGACCCACGCCGGAACGACCTTTGCCTTGAAGGCGTTAGCTGCCACGGGTCTGCCCGAATCGTAGTGCGCCTCGCACGGTATACCATCCTGGCAGTGCTCGTACTGCTCGCGGCTCGCTGCGGCTCGCCGCCCGCTGCGATCGTGCCTCCCGCCGGTGGCCGCCACGTGCAGCTTCTTTATCTCGATGGCTACCGTCCGGACCTCCTGCGCGCGCTTCTCGGTGCCGGACGGCTCCCCAATTTAGGGCGCCTCGTCGCGCGCGGCCGGATCTCCTACGACGCGACGACCGTCGACAAGTCCGAGACGATGAAGGTGATCCAGTCCTACCTGACGTCTCAGCTCGATACGAAAGTGGTCGGATGGTGGCAGTTCGAGCGAAGCCGTTTTCGCTTTTCGAACTATTGGCTCGACCCCGCGGAAGTTCTCGGCTACGCGCTCGGCTTCGAGTTTCCGCGAAGTCCGACCATTCAAGACTTTCTCGCCGCTCAGGGTGAGAACCTCGTCGCGGGTATGAGTCTCGCTTCGAAATTATGGCCGTGCTTATATCGAAGGCGTCTCGGCGGTCGCAAACCATACCTATCACGATCAGGCACGCGCGACGATGGATAGCTTTCTCGACATCCATCGACGGATCTCGGAGAACGGCGAAAAACCGCCTGCGTTGTCCACGCTGTTGCTCGCCGCGGCGGATGAGTTCTCGCATCTAGAAGGCGTGACCGTCGCCGCGCGCGACCCTGAGCATTGCTTTGTCAGAGACGGCAATGTCGACGACACCGTGTTCGCTTTGCTCGACGAAGATGACACTCTCGACGACATCTACTTCGTGCGCGTGCGCCGCGCGGGAATCAGGAGACGCGCCCGTGAAATGTGCATCGAGCTTCCCGAGATCGACGGCCGCCGGGCTGAGCCGCATTACGTGTTATCGATGCACGTGATCGATATCGAGCTCGGCCGCCTCATCGATGATTTCGAGAACATCCGCTTTGCCGATGGCGAGACGCTCTTCTCGCGGACGCTCTTCATCGTGTTCGGCGATCACGGCATGGTCGATACGCCCAACGGGATGACCGCGGAAGTCAGCGAGAGCTTCATCGCTTATTTGAACCGACGCCTCGGCCTCGAAACAGGTGAGGACCAAACGACGCTCTCCGACAACGCGGAGCTCGGCATCGATTACGTGAGCCTTCCGCCACGACTCGAGCGCCCCGACATCTACGAAGATTGGCAGAGTGAGGAGATCCGCGCCCTGACGGCCGAAGCCGATCGCTGGTCTCGGGAGTTTCTCGGAGAAATCGAAGCGCTCATCCGAAGCGATTTGCACGACAGCTATTGGTGGCTCTTTTTCCTGCGCTCGCTCCTCATCGATCCCAAGCTCGACGAAGCGCTCCACCCCATAGCCGATGAAGCGCTCGCGATGCTAAGGAGCTTGTATCTGCGGGGACGTCCCGACTATCTAGAGGCCGAGCAAGAGGCGAACCGCGCGCTTTTCGACCGCCATGTACGCCTCGTCTATGGCGGCGGGGCGCGGAACAATGCCGAGCTTTTCATTCCGGTCTGCGAAAGTCCAGCCGCGTGCTCCTGGGAGCGCCGACCGAGCTATGACGAGATCCTGGGCTATCGCGAAGGCGCTTTCCTACGAGCGCTCGTCGAGAGCCCGGGCGTTGGGCTCATTTTCATCAGGAAGAACAACGAAGCCTTTGCCGACGCGGCGCCGCTTCCCAAAAGAGTCGAGGTCGAGATACGTGACCGCGAGGGGAATCGGGGCTTACTGAGCGTCGAGCGCGATGACCCATCGGGAGAGCTCGTCTACCACTACCACACCGACCCCGCCTCGGTGAACGATCCTCTCGGCTATGAGGCATGGGGTGCCGGCGAGGGCACCTACGGCACCTATAACGAATGGAACGATCGCACCATCGATGCCCCCTTACGTGAACGTCGTGGGGGGCATGGGAGCCTACCTTTATTCGAGCAACCCCGCGATTGGTGACGTGGTCGTGCTTCACGCTACCGATTGGAACTTTGGCGAGAACCTCGGCGGGCATGGCGTGGCTCGGCTACGCGCCATCCGAGCTCGACCGCTTTGCCGTCGACGGATTCGAAGAGCCTCTCGACACCTGGATTCGGGCACAGCGAGGCGATATCCTCAGAAACCTCGATGAGATGATCTCTCTAGAAAAAGCGAGAGAAGAGGTCGGCGTTCCCGAGCGAACCCTCGAGCCGTTGCGACCGCGGCTTACGCGTCTTCTCGAGTTCATCGAATCGAACCGCGAGGACACGCTCCTTCGTTTGTCTGAGCGCCCGCATTTGGGCAACGAGTTGATCCTGAAATGAGGAGTTTACGAATGAACATCGTTTCGCGCGCGTTTCTGCACACGTTGATCTTCTCGAGCTTCGCCTTTGCTCAAACGCAGGAAGTGACCTTGGAACAGATCATGGCGCACCCCGACTGGCTCGGCCGCCAGCCCGAGAGCTCTTACTGGGCTGACGACGGCGGGTCGATCTACTTCGAGCGCAAAGTGGAAGGCTCCGACGAGCGCCGGCTATATCAGGTGGGCCTCGATGGCACCGGGCTTCGCGAGCTGAGCGAGCCGGAGAGAGCGGTAGCCGACCATCGGGGCGGTGACTTCAGCTCGGATCGTGAGCACAAAGTCTATGCGCGCAACGGGGATCTCTTCGTCCGTGACATCGCCACGGGACAGGTGCGCCAACTCACCCGGACCGAAGCGGAAGAGTCCATGCCGCACTTCATGGCCGGGGACGACCGCGTTAGGTTCTACCGAGCCGACAACGTTTTCGTGCGGGAGCTCTCGAGCGGCCTCGAGTACCAACCGGTTGTGATGGAGCTCGACAAGGACCCGGCGGAAGAAGAGGACGAAGATTATCTGCGGGACCAGCAGCGGCGTCTCGTGGAATACGTTCGTGAGCAGAAGAGGAAGAAGGACGCGGCTCGCGAGCGCGATGAAAAAGCGCGCGCCGCCGATTCGTCGCGAGTGCCCTACCCGTTCTACCTTGGTGACGATGTCGCGCTCAAGGCCTCGAGCTTGTCACCGACGGGCAGGTGGATGCTGGTACTGCTTTTGCCGAAAGAACGCGACGAGGGCGAGCACGATGTGATGCCCAACTATGTGAGCGACAACGGCTACGTCGACCCCAAGGAGGTGCGAACGCTCGTGGGTACGGGCACGCCGGCGACGGACCGCGTCGTTCTGCTCGACCTCGACAAACACGAGCTTCGAGACGTTTCCCTTGCATCCCTGCCAGGGATTTCCGACGACCCACTCGCCTGGCTTCGGGTCAATAAGGAAGACGAGGCGGATGACGAGGATGCCGAGGACGAAACGGAGGACAATGACAAAGAGCCCGAGCCGCGCGCGGTCTATGTCGGCTCGAGCGGGTTTGGGAGCGGCGGCAATGCGGGCATCCTTTGGAGCGACGACGGGGAGCATCTCGTCCTCCACCTGTTCTCCCACGACCACAAAGACCGCTGGATCGCCGAAGTCATGCTCGACACGGCCGAGCTCCGCACGATTACACGCATCAGCGACGAAGCGTGGATCAACTGGCGCTTGAACGAGATCGGCTTTCTCTCGAGTTCGACGACGTTTTATTACACCTCTGAAGAGAGCGGCTACTCACAGCTCTATCTCCACGCGCTCGATACCGGCACGAGAACACGTGTCACCCACGGGGACTTCGTGGTCTCGAATGTCGTCGAGAGCCCCGGCGGCCGTTATCTCTATTACACGGCCAACGCCGAACATCCTGGGATCTACGAGGCCTTCCGCTACGACCCGCAGAACACTCGCATCGAGGCCGTCACCAAGCTCGGCGGCCGAAACGACTTTCAGCTATCGCCCGACGGCGCCCGCGTTCTAGTGACACATTCCGAAACAACGATGCCCTCCGAGCTCTACGTGCAAGAGGTGCGTCCGGGCTCGAGGGCGACCCGCGTCACCGAGACGGTCTCGTCGCTTTTTGCGTCCTTGCCATGGGTCGAGCCGGAAGTCGTCCCGATCCCGTCGACGTATCACGACCGCCCGATCTACTCACGGGTCTACACGCCCTCGGGCGGCGCGAGCGGGAAATGGCCCGCCGTGATGTTCGTGCACGGTGCGGGCTATCTTCAAAACGCGCATCTCGGCTGGTCGGGCTACTTCCGGGAGTTCATGTTTCACACGCTCTTGACGCAAAAAGGCTATGTCGTCCTCGACATGGATTACCGAGCTTCCGCGGGCTATGGGCGTGATTGGCGCACGGCCATCTACCGCGAGATGGGAACGCCCGAGCTCGAAGACATGGAAGACGGTGTGAAGTGGCTCACGGAGCACAAGAACGTCGACCCGAAGCGCATTGGTGTTTACGGCGGGTCCTATGGCGGATTCATGACGTTCATGGCGCTCTTCAAAAAGCCCGATCTCTTCGCCTGCGGCGCGGCGCTTCGACCGGTCACCGATTGGGCGCATTACAACCACCCTTATACGTCTCGCATCCTCAACACGCCCGATAACGATCCGGAAGCCTATGCCCGCAGCTCGCCGATCGAGTTCGCCGAAGGCTTGACGAAGCCTCTTCTCATCGCTCACGGCATGGTCGATAACAACGTCTTCTTCAAGGACTCCGTCCGGCTCGTGCAGCGACTCATCGAGCTCGAGAAGACAGGCTGGGAAACAGCGATCTATCCCGTCGAGGCGCATGGTTTTCGTGAGCCGTCGAGCTGGCTCGACGAGTACCGTCGGATCTACAAGCTCTTCGACACCCATTTGAATTGAGGAGAAAGTGCAGAAAAAGGTGAGACATGACGATAAAAAGACGTGAGTTCATCCGCAACCTGGCCACTGGGCTCGCCGCAACCGGCGCGGCGGCTTCGAAGCTGGCCTGTTCGACCGTCGCCGACAGCCCGTCCGAAGCCCTCCTCGTCGACCGGCCGGGACAACCCGAGCCGGCGCCGATCGGTTATGACCGATTGCCGCTCGATTGGCATCAAGCTCGCACCCGCGAGCTCAAGAAACGCGTGGCCGAGCGTGAGGTGGACGCCATCCTCCTCGGACAAGACCAGAACATGGTCTATTTCTCCGGCTGTTTCCGCCGAAGCGGCGAGCGCTCGACGTGGCTGCTCTTTCCGATTGGGGAAACCGAGGCCGATACCGCCTACTGGTACGCCCCGAGCATCGACCGCGACCTCATAAGCTCCTGGTGGTCGACAGAGATGGAGAACTACTTCTGCTACCCGCACGCCGACGGTGGCTTTCCCTATCGAGGCGAGCTCGCGCGCGGCAACCGTGTCGATCTGTTCGAGTGGATGCTTCAGGGCCTCGGCAAGCGCGGGCTCGGGGACAAGACGATAGGGATCGATTTCGAGCTCAGCGCTTCGAGACGGCAAACCGCGGAGAGCGTCCTTCCCGAAGCGCTCTTCGTCGAGATAGACGACCTGTGTCTCGACATGCAGATTAAAAAGACACCGGAGGAAATAGCGCTGACCCAGCGCGCCTATCGCTACTTCGACAAAGTGCACGCGTTCGCACGTGACTACATTCTGGAGCGCGGCACCGAGGCCACGGATTTCGAAGTTGGCCAAGCGCTCCAAGCCTACGGCCTCGACCTCATGCTGAACGATGTCGAGCGCGACGGAAGACCGAACAGCGCCGTCGGCATGGAAGTGACGTCGCACTACGTGCGCGCGGGTGTTTCCACCGCCTTCCCGCATCCGAACCAATTCTTCTACACGCGCATCCAAAAAGGCCAGCCGCTCTACGTGAACACCGACATCAAGCTCGGCGGCATGGGCGGTGAGGGCTACCGAAACTACCTCATCGAGCCCGTGGCGCCTTATCAAGAGAAGATGTGGCAAGTGGTGATGGACTGCGCTGAAATCCTTCGCGAAGAGATCGTTCCCGGCAAGGTCTGCTCTGAGATTGCTTACAAAGTCCACGACTACCAGATCAAAAACGGCATGGCGGATTACATCTACCATCGTCCATCGCACGGCCAAGGGCAGTTCTATGCAGGACATCAGCCGCCTTTCATCGCACTCGGCGACGACTCCATCGTCGAGCCTGGCATGATGTTCAGCGTCGAGCCCGGGCTCTATGACGAAGAGCGCGGCATCGGCGTGAACCCGAGCGATATTATTCTCGTCCTCGAAGACCGGAGCGTCTTCATGACCCGAGTTCCGTTCTCGAAGGAGTGGAGCTTTCTGACTTTGTGAGGTGCGCGTGCGCTACCAATTCTTGATCGAGACCTACGAGGCAGAGATCCATAAAGTCTTGAGTACCTGGGCGATGTTCGACGATGAAGACTTGCCTAAACGCCCGCATCCTTCGGATGCGCGCGGCCGCAGTGTGCTCGAGCACATGGTTCATCAATCCATGAGCGAGAACCTGTGGTTCAAGACGATGCTCGGGATCGACGTGACCGAGAGCCCGGTGCCTTCGGAAGAAACGCGTCTCGGCTTCCTCAGAAGCTATGCCGCTCACGCGTCGAAGCGTCTTACGGCGTTACGCCGCAAACCGGAGGCATGGTGGGAAGAGGTCGTCGATTTCTTCGAGGTCAAGCGTTCGCGTGCGTGGATCCTGACACGCCGCATCGCACATACGTCTCACCATCGGGGCCAACAAACCGCGATCGTGCGCATGCTCGGGCGCGATCTGCACAGCACCTACGGTCCTACGGCGGATACGGGCGGGCTCATGCAGAACAAGGCGCCCATCATCTACGCCTATCCCGACGTGGCGACGCTTCTTGACGAAGAGGCCGCCGGACGCCGCAAATCGACGCTTCCGGCCCGGGCGAGAAACCGGCGACAGAAAGACCCTAGATCGGCACAATACTCGATAGCAACTCGTCCCTCTTGATAAGGTAGCGTCCGAAAGCTACCTTAACTGTATGCGAGCTGTTGGTCTCAAGGTCCTCAAAAACAAGCTACGCGAGTACGTTCGCCTGGCCGCGTCCGGCGAAACCGTGCTCGTTACCGATGGCGATAAGGTCGTGGCTGAGCTCGTTCCACCGAGGCAAGAGCGGAGCCTCGTCCTAGCAGACGTCTATCTTGCAGAGGCCGTTCGGAAGGGGTGGGTGACCCCACCGACTCTCGTGAGCTCTGATCCACCACCTCGCCTACCCGTTGCGACCGTGGCTGAAGTGCTTCAAGGCCTCGACGAGGACCGCGCCGAGCGGCGATTTACCTCGACACGTCTGTGGTGCTGGCCCACCTTTTGGGAATCTCAGGGAGCAGAATCAAAAAAATCGAGCTCGCCACTTATGATCAGCACATGCTGAAGGCGGCGGAGAAAATCAGTATTGTAATTTTTGAGCTACCTTGAGCACGGATTCAAGTAGACGCGGCGGCTCGAGCGGAGCGGGTCGGATGGAAGCGGCCTACTGTTTGGGTGGGGTTGTGACGTTGCCGGGCCAAACAATGGCGCTTTCGTTCACCGTCAGTCGACCGGTCGCCGGGTCCACGCTGCCCACGGAAACGAGATCCACGGTCTTGCCGTCGGCCTTGTAGCCGTGGCTGTTGAATATCTGAACGGGCATGTTGGCTCGGTCATTGGTGCCAGGAACGAGCGAGACGTGTCCGGTCGCACCGCCGAAATCCATTTTTCGCAGGTACTTCATCATGTTCTGGCTGGTCACGTCTTCGCCGGCGTCTTTGATATCCCTAATGGCGTAGCCAACGGCGAGCATGTGATCGTAGCTCAAAGCTCCATAAAAAAACGCTTTGGACGAGGGGTCGACGGGCTTACCCAGACGTTTCTCGAGTGCGCTCTTGAATTGTGAAAGCTTTGGCGAAGGCATGAGCTCGTTCATGGGAGCTAAATAGCCGAGGCTGCCCGCGACGGCTTCGGGCGCCTCGTCGGCTGAAATCATCTCGACGGCGTAAAAGGAATAGCCTGGCGCATTCATCCCGAGCTCATGCAGAGCGCGAAACATCCTCACGGTGTCCGGTGTGGGGCTCGTATTGAAAATGTGCTTGATCCCGGCCTGCTTGACCTTTTCCATATACGCTTTGACTTCTTCGTAGGGCGTGTCTCGAGGATAGCCGTATTCCTGAGCGATTTTGATAGCGTGTCTCTTCGCATATTGGTTGATGATGTTCTTGGCGCCGAGGCCCCACGCGTCGGTCGTGTAGAAGAGTGCTATCTCCTCGATGCCAAAATGGGCCGCCATGTCGATGAGATAGCCTTCATACTGCTCGCTGGGCGTCACCACACGCACGAAGTAGGGAAAATCCTCGACCGACGAGAGCATAGACGCGTTGGCGCCGTTCGAGATGACAGGGATTTCGTACTTCGCGCCGACTCTGGCGATTTCGACGGCGGGACCACTGCAATCCGCCCCGGTGAGAACGAGAATGGCTTTCTTCATGAGCGTCTCCGCCATGATGGCCGCGTTTTCCGGCCAGCAGTGGTAGTCGATAATGTTCTCGTCCTTCATGCGAATGCGGTCGTCACCCAGAATGCCGGATGCGTTGATTTCCTGAATAGCTATGCGCGCGCCGTGTCGCTCGAAATCTCCCCAATCGGCGTAACGGCCGTCCCTGTAGTGGTAGGTGTACATGCCACCGAGGTCGTAGATTTCTGCGAACCCGATGGAGGAAAAGAGTGCTGTCAGAAGCAGCACGAGAAGGATTCTATTTCTCAAGACCCGACTCCTTGTGATGCGCCCGAGCTGACCTCGAGCCAGCTCAGCGAAAGAGAATCCTATTCTCGCCGAGCCAACTTTAAAAGTCACTGGACGATTTTACACTGAAATATTCCATCTCAAAACTGAGCTACTCGGACAACAGCCTCGACAGGGTGAGAACATCTCGTCGAGCGATTTAGCCAACTACCCGCTTAGGGTCCGCTTCATCCGGCTGCTGGGCGTCTAGAGCTCAGAAGGCGTTATCTCGGGAACTTCTGTCTAATCTCTCTTTCTTTCTCGAACAGCTTTGCGTCTACCACCTCTCTTAGGTAGGGAAGATCGATCGTCACGGTGGCGTGAACCTTTGCAGGCTTTTCAGTCAAGAGCAGCACGTGTTGGGACAGGAAGGCCGCCTCGGCGATGTCGTGGGTGACGAAGAGGATCGTCTTCCCCGTCTTCTGCCAGATCCGGCCAGTTCCTCGCGCATCTTCTGCGCGGTCAGGGCGTCGAGCCCGCTGAAGGGCTCATCCATGAGGAGGACATCCCGACCTGCGTTTTCAAATCGTTCCCGCCTCAACCGGGATCTACCGTCGCGCGCTCGACGAGGGGCTCCTCGAAATCTTTCTGGACGCGGGCGCCATCATCTTTCCTCCAAGCGCCGGCTCCAATCAAGCGGTCAACATGGGAGCTATGGCAACGGGAGAAGCGATGATCTCGACACAGGCGCGCAACTTTCCCGGACGCAACGGAAGTCCCGACGCGCATCACTACCTCGCTTCGGCGCAAACCGTCGCGACCTCGGCTGTTAAAGGCTGTATCGCCGATCCGCGCGTGCTCAGCCGAACGGTTTGGTAATATGCTCTAAACGGTTCCTGTCCACTATAATGAGCCGCGAGAAGGCTGCTGGCACGGCCCGGTCTTCGCCATTATTGGCACAGGGAGGGATTACAGGCATGTCACAGAGAATCCAGTTAAACCGTAGGTCGTTCTTGAGAACAGCGGGCATGACGGCACTCGCGGGTGCGGTTTCGACCAAGGCCTCGATAGCGGCCCCGGCCCCGAGCGCTACCGCGGAGCCGCCCGACGGCGTATACGATTTCGACGAGATTTACGACCGTACCGGCACGCACTGCACCAAATGGGATGCTCAAATCAAGAAGTACGGCAAAGAAAATATCGAAGTCGCGATGGGAATCGCCGACATGGATTTCCGGGTGGCGCCTTGTGTCACCCGAGCGCTTCAAGCACGCTGCAGTCATGAGAACTGGGGCTATGGCGTCCCGGCCGATTCCTACAAAGAAGCGATTGTCGCGTGGAACAAGAACCGCCATGGCGTAGAGGTCGATCCCGATAGTGTGCATCTCGCCGCGGGCGTCCATCCCGCCCTCATCGCGGCATTGAGGGCGTTCGCACCGCCGGGAAGCAAGGTTTTAATGACGACCCCCATCTATAGTGGGTTTTATGGCGATCTCCGCAAATCGCTCACGGTGACCGCCGACAGTCTCGGGACGCTCGAAAATGGCCGCTACTCGATCGACTGGGATAATCTTCAGTCTCAGATGGACATCGACACCAACGCGCTGATTCTCTGCAACCCGCAAAACCCTACCGGCAACGTTTGGTCCGAGGAGGATCTGCTGAGACTGGGCCGGCTGTGCCTCGAGAGGCGCGTCGTCGTCCTCGCCGACGAGATTCACTGCGATTTCGTCACCAAAGGGAATAAATACGTTCCGTTCGCGAGTCTTCCCGACAAGGACGTCGTCAATAACAGCATTTCGTTCAAAGCCGTCAGCAAGACGTTCAGCTTGGCGGCGATGAAGAGCGCGTATTTCTTCTCGACCAATCAGGATTTTCTCGACAGGGTCGTTGTCCACCACCAAGCCGATCTCAACACGCTTGGCATCGTCGCCAACGAGGCCGCCTATCGAGAGGGCGCGGATTGGCTCGATCAGCTGCTACCGTACCTCGATGCCAATCACGATTTCGTCGAAGCCTCTGCGAAGGAAAAGATTCCCCTCGTCGACTACACCAAGGCGCAGGGCACGTACCTGGCGTGGCTCGATGTCAGCAAGCTCGCCGACAAGATCGACGCCAAGGGTAAAGCTGACGCCGCGAACAAGACGTCGGAAACCCGCGTCACCCCCGAGGGTATCGTCCAGCGTTGGCTCGTCGACAATGCGCACGTATACACGAATACCGGATCGAGCTACGGCACCGGCGGCAACGGCCACATGCGCATGAACATCGCAACATCTCGCAAGCTCATCGAGCTTGCCATGGACAACATGGCGGCGGCGATGGACAAGCTTTAGGCGTCGTCGTCGCCCAGAACAGGGGGCCCGACGGGGCCCTCTTTTTGGTGGATGTGCGCCGTGGAGTGGATCAGTGAGATTGCGACCGACCTGCATCATGAACGCGCTGTCAGGCCCCCGAGTAATTCCGGCAACGTGAATCTTTCGCGAGGAGAGCTCGATCACGTTACCTTGCGTTGCCAATCAAAATGGAGACGCTCATCAGAAATGCCCCTGTAGGAGGGTCTTGGTCTCGTTCGCATTTTTGGTCGTGTGTTACAGGTAGACAGGTTCGAAGACGAGCAAGTCCGCCTCGAGGCCGGCTTCGATCGCTCCCGTCTGATCGTCGAGCCCGTAGGCTTCCGCGGAACGCAGCGTCGCCGCACGGAGCGCGTCGATCGGGCTCATTCCGAAATCAACGAAAGCGTTGATCTCGCCCGGAATGCGGTACACGCTCTCCGGTCCGTAGCTTGAATCGACCGCGGTCACGATGGTCACTCCCATTTCGTAGCCGCGTCGAATCATGCGCTTCATGTTGTCGATGAGGTCGAGCCCACCGAGGCGATCTTGCCGTCGCGCAGCACGATGGTGACATCGCGGAGAATCCCCGCTACCGCGGACATCGACGACGTTGGCATGCGTGAGCGCGAGATAGGGTTGCGGCAGGACGCCGTCGCTATCGGCGATAGTCGCCTGTCGTTCGTCATTATTAATTGGCGCGTAAACTGCGGGCTCGTGTGCCCCCAAAGAATAAGAAGAAGAAAGCAAAGTCGACGTCCGCGAGACGGTGCCGCCGTCACGTCGACTGCGAACTTGATGATTGGAGCAAGAACGGTCACGGCTTCGGGCCACGCGATGTTCGCCACTGGAAACGGGGCTACGCAGCTTCCCGCCACTCGTAGCGATGGTGCAGCCCGCCCACTCTCGGAAGCGCAACGACTTTTGCGGTCGGTGACGGTCGCGGCGTGATCGGTCTCTCGTCCGGCGTGTCTTTTTCGAGTCCCAAGTGGCAAGGATCCTTGTGGTAATAGCTGATGTACGACCTCACAAGACGGACCAAATGGCGCTCGCCGAAAACCACGACGTGCGCGAGGAACTCGCGCCAACAGCTGCCGATCCAGCGCTCGGCGGTTCCGTTCTGCCAAGGACTGCGAAAAGAAATACGGCCCGGCTTTGTGCCCATCGCCTTGATGAACTCGACCACCGCAGGGCTGAATATGGAGTCGCGGTCGAAGATGAGATACGTTGGCGCGGTGTCGTAGGGAAACGCTTCACGTAGTTGCTGGATGGCCCAGGCGGCAGTCGGGTGAAATGTCGCGTTGAAGTGAAGGATATGACGTCGGCCGTGCTCGATGACGAAGAAGCCGTACAGCAGCTGAAGCGACACGGTCGGCACCGTGAACAAATCCATCGCTGCGATGTCGTCCTTGTGGTTGCGCAAGAACGCGACCCAGCGCTTCACTTGGTCGGGCTCGGCAGGCCAGCGCGGCATGCAACCTGATACCGTCACCTCCGACACGATGAACCCGAGCTTCGTCAGCTCCGCGTGGTTCCGCGGTGCTCCCCAGCCGTCTTGTGCCATCTGCCGGATGAGCCGGCGAATCTCCGCAGCAAGGCGAGGCCGTCCCGGGTAGCGCGTGCTCGAGATGCGCGTCCAGTATCGTCGAAATCGGGCCCGATTCCACCCGGCCACCGTGCCGGCTTTGACGATGACTAGACGACTGGCCCACGCTGGCCACGATTCGCGAAGCGCCACCCAGAGCTCGATCGACGTCTTCCAGCGGTGGGCGCGGGCGCTGTTTCTTCAGCGCCGTCACTTGTTGCCGCAGAGCGAGGTTTTCAATTACGCGGTCGGCTCGGCGCCGACACATCGCCCGCAACGCACGGGCGCCGAGAGTGACGAGAAAGATGAGTATGCGGAGCATGGCGGCGGAGTTTGACCTTCGTCGCCCCGGAACTCAAGCGGCGCGAGAAGGGCGTAAGTCCTGGATTTCAAGGCAGCACGAGTTTTGACGAGGGACAGCCCGCGCGTCAAGGGTTGAGGACGCCAAGAATGGTCAGAGGCTGCACCCCGGGAGCGGTCAGGGTAAGGGTCATGACTCCGCTGGTTGCCGGGTCGATGTCGAGGAAATGGTCCACGAAGCTGGTCGCGAAGAACGTCCGGAAGAGATTGTCTGTGTCGGTGGTTGAGGTCGTCATCATCGCCGGTCCCGCGACCGGTCCGAAAAAATCGTTCGTCCACCCATTTCCCCACTCGTTGTTCCCGAGGCCTGACGCTGAGCCGTCCCCGACGGTGGCCGTCACCGCTCGCATCGAGCCGTCGGAGATCCTGAAGGTGTAGTTCATGTCGTTGTCGTCTCCGTCAACGAAATTGGCCGTCAGGGCGAATCGGTTATTGGGAATATCCGTGACCAAAATCGAATCCCCGAATGCGCGCGTGACGGACTGAAGAACGAAGCGAGGGAGGGGCGCTTCACCCGGTGTCACGGTTACGCGGCGGACGGTGGCGCAGTTTCCGGTCAACCCGTCGACAATCAAGTTGACGCGCACTCGCATCCTGGTCGGCTCACGGACACTTGGGTAGACGTGCTCCGCGACGCCGGAGAGGTCGAAGAGAGCGTCATCCTCGCCCCGCACCTCGCCGGGACCGAGCGGCACATAAGCGACTTTCGTCGGCGCATTCTCCTCATCCCAGAAGATCTCGAGTTTCTTGTTTCCGGGAGGAGCCCCCACGTAGTTATAGAAGATGCCCACGTGGTTGGCCGTCTTAAAGCCTGGACTACTGAAGCGAACGAACCACTCGATCAGGTGTGTGCAGTTGAAAGCTTCGTCGGTGAGATTCACGCTCCGCGTGGATGCGCCGAGTAGGCTCGATGCTCCCAGAGTCCTCTGAGCCGGGGACAAGGCCGAGGCCACGGGTGTGTTTCCGGTGGGAGACGACGTATCGGAACAACTCAGAAGAGGAAGGCTGAGTAGCACCAGGAGCGAGGACCAAATGCGGATATGTTTCAAGATTCGTTCTCCTCTTTCGATCGCGAAATATCAAGGAGGGAAGTTGGAGACGGGCCGATTCGGCACTGGAATCGGGATTGACTCAAGAGTAGCGGGTGCCGGCGAAGACGTCAATCCATGCTGGACGGCGCCACGTTCGGATAGAATGCACGGCATGTTTTCCCTGATGGTCTTGACCATTCTCGGAGCTTTCTTTCTCTTCTTCGTATCTGCTCTCACCGGGGGGCTCCTTTCTTTTTTATCGCCAGCTTCAATAACCGACGATCTTGAAGGGAGTCACTCACCGATTTCAACTAGATTCAGGATATCCTCTCAATAACCGACGATCTTGAAGGGAGTCACTCACCAATTTCAACTAGATTCAGGATGTCCTCTATAGAAATACGTGCAAGAAAAATAATGGAAAGCCAGTTTTTATTGATGTTAGATGGAAGTTCGATCGCGAAGAGGTAACGAAGGAAGGTTTTTATTATTGGAAATTGTGAGAGTGCAATTTCTTGATTTTCTCTGCTAACAAATCACAGACAATAAAATGTGCGGAATATTCGGTGTCATTGGGGGAAGAATAACAGCTGAAAGGTTTTTGTCAGCACTCGACGTATTGGAACATCGTGGTCCGGATGACTCGGGTACTTTCTATATAGCCGACCAAGGTCTAGCGTTGGGTCACCAGCGCCTCTCTATAATAGATCTCTCGGATCAGTCTAAACAACCATTTCATAGTAGCTGCGGAAGATATTCTCTTATTTTCAATGGTGAAATATATAATTACATTGAGCTTAAGACTCAATTAAGCGATTTTTATAAGTTTAAAACTAAAAGTGACACCGAAGTTCTCTTGGCTAGCTACGTAAAATGGGGTTTCGACTGTGTGAATCACTTTAACGGAATGTTTTCTTTTGCAATATGGGACCGTGATGAACAACGGTTATTTTGCGCTAGAGATCGTCTTGGGATAAAACCATTTTTTTATTCATTTTCTAAAGGAGTTTTCAGTTTTTCTTCTGAAATTAAAGCCTTGCTTTCATTGGGAGTTGACCCAACAGCAAACAATTATACGATTTTCAATTTTTTATACCGTGGTTTGATAGATTATTCCTCTGAAACATTCTTTAAGAATGTCCAAAAGCTCAATCCAGGATGCATGATTGTTTTTGAAAAGGGAAAACTGACTATTAAAGAATACTGGAAACTAGAAGAACAAATTTTGGAAGATCAGTACAATCATTGGACGGATAAAGAAGTTGAAGACAATTTTTTGTCACTGTATGCGGACTCTGTTGCTCTTAGATTGAGAAGTGATGTTCCTGTTGGAATCTGTCTTTCGGGTGGCTTGGACTCTAATTCAGTCCGTTTCATGGCGTATGATAAATTGAATGCTGAGGGAGTGTCTTTATTTACGAGAACATCACCAAGAGCCGTTGTAGATGAAGGTCAGCTTATTTCTGGATATTTAACTAAAAATCAACTGGATCATTGGCACAAAGTAGAATTTCTCCCCGAGGAATTGAGACTGAATGATTCAATGATCAAAATACAAGATCAACCGTTCGGTTCTGTTATGACAAGTGGCATGCAAAAAGTTTACCAACTTGCCAAAGATAATAATGTTACTGTTTTGTTGGAGGGGCAGGGCTCGGACGAAATATTGGGTGGATATCCTCGGTTTCTTAATTTCCATATGCTTGATTTGGTCAAGAATAAACGTTTTCTTGAGCTCTCTAGGTATCTAGGAGGGAATCAAACAAGGAGGTATTTAAAACAACTTGCAAAATTTAAAATGAGTTCATTATTTTCTAATAAAAAAGACAAGGATATTTCGGAATATGGTTTTCAATTTAAACAAATGTCAGCGGATGTACTTTCCGAAAACTATGTGCAAGAATTTAAAGATCTAAATCCAAAATTCAAAACACCTTTTAAATCTATTCTCAGAAATGCGCAGTATCGTGATATTTTTTATACTAAACTTCCAAGAATGCTGAGGTATGGAGACCATAACAGCATGGCTTTTAGCCGAGAAGTTAGATTCCCATTTCTGGATCATCGCTTGGTGGAGTTTTGTGTTGCATTACCAAGTCGTTTTAAAATATCTCCCTCAAATCAAAAGATTTTGTTGAGGAATGTTATGAAAAAATGCGCAATGCCTGAATCGATTCGAGCGCGTAAGAAGATAGGGGTGGACCTGGGGCAAGACTGGTTTAAGAAGAATTATTTTGATGAATTTTCAGACATGTTAAACTCTCAAACGTTTCATCAGAGTTCCTTTTGGGACCTCCCTAAATTAAAGAAAAAATCGAATGATTATTTTGAAGGGAAAACGAAATTGCCAGTAGAAATGTGGAAGGTTCTTATACTAGAAAAATGGTTCGACAATATTAAGAGTTTTTAAATCTATGTAGGCTGAGTTATTTTATCGGCGATCTTCATTCCTTGAGAAATGGCATCTCCCATGCCTGAATACTCCCAACCCCCGTATCTTCCAATTAGAATGGATGTTATTTTGAGTGAGGTAGTCATTGATGTTTGGCAATATTTCTTCACGGTTAGCATCATAAATGACATAGGCACATGGAATATCAAAGATGCAGGTGGTTAGTATTTTATCATCTGGAGTCAGGATATTAGCTTTGATCAGATCCTGAATTACTCGGTCTTTGATCCGCTCTTTATTAATTGGTTTATCGCGAGAATAAGATATTTCGACGTTTACAGCTGGCCCGCTTTCGGGACTGAAAGGTTGTCAAGGAATGCCGGAGGACGATGGGTACAGGGCACGTCTTCGCGGTTACGGCCCGACCGCGCTAGAACGGGTATACGGGCGGAACCATACCATACCAACAGGAGGTGCGATCACGTGCCGAACGATCGCTTCAGGCGATCCAGGCCCTCGTCAATGGTGACAGACGGCACGTATCCCAAGTCACGCCGGGCAGCGGAGATGTCGAACCAGTGTGTGGTGGCAAGCTGATGCGCCAAGAAACGAGTCATTGGCGGCTCTTCCGTGATGGACAATACGCGGTAAATCATCTCCATCATGAAGCCCGCCGTCACGGCTACGGGTAGCGGGATCGATCGCGTGACGGGTGGTATTCCTGTGGCGGCGAGTATCTTGTTGATGAGATCGAAGACCGGCATGGGCTCGTCATTGGAGATGAAGTAGGGCTTGCCGGCACAAGCGGTGCCGGGTGCGAGCTTTTCGAAAGCTAGAATATGTGCGTCGGCGGCGTTGTCGATGTAGACTGAGTCCACGACGCAGGGCCGCCGGCCGATCTTTCTGAGCTTGCCTGCCCGGCCCCGGGCCACGATTCTCGGAACCAGGTGGTTGTCCCCCGGCCCCCAGATGAGATGGGGCCTCAAGGCAATGGTGAGAAGCTCCGGGCCGTTCGACTGAAGCACCTTGCGTTCGGCCATCGCCTTCGTTTCGGGATAGGCGGTCTCGTAACGAGAGGCGTAGGGAATGGACTCGTCCACCCCTTCTAAGTCGGCACCGCCAAAAACCACGCTGGGCGTGCTGGTGTAGACCAACTTCGGAACCCCCTCCTCGCGGCAAGCGGTGATGACGTTCTCGGTGCCGGTCACATTGGTAGAGAAGTAATCGGCGTAGGGGCCCCAGACTCCCGCCTTGGCACCGACGTGGAAGACAACGTCCACACCGCGAACGACTTCGGTCACCGCCTCCATGTCGGCGAGGTCGCCTTGAACATGCTCGACACCGAGCGGTTCGAGATCGACGTGCTCTCCTCGTGAAAAACTCCGGACCTCATCGCCGCGCGAGCGGAGCCTCGTGGCGATAGCCCGCCCGAGAAAGCCACCCCCACCGGTGACCAGTGCTTTCACCGGAGACGCTCTGTGGCCCACACCGCTAGCTTCTCGCGAAAGATCTTCGAGTTGTGGCGGATGTCGACGGGCAGGCTCTTGTGAAAGAGGAGCGTTTGGATTTTTTTCGTAAGGGGCTGAGCGGCGCCGAGCGAAAGCAGAGCCTGGCGAAGATCCTTGGATTCTTGGACACCAGCCTCGAGCTGCACCACGAGAACAGGCTCGACTCGAGAGTGGAGTCTGGCACCCACTAGCGCCGAGTGACAAACCTTTGGATGCGCGTTGAACACACCTTCGCATGGAATCGTGTAGTAGGTCTCGTTACTGGTAACAACGCGATGGGATTTGCGGCCGCAGAACCACAACCGGCCCTCGTCGTCGAAGTAACCGAGATCGCCCATGCGGTGATAAAAGTTGGCCGAGCCAGGCACGGTAATCTTCGCCAGCTCTGTTTCGGTCTGACGGTTCAAATAGGAGCGCGTGACCACTGGACCCTTCACTGCGATCTCACCCACCTCACCCCGAGGCACACGAAGGGCTTCACTCCACTCTTTGATGGGCTCCTCACTAATCCGAATCACCGCAACCGTCATGCCCTTCACCGGTCGGCCCACGCATATCCCCGCGCCTTGTTCCGTCTTCTCCCGGGCCTCCGAAAGGACCTCTGCGCTGCCAATGGAGCAAACCGGCAGCGACTCGGTAGCACCATAGGGGGTGAAGACCTGTGCATCTGGGGAGAGCATGTTGGAGAAACGCTCGAGGACCCGGGCCGGCACGGGCGCGCCGGCGGTGATGGCGCGCTTTAGTGACGGAAGCTTCACACCATGGGCTTCGCCATAGCGCCCGACCTTGTCGATGAGCGCGGGCGAGCCGAACATATTGGTGACGCCGTGGCGAAGGATGGGCTCGATGATGTTCTCCGGTTTCACATCGGCCGGACGGCTGGCATCCATGTCTGGAATGACGGCGGCCATCCCTAATGCAGGATCGAAAAGCGCGAAGAGAGGAAAGGTGGGCATGTCTATTTCACCCGGCTTGATTCCGTAGGTCTGGCGAATCATCTCGACCTGGGCAGAGAAGTTGCCATGCGTGTAGACGGCGCCCTTGGGGACACCCGTGCTCCCCGACGTGAATAGAATGGCCGCTGTCTCGTCCGCCCCGGTGGTTGCCGGAACATATTCGACGTCGGCCTGTCCTCGAAGGGAGACTGCGCCGAGGGTATGCCCGCCCCAGAACCACCGGCGTCCCACCGTGACGTTGATGCGGATCGTCCCCTTGGCCCACTTGAAAAGAAGGCGAGCGGCGTGGGCCTTGGAAATTCCGATGAAAGCTTCGGGCTCGGCTTCGGCCAAGCAGACGCCGAGGTTCTTGATTCCCATCCCCGGATCTACCACCACTGGGACCGCGCCGCATTTGAACAGAGCGAAAGTGAGGGTAAAGAAATCGAGACTGGGTTTGACCATCAGCACGGTGCGCACACCACGGCCGATCCCCACGGATTCCAGCCCGCGGGCAAGCGTTCCGCTGGCTTCGTCCAGCTCCTTGAACGTCAGGGATTCACCGGACCAAAGCGTGACAGCCAGGTTGTCCGGCTGGCGCTGCGCCATGGCGGGCAAATGAGAGGCGATGTTGACGCTGGTCTCGAGACTCAAGGCCCCTCCGCCTTCAGAAAATTACGGATGAGAGCAAGGGATTCGTCCCGGGCGTCCTCGAGAATCAAGTGTCCGGCCTCCGGGAATAATTCAACTTGGGCGGCGGTGAACCGGTGCTTCCATTCCGAGAGCACGTGGTTATCAAAAACAAAGTCCTTCTCTCCCCAAAGGATGAGCATGGGTTTGTCTCCAAGGGAGCTCAGCGCACCTTCGATCCCGGCCAGGCAGCCGAAGCTGGGATCGTTACGATCAAGGGGAATGTCCTGAACGAAGCGCAGAACCGCAATTCTGTTTTTGTAAGAATCGTAGGGAGCACGATAAGTGGCTCTTTCCGAAGCATTGAGACGGCGTTTTTTGCAACCGAGGAGAAGCCAACCCCAAACAAAGCCGTTGAATCCTCGAACGAACAAGTCGCCAAGTTTGGTGCTTCGGCAAAACCAGAGGGGCCAGGGCAACTCTTTTGCCCTAGGTATGGGAAAGGCCGCGGTGTTCATGACCACCAAACGTGAGACGCGCTCCGGGTGACGCGTGGCATAGCCCATCCCGATGGCGCCGCCCCAGTCGTGCATCACCAGCGTGATGTTTTGCTTGATGTCGATGGCGTCGAGCCAGGCTTCGAGATCGTCGATGCGGCGCTCGAGTCGGTATGGGTAGCGTGAGTCATCGGGTTTGTCCGAGAGGCCGCAGCCAATGTGATCTGGCGCCAAGACATGGTGGGTCTTGCTCAACTCCTGGATCAGCTCGCGGTAGTAGAAGGACCAGCTCGGATTGCCGTGAAGACAAACCACGGGATCTCCGGCGCCCTCGTCTACATAGTGAAGCTTCAAGCCGCCGAGATCGTGATAACGACTCTTGAAGGGATAGAGGCTTTCGCTTTCTACCACTCGAGCCCGAGCATCAGGCAATTAAGGCCACTACCTATTCCCAAAAAGGCAACCTCGTTGCCGGACTGAAGGACCTCACGCTCTGCGGCCAACGCCGCGGTGATGGGTAAAGACACCGTTCCCATATTTCCCAGGTAAGCAAAGGTCGTGAAGTCTTTCGACTTAGGTATCTCTAGCATTTTCAAAATGAACTCCTGGTGCGAGGATCCTACCTGGTGGCAGATGGTCTTTTCGACATCCTCTCCCCTCCAACCCATCTCTCTCTTGAAAGCCTTCCATGTTTCGAGGCCCAGGGCCACACCGTATTCCAGAACCGCCACCGCGTCGGTGGACATGAGCTGGCCAAAAGTGGTTGGCGAAGTCTCTTCCATTCCCCATGTGCACAGCCCGTAATGCTCAGGCGCCGTGCGCGTCACGCCTCCAAGGAGGCGGTGCTTCGAAGAAGAGTTAAAGGAGCCGTCGGTCAGAAGCACCGCTGCGGCGCCGGAGCCGCCGGTGAGGGTGGCCAGGGACAATTTGAAGAGCTCCATGTCCGGCTCGGCAATCAACCGGTCGATCATGATATCCACGATCTCCCGGGCGCTCTCGCAGGAGACCACGAGGCCGGCGCGGATCTGGCCCAGCTCGATGCGGTTGGCGATGTCGAGCATGCCGTTCAAAACGCCGAGGCAGGCATTGGAGATGTCGTAGACGGCGGCGCTGGGGCTGACGCCGACACCATTGGCTACCCGGCAGGCCGTGGCCGGCTCGAAGCTTTCCCGACACACGCCGGCATAAATGAGAACGTCGATGTCTGAAGGCACAACCGCCGACGCGTCTAGGGCGGCATGGGCCGCGGTGATGGCGGATTGGGACAGCGGGGTGTCTGGAGACCAATAGCGGCGCTCGGAGATGCCGGTCAGAGCTTCCAGCTGTCCCGGTTGAAAATGGAGCGCCTCGTAAACGGGCGCGAGACGGGCCTCGAGCTCGGCGGAGGTGACGACGATGGGCGGTAGCTCGTATCCGATCGTCTCCACAAACACTTTTGTGTATTTCATGGTTTGCTAGCGCCGCATGTTAGCTTGAACCCGGTCACCTTGTAGATGAAACGTCCGTCGATCGAAAGCGTGCCGGAGGCCTCGACGGTTTGTTCAGCGTCATCGATGGCAGTAACCACAGCATCGACAACAACGCGGCTGTCGGTGGGTATGACCTGACCGCGGTAGAGCCAGCTATGCTTGCATCCGCGCGTCATCGCCTCGAGACGTCCATCGGCCGGGGCCCCCCAACGCTCTATCGCAAAGACTTTCATGAGCTGGATGATAGATTCGAGTCCCAACGATCCTGGCCAGACCGGGTCTTGATAGAAGTGGGCCTTGAAGAACCAGGCCTCGGGATTCACCGCTCGTGTGCCTCTCACGAAACCTAGGCCTTGCGGACCACCGTTGGGAACGAAGAGCTCCACGTCGGTCACCATCTGAAACTGCTCGTCGGGATGGGGCGCGTCTAGAGGAATCGAGAAGGCTCGGGCTCTGCGACGCTCGTCGTCGGTGGGGGCGTAGGGGTCGGCGTCTCGGATGCCGACCTGATTGACCAAGGCCTCTTTGGAGAAGAAGCCGAAATAGGTGTCGCCGGTATAGATCGGTCCTCGGACCGATCTAATCTCGAAGTCGTAGTTCTGCACGATCATTCCGGCCGACTGGGACACACTAGTTATTTTCACCGTAGTGCTCAGCACACCCGTGTCGCGGGTAACCGGAGCATGCTGTAAGCCCTGGCCTCCAAGATTACGGAATGAAAGATCGATGTCGCTGGTCAAGGCGGAGCCTAGATAGGCTGCGAGCCAACCGCAGGGCTGAAGGCCCACTTCGAGCAGCACGGCGAAAGGCATGGTGTTCTGGTTGTCCGCGTCGAAATACCAGCCGTCTCGGGGCACGTCATATTGTGCCTCGATGACCCCGCCGGCCTCGAGCTTCCAGGCCTCAGCATCGATCTCGGTGATGCGGTCGAGGAACTGATAGGGCGGGCCGGGCAAACGGGCGATGATCCGTTCCTGGTCGAACACCTCGTAGGCTTCACCGAAAGCCTCTGACGGTTTGCCTATTGCGAAGGCGGTGATGCGATCCGTATCGAAGATGGCCGGTTTCCGGCCATTCCCGTCAGTGCTTACGGCCGACGAAGTCCAAGTTCTCTCGAGAGTCTCTCGGTCTACGCCGTCGAGCTGGAGAGACATGTTCGTGATCTCAACGATGGCTTTTCCGTCGGCGACCATGAGGGCGTCCACGATGACGTAGGGCTTGGGCTCGTATCCGACCTCCTTCAAAGAGATCTCGTATTGCACTTTCTCGGTGGACCGAATCACCTGGCCGCGGCATTTCAGGCTGCTCGCAATGCCGGGCACGGGCTGGTAGGCGACGTGATCCTGGGAAGCCACCCACCCCATGCGGAGCAGGAAGACGCGAAGCGTGTGGAGACAGCACTCGTACATGAGTGTGCCGGGCATGACCATGTCGTCGGGAAAATGACAGGTCAGAAACCAGTCGTCGGGGTGGATGTCCGCCTCGGCTTTGATGATCCCTAGCCCGAACCTTCCGCCCTGGGGATCGAGATGAAGCACTCGATCCAGAAGCTTCATGGGGCCGCCGGGAATGGTGGCGGGATTCTTTACGGGCAGGTTGGCGAAGGCCTCACCGAAGCAGGCCGCGAGATCGCCGTCCCGTAAGGCCCGGATAGCGTCGTCGTCGTAGAATTCCACCACCATCTCAGAAAGATGACGCCAGTCGTCGGGCCGCAGGCCGGGCTCGGGTCTCAGGTCCATCTGCGTGTGAACGATGCCCTTGCCGGCGGCGAGCTCTTCTGCGTTGAAGAACCCGGCACATCCTTTCGCCATGCTCAGCACGGGCTCTCCATTCACCGTGGCCTCGAAGTTGAAGCGGAACAAATGGGTGTCGCCCTGTCTGAAGAACTCGTCGATGACGATGTCGTAGCGAATGATCTCGCCGGCTTGGGGGAGACTTCGATGGAAAGTCACCTCGGCGTCCAAGAGACGGTAGACGGCGAGGCCCTTGGTGATGAAGTCGATGCCCAAATAGGCCGACAGAAAAAGATCCGCCTGTCCGGCTTCGACAGCGATACATGTGGGGATCCGGCCTCCATCGAGATACCACGCTCCAGGATGAATGTCATGCTCGGTAACCACCCGACCATGGCTCATGGATCTCGGCTCACCGTGTATTTCCACGATGCGATCGACGAGCATCAGCGGCTCGTCGGGAAGACGCACCCGGGTAGGATAGCGGTCCACCTCCGCAAACTCCGCGCCAAGGGCCGTGGCAATGGAGCCGATGGCGAAGCGCAGGCAGGCCTCTCGGTCTAGGACCACGGAAGGTGTGGTTGCCACTGGGCCGTAGTCCATCATCTCGAGCAAACGATTCTGAAAGAAAAGGTTCTTTGCTATATCGTCCTGCAGGGCTTCGCTCACGCGCAAAAAAGTACCGTGGGCCTCGCCGGTACGAAGCACCGATTGGTGCAGCCCCTGAATAACGCTGGACAGCGGTATGCCTGTTGGTGTCGCCGGTAAGGGAATCGCGCTGGCCTGGGTCACACGGACAGGTGCCGTAAACGGCCGGCCTCCTACGGTGATGCGCAGCGAGGAACGGCTCGCTTTCTCCAGTGAGGTGGGATCGGTATGAGCCAGGTGCGCTTTGTATAAGGGTCCGAGATCTACGGGGACTCTTTCAGCGATGAGAGTGGCAAGGCCTCGGAGGAGGGACTGGATCTCGCCCTGCCCTTGGACGTTAACCGAGACCGCGCAGTGAGGCTGGTCCTGAAGAATTTTATCGATCATCCGGGTGATGGAAGAACCAGGTCCCATCTCGACGAATATCCTTACGCCATCGGCGTAGGCCTTCTTCACCACGGCAGGAAAATCGAATCCGTGAAGAGCTTGGCTCGTAATGGAGAGAGCCGCCGTCTCCCAGGTGACCTCGTGAGCGTCGCCCGCGGCCACCGAGTAGATGCGCACGCCATCGGGTGGTGTCGTTTCGAAGAGATGCAAGTCGTGATACGCCGTCCGGACTTCCCCAGCCACTTCGCAGTGAACGCTGGCGACGCCGTTCACGGGAACCAGCGTCGCTCCCAAAGACGAGGTAAAGCTCGTCACGGCGGCTCGCTCGCCACCGATGACACATTCATCGGAGGTGTTTACGATCAACAGGTAAACATGCTCGTAGTTCTCGAGGGCGTCTCTTACGGTTGCGGCCGGACGATCCACCACGCCCACCAGCCAATCCACAGGGGCTCCGTCCGTCAGACCCCATGAGCGCCGGGCGGCATCGCAGGTGCCGGCTAGGTCGCTGACGAAAAGTGATGACGCTTCCATTCGCTCCAGCATGTCGTCTCGCTGTTTCCACGTCCGTGTGGAGAACAACGCCGCGGCTTCACCGAGGCTGTACCCAACGATGGCGTCGGGGCGCACACCAAGAATTTCCATTACGTCGGTGGCCACGGTTCCGAAGGTGACCTGGCCGAAGATGAGAGCGCGGTGGTAAGCGTCGACGCCTTCACGAGGTGCCGCCCCCCAAAACCAATCCGGCACCATCTGCCGCTTCAAATAAAGGTTCTCGCTGTCGTGACGATGGAGGATCTCGGGAAAATGCAGGGCGAGCTCTCGCCCCATGCCGTGGTAGTGATTACCGGATCCCGGGTAAACGAAAGCGACGCTTCCCGAACGCGCCAAGGGTTTCTTGCTCTGAAAGACGCGCGTCTCGTCAACGCTCGAAAGCAGTGGGCCGACGTCGGACGCGCGTTCGGCGAGCACAGCCAGGCCGAGCTTTTTGGAAGGCTGCAACGGGTTTTCGTGATGCCAGCGCGCCGCCAGTGCTCGGGCGTCATCTACGTCAGGGATAGGGGGCTGTGACCCCAGCCATTCTGTGAGTCTGCGGCTCTCGGAGGCGAGCCCCGCTTCGTCATCCGCCTCGATGGCAAAGAGGGCCTCCCCTTTTGCCGTGATGCTGCCGACAGGCTCGTGATAGTTTTCCGGCTCGTATTCCTGAAGCACCACGTGACAGCAATTGCCGTCCACACTCATGCCGCTGACACCCGCGCGGCGCGGCCCGTCGGCTCGGTTTCTCAACCAGTGCCGGGCGGGACCGGGGAGGACGCGGTTGTAAAGAGCGAGAGCCGTCTTGGCTAGCGATGCCATTCCGGACGCGGCGCCCGCGTGGCCGATAGCTTCCTTGACGCTTCCCGTGGCCGGCCGCTCCGAAAGATCCGCGAAATGATTATCGAGGGCGGATTGCTCGGCGCTGTCTTCACAGGGAATGCCGCTGCCATGGGTCTCGATGTAGCTCACCGTGGACGGGTCGATTCCCGACTCTTCGTACGCGCGATGCAGCGCCGACTCATAGGCACGAACAGTAGGCACGGTCGTCTCGACGCCACCACCGGTGGCGCTACCCATCCCTTTGATCACGGCATAGATCCGATTACCGTCGGCCTCGGCGTCCTCGAGACGCTTGAGTATGAAGGCAGCTGCGCCCTCACCGAGCAAGGGTGTTCCGCGCTGCCCATCGGGCCGGGCGTTGTGGGCCGCGAGTACGGCTCTCACGTCACCGGCCAGGTCCACAGCGCCGACAAGGGCTTGATCGACGCTCCCGATCGTGAGCGCTCGCACGGCCGCCTCCAAGGCCTTGAAGCCTGAGGTCTCCTCGCTGGACAGGGTGAAGCTCGAACCACCGATCCGAAACTCCCTTGCCAGCCGGCTCGCAACGATGCCGCCCAGCGCGCCCATGGTCCTATTGGCGGTCAGAGGCGGACCCGCGGCTTCGGCAAGAGCGTCTGGCGCCGGCTCCTCGGAAGCCAGCACCGACCAACGGAAGTTGAAATTCGTCGTGCTGAGATCCAGCCCGATCCCGACGAAAACTCCAGTCGTGAGCTTCTCTTCGGTGCCCAGACCCGCATCGTCCATGGCGCCCTTGGCGACGGTGAGCATCAACGACTGCTGGGGCAGCATGTCCTCGAGCTCGACCGGGGGGATCCTGAACTTGTCCAAGGGGATTGAGAGCTCGCCGATGAAATGACCCTTGAAGTCCGTCGCCTGGCATCCGCTGTTCTTGAACCAAGAAGACTCTTGAACGCCCCACCACAAATTGTTTTCTTGCGGATCCCGACGTTCGTCACCCAGCACCTGGCTCGAGAAAGTCTCCAGTGAATCGAGCGATCCGAAGTGAGCGTCCATGCCGACAATCGCCACCGGCGATTCCTCTCGCTCCACCGGCACTTCCACATGGCCGCCCTTTCCTATCCATTCTTCCACGAGCACATGGGCGTTGATGCCGCCAAAGCCGAACGCACTCACTGCGGCGCGGCGGGGTGTGGACGCATCCCGAGTCTCCCAGGGCTGCGCCTTGGCGAGCACCTTGAACGGGCTGGCTTCGAGATCCAGATTCGATCCGGCTCGGGAGAAGTTTGCCGTTGGCGGGAGGGTTCGCGCTTTCATGGCGAGCAGAACCTTGATGAATCCCGCGGCGCCAGCGCCGGTGAGCAGATGTCCTACGTTTGATTTCACGCCTCCGATAACACATTGACGTGACGGCCTGCCGTCGATGACACTCCCGGCCCAGAGCTGCTTCAAGCTCTCGAGCTCAATGGCGTCGCCGACAGGTGTGCCGGTGGCGTGGCACTCGATGAGATCCACATCCTGCGGCGTCCAGCCCGACTGCTCGTAGGCTGGCCGCATCGCTCTGAGCTGCCCCTCGGTGCTGGGCGCGAGAAGCTTGCCTTCGACGTCGTTGGAAAGCCCAATGCCCGTGATGACACCGTGAATCTGGTCTCCGTCCTTCAGCGCGTCAGCTAGGCGTTTGAGCACCAACATGCCGGCGCCCTCTCCCACCACCAGCCCGTCGGCGTTGTAATCGAACGGAGAGCAGCGCCCGGAAGGAGAAAGCGCCCGCAGCTGGGAGAAGCCCATCTGGGTGTAGAGACAATCGGTACGGGACAGTCCTCCGGCGACCATAGCGTCTGAGCGTCCCGAGTTGAGCTCATCGGAAGCGAGCTTCAGAGCGTAGAGAGATGAAGCGCAGGCGGCGTCCAAGGTGTAGCTTCCGCCACCGAGTCCGAGGGCCTTCGCCAGCACACCGGCGGGGAGACCGGTGACATAGCGATTGAGAGGATGCGCTTGGCCCGGCTGCTGCCCGGACGACGTCCGGCTACCGGTGGCCTCGTCAAAGGTTTGGCCGAGGATCTCCCGCGCAATTCTTGAAGAACTGTCGGTGGGCAAGGCGATGTTCCCGATAATCACCCCCACGCGCGCCCGGGACGCCTCACTCAAGCCGGCGTCTTCGACGGCCGCCCTCCCAGCGTGGAGTGCCAGGTGAAAAAGGGGATCGAGGGCGGCTACGACATCGGGATCAAGATCCAGATTGCACATGTCGAGATGGAAGTCCTCTATGAAACAACCTCTAGTGGAATACACCTTGTCCGCTGCGCCGATTTCCGGGTCATGGGCCTCTGCGGTACGAAGGATCCAGCGATGCGGAGGCACCTCTCGCGAAGCGTCCACGGAAGCGGCGATGTTGTCCCAGAAGCGATCGAGGTCCGGAGCCCCTGGGAAAATCCCGCCCATACCTACAACGGCGATGGGGGACTTCATCGGGAGGAAGTCAGACCGGCAGACGATTGCGGGTGAACGCCTCGCTGAGGGAGGTATCCAAGACGCATTCGTAGTCCTCGAGACGGGCTACAAGACCACCCTTGCTGTCGAGGAATTCGATATCGGCCCGGGCCAACCTGTTTCCGTTCTCGCGGATCTTTATCACAACAGAGACACCGTCCGCGGGAAATGAGTTTCTGAACTGACGATAGCGCCCGGCGAAAGAGGGCAAGGAGGCCGTGCCGTGAATCTCCTGGCTCCAGACAATCATCAGTTGGAAGGCCACGTCGAGCGCCAGGGGATCCGCGAGCCATGAGCTTCTGAGCGGCTCGACTATCCAATGGGGGGGGGGCGCTGTGGGACCGACGCGGGCGATGATGGCATCTGCAGAGATACCTTCCACCTTTTGGATGCCCTGCAGCGCGGGCCCGTGAAAGAGAAGGTCGCGATAGATCTCGTCGCTGGGCCGGTGGTACGGATCGGTGTTGATGTTCAGCAGGGCGCCGGAAGCTTTGGGCAGCGTGGATACCAGGTGAATCGTGGTCCGGGCATGATAGTGCACCTTGCCGTCGGCGCCGGTGCTGCGAATCTCCACGGGAACGCTAAGAATGCCGTGGCCGTTCTCCTTGGTGGCCTGGCCGGTGAGGACCTGCGTCGTGCGGGTCTCGCCCGCATCCAAAGTCAGCCCCTTGAGCACTCTGAGATTGTCGAATCCATGGAAGTGGAGCCCCGGATTCTTGTGCACGGCGGCATGGGCCAACCACTCCACCATGAGAGCCATGGGAACGACGGCGCGGCCATTCAATACGTGATCCTTCAGCATCGGTACTTGCTCGACACCGATATCTCTCTCGAAGGCGACACTCAAGTTCCCATTCCAGGACGCGCCTTGCTCAGGCCCATCCGTCCCGTCCATTTTGTCTGGCCGCGCGATCAGCACGACCTCCACGGCGTCCCGGCTACCATGGCGAATCTCGTCGATGAGGGCTCGGCTTCCTTCTTTGAGATCGATGAGCCCCACACCTTCGTCACGGAACACCTTGGCCAAGCTGGGAGTTACCATCCCGCCGTCCCAAGGGCCGAAACCTACGGAAACCACGCGGGCGGCAGGAATCTTCGCGGCGAGCTGCCAGGCAGCCTTGTTGAGCACCTCGTTTGCCACGGCATAGTCCACTTGGCCTTTACGACCAAAGCGAGCCGTGGACGACGAGAAGAAAATCACGAACTTTAGGGCGTCGACCTCCACAGCGTCCACGAGGGCCGTCATGCCAGCGACCTTGGTCCCGAAGACCCGGGAAAACTGCTCCGCCGTCTTGTCCTCAATGAGCTGATCCGCGAGCACACCGGCTCCATGTACGAGACCGGTGATGGGTCCAAGCTTCGCGCGAACGTCAGTCAGGATACTCCGCACGGCTTCACCGTTGCGGACATCCACCGAGTGGTACTCGACATGTGCCACCCTGGCCAAATCATCTAGAGTCTGTCGAATCTCGCGATTCGCCATGAGCCGTGCGTACTCCTCCCCTACATGCTTGGGAGAGGCGCCGTTGACGGTCCGGGCTACGATCTCTTTTTTGATGTCCGCTTCAGTGTTCTGGCCTCGAAGCCAATCGGGCTCGTCGGTGGGCTCTGGACTCCTCCCAAGAAGCACGAGCTTGGATCCAAAAGTCTGGGCCAGCTCCCGCGCGACCGCCGCCGTCACACCTCTGGCTCCGCCTGACAAGACAATCACGTCGTCCTTGACGAGCTCTCGGGATGGGTCATCGGAAACGTTGGCGGAAATGATCGCACGAGGTGCGAGCTCCAGCGTGACCCGGCCCGTGGCGGTGAGACCCACCTCGAGTGGCCCTTCACGAAAAATCTCATCCACGACGGCGTCAACGTCGACGCCGACGAGTGCGGTCGTCACATCCATGGCCTTGCATTGCACCTCGGGCCACTCGAGGCTGGCGGTCTTGGAGAGACCCGCCAATCCGCCGCTCGCCGGCTGTGTCTCGGGGCCCATGCCCTTCAATCCGAAGAAGCCCTCGAGGCGAGACACCGTTACGAAGACCGAACCTTCGCCGTGGCCGGCCCGTCGTAGCGCAGGGGCCGCTCGGCTCAGGAGCGTCAGGGATTGGGCAAGGAACGCGTCGCTGTCAGGATTCACGGGACCGACCACAACGAGGCCGGCTAGCTCCGTTGGTGGTTCCAGAGATGCGGCGTCTTCCAGGGCGACGAGACGGGGTGTATGACCCTGCGCCTCCATGCGTTCGGCTATTTTCTCCGAGAGGCCGGAATTGTCACGAGAGATCCACACGACGGCGTCAGAGGCCAGGGAGATCTTCTTGCGGTCCTCCGTCTCGTCCAGGGCCGTGATACCGAGCACGCTTCTCTGTGGCGCCAGGGCTTCCGACGGAATAGCCCGCCGCATGAGCTCGTCCACGTCGATACCCTCGTCCGGGATCGATGAAGGCGTGCCGTAGGCCTTGGTGGCTTCCGCCAGCGTGTCCACCACATTGCGCAAGGTCCGCCAGGAGTTGATGGTGCCGTGGGAGATCTCCGGCATGGATGGCGTCTTGTCCCTGAGCAGCGAGAAGATCTCAGCGCGCTTGACCTGATCGATGCCGAGGTCTGAAGTGAGATCTATGTTCATGTCGAGAGCGTCCAAGGGGAATCCCGTCTTGGCCGAAACCACCGCCAAAACTCTCGAGCCGATCTCATGGTCAAATGTGGAAATCGATGATGGCGGAGCGCCGTTCTTCTTCACCGCAGAACCTATCTCCGTTACTTCAACCACGGTTGATGACGGAGCGTCCGAATCATCGTCGGTGAGAAAGGCCACAATCTGTCGTAGAGTGCGTAGAGTGCCCAGATGCTCGGGGCCTACGGGAGGCGCCTCGGGAATGCGCTGCTGCAACGCCGAGAGAATTTCCACGCGCTTTATGGAGTCGATGCCCAGGTCCGAGTCCATCTCCATGTCCAGGTTCAAGATGTCGACCGGGTATCCCGTCTTCTCCGCGACAACCTCGAGCAGAACACCCTCCACGCTGCCCGCGTCAAGAGAGGAAGGCGTCACAGTTTCCACGGGAGACGCCGCTCTCGGCGTCTCGGCCGGCGGAGGTGCCGCGGGCGCTGCCACCACCGGAGGCTGAGCTTGTACCGGCGGAGTCGCAATTCGCACTGCGGCCTGCACGCGTGCTTCTGCTCGTTCGGCTCGCGGCAGGGGTGATGGTGCTAGGCCCAACCTTTGCTCGACGAGGCGTTGCTGTTGGTCGACGAGAGATTGAAGCGTGCGCTGAGCCGTCTCCTGGCCCTGAAGAAACTGCTGGTGGAGGCTGGCGGTCTGCTCCTGCATCTTTTGAAGCGCGGCCATGTTCTCCTGCGTCATCCGTAGCGCGTCGTTTAGCGCGCCGTTTTCCGACGGCGATGCGTGGACCGGGGTCGCGGCGGATGGCAAAGGTGTTTCTCCGTTGATGAGGTGCTCGAGGGGCTTGACCGTTTCGGGTGGTTGACTACTCATGTTCGTTGGTCTTGGAACTGTCGCATTGGTGGGGGATGGCCGGCTCGTCGACGCCGGCTTCTTTTTTACGTAGTTGGCGCCGCTGATGGCTACCGTGAGAGCGGGCTTTTTACGTTCGCCCTCGTTCGCGAATGAAGACGCTGCGGTGTCCCATTGACTCCAATTGATCTGGAAGCCGTAGGCCGAAGCGCGGGCTAAGGTCCGGGCGAGGTCCACGGCTCCTGAGCGCTTGCCCGACGAAGCGTCGAGGGCATGGGCTACATGTTCTTCGTCCCCGAGAATCGACTTCACCAAACCGGTGAGCCGGCTTCCGGGGCCGACTTCGAGAAAGAACCGAGCGCCGTCTCGGTGCATAGCGCGGATCTCGTTGACGAACTCTACCGGGCGACTGAGTTGATCGGCCAGGAGTGCTGCTATGGCCGAGGCATCGCTCGGATAGGCTTCACCCGTTACGTTGGCGTAGACCTTACACTGGGGCTCGGCGAAGTCCAGCCGGCCAAGCTCGTCGGCCAGAGGCGCCGCGGCATCGGCCACGAGCGTGCTGTGAAAGGCGGCGGAGACCGGAAGGCGTTTGCATCTGAGACCCCGCTCCTCGAAGACCTTCACTGCTTTTTCGATCTCTTCGGTGGCACCGGACAGAACGAACTGGGTTGGAGCGTTCTTGTTGGCCACCACTAGAGCGAGCTCGTTCTCTTGGACGACGGACTCTATCGTGCTCTCATCGCAGTCCACCGCTAGCATGGCGCCACGGTCGCCCTCGCCCATGAGCCGCCCGCGAAGTATGGAAAGGACACTGAGTGTCTGAGCGTCGAACACCTTGGCAGCGTGCAGGGCCACCAGTTCACCGTAGCTGTGGCCCGCGACGGCGGCGGGCTCGAGACCAAATAACAGGAGGAGGCCAAGGGCACCCACTGATACGGCGCCGATGGCGGGCTGCGCAAACTCCGTAGCGCGCAGAGCTCGTTCTTGAACCGCTTTCGTTAGCTCGTCGAAGGCGGGATGCGGATAGATGACATCACTTAGCCGCTTACCGGCCCGGGTCAAACTGTCCAACACCTCCGGGAACTGGCAGGCCAGGTCCCTGAGCATTCCCACGTACTGAGAGCCCTGGCCCGGGAACAGGAAGGCCAGAGATCCCTTCGGCTCTCCGGTGCCGTAAAAGGCCCCGTCCGGTGTCGTCCACGAGCTCTTGTCCGCCTGACTCTTCAAGAGCGTGACCGCGCCCTCGAGACACTTCCCGAGACGCGTGGACTCCATGGCCAAGATCAACCGGTGCGCGGCCTCGGGGCAGAATGAGTTTCGGGCTCGGGCCGCCAGGGCTCGTAGGTCGTAGCCTTTTCGGTCCGACGGGAAGGCCTCGGCGGCCCCGATCAGCTCCTCCCGAGTGTCGGCTGAAAAGGGGAGGAGAGTCGTTTCGCTGTCGAAGTCTGGAGCCGCCTTCGCCGCGTCCGCTTCTTCGAGAACGCAGTGGAAGTTGGTGCCGCCAAAACCGAAGGCGCTCACCGCGGCCCGCCTCGGATGATCCTCCGAGGAAAGCCATGGCCGTTTCGTCGTGTTGATGTAGAAAGGTGAGCTCCCATTCTTCAGCGCATCCAGCGGCTCGGTAACTTTCAATGTGGGAGGAAGAACCTTGTGTTTCAATGCCAAGGCGGCCTTGATCACGCCCGCGACTCCGGCGGCAGCTTTCGTGTGACCAAGCTGCGACTTGACGCTGCCAAGGGCACACCATGTTCCCTCAGCAATCGCTTCTCGAAAAACCGTGGAAAGAGATGCGACCTCGGTGGCATCTCCCACCTTCGTGCCTGTAGCATGTGCCTCGAGGAGCTCGATGCTCTCCGGCGAGATTCCGGCCGCGTCGTAGGCGTTTCTGAGCGCTTTGGCCTGGCCGCTGGCTGCCGGCGTGTAAATCGCCGTGCCCTTGCCGTCGCTGGACGAGCCCACCGATCGGATGATTGCGTGGATGGTGTCTTTGTCTCTGCGAGCATCTGCCAATCGCTTCAGCACCAAGACGCCGAGGCCGTCACCGATAATCGTGCCGTCGGCGGACTTGTCGAACGGGCGGCAATCGCCGGTGGGCGAGAGCGCCGGCGTCTTGCTGAAGCACATATACATAAAGATGTCGTTGAAGGTGTCCATGCCTCCAGCGAGCACCATGTCGGAGCGCCCAGAGGCGAGCTCCATCCCGGCAAGATGGAGGGCAGCTAGTGAGCTGGCGCAGGCCGCGTCCACGATGCAGTTCGTGCCTCCGAGATCGAGGCGGTTGGCGATGCGCCCGGCCACGACATTGCCCAAGAGTCCCGGGAAGGAGTTTTCCTGCCACCCGACATAGCCGTCGGAAATTTTTTGGACCACCGTTTCGGCGAGGTCGTCGGCGATACCGGATTCTTTCAGCGCCCGTCGCCACAACGGGTGTCCTAAACGGGCTCCCAGAGGAATCGCCAGCTCCAGCGTGCCCGTGACCCCGAGAATCACGCTGGCCCGATCTCGCTCGAAGCTCCCTTTCTCGCCGTAGCCCGCATCTTCCAAGGCCTGCTGCGCCACCATGAGGCCCAGTAACTGGGTGGTGTCTGTGGCCTCTATGTCGTTGGGCGCGATGCCGAAGGCGAGGGGGTCGAACTCCACCGGTGACAAAAATCCGCCACGACGCGCATAGGTGCGATCCGGTGCCTTGGGATCGTCGTCGAAGAAGTCCTTCACGTTCCAATGGGAGGACGGAATATCGGTAATGGCGTCCACACCGTTCTTGAGATTGGCCCAGAAAGCAGAAACGTCATCCGCCTTGGGGAAGAGACAGGCCATGCCTACAATGGCCAGGGGCTCTTGTTTCATCCGACCGTTACTGGACACGGAGCTCCTCATCTTGAATGGGCTCAATAGGCCGCGGAAAGTACTCGCTCCACGCGCGTGGTGTTTGGACGCCCTGGCTGCGAAGGGCATTGATGCGGGTCAACAGCGCGGCGCCATGCAAAATGTTCAGCGCAACGGTGACGACGCTGCGCTCTTCCGGCTCCTCCAGGAAAGATCCTTTCACCCATCCATTGAAGGCCCCCATGGCCGGGCCGCACCAGATCTGGTAGTCGATTACCCGGGTCGGATCGCCGGCATTGGCCCAGTGTGACGACTGGCCGAGATACCAACGGAAGACGAGGGACATCTTGTGCTTGGGATCCTTCGCCGCTCGCTCCAGCTGGGCCGGGTCCCGATCGGCGAAGAAGTTGCGGCACTGGGTCCACACCACGTCCACGGGTGCTCGGAAGGTGCTCTTTTCGAGCGCCGCCATATCGGTCTTCGGAATCGAGTCTAGACTGTCACAAGCCCGGTAGAGCTCGTAGAGCTTCTGCGCGCGCATGGCGAACATGGTGCCTCGCTTGAGCACTTGTACCTTCACACCCATCTCGAACATGTCGGCCGCGGGCGCCATCGTTATGTCGGCCTGCTCGGCGTCGGCGAGCATCTTGCGGACGATGTCGGACGTACCTGCCTCGACGCAGGCCTGGTTGATCGAGCCGGTAAGGATGTAGGCTGCCCCCATGGAAAGGGCCGCGGCCGCTGAAATAGGAGTGGAAATGCCACCCGCGGCTCCTACACGCAGGGTCTGACGGTACCCATGACGCTCCTGAATTTGATCCCGGAGCGCTATCAGCGTGGGTATGAGGGCTAGGGCCGACTGATTGTCGGTGTGACCGCCGGAATCGGCTTCGGCGGTGATGTCCTGGGCCACGGGAATACGTTTGGCCAGACGGGCCTGCCCCTCGGTGATGTCTCCCGCGTCGACGAGAGATTCCAGGAGGCGTTCCGGAGGTGGGGAGAAAAATTTCGTGGCTACTTCTAGTCGAGACACCTTGGCGATGAGCCGGTTCGGTGTCACGATGCGACCCCTCTGATCTTCGTGAATCCCGTGGACGCGATAGCGAACCACAGGAAGAGTGAGATCCAGATAAGCCGAGGCTGAGGCAAGGTGCACGCCGCGCCGAATGTAGAGGTCGGCTACGGCAGTTTCGAGGTCGGGCTCGTTGGGGCTGTGAATGAGGTTGAAGCCGTAGGGCCGTCCCTCCAGGGAGTGAGACAGGCGGTCGATGGCGGCTTCCACCGCCTCGAGAGGTAGGCCGGCGGCGCCGAAGAAGCCAAGCATGCCGGCGCGGCCCATGGCCTCCACGACCTCGACCGAACCGATCCCATTGGCCATGGCGCCGGCGATGTAGGCGTAGCGGACTCCATGGTCTGAAAGAAATCCTGGGTCACCGAGGTGCTCGGGAGGATTGGCCGGCGAGTAGCCCACGATGGGAAGCGCTTCACGGTCGGGAACACCCGCTCCCAGAATCGCCGTACCGCCCGTCACTCGGGCATATGCGCCTCGATCCGAGATGAGGATCACGGGTCGTTCGGTGTCCTGCACCGCTTCCGTGACGGCCTCTTCGCTGCGGTCCACGCGAGAGGCGGAGCCCGACCAAAACCCCAAGGGAGCCCCGGAGCCTGACGATATATGGCTCGAGTGATCGGTTTGTGAAACGAGCACAGGAGCGCGATGCTTGTGGATCAAGGTGCCTGACGGCATTCGTGTTGTCGCGCGTTCGGTCACATTATTCTCGCGTCTCGTTCGCAGCTTGACGGTCCGTTCGTTCGCCTATAAACCCGCCGCCCCTGGCGGCGTGACCCAAAGAGCTTCGAGCGATGCGGCGCGTTGCGCTAGATTCCCCCTCCGGGAAGACCCCGTGGGGCCCCCGAAATTTGAACCTGCATGCTTGAATGAGAAAGCCTGTCGCATGTGCGATGGGAATGCAAGTACCACGTTGTGATCATAGCGAAGTATCAGAGGAAGGTGTTGAATAGAAACCTGCTTAGGCGCATAGCGCTAATCCTTCGATAGGTGTTCGAGCAGAGAGGAGAAACGGTCGAAGGTAACGCTTAGGCGGACCACATCCACATGTGTTTGGCCATCCCGCCAAAGTATAGCGTATCTCACAGCAGCGGACTCTTGCAAGGGCGAGTCCGCCCGCGAGCGGCCTGATCTGGGTCCTGCTGGCCGCAACGAAAGGGGATGGCCACAGAAGCACAGAGGCACAGCGCGGCGGGCCACAACCAAATCTCCGCCGCGAGCGGTCAGCTCGTGGAGCGCGTCGCGTCGCGCCGCTCTGTGTCTCTGTGGCCATTCTAACGGTGCCTCATGCGGACGATTTAGAGAAGCGGCCGAGCTTTCAGGTTTACCTGGCTATCGATTAGGCTCGATCCGACCACTTTCGATCTTCACCGCGTCCCGAGCGCGACTCCACTTCCGCAATCCAGCCGCGCTCGAGCTCATCTGCGGGCACGCTCGAGAGATAGGGCTTGATATCGAGTATGGGGATGAAGGAAAGGATTCGCCGCGGCAAAACGCTCGAGGTGGAGGCAACGCTCCCGCTGCTACGCCAGCTCTGCGACGGCATTCAGGCGGTATGCGAGGCCGGTGTCGTCCATCGCGACGTGAAGCCCTCCAACGTCCTCATGACGCGCGAGGGTGACGTCAAAGTGTGTGATTTTGGGCTCGCATTCACGGAAGGCGTTGGCCTCACGCGCATCACTCAGACGGGGGGCATGGGGACGCCGGAATACATGGCGCCCGAGCAAATCGAAGGACGTCGGGTGGACAGCCGCGCGGATATCTACTTGCTCGGAGTCCTCATGTACGAGGCTTTCACGGGTGAGCTCCCGTTCGTGGGTGAGAACGCGATGGCGGTCATCATGCAGCACCTGAACCGCGCGCCGTTTCCGCCGTCGACCCTGAAAGCCTCGCTTCCTGTTTGGCTCGAGCGCATCATCCTGCGCGCCATAGAGAAAGAACCCTCCCGCCGATTCCAGTCGATGGACGAGATCCGGCGTGAGCTCGCCCCGTCCCGCTCAGGACGGCGCACCGAAAGGCACCCGGCGACCTCATCACTTATGACGAGAACGCGAGTGCACCGCGGATTACCATCCACTCGCAAAACGAACGGGCGGAGTGGACGCAGTCGACGGCGCTCCCGTTCGGTGAGCGCTTCTACAAGCTCGTCCGATCGACGGTCGCGGGGGCGTCGACGCATCCTTTCGTGTACACATTCGAGAACTGGCCGGACGGCGAGGTGCTTCGCCGCGTCCTGGAATACGAGGAGAGCGCCGTCGTCGAACCGAAGGCGAGGTGGGAGGGCTTGAAGAAACTATTCGGCAAGGAATAGAAGGCGTGCGCCGTTTCGCGAGATTACGTCAAGTGATACTCGCGCGCGCGCGTCCGCTCTTCGTCGCTTCTCAAAAGCTTCGAGTAGGTTTCGCCGTCGATGGCGCGGTCGCGAAAGCTGTCGATACGCGCGTTCCGCTTGAGCTCGGCGAGACCGCGATCGGCAGCCCCGAGCGCGAGCTGCAGCGCGTGTGCGGCATAGACGGCGAGAGTGATCTTTTGGCGTTCCAAAACATCGAGCGGCGTATCGCGGACCGTCGTCATCAAAGGTTTCTGTGCGGCGTCGGCGGCGCGCGGGCAATCCTCGAGGGCCATGCCCGCGAAGAAAAGCATGTCCGCGCCAGCCTCGGCGTAAGCGACCCCGCGCTCGATGGCGGCCTCCACCGACTCACCGACGGAGACGGAGTCGGCGCGTGCAAGCACGATCGTGTCGCCCTGTCGAGCGTCGACCGCGGCTTTGACCTTGTCTGCCATCACGTGCGTCGGAACGAGCTCACCTTCGCCGCCGACATGCTTGACCTGGACGTGGTCTTCGATCATGACGGCCGCGATCCCTGCACGCTCGAAGCCTTGCATCGCTCGGTAGACGTTCAATGGGCTTCCGCCGCCATCATCTGCATCGGCGAGGACCGGGATTTCGACCGCTCCCGCGATGCGCGCGGCGAGCTCGATCAGCTCGGTGATACTCACGAGCCCGTAATCCGGAATCCCGTACATCGACGCCGAGCAAGCGCTTCCGCCCACGACCATCGCTTCGAAGCCGTGCAGCTCGATGAGTCTCGCCGAAAGCACGTCGTAGCCCCCGGGACACATCACAGGCGCTGCGCGGGAGACGAGCGACCGCATGCGTACGCCCGCCGTATCGTCGCGCGTGCTCGATGGCACCAGGGCGCCGCCCGCGGCTACGCCGAGCGCTTTGACGAAACCACGACGTTCCGGGTTCTTCGGTTCATTCATGGGGATTCGCCTCAGGAGTCGCTCGCACAGCGAAAGCCGATCGTGCTCGTGCGCATCGCCGGATCCGTGAAGTTGCGGTAGAAGACCGAGAGCAGACGTTCGTCGACATCGCCCCAGCTTCCACCCCGATAGATCTTATAGGGGGCGTCTTTCGGCCCGCGGGGATTTTCGCGCGGGCTCACGGAATAGTAGTAGAGCTCGTAGCCATCGGCGACCCACTCCCAGACGTTTCCTATCATGTCGTAGGCGCCATAGGCGTTTGGCGGATAGTAGCTGACGTCGATGGGGCCTTTGGGATAGCCGTAATGCGCGAGCCGGACGGGTTTCGCGCCTTCGTCGGCGTCTTCCGCAAGCTCATCGTCGAGCCCATTACTCGATGGGTGAGACAGTTTTTCGTACCCGCCGCGTGCGGCCTTCTCCCACTCGGCCTCCGTCGGAAGACGCTTGCTCGACCACGCACAATAAGCGGCCGCGTCGTCCCAGCTCACGTTGTAGACCGGCATGCGGGGTTTTTCTTGGGGAACCCTCCCTTTGCGCCAATGAAAGGGCGCGCGATGTCTCACCTCTTCGACGAAACGCGCGTAGTCGCTGTTCGTCACCTCGTAGCGATCGATGAGGAAGGCGTCGAGGTAGACGAGATGCATCGGGCGGTCGTCCATCCGATCGCGGGTTTGCCAACCGATCTCGTCGATGAGCCACATGTGATACCGACCCATCCAGAAATCACCGGCGGGGATCGAGACCATATCGGATGGCGGCGAAGGCAGTAAGGCCGTGGCCGCCGCCAGTACCAAAGTGAGCAGCACTGCTTTAGACAAAGAGCTCCGGGATCTCGTCGTCGAACATCATCTCCGACCCTCCAAGCGCCACGGTGTCTACGTAGCGGTACTCCCGGCCCGAAGGCGTGTTCTTGACGGACTTTCTCCAGTCGATGCCCAGAGCGGAATAGATTGTGGCGACGATGCTGTCCATGAAAGGCTGTCCCTCGTGCTTCCAGCCATAGTCGATGCATTCGGCGCCGTCCTCGTTCGTCGCGCCAATGATGCGTCCGCCCACGACCCCGCCCCCAGCGAAAAGAGACGTGTAAGCCTGTCGCCAATGATCGCGGCCCGCGACCGGATTCATCTCCGGCGTGCGTCCGAACTCGCTCGTCGTGACGATCAGGGTCTCGTCGAGCATCGTCTTACCGGAGGCCGTTCCCGGTCTCGCTTCTAGGTCTTGCAGCAAGCTCACGAGGCCTTTATCGAGCCGCGGGCAGGTCGTGTAGTGATTCCATTTCTTCTTGCGATCGAAGATGCCCGAGTGATGATCCCAATGATCGCCGTCATAGATGTAGATGAAGCGCGTGCCTGCATCGGCGTCGAGAATATTGCGTGCGAGGATGCAGCCGAGACCGAACTCATCGTTCCCGTAGCGCGTCTTGTCTTCCTCCGTCGCCTCGAAGATCGTGGGCCAGCGCGGGTCGTTCAAAATTTCATAGGCGCCCTGATAGAAGTCGCGATAGTCCGAAGCTTTCGAGCTCATCGAAAGGCGCTCTGTCTCGGACGCGTCGACGAGCGCGTTCAAGAGCCGGAAGCGCTCCTCTAAGAGCTCCTTACTGCCTTGTGTGTTGCCGGCAAAGGATTCGAACACGGTTGTGGGGTCGAGATCGAGCCCCGTGAACCGCGTCGGCAGAAAGCCTGCGCCGATCGAGCCGGCGCGGGCGCGCGTGAGCTGCGTCGACATATAGGTCGGAAACGTGTCCGTTTCCCGCCTTTGGGCTTCGAGCTCGTAAGAGATGATGCTGCCGAAGCTCGGGATCTCGCGAGCGATGGCGACGTTGAGCGCGCGGCCCGTTTGGGTGTGGTATTGCCCGTTGAAATGGATGAGCTCGGGGGCGCGCATCGAACGGACGAGCGCGACCTTGTCCATCTGCTTGTGAAGCTCCGGAAAGAGCGTACGTGAGATGGCGAGGTCGCCTTTGAGCTGCACCATGTCGAGGTCTTTGGGCGTATAGCGGGTCTGTTTGAAATCCCAGCAGTCCATCGGGCTAATCGCACCGCCCAACTCGATGAAGATACAGTTTCGCGCCGTGCCTCTTGGGTCGGTCTGGCCGTTCGCGTGGATCTCGAGCGGCCACACCAGATGGTCGAGACTAGTACCCGCCAGGGCGAGCCCGCCCAAGCGGAGCACGTCTCGACGCGTCGGCAGAATGTCCTTTACGCGAGGCATGACGTCCTCCGTCATCCATTAGTGGTTCAAGAGAAATTCGGGTGAGTTCAAGAGTGCCCATTGCAAGTTCGAAGCGCCGGCCGCGCGGTCCCGCGACACCGCCTTCAAAGCGACTTTACTTTCGGCGGCGCTTGGCCAGCGCGCGAGCGTCGCGAGATAGAGCTCTCCGATGAGCTCATCGTTGGTCGCGTCCGAGTTGACGAGCCGATCGACCCGCGAGTCTTCTTCGGCGGCAACGCGGCGGCTCACGACGCCCGACTGCATCATGAGCATCGCTTGCAACGTGGAGACTTTGTTGCCAACCGGCATCGGCGTCATGCGGTTGCTCTGAGAAAATGCGAGCAAGAGCGCGTTGATCTCAGCCCCTTCGCCTCTTCCCCGTCGTGCGCCGAGATCGGAAGGCGCGGCGAGTTGTTTGACCCGAGTAACGGTCGTGCCTGAGAACTGAAACTCGCCCGGACGTCCCGTCACGCGTGTAATCGTATCCACGAGCTCTGGACCGGTGAGCACCCGGACGAATTTGCGTGGGTAGTAAGGCAGATAGTCGTCCTTCCACTCGGCGGGATAGCGCGAATCGAGCTGATAGGCGCTCGAGCGAAAGATCGTTTTCATGAGGTGGTGGATGCTGTAGCCGCTTTCGCGAAAATCCGCCGCGAGCGCTTCGAGAAGCTCCGGGTTCGTCGGCTGTATCGTCCATGGCGCCTCGGGCGGATTGTTAGGGTCCATCCGGTCGAGGTCGAACGCGTTATAGGGCTCGACGAACGCGGCCGTCATCAGCTTTCCCCAAATCAAGTTGACGGTCGCGCGCGCGAATTGCGGGTGCGACGTGATCATGCGCGCGAGTGCTTTGCGCTCGTTCTCGCCCGGCTTCGGTTTCTCGCCGGTCAACAAGAAGGCGGGCTCGTAGCTCTCGCCCTCGAGGCGTGGAAAGCGGTTCTCGGAGAGCGTAAAGAACGGCGCATCGTCCGCCGTGTCGTAGCCTTTGGCAAGATCGTCGACGATGAGATCGACAACGACGTTCTTGGACCGGTCGTCCCACGTCGTAATCATGCGGGTCTTTCCGAAGAAGGCCGAATGGCGATAGAAATCCGCTCGAGTCTTTTTCGTGAGCCAGGAACTGACGGGTTCGAGGTGGGCCTCGCCGTCGTGGCAAGAAATGCAGGACGTCGTGATGCCGAGAAAAATTCGCGACGTGTCGACGTTGAATTGATCGATCGAGTCGAGCCGGTTGAGGATCCCGTAATCCTCGTTGCTCATCACGATGCGGCTCTTCGCTTGATGCGAGCGCGACAAGAATGCGAGTGATGGGATCGTGCCGTGCGCTTTCGAGACACCGGTCAAAAGATCGTGGACGACCTCGTCGTAAGGCCGGTCCACTTGGAGCCACTCCTTGACCCAGAACTGAAACGAGTTTTTGACCGGACCGACCTGTGACGCGAGCCGGAAGAGATCGCCCCAGAACCAGGCCCATTGCTCGGCGAAGGCTTCGGTGCCTATTAGAGAATCGATGAGCTCGACGCGCTTTTGGGGAGCGTCACCCGCGACGAATGCGCGGACCGCGTCCGGTTCGGGCGGGAGACCAACCGCGTCGAGATAGACCCGCCGGATATACTCGGTGTCCGAAGCGAGCCCGGCATGAGGGATGCCTCGCTCCGCCATTTGGCGGAAAAGGATCCTATCGATGAAGCCTTGTCGAGGAACGTCGGTGCCGGGCGCCGTCGCCGGCAGGTCACGCATCACGGCTTCGGTAAAATGGGCGCTCTCCCTGCCGCGATCGGTGGATTCGAACAACGTTCGGTGTGCCTCCGCGGCGCGGCTGTTCCGGCGCCCCTCGTCGGAGGCTTTCTTGTCGTCATCCGCAGCCGCGAGGCAAGGGACGACGAATATAAGGGAAAGCAAAAGGTGGTGCATCGAAACGTCCTCCTGCGAGCGTCACCTATTCTACCGCCACAGCCCGTCAAGTCTCAACCGGCTCGCCGTCCTTCAAGAACTTGAATCGGGACGCCTACTGGACAGGCGCCATTTCCCCCGTCGCGAAGTAGAAGCGTGCCCGACGGATCTTCCGTCGGCAGGTTGGAAGAACGCCTCGCCAGGGACCATCACCCTCGTCCAGTCCTCTCGTCGAGTGTAAGCGGCTACATATTCTACGGCGCCGCTCGCGACGCCCCACGGCCCGTCGACGCGGCCTCGGATCGTAGTCTCTCGGAGGCGATGGAGATCTTGCGCGAACGACACCGCGTCGGGAATTGGGCGCAGCGGGCCATGTTCTACCTCTTATGTGCCGAGCCCGCCAAAACTATCGAGCGCGGGAACCTCGTCCGGCGTCCGGGACGTCGTAAGTCGTGCACCAGGCTGGGGCGGGCGCATCGCGGAGAAGAGCTCCATGTGTCCCTCCACGATTTGCTTGCGGGCTTCACCGTCCAGCTCCATCGATGATTCGCCGCGCTCGGAGGTGCCCCCGAGTGCGATACCGTCCGACCGAGGCATCATGTGGATGCCGAACGAGTCGCTTTGCCCGAGGCCACCGAAAGTACTGTAGTCGACCTCCGGCTGCGGGACGAGCAAGGTGAGTTGCCCTTTGACGGGCGTGAGCTCCTCGTCGCTGAAGAGCTCACGCGACCCGAGACCGGTGCAGTTGACGATGAGTCTCTCGGTCAACGACATGAGATCTCGGGGCGTGTCGAACTGGCGGATGACGATACGGCCATCGAAAAGGTGGAAGTCACGGACGAGAGCATCGAGGTAGGTAGCCGGCTCGATTCGAATCGATGGGGTACGGGTGGCGTACTTCAGAGGAAACGGATGCTCGCCGGCGTGAAGAATCACGCGGCCCGTCCGCAAGTGCTCGGGAAGAAGCGAGCCCCCCGGCGTATGCGCTCGACGGGCATCTCGTCCATCGTGCTGTAATTGTCGATCCAGGACACCCCGTAGTCACGACCAGCGAGGAGCTGAAACTGCCGGTAGGAGATCTCGGCCGCAAACCGGAACTGCTCGTCCCACTGCGGCGTGCGCCTGCCTACGGCAAAGAGATCGGAAGTGGGTGTGAACCCGGCCCACGCCATGTTCGACGTGGTGTTGGGCGGCACGGCCATCGCATAGATGGTCACTTTGATGCCACGCCGCTGAAGCTGCCTTGCCGTAACCACGCCGACGGCGCCCGAGCCGATAACGGCCGCGCGCCGATCGGGATGGCCCATGGCCATGTCGGCGGCGAGATAACTGGTGCCCCATGAGAGCGAAATGCCGGCTCTGCCGTGGCCGTAGTTGTGGATGACGGTCTTGTGGTCGAGCTTCTCGGTCCTTACGAAGAAACCCGAGGGGCGGTGCGGACGCAAACCGACCGTCGTATGGATGACCCGATCCCAAGAGACATGGACAGGCACGAGGTTGACCGGAGGCCGCATTGGTCTCGACGGCGTCCTTCGATTCGCGCATCCGCCAAGCCCCAAACCAACAACCGCCATCCCGCCCGCCTTGAGCAACGTCCGCCTGTCCATTCCAGGCTCCTTGTTGATTTTTCCAAACGTTCCCTAGGTTCCCTGTCCTTGGGTAGCGCCTAGTCTAGTGTGTCTACCATCTTTGATCCGGCAGCTCAGAAGTCCAGCCTTGGCGATTCGGCCGTGAGAATCGCACGATTTCGCGGCGATCCTCCGAGCTCTTGTTCCAACGCGTCGAGAAGCCCCGCACATCTCCGTACGCCGATGGGATCGAAGACGGCGTGCGCCGCGTCCCGAGCTACGTCAAGTGAAATCGGCGGGCTCGAGTTCGCTCTTCCTCGCCCCGCAGAAGCTTTGCATAGGTTTCGCCGTCGATGGCCTTCTAAGGGAAAGCCATCGATCCGCGCGTTCCGCTTGAGTCTCTTTGCGCGTATAGCGGGTCTGTTTGAAATCCCAGCAGCCCATCGGGTTAACATCGGAGCCGGGCGACGTCGCAGGCAAGTCAGACATCACCGCCTCGGTAAAATGGGCGCACTCCAGCGCCGCGATCGGTAGATTCGAGCAGCGTGCGATGGGCCTCGTCGGCGCGGTCATCGGAGGCTCTCTTGTTATCATCGAAAGCCGCGAGGCAGGGGACGACGAGGAACAAGGAGAGGAAAAGGTGGCGCATCGAGCCGTCCTCCTTGGAGAGAACGTCGTCTATCGTACCGCCGCTACCCGCTAAATCTCAACCGGCTCGCGGGTCTTCAAGAATTTGAATCGGACGCCTACTGGACGGGTGCCGTTTCCCCCGTCGCGAAATAGAAGCGCGCCCGACGGATCTTGCCGTCGGCAAGTTGGAAGAACGCCGCGCCAGGGGCCATCGTTCTCGTCCCGTCCTCTCGTCGGGTGTAAGCCGCTACATATTCAACGGCGACACTTGCCCCGCCCCACGGGCCGTCGGCGCGATGGAACAGCGACAGCGACTGCTCCCGAGCCGTCACCACCTCGACGCGGAACCGTGGGCTCTCATAAGTCGCAACGAAATCACGTGCCATCTTGCGGATGTTCTCGTGCCCGGCATAGGTAACCGCCCCGAGTTGGTGGCTTTCGGGTCCCGTGATGTGAAGGGCGTCCGGCTGGTAGAGTGCTATGAGCGCATCGACGCTCTCCTCTGATTCGTCGAGGGCGTTCATGCGCTCGAACCACGCGCTCACGACGACGTTCTCGCTCTCGGGAGCCTCTGTTAATGACGCGGCCGCGAGGACAGCAACCGACAATAAGAGTTTACGCACGGGCCCGTTTCTTCCACGCACGATCGAACTTGCGCCGCTTGATGAACGACTTCTGCGTCCCGATACCGGTTGTCGAGATCGCGGCATAAAGGTTTGCCCGCGAGACGGCTTCGCGTTCGGGAAGCCCCTCGCCGAGGAATACAGCAAAGCTTCCAATGAACGCGTCGCCGGCCCCGGTGGAGTCGACCGACTTCACCTTGAAGGGAGGCACGAGGTCCATGCCGTCCTTGGACGCGAGAAGCGCGCCGCGTTCGCCGAGCGTAAGGATAACGCGCTTCAGACCCTTCGAGAGTAAGTGCTCGGCGCACTTCTTGGCATCGTCCACCGTCTTGACGGCCTTACCTGTGATTGCCTCCGCTTCGCTCTCGTTGGGAATGAAGTAATCGACGTCATGAATTTTTGCGAGATCGGCCTTCATCGCGGGAGCGGGGTTGAGCAGCACGGGAACGTTGTGCTTTTTCGCGAGCTTGACGGTGTAATAAATGGTCTCGAGCGGTATCTCGAACTGCAGGACGATCATGTCCGCTTTCTTGAGAAGCGATGTCGCTTTGCCGACCGCTTTCGGCGTGAGCTTGTCGTTGGCGCCCTTTACAACGAGGATTCGGTTTTGACCGTTAGCTTCGACGAAGATAGGCGCAACGCCGGTCGAGACATTCTTTACCATCTTGACGTTTTTGGCGCCGATACCGAGCTTCTTGAAGTTGCGAATGCTGGCAGGGCCGAACAAATCATCGCCCACGCGCGCGACCATGTGCGCCTCCGCCCCGCAATAGGCGGCGGCGACAGCCTGGTTGGCACCTTTGCCGCCAAAGCCGAGATCGAAGCTCTTACCGAAAAGCGTCTCACCGGGTTTGGGAAACTGATCGGTAAACGTCGTGAGGTCGACATTGGCGCTCCCAACGACGACGATACGGGCTTTCTTTTTGGCCATCGTCTTACCTCATCGTCTAAAAGGCGTTCGCGATGACGGCGATGGCGCCGCCGTAAAAAACGAACATCGCCGCCAAGTACATCTTGGCTGAACGCGAGGCGCCTTCGAACTCGTTCCACACGAAAACCCCCCAGAGGGCCGCCACCATGGGAGCGCTCTGCCCCATCGCGTAGGCGACGGCGAATCCCGCTTCGCGCCCGGCAATGAGATTGGCCGCGGTGCCGATGCTCCAGATGAACCCGCCGGTGAGCCCCAGCACGTGCCAGCTCGGTTTGCCTTGCAAATAGCCTTCGAACGACACGGGTTCGCCAATGAGCGGTTTCTGCATGAAATAGACGTTGAAGAAGAACGTCGAAACGAGGGTCGCGAAAGTGAAGACGACGAGGCTCGTATAAGGCGTGAGCTGCCCGCCGCCGTTGGCCATCGACGCCGCCGTGAGCGGTGACCAGCTTCCCATGAGAATCCCGGAGACGATCGAGATCCAAAGGCCCCTTTTTGTGACTTGGACCTTCCCCCCGGACAGCTCTTTGTAGGCGAGGCTATCAGCAAGGATGGCAATGACCGCGAGCGCGACCCCGGCAAAGAGCATGGCGGGATTACCCGTTTGATCGACGAGGTAGGTCAAGATGGTGCCGATGACGAGCGCCGCCCCAATGGCCACGGGAAACGCTATGGCCATCCCTGCTATCGCGATGGCTCCTACGAGCAAGATGTTCGCGAGATTGAAGATCGTGCCCGCGAGCATCGCGTAGCCGATGCGCGACCCAGTAGCCTGAGTAAGATTGTTGAAAAAAGCATCCTCCCCGCCGTGCCAGCTCCCGAGCGTCATGGCGAGAATGAGCGCCATGATAAAAACCCCGAGCGCGTAATCCCAATAAAAAAGCTCGAAACGAACCTTCCCCGCAAGCTTGAACGTATTGGCCCAAGACCCCCAACAAGCCACGCAGAGGATCATGAGAAGAAGCGCGACTAGGTACGACTGAGGAACAAACATCGTAGAATGAAGCGCGAATGTAACACAAAGCCGCCGTCGCGGCCAGAGACGCCTGAATGCTGAATGCTGAATTAAAACGCATCATTATTGATTGCGACCCCGGCCAGGACGACGCCGTCAACATCCTGCTTGCGCTGGCGGCCCCGAAAGAGCTCGACATTCTCGGGATCACCACTGTTGCGGGCAACGTGCCGCTCGACAAGACACAGCGCAACGCCCGCATCATTTGCGAGCTTGGCGGTAGAGTCCACCTTCCCGTCTTTGCCGGCTGCGCGGCGCCCATGAAGCGCCCGCTCGTCACGGCGGAATACGTTCACGGCCGTGAAGGTATCGACGGAGCTGACGTTTACGACCCTGAGATGCCTCTACAGTCGAAACACGCCGTCGATTTCATCATCGACACGCTCATGGCGGCTGAGGACGACTCGATTACGCTCGTCCCCACGGCGCCGCTCACGAATGTCGGGACGGCCCTCGAAAAGGAGCCGAAAATAGCGTCCAAGATCCGCGAGATTGTGATGATGGGCGGCGCCTTTCGAGAAGGTGGCAACGTCACGCCCTCGGCAGAGTTCAATGTTTATGTCGATCCGCACGCGGCGAAGATAGTGTTCGAATGCGGTCGTCCGCTCGTCGTCTTACCGCTCGACGTAACTCTTCAAGTCCTCACGACCCCGCCGCGCGTGGCGGCCATCGGCACTCTCGGAACGAAAGTCGCGCGCAACGTGCAAGGGATGCTCGACTATTCCAGCCACTACGATGTCGAAAAATATGGTGTGGAAGGCGGGCCTCTCCACGACCCATGTACGGTGGCTTATCTACTCGAGCCCGAGCTCTTTCGAGGCAAGCGCGTGAACGTCGCCGTCGAGACGGAATCGGAGCTCACGATGGGGGAGACCGTCGTCGACTTCTGGGACGTCACCGACCGCGAGCCCAACGCGATGTGGATACACGACGGCGATGCCGACGGATTTTTCCGGTTGCTGACGGACCGACTCGCGACTTTTCGTGATTAGCCGCTAAAATTCGAGGCGGCCCCGAGCTCAGGCTTAGCGGATGGCGAAGCGTATAGTTCAAGTTGGACTCGCGGGTTGAGCGGAAGGGAACCCTTCTGAGCACACTCGGGCTCGATCTCTAGCTGCGATACCAACTGCCTTACGTGTCCGATTTCGATTTCAACCCGACCGCTCTGGCGCCTTTTTCCATGTGTGCCTTTTGGCAGGCCAGCGAACTCTTTGTCGCGCCAGACTACGGTGTCGTTGTGTATGCTTTCGGGGTGGCGTCCGATACGAAACTCCACCTGGGCAAAGTGCAGAATATCGCCTTCCCCCAGAATGGCTGCGCCGACACGCTTTCGGTTGACGAAGGATCCATTCGTGCTCGATAAGTCTCGAAGATGCAAGCCGTCTTCCGCGAAAAGAAGCACGGCGTGGCGTTTGGATACGGATTGAAAGGGAAGTGTTAGCTCGAGGTCGTCGAGGCGTCCGATGCGAAACGGCAACTTCTGGATCGGAATGCGCGCGAGGCTCTTTCCGCCATCCGTCGTGCTTTCGAGGCACCAGCGATGCATAGATTTTTCCGGTGAAAATGAATCCGACATTCGCAACTTCTGTGGAGAAGCGCTGTTCCGATTGATGATTTTAATTGGAGGTTCAAAGAAACCCATGCAGTACGGGCCAATAAGAACCGGACGCGCTAGCAATTTATTCGGGCGTCGGACTTGTCGTCGTCCAAAAGCTCCTCGAGATAGAACCCGACGCGCTCCGCGTGGTCCTGCGCGAGCCGCACGCCTTTGAGAGCTTCGGAAGTGTGGTCGAGCACGCCTCGCTCGAGCTCGTCCGGCGGACGGTCGAGCGTAACGTTCTCGAGAGCTTTTTGGATGCGACGAAGCTCGTAGCCGACTTTCGCCAGCTGGACCTGTATGTCGCCGCGGATTTGCAATTGCGCATCAGACATCGGGCTTTCTCCTCATCGACTAGGGCGCATTGGCAAGTAAGTAGTCCATGAGCACATTCGCCATGACGCGCATGCCCACGGAAACGGAAGCGTCATCGGCGCGGAACGTTGGCGAGTGATGCGGGCCTATCACCGAGCCCTCTTTGTGGATACCGAGCCGATAGAAAAAGCCGGGCACTTCGAGCGCGAAATAAGCGAAATCCTCGCCTCCCATCGTGGGTTGGATTTCCTGCACGCGGTCTGTCCCGACGACGGCACGAAGGCTCGGCGCCATTTGTGCCGTGAGCTCGGTATCATTAATAGTCGCTGGCGTTCCGCGCTCGTAGTCGAGCAGATAGGAGCCGCCGCCCGCGCTAGTGATGCCGCCGAGTATCTCGTTCATCCGGCGCTCGATGAGATCCCGCACATCGGGGTCGTAGGTTCGCACGGTTCCTTCGAGCTTCACTTCCGCGGGTATGATGTTGAACCGCTCGCCCGAGTGGAACATCCCGACAGTCACGACCGCGGGCTCGAGCGGGTGGACGTTGCGCGACACGATCGTTTGCAAGGCGAGAACAACCTGCGATGCCATCACGATGGGATCGACGCCCTGTTGAGGCTGGGCGCCGTGCGTTTGCACGCCGCGCACCGTAGCGCGAAATTGATCCACCGCGGCGAGCGCGGGTCCCGACGTGAAACCCACCTCGCCCACAGGCATGCCGGCAAGCGTGTGCAAGCCGAATACGGCTTCAGGCTTGGGATCGTCGAAGACGCCTTCACGCACCATCAGGTCTGCGCCGCCTTCTTCACCCTGCGGCGGCCCTTCTTCCGCCGGCTGAAAAATGAAAACCACCGTTCCCGGAATCTCGTCGCGCATCTCCGCGAGGATGGAAGCCACGCCGTACTGCACCGCGGTGTGAACGTCGTGGCCGCAGGCATGCATGACCCCTACCTCTTGGCCGTTATAGGTCGTCCGGATCGTGGATTTGAAAGGGAGGTCCGTGTCTTCGATTACGGGGAGCGCGTCCATATCGGCGCGCACGGCTATGGTCCGGCCGGGCTTGCCGCCTTTCAAAATCCCGACCACACCCGTATGGGCGATGCCTGTACGGACCTCCATGCCGAGCGCGGTGAGGTGCGCAGCGACGCGCTTCGCGGTCTCGTGCTCGCGATTTCCAAGCTCTGGATTCTGATGAACGTAGTGGCGAAACTCGAGGATCTCCGCCTCGTGCTTCGCGACGAGCTCGGAGATCCGGTCGTCGAGAATAGCCGCGTTTTGGCCAGTTGCGGGAATGGTTACGAGCAATGCGATAAGAGCTGCAAACGTGCGTGGCATTTTGGTCTTCCTCCGGTCTTGTCAGAGGAGTTTAGGGGAACTCGGCGATCAGAGCAATCAGCCGCGAGCTCGAGAGAACGATTAGTCTCCGTAGCGTGCACGAAGCGGCGGTGCGAGGCGCACCATCAAGAGCATTCTCTCGAAGATGTCGAGCCACTCGTCCCGCTCGCCTACGAGCTCCGCTGGCGGGGTCTCGGCCGTTGGCACCGCGCAGGCAGGGCCGATTTCGGTCGTCGCCTTTCGGCGATAGGTCTCAAGAAGACGATCGCCGAAACGGCCGGCCTCGTGAAAGTCCTCGCTCAAAAAAACGACGACGGGTACGCGCGCGGCCCCGAGTATGCGCACCTCGTTGCGCAGCTGGGGATTGACGTCGCGGTCGATGACCCGAAGCTCGACCGAATCATCGCAAGCGTCGGCAATCTGCCGGATCATGGGCCCTTGGCGCACACAGTCGCCGCACCACACGCCGCTCACGAGCAGGATGTTGAGCTTACGTCCGTAATTGCTCAGGCGCTTTTGTTGCGCCGCGCTGAGCGCCGGGATGCGCTTTTCGAGCTTTGGCCAGTGCTCGGCGCGCTTCGGGTCCGACCCCTCCAAATAGGCGTTGTAGCTTGCCGCTTCGACCCAGCATGCGCGCCAAAAATCACTGCGAACATCATGATATTTTGCCTCTTCGCTCACTTTGCTCATGCCTACTGATTATAGCGCCGACATCGTTCGCTTCTTTCGAAGGAAAAGCGGGGGCGACGGCGCTCGCTGTTTTGCGATTCCCGAAGATTTGTGGAAGAATCGAAGAATGTGCCGGAATCGCGGGCACGATTCAATTAGGGAGGCCTCGCGAGTCGGTTTCTTTCTTTCCGCCATTCACGCCTGAGCCTCGCGCCTGTAATGGGCCAACGTTTCGCGTGTCGTCCGTAAAAGCGTAAAAGCGCAAGCAGGGTCATGACCGTTCACGTATCGAAGAAGGGCTTGGATCTTCCGATCCTCGGAGAGCCTGAGCCCGGCATCCATGATCATGATCCGCCGGGCCATGTAGCTCTTCTCGCCGCCGACTACCCCGGCCTGCGCCCAACGATGCACGTGGCGGTCGGCGACGAAGTTCGCCGGGAGCAGCTCCTTTTTCAAGACAAGAAGACGCCCGGTGTCCGTTTTACGTCTCCCGGTGTGGGCAAAGTGGCTGCCGTCCATCGCGGCGAGCGCCGCGCTTTCCAATCCGTGGTGATCGAGCTCGCGAGGGTCGATCGCTCGGGCCGTGTCGGTGCAACCGATCAAGTGAGCTTCGACTCGTTCTCGGAAAAGAGCCCCGGCAGCTCGACGCGAGCAGAGGTAAAGGCCCTTCTCCTCGAGTCCGGAGAATGGACGGCGCTCCGCGGGCGACCCTTCGGCCGTATCGCGGATCCCGCGGTCGTACCGCACTCCATCTTTGTCACGGCGATGGACACGAACCCACTGGCTCCCGACGTGGAACAAATACTCGAGGGGCGCCGTGGTCCTTTCGAGCGAGGCCTCGCGGCGATGGCGAAGCTGACCGATGGTCCGGTCTACGTCTGCACTGCCGGAGAGACGAACATTCCGGTGCCGGACCGCTTTCGGCACGCGCGCTTTCGTGGCCCTCACCCCGCGGGTACCGTTGGCTACCAAATTCATCGGCTGGACCCCGTCGATCAGAAAAAAACGTTTGGTACATCGATTGCCAGGATGTCGTCGCCATCGGCTCGCTCTTCGAGACCGGAGAGCTTCAGCTCGAGCGCGTCGTTTCGCTAGCCGGCCCTTCGGTTTCCCGTCCGCGTGTCGTGCGGACGCGGCTCGGAGCCTCCACCGACGAGTTGACGGCGGGCGAGCTCGCAGACGGTGAGCAGCGCGTCATCTCGGGCTCCGTGCTCTCGGGAAGAAAAACGATGGGAGAGATCGACGGTTTCCTAGGCCGCTACCACCATCAAATTTCAGTGATTCGTGTGAACTACTTGAATCCCGAGCGCCTGCACAAGAACCCCGCTTTTTCGCACGCCGTGACGGTCGAGAGCCCGCACCGCACGATCTATGTGGGCGGCCAGAACGCGGTGGACGATGCAGGCGGGATCATTGGCAACGGAGACGTCGCGGCCCAAACCAAGCAGGTTTGCCGCAATCTGCAAGTCGCGCTCGAGGCGGCGGGCGCCGGCGCGGAGCATGTGGTCAAGTGGACGGTCTGCCTCGTGCAGGGCCAGCCGATACACGCCGCTTTCGCTGCGGCGCAAGAGGCGCTTGGAACGCTCCCGAATCCTCCGACGCTATCGGTGCTGCAAGTCGTTGGACTCGCCCATCCCGACTTCCTCGTGGAGATTGACGCGATCGCGGTGTTGCCGTGAAGCCTATCGTTGCTCTTTCTGCGCTGCTCGCTTTGTCGCCCGTCGCCAGCCAGGAGAGACCTGATCCGTGGAGCGACGATTTCTTCGCCCAAACGATCGTCGGGTCGTGGTCCGGCACGGGTGTCGTCTACGGCAACGACGTCGAGCTTACCCGAACGTGGGAGCGCGATCTCAACAGTCATTTCCTCGTGCCGACATGCACGTGCGCATGTCGGTTGGCGGCTTTCGCGCGCTCGCCGATTGGCGGCGGCTCGTCTATCGAATCGTCGGCGACAACGCCTATGAGGAGTTGATGTACCGCGAATCGGTGGACAGGTGGGACCAGCTCGCGGAGTTCAAGTTTACGCGTGAGGCGAACTGATGCGCGCACCGGATGACGATTGCCATATCTGCCCGACGGCTCTAGACTGCGTCGAGAAACGGGGCGTTTTTTTTAAATGGGAGTATTACCAATGAAACAAATGGCTTGCTTGATTCTTTGTCTGATGGTTCTCGCGGTGCCCGCGATGGCCGCCGAGCTGAACGTTGGCGACGCGGCGCCGGACTTCGAGCTTCAGGGTAGCGACGGAAAGTCGTACCGGCTCTCGGATCTCAAGGGCAGGGCTGTCGTCCTTGCGTGGTTTCCGAAAGCTTTCACCGGCGGGTGAACGCGCGAATGCAAGTCGCTCCGTGAGAGCGGCGACGCGATTCGGGCTTTTGCCGTCAATTACTTTGCTGCAAGCTGCGACACGGCTGAGACCAACAAAGAGTTTGCGGAATCCCTGTCTCTCGACTACCCGCTCCTGAGCGATCCTGGCAAGGATGTCGCGAAGTCCTATGGAGTGGTGACGCCTGAGCGTGAGTTGCCGCATCGTTGGACGTACTACATCGATGCCGAGGGCAAGATCCTCCATATCGACAAGAGCGTGGACACGAACACCGCCGGCGCGGACGTTGCGGCGCGGTTGAAAGAGCTAGGGGTCCCGGCGGCCAGCGAATAGAGCGCGCACATCCCCGCGTGTGTGGCGACGCTCACGCAGCACGGACTAAGTTTCGAGGCCTGAGCAGGGCCGTCGAGATCCGGGGAAAGCTCGGCCATCCCGTCATCGACGGGGATGCGCACCTTTTCGAGGTCGTCCCTGTCCTACTTGATTTTCTGGAAGAAAGTCGGAGGCCCCGATATCGTCAGCGGTATCGGGACCTTCGCAAACACTCCGTCTGTCACGACACCCGCACGATCAGCTTCTTGATTTCGGGTGCGGCTCGAGAACAACAGAAGGGCTCGCCAGATCATGACCATGCTGCAGAAGCTCAACGCCAAAATAGGCGGGGTCTATTACGGTTGGTGGAACGCCGTGGCGTCCATGGTTTGTCTGATGCTCATCTTCGGCGTGCCGACCGAGCTTCTTCCTTTCGTGTACGGGCCTGTCATTGATGAGTTCGGGTGGACCCGGGCCCAAGTCACGGCCATTTCTTCGTTCAAATTCGCCTCTGCCGCTTTGAGCGCCCTTGCAGCTGGTTATCTAGTGGATCGCTTCGGTGTCAGAAAAGTCGTCGTCGGGTGCTGCCTGATTACCGCGACCGGCATGTGCGGATTCCATGGCCATCCAGGGCCTCGCGAGCTTCTATGCGGCGGGGATCGTGCTAGGTCTTGCGGCGACGACGATCATCGTGGCGGTCAAAACGCTCATGTCTCACTGGTTTGACCGAAATCAAGGCTTGAGCCTCGGCGTGGTCATGATGGGGTCGAGTGTCGCGGGTATCGTGCTGCCTTTTTTCGCCGCGCCGCTCATCAACGCCCATGGTTGGCGGGTCACGTTCGCTCTCATGAGCTTGGGTATCTGGCTCGTAGGGCTACCGCTCTTTCTGCTCGTAACGCGAGAGACGCCGAGCGAAGAAGAGCTTTCGCGAGAGCTCGATGACGCTAGGCTTCCCGAGGAGCTAAAAGAGATGGCGCCAACGAGCCCGCGTGACTTCCTGGCATCGGTGCTTTCGCAGCCGATGTTCTGGATTATCGTGTGCGCGATATTCATCATTTCCTTCGTTGATCAAAGCCTCAACCAACATTCGGTTCTCTTCATCGAGAGGGATCGCGGCCTCGGCGAGGAGCTTGCGGCACGCGCTATGAGCGCGACATTCGTCGCCGGCGTGTTCGCGAAAATAGGGTTCGGCTGGATTTACGACAGGGTCTCCATTCGCGGTATCCAGGGTTCTTACATTCTCATGGCCGTCGGGATAGCGCTCGCGTTCCCCATCAGTGGTGTTTTGACCGCGCTGGCTTTTGCGCTCGTTCGGGGCGCCGCTCACGGCGGGCTCCTCGTCCAAAAATCGATCTTCGCCAAGCACTGCTTTGGGCCAACTCAACTCGGCAAGCTCATCGGCATTCTCACCGCGGTGGCGAGCATCGGCTATGCCGCGGGTCCGGTTGCCGTGGGGTGGATATATGACCAGAGCGGCACCTACCGCTACGCCTTTGTATTGCTGCTCGGCCTGACTATCGTAGCGGCGGCGCTTCTCTCGTGGGTCCAACCGACCTACCGCAATCAGCTCGTTTGCAGGGGCATAGAAAACGTGGCCGATATCAGCCCGCTCGACCACACTAACGCGCGGACGAGTTAAAACGGCGGTGCGTCGTCGTCGCCTTCGGACTCCGGCAGCTCGCCAATCTCCTTGAGAACGGAATCGATCTGCTCTTCCGATAACCCTTGGCTGTTCTGCCGGACCGAATGTTCGAAACCGTCCGCCTCGGTGCCGCAATCCGCTTTCTCCATCTCTTCCGCGACGCAGGCAGGATGAACATGGATGGGCATCGTACGGTACTGGGTTCCGAACTCGACCTCGCGGCCGAGAACGACACGGAGACTCCCTTTCTCCATGATGTCGCCGCAATTCTTGCACTTGGCGCGACCGGACGGGTCGACCTCGAACCAGGGAATCTGCTTGCGCGCCTGCCGTTTCTCTTCGGCTTCTTCATTGACCTTCCGGAGCTCTTCGATTGTCGGGTATTCCTCGGGCGGCTCCTTGGCTTGTTTCCAAGCTTCCGTCGTATAGGCCTCTTCGACATCGTCGAGCCGGCGCTTGGCCGCGCAGGTCAGGTGATGCCATAGATAGCCGATGCCGTAAGGACCTTCGATGAGCACACCGAGACGAAGCACACCCTTGTCGATCTTCTTGCGGCAGCTCTTGCACTTGGAACGGCTCGAGCGAGCGCCTTCGATGACATAGGGGGCGAGCTTGGGCTCGGGCGCTTTCGCCGGGGGAGAGGGAACTTCACTGGCCATAGTTACTCCATCCTTGAATCTCAGGATTAGGATCGCCTACCGGACGGCGTCTTGGCAAGAGGTTTCACGGGTCGATGACGACGGGCTGCACCCAGGGGGAACTTCCCTCCAGATACCTTGCGGACTGGCTGTCCCCTCGTCACCTAGGCCGCTTGGATCATCTAGAAACTGCGTGAAGCTTTTCCGTTACTCTGGCATTCGCGCAGGCTGTTCCAGGACTTCCGTTCGAATCGGTGCCCAATCCACTGCAATTGCCTAACGATGTCCACTTCGGTGAGATCGCTGGCGTGGCGGTCAATTCAGTCGGGCATGTCTTCGTGTTCTCGCGCGGCAATTCGGTCGGACCGACCTACATGGCCACCGCCTCCCAGTTGCTCGAGTTCGACGCCAGGGGCAATTTCGTTCGTGAGATCGGCAAGAACCTGAATGCCTGGTCCTACGCGCATGCTGTTCGCGTCGATCCGCAAGACAACATCTGGATCGTGGACAAGGGATCGAACATGATCGTCAGGTTCACTCCCGAGGGTCACGTGGATTGGGTCTTTGGTCGCAAAGGCGAAGCTTCGCACATTCAGGTGCCACCCGACTACGAGACCGTGATGGCTAGAAGGCTCGCGCGCATGGGCGTGGACGTGGACATACCTGAGAACAACAACCCGCGCTGGCCGATACCGGTACATCGGGACAACGTTTTCAACCAGCCCACCGATGTAGCGTGGGACTCTCAAGGGAACTCACATTTCAGCGACGGCTATATTAACTCGAGGATTGGCAAGGTCAATGCACGAGGAGAATGGGTAGCCAGCTGGGGATCGCTCGGCACTGGGCCCGGCCAGTTCGATACGCCGCATGGCATCGCGGTGTCACCCCAGGACGAAATCTACGTGGCCGATCGCGGCAACCGCCGGATTCAAGTGTTCGATCCAGATGGTAACTACCTGCCTGAATTCACAGTGGACGTGCCGGTGGACACGACCCGAGGCAAGATTGTGTACGGGCCCCGCGAAAATCCTGACGGGAAGACGGGCTCCGAAGCTCCAGGAGCACCCGACGCCCTGTGTATGACCTCTGGACCCAATCCCGTGCTCTTCGTCGGCGACTTATATCCGAGTCGTATCTACAAGGTGTCGCTCGAGGGCAAGGTGCTTGGCGTCTATGGCCAGCCTGGGCGCAACCTTGGCGAGTTCGGCTGGATCCATGGCATTGCTTGCCCATCTGAAGACGAAATCTGGGTGGCCGAACTTATCAACTGGCGCGTCCAGAAGCTCGTCACCAAGGGCACGGGCGGCAGGTAGAAAAGAATTACAAGACGATTGATACTTTTTAGTCGCGCCTCACTGAGAGAGGGTCTGGTACCTCAATGCGAACAAGCTCCTCGATTGTGGCTGGGTTCATCGAAGTGATGGAGCTATGCCGGGACAAGGGAGGTGGTAACATCGAAGCCTGAGAACTCGGGCCGGCATTCGGTGCGCGCCAAGTTGGCGCAGGGTAATCCAAAGGTGTTGGGTGTGGAAGTGCAGCTTTGAGCTCCATGGTATTTGAGAACTACGGCGGTATATTCCAGCTGCGTCTAGAAACGGCTGAGGATCTCGCCTCTCTTGGGAACCTGAAAGAGTCCAGGTGGGCGGCAACGAGCGCGCCCGTGGACTGTTTTCGCTGCGATCCCGCCGTGCTGAAGTGTCTCGACGCCAATGAGACTGGACGGATCCGTACCCAAGACCTGAAAGATGCGCAAGAGTTCCTGTTTCACTTCTTGAGCAACCGCGAGAGTGCCGCCCAGAAGAGCGACGTTCTGCGTCTTGACGACTTGGATACGACCCACTCGGAAGGCGGCAAACTGCAAGAAGTTTGCAAGTGGATGCTGGAACAACTCGGGAAGCAAGGGAGCAAGGAAATCTCGCTCGAGAAGATCCGCGCCTTTCGCGCCGGCTACGCGCGAATCTTCCCGAACGGAGACGGCATCGTGCCGCTGGTTGATATTGAAGCCGAAAATATCCGCGCGTTCTGCACGGATGTCGTCAAATATGCGGGGGAAGTCAAGGACGCCGGCGGGAAGATCGGATACGGCAGGGAACAGCTCGAGCGATTTCTCGATCGCGCGCGAGCCATGCGGGATTGGATGGTAGAGGGAAAGCAGACAGGGGCAAGCGAGCAACGCGGCTCGGAGCTCTGGACGTGGGGCGATGCCACTCCAGAAGCGACCGCCATCGTGTTCGTTCTCGAAGCGAAGCTCGAGCAGTTCTTTTGGCAATGCGACTTGTTGCGAGTGGAGCCTCGTGCGGCGAGCCGATTCGAGCTGAACGAAGATGAGCTCCAGGGATTCGACTTCGACAACGCCCTCGCCATCGAAAAGAGAGTGACGGAGGCCCCGCTCAGTCGTCCGAATGAAGCGGGGGAATTGAACCTGAACGGCGGTCTCAACCCTTGTTACGAAGAACGCGTTTGGGCGCTCCGAGACAAAGTCCTGAAGCAAGCCCTGGGAAAGGATGTGGAGAAGCTCACCCGCGAAGACTGGGAAAAGGTGAAGGCTCTTTTGGAGCCGCACAAAGCCTGGCATGACGCGAAACCAAAAGACGAGATCGAGGCTCTCGGAGAGGAAAAACTGACCGCCTACGTCGATGGCGAGCTGCCAAAGGAAGCCGAAGTGCTCATCGAGCGCGACTTGGCTGTCAAAGATGAGCTCGAGCAAATCGCCACGGTGGAGAAGCTCTGCCTGCTGCAGCGCTGGCTCTTGGAGCTTGCGAACAACTTCGTGAATTTCTCCCAGCTGTATGACCCCAAGCAGCGCTCCCTTTTCGAGGAAGGCACTTTGGTCATCGACGGCCGCGAATTATCGTTCAGCATGAAAGTGACGAACCGCTCCGACCATAGGAAGCTCGCCGAGATGAGCCAAATGTTTCTCATTTACGCCGAGATCACCTCTAAGGTAGTCACTTCCGCGCATCGTGAAAAATTCGAGCTCGTCGTGGCGGTAACGGCAGGCCAGCGAGGCGGCATTTCCGTCGGTAAACGAGGTGTCTTCTTCGACATCGAGGAGCGCGAATGGGACGCGCGCATCGTGGAACTCGTGGAGAACCCCATCAGCCTGTGGGAGGCGGTGAAAGCACCGTTTCAGCGAATAGGAGGATTGGCTACGCAGAAGGTGGAGCGGATCGCCGCAAAACAAACGGAATTGATCGAAACGACGACCGAAGCGAGCTTGGAGAAAATCGGCGCCACACCTGCAAGCGAAGAAAAACCTTCCACCGGGTCTGCCGTGGCCCCAGCTCAACCAACGTCGGCTCGCGACCTTGTACTCGGCGGCGGTTTTGCTTTCGCCGCAGTGGGATCCTCGCTCGCGTTTATTCTCAAGACCCTCTCGGAAGTGAATCCGTTGCACGTGGGGGCGGCTGTTCTCGGCCTGGGAAGCATCGTCATGCTATCGAGCGGACTTCTCGGCTATCTGAAACTACGTTCGCGCGACATGAGCGCTCTGATGGAAGCGGCGGGTTGGGCGGTGAACTTTCGCATGAAGCTGACGCGGCGTCTAGGCCGGCTCTTCACCCACAGGCGTGAGCTGCCCAAAGACGCGGTAAAGAAACGTCGCGATCTCCTCGACGGTTTTCTCGCCGAAATCGAAGTCGTACAAATCAGGTGGCGTAGGATTCTTGCCTTGCTCTTGGCGGTGGGTCTCGGCGTACTGGTTTACCTTGTCTTCTACAGACTCGTGCGATGAAGCCTTCCCCCGTTCTCATGCTTTAGCAACTCCGCAACGCGTTTCCATACGACGCCGCGCCGCGATAGCTGGTCGTCGATCGCGATTCGATCTTCAGCGCGGCCGTCGTCAAATTCATCATGTCGATGGGAACGAGTCTGGTGCGCACGTCTTTTCGCAGCCCCAATCAGCCCAGTTCCCTGGTCGTCGTCCCCTCGTCGTCGCCGCTGGCCAAAACATAGGGAATTAGATCCAGCACGGTCCTTGGAAAATGGGCGGAATTGCGCCTGACGGGGTGCGGAAGGAAGTTGCAGGAGGCGTGGATAGGCGGAAGAATGTCCTTTTTCCCCTCGTTCAAGCGGAGCAGACTTTTAATGATGATAGAGCCTCGCCTTTGGTCCGCCCTTTGGCACATTACGGGCACGTGCTCGATCTTCGAACGCTCGTGGAGCTCAAACTTGCCTCGAGGCTACCGGACACGGCACCCTTGCCGCGCCAGCCGTGGGCCAAGATTCCCGCCACGCAAACGTGACTGAGCACGCCAAGGGCAACCATGGTCTGAAACGCGACACCGAGAACAGCTCCCACTGCAATCCCCAGCAGACGAAGGTCACGGCGTTTGATGCGATTCAGGAAATCGGGCGGGTAGGGTTTGCCGTGCCGGAGAGCGTATTCTTTGGTCACGTAGCTGGCCATGAAAAAGCCGGAAAGGGAAAGAATCCCCCCCCATCCACGAGAGAGGTCCAGGATGGGAAGACGAGTAGGAGAAGGTGATGGCCAGCACTACAGCAAGATCCGCGTAGCGGTCGAGCATCGTATCGAGCCAACCTCCCCTGGGGCTGGCTACCTGTCTGAGACGAGCCACTTCACCGTCACAGCCGTCCGCGACTGAAGAGAGCTGTACCACGATTCCCCCCAAGAGCCCCGCCAGGTAACCTGGTAGGGCGAGGAGAGCCGCCCCGCCAAGCGAGAGCACAAAGGCGGCGACGGTGATGCGGTCGGGAGAGACACGCGCCCCGGCTAACAGACTCGAGAGCCGCAAGGAGAGACGCCGGTTGAGATGTTGCGAGACGTAGCCGTCATCCGTATTCTTGACGACCGAGGCAAGAAGCCTCCTCTTGGCGTGGCGGAACGCGAACGCGTTGTCCATATCAGTCCATTGCTCGCCCGTGACATCAATCGGGCGAACCCGCCCCTCAACCGCAAGCTCCCCGATGGCATCCGAAAGCCCGTGATGTCCCTTAGTCGCTGCGCGCTGGATACCCTCGAAGAGTGCCTGCGTGCAGTAGAAAACCCCTGTGTCCGCTGTGTCCCACTCGCTCAGCTCTTTTCCAATCCGCACCACCCGCCCGTTTGCGACCTTTACCTTGGTCACGTCCCTGAGGTTGAGGAGACCCTCTTTGTTCGAGTCCAAGGGAATCAGAAGGCCGCTTGCAAAAGCGTCGCACCTCAACTCGGCAAGATCAGCGCTCGCGCCGGAAATGCATACGCGCCACGGCGCTTCGGTATCGAACAAGAAATGGGCGAGTCCGTGCAGCATGGGCCTTATAATAGCGGACCGTGGACTATCGATCTGCAGGCGTTGACATCGACGCAGCGACCAAAGCCTTGGGGAAGGTGCGCAAGGCCGCGCGCTCGACCTACCAACCGGGGACCCTTTCCGATATTGGCAGCTTTGGCGGGCTCTTCCGGGTCGACACCGAGCGTTACAAAAGGCCCGTTCTCGTCGCGAGCACGGACGGGGTAGGCACGAAGCTCAAGATTGCCTTCGCCACCGGACGCCACGCCGGCGTTGGCTACGACCTCGTAGCGCATTGCGTGAACGATATTCTCGTCCAAGGCGCGCGGCCCCTCTTCTTCCTCGACTATATCGCCATGGGAAAGCTCGACGGGGACGTCGCGGCCACTGTGGTCGAGGGGATGGCAGAGGCGTGCCGCGAGTTCAAGCTGTCGCTTCTCGGCGGCGAGACGGCGGAGATGCCGGGTTTCTATGCTTCGGGCGAATACGACGTCGCCGGCACCATCATCGGCGTGGTCGAAGAAGGCAACATCATCGACGGCTCGAAAGCCAAGCCCGGCGACAAGCTGTGGGCCATCCCATCATTGGGCCTTCACACAAACGGCTATTCGCTTGCCCGCAAAATTCTCTTCGAGCAGGAAGGCTTCGAGCCAACCGACCACGTGGAGGCGCTCGGCGGCACCATCGCGGACATCTTGCTCGCAAAGCACCGCTGCTATCTGCCGGAGCTCGAGCCGCACCTCGATTCGGGGACGATCCACGCACTCGCCCACATTACGGGAGGCGGGCTCACGGATAACATCCCGCGCGTTCTCCCCGAGGGGTGCGGCGTCCGCATCGACCTCGGACAGCTTCGGCCACTTCCGGTGTTCCGCTATCTGATGGAAAAAGGAAACGTGGAAGGCCGCGAGATGTTGCGCGCGTTCAACATGGGCGTGGGCATGGTGGTCATCGCGAAGGATGACCTCGGTCTCGCGGAGTCGTGGCTCCTCGGCGAAGTCGTCTCGGGGAGCGGCGTCGAGTACGAGGGTGCTTTATGAGCCGAACGCTCGGCGTTCTGATTTCGGGACGCGGCTCGAACCTGCAGGCGATTCTGGATGCGATCGATGAAGGGCTCCTCGACGCCTATGTTGGGATCGTCGTCAGTAATAAGAATGATGCCCCGGGACTCGAGCGCGCGAGGAAGGCCGGAGCCACGACGGTGGTTCTGTCGCACGAGGACTACGACTCTCGAGAGGCCTTCGACGCGGCGGTGCTAGGGCGGCTCAGTGAGCACGACGTCGAGGTCGTCTGCCTCGCGGGCTTCATGCGGATCCTCTCGCCGGTGCTCGTGCGCGCTTTCCCGAACCGCATCTTGAACATCCACCCGTCGCTCCTCCCTGCCTTCGTCGGGCTCCACGCGCAAAAGCAGGCCCTCGAGCACGGCGTAAAGGTGAGCGGCTGCACCGTGCACCTTGTGGACGAGGAGCTCGACCACGGCCCGATTTTGTTGCAACAGACGGTGCCCGTGCTCGAAGACGACACCGAAGAAACGCTCTCGGCCCGCATCCTCGAACAAGAGCACAAGCTCTACACGGAAGCCATCCGGCTCGTGCTCGATGGAAAAGTGCGCGTCGACGGACGGCGCGCCATTATTGAAACATGAACCCTGACCTTGATATTGCCGAGCAAATCGCATACCTGACCAAAGGCACGGTCGACGCCATCCGGGTGGAGGAGCTGAAGAAGAAGCTCGAGTCGGGAAAGAAGCTGAAAGTCAAAGTCGGCTTCGACCCCTCGGCCCCCGACATCCATCTAGGCCATACCGTGCTCATGCGGAAGATGAAGCACTTTCAGGACCTCGGCCACGAGGTGGTCTTCCTGATTGGCGATTTCACCGGCCTCATCGGCGACCCGACCGGAAAGTCGAAGACGCGCCCGCAGCTGACACGTGAAGAGATCAACAAGAACGCGGAGACGTATAAAGAGCAGGTCTTCAAGATCCTCGACCCGGAGAAGACCATCGTCGACTTCAACAGCCGGTGGCTCGGAGAGCTCGGAAGCGCAGGCCTCATCCGCCTCGCTTCGCGCTACACCGTCGCGCGCATGCTCGAGCGCGACGATTTCAAGAAACGCTATGGGTCAGCGCAGCCCATCGGCGTCCACGAGTTTTTGTACCCGCTCGCGCAGGCCTATGACTCGGTTTTCCTGAAAGCGGATTTCGAGCTTGGCGGAACCGACCAGCTTTTCAACCTTCTTGTCGGCCGCGACATCATGCGCGAATACGATCTCGAGCCTCAGGTCGTGATGACGACGCCGCTTCTCGAAGGCCTCGACGGCGTCGACAAGATGTCGAAGAGCCTCGACAACTATGTCGGCGTGACCGAGCCTCCGAACGAGATGTTCGGCAAGCTCATGTCGATCTCCGACGAGCTCATGTGGAAGTACTACGAGCACCTCACCGATATGAGCGTCCAGGAGATCGAAGCGCTCAACGCACAAGGCGACCCGATGGGCGCCAAGATGGGGCTCGCGAAGCGCATCATCACCGACTTCCACTCCGCGGCCGCTGCGGAAGAAGCCCAAACTCACTTCGACGCAGTGATCCGCAAAAAGGAGATCCCGGACGACATTCCGGAGCACGAGGCGGGCCCTGCGCCCGTCCAGCTCTCCCGCTTGATGGCGGATTCGAAGCTCGTGAGCTCGCGGAACGAGGCCCGCCGTCTCATCCAGCAAGGTGCGGTCTCGATCGACGGCGAGCGCGTATCCGAGGATCGCGAAGTGTCCGGCCCCGGAGAGTTCGTTCTCAAGGCCGGCAAACGGCGTTTTCTAAAGGTAGCTTTTAAATAGCCATGCCTTTATCGCCGGGAACGCGTCTGGGTGTCTACGAAATCGTGTCACCCCTTGGCGCGGGCGGCATGGGAGAAGTTGATCGCGCTCGCGACACGAAGCTCGGACGCGAGGTTGCGATCAAGGTTTTACCTGAAACCTTTGTCCGGGACAGAGAGCGCCTCGCTCGATTCGAGCGCGAAGCGAAACTCCTCGCTGCGCTGAACCATCCCGCGATCGCGACGCTCTACGGCTTCGAAGACGATTTCCTCGTCATGGAGCTCGTCGAAGGCGAAACGCTAGCGGCGCGGCTAGCACGTGGCCCGATTCCCATCGACGAAGCGCTACCTTTGTTTATCCAGATCGCCGAGGGTTTGGAAGCCGCGCACGAGAAAGGCATCGTTCATCGCGACCTGAAGCCCGCGAACGTCATGATCACCCCGGAGGGGAGGATCAAGATTCTGGACTTTGGCCTAGCAAGGCTCGCCGAAAACGATTCGGATACGTTGGGCGAAGGCGGCTCGCAGTCTCCGACGTTGACGAAAGGCACCGCGCTCGGCGCAATCATTGGCACCGCCTCCTACATGAGCCCCGAGCAGGCGCGTGCAAAGGTCGTCGACAAACGCACAGACATTTGGGCTTTTGCTTGCTGTCTCTTCGAAGCGCTTACGGGAAAGAAGGTTTTCGAAGGCGAGACCGTCACCGATATCATCGCCGCGGTGGTCAAGAACGAGCCTGCATGGGAATGGCTTCCTGAAAGCACACCGCCAGCCATCGCGCATTTGCTGAAGCGGTGCCTCGAGAAGGACGGGCGCCAGCGGCTCCGCGATGTTGGCGAAGCGCGGATCGCGATGGGCAAGACTTCGAACGATCCGGAAGCCCCATCCGCCGTCGCGGTTCCGTACACCCGTCCCCTCTCCGTGCCGTCGACACCACGGGTTCTCGCAGGGCTCCTGATGGCCGCCTTGCTGGGTGGAATGGGGGGGTATTACTTGCGGACCGACCCGACGCCACCTCGAATTCGCAAGCAGCGCTTTCCCGCCACGGTACTCCACGACGTTAAAAACCACGCTGTTTCGGTCATCTCGCCCGATGGGGAGGGTGTTGCGTTCGTTCAAAACGAGCGGCTATGGGTTCGTGATCTGGCTCAGGTTGACGCCCGCGAAGTTCCCGACACCGAGGGAGCAACCCTGCCTTTTTGGTCTCCCGACAGCCGAAGCATTGGCTACTTCAGAACAACGAACCATTTTTGCTCCGTCCCTATAGTTTGTCGCCGGACGGGAATACGCTCGCATTCGTCGAACGCTCTACGGCCGGAGGATCCTGGAATATTGGGACGCTATCGCTTTCGGAAGATCGTATCGCAGCGGAGCCGCTTCTCAGTCAATCGTCTGTCGATCGATGGCCAACGATCTCCCCTAACGGTAAGTACATGGCCTATGCCACAGACGAGTTGAGTAACGTGGATATCTCCGTTCGGACGTTCCCATCCATCGACCGAGGCCGGTGGTAAATCTCGAATGATTTCGGCAATTGGCCACTCTGGAGTCCCGATGGCTAGGAGCTCTTCTACTTTTCGATGCAGAGCGGGATGTACATGTCGGTGCCGATACGTTACGACCCGTAGTTTCATGCGGGCACGCCCCGACCTCTTTTCGACGGACCGTATCTGCGGTAGAATGGCCGTCACTACGACATCACGCCAGACGGAAAACGCTTCCTCATGGTTCGCGAGAACACCAACATCGATGCGGCCGAAATCCACGTCGTGATGAACTGGCTCGACGAGCTCGAGAGGCTCGTCCCGAGCGGAAACTGAAGATCACGCTCACTGCTGGCAACAAGCCGGGTCCTCATCAAATCCTTCAGCCCGACACGAGCGACTTCTATCCTAGGAGTAGGCGTATCCATCGAGCCCCGCAGAGCACTGCTCAACCGAGCTCGGTAATGACTGTGCGCAGCCAGGTCTCAAGCGCCTCGCGGTCGAGCCCGCCGCGCTCGAGGCCTCTCACGAGAAAATTGTAGGCTTCCTCCGTCGGCGCCGTGATTTTCCATCCGTTCATTCGCAAGAAGACGTCTGTTGCGAAGAAGGCGACCCGCTTGTTGCCGTCGACAAAGGCATGGTTCATCAGCAGAGACTCGCGCACATGGTCGCGGTGACGGCTTTGGATCGACCCGATGTCGAAATTCTTTTCGAAGGTTTCTCTCCGGCCTATGTTTCGAGTGGGCACATTGTGTACGGGGCCGCCTTCAGCTCGGCCAAGCTCTTCGCTGTTCCGTTCGAGCTCGACACGCTCCAGACGATTGGCGCCTCTGTGCCAGTTGTCGACGACACCTACGTTGAGAACAACTTCTCGTATTTCTACATGGGTGCGGATGGCCAAGGTTCCGCGGTCAACCTTTGGGCTCACGACCTCGCGCGTGGGACGCGCATTCGTGTCGATAGCGATCCCAACAACCTCTTCATTCCGCGGTGGACTCCGGACGGCGCGAGCCTTACTTACGCGAACACCCGCGGCGATGTTTTGCTGAAGGCCGCGGATGGAACCGGGGACGCGGAAGTTCTGGTCGCCGGTGATAATTCGACCCAATTTCCAATGTCGTGGTCTGCCGATGGCACATTGGTGTTCGCCCGGTTGGGCGCCTCGAAGCAGTGGGACCTCTGGACCCGCTCAAGCGACGGAGTGCTGCTCTCGCTTATCGCCACGTCCGCAAACGAGCGTGCGGCGGAGATCTCGTCCAACAGCCAATGGATCGTCTACCAGTCCGACGAAACGGGCCTGACTGAGATTTACGTGCAGCCGTTCAAGGGTGCCGGAAGCCGAATCTTGGTCTCGACGGCTGGCGGGAAGACGCCGGTCTGGGCCAGAAACAGCCGAGAGCTTTTCTATCGCCAGCAGAGTGCCATGATGGTCGTACCAGTCAGCAACGATGTCTTCGGTAAGCCCAAGATGCTGTTCGACGGGCCGTTCCTCGCTGACAATGCTGGCCACCCGAGTTACGACGTGGCGCTTGACGGAGAGCGTTTTTTGATGATCCGGACCGCGCAGGAGACCATGGGCCAGCTCAAAGTCGTCCTGAACTTCGACGAAGAGCTGAAGCGGCGCGTGCCCCGGTGAGCCAACGGTTGGCGGTCTTGCTGCAGACCAGCGTTCGAGATAATCCTGGCGCCTAATGGTGGTACACCGGACGCGTCGGGGAATGCTGCTTGCTCGACGCCCTGCGGCCCGGCGATGGTCATCGAACCATCGTTTTCAAGGAGCCCCCAGGTGTTGGGCGTCCTCGATCGCGCCGATTGCGGTGGGATCGTTCCAGGAAACTGATTTGATTCAACTTTCCCTTGACGGTGAGTAGAGGCTTTGCTACACTCATGGTTTGCCCCTGGGGGGGCATGTTCTTTGAAAACTAGGTAGAGCGAGTTCAAAAGTCTAGCGAAGTATTCTAAGAAGAATTATGGATTGTGTCTCGGAGTCGCAAGATTTCGAGGCCTTTCGAGATTCGGGCTTGGCCCGCTGTAGTCCGTAAGGGCGAAGGCGGAAAAGTTCGAAAACGTTTTAAAACTCGAGAGTTTGATCCTGGCTCAGAATTAACGCTGGCGGCGTGCCTAACACATGCAAGTCGAGCGAGAAAGGGAGCTTCGGTTCCCAAGTAAAGCGGCGGACGGGTGAGTAACACGTGGGTAATCTACCCTTGGGTGGGGAATAACTCAGGGAAACCTGGGCTAATTCCGCATGACATTTCCGGTACACAAGTATTGGAAATCAAAGCTGGGGACCCTTCGGGGCCTGGCGCCTGAGGAGGAGCCTGCGGCCGATTAGCTTGTT
>CAUZCL010000001.1:0-235000 GCA_963578475.1 Acidobacteria bacterium bin61 | reverse complement strand
GTGGGAGGGCGTTTGCGAGTGGCTTCGGCCGTTCGTGTTGCCTGACCGCGTGCCTTTTGCATAATGAGCCGGCTAGTTATTGTCAGTGGCGAGGTTAAGCTTCAACGCGAGCCGTAGCGAAAGCGAGTCCTAATAGGGCGAATTAGTCGCTGGTAATAGACGCGAAGCGGGGTGATCTACCCTTGGCCAGGGTGAAACCCGGGTAACACCGGGCGGAGGCCCGAACCAGTATCGGTTGAAAACGGTTTGGATGAGCTGAGGGTAGGGGTGAAAGGCTAATCAAACTCCGTGATAGCCCGTTCTCCTCGAAATAGCTTTAGGGCTAGCCTCGAAGGATCGGTCGTGGTTGTAGAGTACTCGATGGACTAGGGGCCCTACCAGGTTACTGAATCCAACGAAACTCCGAATGCCATGAACCGTACTTCGGGAGTCAGACTGTGGGGGCTAAGCTCCATGGTCAAAAGGGAAACAGCCCAGACCGCCAGCTAAGGTCCCAAAATACATGCTAAGTGGGAAAGGATCTGGAGACGCTCAGACAGCCAGGAGGTTGGCTTAGAAGCAGCAATCCTTTAAAGAAAGCGTAACAGCTCACTGGTCAAGTGGCTCCGGGCCGATAATGTAACGGGGCTCAAGCATGTTACCGAAGCTGCGGACTTTTTGGTCCCCTTACGGGGATTGAGGAGTGGTAGAGGAGCGTTCCATATTGGTTGAAGCTAGACCGACGAGGACTAGTTGACGATATGGAAGTGACCCTGCCGGCATAAGTAGCGATAATCCGGGTGAGAACCCTGGACGCCGAAAGCCTAAGGTTTCCTGAGGAAGGTCAGTCCGCTCAGGGTTAGTCGGTGCCTAAGGTGAGGCCGAAAGGCGTAACCGATGGACAGCAGGTCAATATTCCTGCACCACGTCAAAGACGTTTGAGCAATGGGGTGACGCAGAAGGGTAGGTCTACGCACGATTGGATGTGTGCGGCCGTGATCGTAGGTGGAAGCTCAGGCAAATCCGGGCTTCATATACATCGAGAATCGCGGGGAAGTGCGCTTTCGAGCAAACCAACTGATCGAACCCACGCTGCCGAGAAAAACCTCTAGTGAGTCTTTACGTGACCGTACCGCAAACCGACACAGGTAGGCGAGGAGAGAATCCAAAGGCGCAAGTGAGAACTCTCGTTTAGGAACTCGGCAAATTAACCCCGTAACTTCGGGAGAAGGGGTGCCTCGTTAGGGTGAAGGGACTTGCTCCCCGAGCTCGAGGAGGTCGCAGTGAAATGGCCCAGGCGACTGTTTACTAAAAACACAGGACTCTGCAAAGTCAAAAACGACGTATAGGGTCTGACGCCTGCCCGGTGCCGGAAGGTTAAAGGGAGGGGTTAGCTTCGGCGAAGCTCTGAACTGAAGCCCCGGTAAACGGCGGCCGTAACTATAACGGTCCTAAGGTTAGGAATCGCTAGCCTTAGTAAAACTGAACCATATGCGGGAAACTCCTCCACAGCCGTTCGGTACTCGTCATCCCGAGTCGGGATGGCAGTAAAAATCCGACGGACATGGGGACAATCCGCAGGGAAGGCCCGGTGACTGCACCGGGAACCCTCAGAGACTTTACGTTTGGGACCAGCCGATGAAACTCGACGCTCAATGGATTACAGGTTTCGTGGATGGTGAAGGCTGCTTTTATGTTGGCATCAATGAGCACGTTGACATGACAGCTGGCTATCAGGTTCTTCCTGAATTCACCGTCGTGCAGCACGAACGCGATGTGCAAGTGCTCCACGCATTCAAAGCCTATTTCGGATGCGGCGTGGTTCGAAGGAATCACGGCGACCGGATGGCTTATCGAGTGCGAGGTCAAACACACCTTTGGGAGCGCATCGTTCCATTTTTCGTCAAGCACCCGCTGAAGACGAAGAAGCGGTTGGACTTTCAAAAGTTCAAACGTGTACTTCGGATGATGCAGGCGGGCGAGCATCTCACGCCGCAAGGTATCGAGAAAATCAGAGATATCGCGGCGAAGATGAATCGAGGTTGGTTAAGATAAAGTCCGGCCCTTCTGGAAACAGTTGGGGGTATCCGAGCGAAATTCCTTGTCGGGTAAGTTCCGACCTGCACGAATGGCGCAACGATCTGGGCGCTGTCTCAACGAGAGGCACTGCGAATTTGTAGTACCGGTGAAGATGCCGGTTACCCGCGACAAGACGGAAAGACCCCGTGCACCTTTACTATACCCTAGCAGTGAATTTTGGTGCGTTGTGCGCAGGATAGGTGGGAGGCTTTGAACCTAGAGCTCTGGCTTTGGGGGAGCCAATGGTGAGATACCACCCTCATCGTACTGAAATTCTAACCTAGGCCCGTTATCCGGGTCAGGGACACTGTTAGGCGGGTAGTTTGACTGGGGCGGTCGCCTCCCAAAATGTAACGGAGGCGCCCGAAGGTTCGCTCAGGCTGATTGGAAACCAGCCGTAGAGTGTAAAGGCACAAGCGAGCTTGACTGCGAGACTTACTAGTCGAGCAGGTGGGAAACCAGGGCTTAGTGATCCGGCGGTTCCGTATGGAAGGGCCGTCGCTCAACGGATAAAAGGTACGCCGGGGATAACAGGCTTATCGCGCCCAAGAGTTCATATCGACGGCGCGGTTTGGCACCTCGATGTCGGCTCATCGCATCCTGGAGCTGTAGCAGGTTCCAAGGGTTGGGCTGTTCGCCCATTAAAGCGGTACGTGAGCTGGGTTTAGAACGTCGTGAGACAGTTCGGTCCCTATCTGTCGTGGGCGTAGGAGATTTGAGGAGAGCTGGCCTTAGTACGAGAGGACCGGGCTGGACGAACCTCTGGTTTACGAGTTGTTCCGCCAGGAGCATCGCTCGGTAGTTACGTTCGGAAGGGATAAGCGCTGAAAGCATATAAGCGCGAAGCCTACTCCAAGATGAGATCTCCCGGACCATAAGGTCCCTGAAGGCCCCTGGAAGACCACCAGGTTGATAGGCCCGGTGTGTAAGGCGAGTTAATCGCTTCAGCTAACGGGTACTAATCGGCCGTGAGGCTTGACCATAAAATTTACCTAGAGCAAAGTTTCGTTCGCATCCGCATTTGGGAATCCAAAGTGGTTGCCACCCTCCGTCGCTGCCCTTCGGGCAGCTATGGCGGGTTCCCGCGCTAGCGCGGTCTGCCGCGCGGGAAGATATTCAAAAGGTTTTCCCGGTGACTGTAGCGGAGGGGCCACACCCGTTCCCGTTCCGAACACGGAAGTTAAGCCCTCCAGCGCCGATGGTACTGCAAGGGAGACTTTGTGGGAGAGTAGGACGTTGCCGGGAATATAAATTAGCACGCCCGACCTCCCTGCGAAGGGGAGGCCGGGCGTTTAAATTGAAGTCACTCGAAGAGTTTGATAGCCTATAGTCAGTCCGCGGCCTTCGAGCTCGCGGCGGGAGGTAGAGGCTAACATTTGTTAGCCGTTTGTATGCAGCCATTCACCTAGTGACCGTAAGGCTTTCTGGTGTTACTCGGATAGCCTTCGGCGAATGGAGGATCGCCTGGGCAAAATGACCAAAGCTCTGGGTAAGCACCTAATCGCGGAACTCTGGGTTCGAGAACCACATCTCTTGAACGATCCCGAGCTCGTTCGGGATACTCTCCTCGCCGCATCCAAGTGCGGTGGTTTTACCGTCCTCGACTTGAGCAGCCACGCCTTTTCGCCACACGGCGTGACCGCCGTCGTCCTCTTGTCGGAGTCGCATATGTCCATCCACACTTGGCCCGAGCACGGCTACGCCGCGGTGGACATCTTCACTTGTGGCGGCTCGCCCCGTAAAGCACTCGAGGAGATCGAACGGAGGCTCGATGTCGACCGCATGGAAGTACGGGAATTGGATCGCGGGCTCCTGGGACAAGCTCCAGCGCGGCCGCCACATTCTGATCGGGATCGAAGAATGGATCTTTCGCGAGCGGTCTGAATTTCAAGAAGTTGCGATCGCGACCGTCCCCGATTACGGCCGCGGACTCTTTCTCGACGCTGTCGTCGAGTTCCTCGCTCTCGACGAGTTCGTCTACCACGAGTCCTTTGCGCTGCCGCCGCTCCTGTTCCATCCCTCACCCGAACGCGTTTTGATCGCCGGCGGCGGTGATGGCCTTGCCCTTCGCGAGGTCTTGCGTGATCCGCGCGTCGACGAAGTCGTGATGGTCGAGCTCGACGGTCTCGTCATCGACGCTTGCAAGGCGCATCTCCCCGAGCTCCATCGCGGGAGCTTCGACAACAACCGCGCCACAATCCTCATCCAAGACATCTTTCCCTATCTGGAAAGTGACCCCCAGCCCTTCGACGTGATTCTCGTCGACCTTCTCGACGCCTATGACCAGCTCGCCGTCGGCTTGTACGACAAAGTTTTTCGTCTCCTGAGAGACGCGCTCACCCCGGCTGGCATCGTTGGCGCATTCGGCGATGTGGCGCCGCCGCACATGGCGATTCGCGTGCCTTATCGAGGCCTGAAACGTGTTTTCGAGAACGTCGCCATGCACCAGGCGCCGCTTACCGCCTTTGGCGGCGGTTATGGGTTCCTTCTTGCTTCCAACTCTGTCGCGTTCGACGGCACCGCCGCAGAACTCATCGCGGACCGTGCGTCAGCGCTCACAGGCGACCTGCGCGCACTCGTTCCCGAGCACTTTCCCCACTGTTTCGCGATGCCGCGCCACATTCGTGACGGCCTCGACGCGCTTGACGAAGAGTCCGCACCGCCGACCGAGGGCGTCACGGACGCGTTCTCCTGGATTTACCCGGACGAATCGCGCTGAGCTCGCACCCGCCTCACCAGGCGAACGGTCCAGAAGTTTCATCAGCCTTTCTCGAACGCTGTCTCCACGATTTGAGAGATGAGCTCCTCGTAGGAGAGCCCGCCTTTCTCCGCAGATTCCGCGAAGTCCTCGCCATAGGCGAGTTGAGGGTTGGGGTTCGCCTCGAGAAAGTACACGACCCCGTCATCCCGCATGCGGAAATCAATCCGGCCGTACCCGCTCAGTTCTAGCAGACGATAGATCCTCTCCGCGAGATCGCTAATCTCCTTCGCCTTGGCCATTGGGAGTCTTGCCTTGGCGGTTCGTACCCCGAGGCGTTTCTGATACTTGTCGCTCCACTTCACGCGCTCCGTCGCGATCAATCGCGTAGACGGCGGCCGTTTCTTGAAGGCAAGCTCCCAGACAGGAAAACTGCTCAGACTCTTCGCGCCGAGAATGCCCACATAGAACTCCCGCCCATCGATGTAGTGCTCGGCAATCGCGTCGGTGCCAATTTCCTGATGGACGTAGCGCACGCGATCGCGCAGTTTGGAATCTGTTTTCACCACAGAAGCTTGAGAGATACCAACCGAGCCATCGAAGACCAGCGATTTAACGATCGCGGGAAAGCGCAGGCGCTCCGTCGCGGTAATCTTCTCCCCTCGCCGGAACACAGCAAAGCTCGGCACAGCGACGCCCTCATACGCGAGGATCTTCTTGGAGATCGCTTTGTCACGCGCAAGCAAGAGTCCGCGCGCGTTGCATCCCGTATAGGGAATCCCCAGCAGCTCGAGGTGCGAGACCAAGTGCTGGTCGTTGACCGCCACGCCGTTAAAATCCTCGAGCAAGTTGAAAAGCACGCGAGGCCGAAACCGATCGATGGCGGCTGTAAGCACACGGAGATTTGCATGAAGCCCTACGACCTCGACCTCGTGTCCCAAGCGCTCGAGGGTCTCGATGACGTCATATTCCATCTTCCACTCGACGTTCGTGTTGTATCTTCCCGAATCCCTCGGCGGCATCAGCTCTTGATGCACGAGAGCCAGAACACGCAGCTTCTTCATACAGTAATCCGGTAGTGCTCCTGACGCATGTAACTAGCGACATGCAGCCGCAACAACGTGACGACCTCCGCGCGTGTTCTCTTCTCGCTCCGGTACAACCGAAGCTTCAGGGCGCGGGCGCGGGCGATCCAATCCGCGAGCACGCGGTCGACGATATACCGACGCGTTCCTGTACCCTGAGCCACCTCGCTCCGGAGCGAAGTCCGATGTCGATGAAGAAACGCCGCTCCGGGCGCTCTTCCGCGCGTCCCGAACACGCGGCAAAGGTCTCGATCGTAGCGGCGCGCAAAGTTCACCTTGTGCTTCTTCCGTCGTTCGCGATAGTGCTCGCCGAGCGTGACCGAAAGCGTCGAGAGCGCGTCCGGCTCTCGCCGGTTCGCCACTTTAGGCCGAGCCTTCACCTGCTCTCCCATCAACTCATCCATATAGACAAGCTTCGCGAGAGCCGGCCACCCGGCGTAGCGCTGGCGCCAGCGTGAAGCCGGGTCGAGCCAAACCGCAAACGTCTCCGCGAAGTCGTCGTCCGGATGGCACTGGGCATATCCGAGCTCGAGATATCGCACGAATTTCCGGCTGTAAGGATGTGGCGCATAGGAGTCCGGATATTCTATCTCCGAGCTCCCGAAGAGCTCGACGCGACGCTCCCGGCTTCGGAGGCGATACGCATTGTCGATGGCGTGTCCCGTCTCGTGTCGCACGAGCCTCAGAAAGCTTCGCCGCGTTCCACCTTCGACCTCCTCCATTTGTCTTCGCTCGAGCGCTTGCAACCGCTGGTGGGCAAGATAGAAGGGAATCGCGAAGCCCGGCACGCCATCCGGGCAAAACCACTCGTCCGAAAGCCACACATGCGGCTCGAAGCCGAATCCTCGGGCCCCGAGCTCGCCGCGGACCACCGCCAGACACTCGAGCAGACACTCTCCTTCTACATCCAGCTCGAGGTCTTGGAGCCGAACGGTCATGAGCTCTCGGTCAGAGAGCGCGAGCCATTGCTTCATCTTCCGGAACACGCATTCTAACGCACGTCTGTTACAATCGCGCTCCCGTGGAGGTCCGAGACTACCTGGAGCGCATCAATATCGATGCCAAGGGTACCGTCGACCCCGTATGCTCCATCGAAACTTTGACCTATCTCCAGGAACAACACCTGTTTCCGTGCCGTTCGAGAACCTCGATGTCCACCGCGGCGTTGCCATCGTTCTCGACCAACCCGCGATTCTCGACAAAATCGTTCGCCGCCGTCGCGGCGGGTTCTGCTACGAGCTCAACTCGGCTTTCGCCTGGCTTCTGCGGGAGCTCGGCTTCGACGTCACCTTCTTGAGCGCAGAAGTCGCGCGGCTTGGCGGAAGGTTTGATTTACCGTTCGGCCACTTGACTCTCCGGGTCGACATCGACGGTCGGTCGTGGCTGGCCGATGTCGGCTTCGGCGAATCCTTCATTCAGCCTCTCCCTCTCCTTCCAGACCGGCCCTCTGATGAAGGCTACTGCCTGAGACGGCCCCCGCACGAAGATGCCTGGCACTTGGAAAAAGACGGCGAAGCGATATACCGTTTCACCCTGGAGCCGCGCCGGCTTGCCGATTTCGAGGCCGGCTGCCACCACCACCAGACGTCACCCGAATCCCCTTTACTCAAAAAGTCGTTACGACGCGCGCGACTCCCAACGGGCGCGTGACCTTGACTCCCGACCTATGCATCGTCCGTGAGAATGGCAAGCGTAGCGAGACACCCGTGAACAACGAAGCCGAGTGGCGTTCGACCCTCGAGAGCCACTTCGGTATCGTGCAGGAGCCGCTTTCATGAAGCGAACCTTCCTCATTCTCACACGCACGCTGACGCTCACATTGATATTCTCAGTCCTGCCAGCGCTTCTCTCCGCGCAGAGCGAGCTTCGCATCGAGGTTCCGGGCGTCGTTCTGGCCGGCGTGCCGTTCACGATCGCGGTCCAGCCCGTCACTCCGGAAGGGGGCGTCGTTTCACGCTATGACCGACAACTCTCCGTGACCGGTTTATCCGAGGGGAGCTTCGATGGTCTTTCGATCGCACGTGCTGTTGTCGGCACAACCGGTCGTCACACCGTCCGCGTGCAGGACGGCACGCTCTCCGCCGAAGTCGAGCTCCGAGCGATCCCAGCTTTTCTCAGCCTCCTGCCGCCGCTCATCGCCATCGCTTTCGCCTTGATCTTCCGTCAAGTGATCGTTTCGCTGATCGCGGGCATCTGGCTCGCCGCCGTTTTTATCCACGACTACAACATCGTCGCTGGGTTTCTCGACGTCCTCACGAAATTTGTCATCAACGCCGTTACCACGACGAGCCAGGCTCAAATTCTCGTCTTTAGCCTTCTGTTCGGCGGAATGGTCGGTGTCATCACGAAAAACGGCGGAGCGCGAGGCATCGCCGATTTGGTTACACGTTTCGCAAAAGGCGCCAAAGGAGGCCAGCTCTCCGTGATGGTAATGGCGCTTGTCATGTTCTTCGACGACTATGCCAACGTACTCGTCCGCGGCAACTTGATGCGGCCCATTACCGACAAGCTTCGCATCTCGCGCGAGAAACTCTCCTTTCTCGTCGATACGGGCGCTGCCTCTGTCGCCAGCACCGCCATCGTCTCGACCTGGATCGGCTACGAGATCGGTCTCATCGCGCCTGGGCTCGAGCTCATCGGCTCGTCCGAAGACGCGTTCAGCATGTTCATTCGGACGATCCCCTACCGTTTCTATCCCCTTCTTGCGCTCATTTTCGCCTTCATGATTTCCGCGACCGATCGTGACTTCGGCCCCATGCTCAAGGCCGAGAAACGAGCTCGTCACGAAGGTAAAGTGCAGCGCGATGGGGCTGAGCCCGCGACCGAGACCTTCGATGACGAAGAGGACGCCAAGCGTCCGTCGAGCTCGCTGAACGGTCTTGCGCCCATCGTCTCTATCCTTGTCGTTGCCCTATCCGGTATTTACATCACGGGCGTTTGGGCGCTCGATGATGCCTCTAGCGCGAGTCTGAAGGACATCGCCGGAGCGTCCGATTCCTACGTCGCCCTTCTCTGGGCCTCGCTCGCTGGCTGTACCGTCGCGATCGTTCTTGCGGTGGGACGACGCGTGCTCACCTTGAGCCAGGCCTTTGCCGCATGGATCCAAGGTATGAAGTCTATGATGATGGCCGTCGTCATTCTCGTCCTCGCGTGGTGTATCGGTGCCGCGACGACCGAGCTTCAGGCCGCCAGCTACCTCGTGCAAGTTCTGGAAGGTGCTCTCCATCCCGCGTGGCTTCCGGTCTTGACTTTCGTCATCGCCGCGGCGATGGCCTTCGCGACCGGATCGAGCTGGGCCACGATGGCGATTATGATGCCGCTCGTCATCCCCCTCGCCGACGCCTTGAGCCGAAACGCGGGGCTCGCTCCCGAGCGCGTCGACACCCTCCTCGTCGGGGTTATCAGCTCCGTGCTCGCGGGGGCTGTTTTTGGCGACCACTGCTCGCCCATCTCGGACACGACGATCCTGAGCTCGATGGCCTCTGCCGCGGACCACATCGACCACGTGCGGACGCAGCTCCCCTACGCGCTCCTCGTCGCGGTCGTCGGGATGCTCGTCGGCGATATACCTACCGCTTATGGTCTCTCCCCTTGGATCTCGCTCGTCCTCGGAAGTGGTATTTTGTTGGCGGTCTTGTTCTTCTATGGCAAGCCGGTCGGGACACCGCGGCGACAAGGAGAGGCCGCATGAAAACCACGCGACTGGGGGCGACGGGACTCGAGGTCTCTCGACTCTGTCTTGGCTGCATGACCTACGGCGACCCGAATTGGAGACCATGGATCCTCGGTGAAGACGAGGCGCGCACGCACTTCAAGCGCGCGCTCGAGCTCGGCTTCAACTTCTTCGACACTGCGGATATGTACTCGAAAGGCGTCAGCGAAGAAGTGACGGGCAAGCTCCTAAAAGAGCTCGCGCACCGCGAGGACTATGTTCTCGCCACGAAGTGCTTCTTCCCGCTTGCCAAAGGTCCTAATCGCAGCGGTCTTTCCCGCAAGCACATCCTCGCTGCCTGCGACGATTCTTTGCAGCGGCTCGGCCACGACTACATCGACCTCTATCAGATCCACCGCCTCGACCATCGCACTCCGATGGAAGAGATTCTCGAGGCGCTCGACTCGCTCGTTCGCGCCGGCAAAGTGCGCTATTTGGGTGCGAGCAGCATGGCGGCATGGGAGTTCGCAACGATGCTCTTCCTCGCTGACGTCAATGGCTACCACCGCTTTGCCACCATGCAGAACCACTTGAATCTCGTCTACCGCGAAGAGGAGCGCGAGATGATTCCGCTATGCCTCGAGCAAGGCGTAGGCCTGATCCCATGGAGCCCGCTTGCCCGAGGCTTTCTCGCCGGCAACCGGCGGCGTGAGGGAAAGGGAAACACCGCGCGCGGTAAAGACGACCCTTTTGCAGAGGACATGTATTATCGTGACGAGGATTTCGACGTCGTCGACACCGTGGTCGACGTGGCCAAGGAGCTTGGGAAAAAGCCCGCTCAAGTCGCCCTCGCTTGGGCGCTTTCCGTTCCGGGCGTGGCAGCTCCCATCATCGGCAGCACCAAGATCTCCCAGCTCGAAGAGCTCGTCGAGGCTGTCGAGCTCGAGCTCGGCGATGAGCTCATCGAGCGACTCGAGAAACCCTACCGCCCGCACCCCGTTCTTGGCCACAAACAACGGGGGCCGAGAGAGCTTTGAATCGCAGTGCGGCGCTCGGCACTCTGGAAGTTGGCGTGATGGTTGTGGCTGTGGTGGCCGTCGGATGCGCGCCGCCGCCCAATGTCGACTGGCCTGCTTATCTCGGAGATCTCTCTTCGAGCCAGTCCTCAGCGCTCGACCAGATTCACGTCGGCAATGTCGGCTCGCTCGAGCTTGCCTGGCGCTACGACTCCGGTGGCACCGACCCCGAAAACCGCAGCCAAATTCAATGCAATCCCATCATTGTCGACGGAGTTCTCTACGGGACGTCGCCAGGTCTCGCCCTTTTCGCGCTCGACGTGGCTACGGGCGAGGAGAGGTGGCGCTTTGACCCGTTTGGTGGCGAGTACGGCCTGTTCGGCGCGGGTGTGAACCGCGGGGTGACGCTTTGGGACGAGCGCATCCTCTATACCGCCGGGGACCAGCTTTACGCCGTCTCGAGGAGGACGGTCAGGAGATTTTTTCCATCGACCTCCATGTCGGCCTCCCGGAACACGCGCAGGACCTATTCCTGACGTCGAACACGCCCGGCATCATCTTCGAAGACCTTCTCATTCTCGGCCACCGTGCGGCGGAAGCCTTACCGGCTGTTCCCGGCGACATCCGAGCATTCGATGTCCGGACCGGCGAGCTCGTGTGGAGTTTTCACACGATCCCCCATCCGGGAGAGCTCGGATATGACACTTGGCCTGAGGATGCGTGGCAGCGCTCGGGTGGCGCCAATTCGTGGGCGGGCCTGAGCCTCGACCCGGAGCGCGCTATCGTTTACGTTCCGACCGGCTCCGCCGCCTACGATTTCTACGGCGGTGACCGTCTGGGCCAAAACCTCTTTGCTAACACGCTCCTTGCGCTAAATGCTCGCACTGGTGAGCGGATCTGGCATTATCAATTCGTCCATCACGACGCCTGGGACCGCGACCTTCCCGCACCGCCCAACCTGATCCGCGTGGGCGGTGTCGACGCTGTCGCGCAAATCACGAAATCCGGTCATGTCTTCGTCTTCGACCGTGAGACCGGCGAGCCTCTCTTCCCCATCGAAGAGCAGCCTGTCGAAGCATCGGACCTCGAAGGCGAGGAAGTGTGGCCGACGCAACCGCTGCCGACGAGGCTGCCGCCCTTCGCGCGCCAGCGGTTGACGGTAAACAACCTTCGGGAATTTGCGCGCGAGCGCTTCGAGCGATTGCGACCGACCGTTTCGTTCACGCCGCCTAGCCGCGAAGGGACGGTGATCTTTCCCGGCTATGATGGCGGCGGGGAGTGGGGCGGGGCGGCGTTCGATGCCGAGACGGAGACGCTCTACGTCAATGCGAGCGAAATGCCCTGGGTTCTTACAATGATCGACGTGGCCGACGGAGAAACCCATTCGGGACGCCTCGCCTACGCCACCCACTGCCTTTACTGTCACAGCGTGGAGCGCGAAGGGGGTCCGCTCGGCATCTATCCGTCGCTCGAGGATCTCGACGACGAGAGCTACGCGCGCGACGTTATTCAGGATGGAAGAGGCGTGATGCCCGCTTTCGCTCATCTCGAAGCCTACGAGATCGAATCCCTCGTCGCCTATCTCTTCGCGCGAGACGATCCGTTTCCCGGTCAGGTGAGCTACTCGCAGGTGAAGTTCCGAAGCTCGGGCTATCACCGCTTCGTCGACGAAGACGGCAATCCCGCAGTACAGCCGCCGTGGGGCACATTGAGCGCCATCGACCTCAGGCGTGGTGAGATTCGTTGGCAAGTTCCACTAGGCGGGGCGACCGGTACGGAGAACTACGGAGGCCCTGTCGTGACCGCTGACGGGCTCGTTTTCATCGCGGCCACCAAGGACGAAGCCTTCCGCGCTTTCGATAAACAGACAGGCGAGCTTCTTTGGGAAGTCAATCTTCCCGCTGGAGTCTACGCTACACCGTCCACCTATTCCGTCGGCGGCCGGCAATACGTCGTCATCGCCGCCGGCGGCGGGAAGATGGGGACCCAATCCGGTGACGCCTATCTGGCTTACGCCATCCCCTAACCCGAGCTCACGCGGTCCGGTTTAGAGTGTCGTAGGCGCCGCGTCTGTGCGTGTCTCGAGTTTTTGGCTCACGTCGTCCGGTTCCGCTCCATCGAGAATGGCGCGCACGAATTGCAACAAGCGGGTTCCAGTAAATGGCTTCTCCAACAGGCGTGTACGATCTACGGGCATCTTGTCGTGCGAGAAAGCATCGTTGATGTAGCCCGAGATGAACAGGACCCTCAAAGACTGATGCAAGAGGCTCATGCGCTCCATGAGCTTGGGGCCGCTCCCGCCGGGCATAACGACGTCTGTGACGAGAAGATCGATCCTGTGCGTCTCGGCGATCTCGAGCGCCGTCGCCGGGCGGTTCGCTTCGAGCACCTGATAACCCGCGGATTCCAGGATCGTTCGGGTTAGCTCTCGCACCCCGTCGTCGTCTTCCACGAGCAAGATCGTCTCTCGCCCGTCGACCATCGGCGTCGTAACCGCCGCCTCCTCCTCCGGGAGCTCCGTGAATGTGCTTTCCACGTGCGGCAAGCGCACGCGAAACGTCGAGCCTGCGAGCGGTTGACTCGACGCAACGATTTCACCGCCGCTCTGAGTCACGATCCCGTATACCGTCGAAAGGCCCAACCCCGTCCCTGCTCCCGGTGCTTTCGGCGTGAAGAACGGGGCGAAGATTTTCTGCAGGGTTTCGGCATCCATGCCGTCGCCGGTATCACTCACTGCGATCTCTGCCGAAGTCTGCAGACTGGTCGGTGACGCGTCCTCTCCGTCGACATCGACGCTGCGTGTTGCGATCTTCAGCCGAGCACCGTTTGGCATCGCATCGCGCGCATTGACGACCAGGTTCATGATGACCTGTTCGATCTGCCCCACGTCGGCCTTGACGGGCTTCAGGTCCGAGGCGAGATCGATGACGAGCGTGACATCCTCCGAAATGAGGCGTTCGAGCATGCCTCTCATTTCGGTGATAATCGCGTTCAGGCCGATGACCCTCGGTTGCAGCACTTGCTTGCGGCTGAACGCGAGGAGCTGACGCGTGAGCGAGGCGGCGCGCCGACCAGCTTTGGCGATTTGCTCGATCTGGCGTTCCGCTCGCGCTGTTCCTTTCCGCGCCAACAAGAGCTCGCAATAGCCGAGGATGGTGGTCAGGAGATTGTTGAAGTCGTGGACGATACCGCCGGCGAGCTGCCCAACGCCTCCATTCGCTGGGACTGTCGCAAGTGTTCTTCGTTCTCACGAAGCGCGACCTACGCCTTCTCTCTTGCGATCTGGTGCTCACGTCGGCGGTTTTTGGCCTCACGCAAGTCCGCCGCAAAGGAAGCCACCTCGACCGCGAGCTCGCCGAGCTCGTCTCGACGCTCGAGCGGCAGTGAGGTCGTGAGCTCGTGAGCTCGCCTCTCTCACGCAGATCAACGACCGCTTGACGCAACTGTACGAGCGGCCGAACGACTGCGCGATCGGCGGCGACACCGATGAGAATCAGCCCTACCGCTATCGCGAGCAAGAAAAAGATGGAGAGCGCCAGGAAAGCGCGGTTCGAAGTATCACTGATATCGCTGTCTTGGGTCAGTCAAAAACTTGCGATCTGGTCTCCCTCGAAGTTCGTGAGGCGCGCGATGGTGGCGGTGCGTGTTTGCGGCTGCGGCTCGGCCGCCGGATCCGTCTCCTCGAAAACGAGCTCGACCTTGCCCCCGACCGCGGCCGACACGTCCTTCAGGAAGGCATCCGTGATCTGCCATCCAAGGATCACCGCGCCGTGGCCGGTCGGTTCGAAACCTCCCTTACTCTCGATGGTGCCTGCCCTAAGCCAGAGGGCGTTTCCGCCGATGCGCCAGAGCACGTCCGTGCCGGGACGCTCGAAACCCATTCTCACGGGCGCCAAATCCCGAACGTTCTTGCCGGGCTCGAAAGCGACGGTCGGCGAGTCCGAGTACACGACATAACCGTTTGTGTCGACGACCACGAGGACATCGAACACAGTGTTTTTTACGAGCCCATCGAGGTTGCCCTGTGCCCAACCGAGGTCGGGATGCTCGACGTAATCCACGAGCTCGTCCCATAGGGCCCAGTTGACGAGCCAAACGCTGAGCATCGTACGCCGTTCATCGAGACGCTCCTGCGCACGCTGGACTTGGCCCGTCCACTGCGCATCGGCATGACGGGAGATCGCGCTGCTCGCCAACGCTACGACCATGACGGCGCACCCGGTCACGACCATTAGGCCGGGCATGGCCCATGCAAAGAGTCTGCGACGTATCGAATGCGCTATCATCAGATTTTGGCGGAATCGTGAAGGCACAATTCTACCGCTTGCCGTGCTTCTTTTTCGAGCGTCCCGCGGCTCTTATGGAGTCCGGCTAATTCGTGGGCTCCCCCATGAATCGCTTCTTCGGCTCGACCAGTTTGACCGCCCAAAGGCCCGAGGTGAAGTCGGCGAGAAAAATGTTGCCCTTGTAAGGCTGCACGCCCCAGACGTTCGGTGCGTTAGGTGTGACGCTCTTGGGGTCGTAGGGATGCCAGAACGCGATTTCCCGTCCTTGCCGATAGAGGTCGCCGCGAAGCTCGCCCGAAATGTCGACGACACGGAGGCCGCCTCCGTAGTAGCCGATATAGAGCACGTCGTCCTCGACCCAGAGATTATGTGAGCCTGCTTCGGGGACTTGGTAGCGGGCGACTTCCTTGGGCTCGTTCCATTCGTCCCATTCGATCACATGAATCCATCCCGCGGCCCGTTGCGGGGGCGCCCCTGGACGATCGTCCTTTGGGTAGGGAAAAGCTTCGTCGCCGGCAAAGGCGTAGAACTTGCCCGTCGACTGGCTCTTGTAGGGAAAGGCCGCATGATTCCAGCCGCTCGGATAGGCGTAGCTTCCGAGCTTCACGGGATTGTTGGGTGCGCCTCCCTGGCCACCGCCGCCGACGTCCACAGCCACGACGCCGTCGTACCAGTTGGACGAATAGGCAATACCATCGACGACCCAAACGTCATGGACCCCGTGTCCCGACGTGTCGAGCTCGAAACGTCCCACCCGGTAAGGATTCGTCGGATCCTCGATGCTGATGATGTCGTAGCGACGTCCGTTCGAGAGCGCGTAAACGTGCCCTTCATGGATGAAGATATTGTGTACGCCGCCGTTCAACTGGTCGTCGTAGCGCGCGATGACGCGCACGCCGTCGGTTGGGTTGCTGACGTTGAGGATAACGAGACCGTTCTTACGATTGGACGCACCCTCGCGGCTGATGATGGCGGTCGCGCCGTCTTCGGTGATCTTGACGTCGTTGACCGTTCGCGCGTCCACGCGTACAGTGTCCACGAGCTGAATAGAGTTGGGCTCGGTGACGTCCCAGAAATAGGCGTGGCCGTCGGCGCCCCAGGTGCCGGTGATGGCGTAGTCGCGCCCGTCCGGCGCCTCCCAGACCCATAGGTCCGAGGTGTGGCGATCGCGCACTGGCCCCTGGCCCAGCACTTCGACCTCCTTGCGCACGTTTCGCATGCGCGCCTTGATGGTCTTGCGAGCGACGTGGTTGCCCGCTACAGCGATGATCGTGTGAAGTCCGGGACGCTCGGCGACGAAAGCACCGTCCTCGTCGATCTGGGCCGTGGCGCCGGCCGCGATGATGCCGGCTTCAGGCCGCGCATAGGTCGCGAACTGAACAGGATAATCCGGAACGGCTTTGCCGTTTACATCGAGAGCTTTCGCTTCGAAGAAGACGACGTCACCCGTGCGAACGTCGTCGCCGCTCGCGATCAGCTCGAACGAGGTGACCGGGTCCGCCGCGACGTCGATGTCGATGTGGCCGCTCACGGATTCCGCGTGCGCCGTGATCCGCACCATGCCCGCTTTCTTGAAGGAGAGCGAGCCAAGCTCATCGAGGCTCGCAATGCTCTCGTCGCTGGTCTCGAGCCTTACTTCGACGTCGGGGCGATTGGCACCCGCCGTGTCGGTCACTCGGGTCTCGATAGGTGCCACGGTTCCGGCATAAAAAGCCGATGGAAGCGCGACGAAATCGACGGAGGCCGCGGGTGGGTTGGGGATGGTGACGGGAATCTCGACCGTCAGCAGTGCGTCGGCGCGCCGATGGAGATCCTCGGGATCCTTTGGGAGCATCGCGATGAGCACATGCTCGCCGGGCCGGTAAGCCTCGACGTTCCCGGCGGGATTGATGCTTACGGAACGCCGGCGTCGCGAAAAGAAAACGACGGCGCGCTCGACAATATTGCCGTCTTCGTCGAGCACCGTGGCCACGAGCGTGGCTTTCTCGCCGACCTTCAGGTTTAGCTCGCTCGGCTCGACCTCGAGTGTCAGCCTCGGAGTAGGCTCAGCGGGCTCTTCTTGCGCCCATGCGGCGACGGAGACGAATAACAATATGAGTACGACCGCGGTCTGTTTCATTGTGCTCCCTTCCAAAAGATAATCCCGCCCGCCTGTTTGCCGACATCGGCGACAGCGACGCGTTCCTTTGATGCAAGGTCGTAGACCTCCACGGTACCCGGCTCACCGCCCACACCTTCGAGCGTCACGAAAGCATATTTGTCGTCGTCCGAAACGGCGACGCCGTGCGGGATGCGGCGTGTCGTCTTGATGCGGGCGAGCTCCTCGCCCAAAGTGAGGTCCCAGATCGCAACATAGGCGCCCGACTTGTAAGTGGCAATCAATAACTTACCATCGGAAGTCACCTCGAGGTTGTACGGGCCCATGCCGTTGCCGGCATCGAGCTTACGCGCGATTTTCCACGCCTCGAGATCGATTTCGTAAATCACGTTGTCGCCGTTGCCCGCGACGTAGATGCGGTTTTCGGGCGTCGGGGCCGTTGCCCAGGTCGGCTTCACCTTCATCGAAATCCGCCCGAGCAGGTCCTCATCTGTCGCTGAATCGAAGAGCGACAACGTCCGCGACACTTCGAACTTGAACGTGTCGAGCTCGATGAGGCTGTCGCTCATCATGTTCACCGAGTAGAGGAGGGTGCCTTTCGCGTTCATCCGCGAGCCATGAGGCATGATGCCGACGTCGATGCGCTCGACTTCGGTCATCGTGCTCGTCTCGACGACCGAGATGCTGCTCGGCTTCATATCGCCGTGCAGATCGAAGTTGACCGCGAAGAGAAGGCCCGTCGAGGGCGAGATGGACAACGTTGCGGGAAACAAGCCCACCGTGACGTCACCGAGCCACTCGTCGTTAGCCGTGTCGAATTTATGGATGGAGCCAAACGGCATGCCGTGCGCGATGGACAAGAACCAGTACCGCCCGTTGGGCGAAATGTTAATGCCGTGGGGTCCCTCGGTCTCAGCAGGAAAGGCCCCGACCGAGATCGACTTGACCTCCGCGAAGCCGCTGGGACCGTAGCGCAATTTGTGAACGGTGTCGTCCGACTCGGCACAGACATAGACGAAATAATTTCGTTGGGGCCGGTCGGCCGTCCGCGCATTCGTGGCGCCGGCGAGTCCAAAAACGATCGCAAGGATGGCGCTTTTCAATGCGCTTCCTCCAACGCTATTCGTGACACAGATAAAAACACCGTCGCAATCGGGTGACCCGCTGCGCTATTCTGCGCCGTGCTTCCCGATTATTTAGCCTCTGGGCTCGACGTCATCCTCGTTGGCATCAACCCGGGGCTTCGCTCCGCCGAAAAAGGCCACCACTTCGCCGGCCCAGGCAACAAGTTCTGGGACCTGCTCAAAGACTCCGGCCTGACGCCAAGGAAGCTCCATTATAGAGAAGATGGCGACCTTCTAGGGTACGGGATCGGTCTCACGAATATCGTCGTCCGACCCTCGAGCTCGAGCTCAGATCTAGGCCCCGAAGACTACCAAGCGGGCCGCCGTACCCTCCGAACAAGAATAGAACGTTACCGCCCAAAAATCGCCGCCTGCGTAGGCATCACGGTCCTAAGAGAGCTATGGCCCGAAATCTCCATCAAGCCCAAGCCCGAAAAGTTGGAGTGCGGCCACCGCCCCGAAACAATAGGAAAAACCGCCCTGTTCGTGCTACCAAACCCAAGTGGCCGAAACGCCCACTACACGTACACCCAAATGCTCGAATGTTGGAAAAAACTAAAGCGTCAACTAAACCAAATAAGATACGTCTAGAGCATCCTGAATGCTGAATCCCGATCATGCCCGAACTTCCCGAAGTAGAAATCTGGCGCGAAAACCTGGAGCGCTGGATCGTCGGCCGCCGAATCCTTGGTGCAAGCGTTGGTGATGCGCTCCTCCGCGGCTCTCAGCCACGCCGCAAGGTCGAGGCCGCGCTCGCTGGAGCGACGATCCAGAAGATCTCGCGACGAGGCAAATTTCTGCTGTTCGACCTCGGAGCTCGCCGACCCGAGCTCCTCGTTCACCTCGGGATGACGGGCACCTTCGAGCGCGTTGCCCGAAACGCCCCCCTCCCCAAATTTACGCGCGTCGTCCTCGAGCTCTCCCGCGGAGAGCGGCTCGCGTTCCTGGATGCGCGCCGCCTCGGCGAGTTCCGTCTCGTCAACGAAAAAGAGCAAAAGCGCCTCGACGCGCTCGGCGTCGAGCCTTTGAGCCGGGAGTTCACCGCAAATTGTCTGCAAGAGCTCACGGAAAAATCGGCCCGTCCCATCAAATTACTCTTGATGGATCAGAAGCGCATCGCCGGTATCGGCAACATCCAGGCCGCGGAAGTGCTCTTTCGCGCACGCATTCATCCGGAGCAACCTGCGAATACGCTCACGCGGGGCGAAGTCGGACGTCTCACACGCTCCATCCGAGGCTCGCTAAGAAGTGAGATCGAACGCTCCCGGTCCGAGACGCTTACCTATCTTCAGGCCGGCGGCGAGAACCTTTTCGTAGTGTATGGCCGTTCTGGGAAACCATGCTCACGCTGCAAGACACGCATCGCAAAGCTCGTCCAGGGCGGACGTTCGACTTACTATTGCCCGTCCTGTCAGTCCAGCCCGAAGAGGAAATGACATGAAACGCGAAAATCTCAGCCCGTCGACCCGGGCCATTCACACCAACGAAGAAGGACCGCGAAGGAACCAGCCCGTGGCGCCGCCAATCTATCTCTCCGCGACCTTCGAGTCCAAAGACATCGACGAGCAGGTCGCGCTCGAAGAAGCGAAAGCGGACACGTTCTACACCCGATACGGGAACCCGACGCTTTCGCTCGCGGAGCGCGTCGTGGCGGAGCTCGAATCCGCGGAGGCCGCCGCCGTCTTCGGCTCGGGAATGGCCGCCATTACGACGTCGCTGCTCGCCCACCTGAAGCAGGGCGACCACGCGGTCGTGCAGCGCGAAGTCTATGGCGGCGCGCATCGATTTACCCTCGAGCTTCTGCCCCGATATGGCATCGACGTGAGCTGGTTCGGCGCGACGGAGCCCGACGGTTTTGAAAAGGCCATTCGGGACAATACTCGGGTCGTGTACCTGGAATCGCCGACGAACCCGACGCTGAAGCTCGTCGACATCGAGCGGATCGTGAGTGTCTCTCGGGAGCGCGGCATCGTATCGTTCATCGACTCGACCTTCGCAACCCCGCTCAATACGCGCCCGTACGAGCTGGGCGTCGATGGGGTCTTGCACTCGGCGACGAAATATCTCGGTGGGCACTCCGATTTACTAGCGGGTGTCGTTGCCGGCTCGCGAGAGCTTGTCGATCGGGTGAAGTCTTTTCAGCGCGTGCTCGGAGGCAACCTGGATCCTCATGCTGCGTACCTCCTAATCCGGGGAATGAAGACCCTTGGCCTTCGCGTGCGCCAGCACAATGAAACCGCCCTCACGATCGCCCACTTTCTGAAGGAGCACGACAAAGTGGAGGCTGTGCACTATCCGCTTCTTCCAACGCACCCGCAATACGAGCTGGCCAAGCGTCAGATGCGCGGGGGCGGGGGTGTTTTGAGCTTCGAAGTTCAAGGCGGGCTCGAGGGAGCCAAACGCTTTTCGAACGCGGTTTCGCTCGTCCGGGTGGCGCCTAGCCTCGGTGGCGTGGAGTCGCTGCTCTCCATCCCCTGTTTGACATCGCATGCGATGCTGAGATCCGAGGAGCGAGAGAAAGTCGGCATCGCGGACGGTCTCGTGCGGTTGGCCGTCGGGACGGAAGAGGTTTCTGATTTGCGGGCAGACCTCAAGGAGGCCCTCTCCGCCGTCTAGATGTTGGAATTTACTTGACAGAACTGCTATCTTAAGGTCGACTTCAGTTCTCTAGTGAAGGCCTTGGGGTCGCGTGCCAGGCTTTCCCCCCTGAAGGAAGTCATCTCTCTACGTTCCACGACCGCTCGGGCTCTAAGCTCATGCTGTTCGAGGAGGAAACGTTAATGAAGTACCGTCAAAGAGGCTACCGGGACGACGAACATCGTCGCGACCGCGAGGACCGTTACCGGTCCGAACGGCCCGAACGTCCTCCTGACCTTGGCAACCGGGAGCAAACCCGGTCACTGAGACATGCCATCGACCGGGAAACGATCATCGTGACCCGATGTGCTAAATGCGGGCATCAGGTCCCCACGAGCCAGCTCGAAGTGGACTACCACTCCACTTGCGCGAAATGCGGCACGCCCCTCCACTCGTGCCGGCATTGCAAGCGTTTCGATCCCGACGCGAGGTTTCAGTGTCGGGAGAAGATCGAAGTTCGGGTCGCCGACAAAGGCGCGGCGAACCGATGCGAGCTTTTCAAGCCTGTGCAGTCGCTAGACGCTACCGGGCGACGGGCGAATACAGCCACAGACGCTCGCAGCGCCTTTCACGATTTGTTTAAATCCTGAGCGGAGCTTCGCGGGTGCTCGACCGGGTGCTCGTCCCCGGGGGGACCTTTCTCATGGGCTCGTCGGGACGATTCGAGAACGAGGAGCCGCAGCATCTTGTCTTTGTCGCTGCCGTGGAGATAGCAACGACACCCGTCACCAACGCGGACTATCGCGCCTACCTGAAGGAAACGGACGCGGACGCACCGGCGTGGCTCGACACCTCGGGTTTCGATCACCCGAACCAACCCGTCGTCGGCATCAACTGGCACGAGGCGCGCGCTTATTGCGACTGGCTTGCCGCGAAGAGCGGCCTCGCGATTCGTCTCCCCACCGAAGCCGAACGTGAGAAAGCTTCGCGAGGCGGAGTCGAGGACCAGCTATTCCCGTGGGGCGACGCGATCGAAGGTGGCGGTCACACCTGTCTCGAGGGACCACTCGAAGCTCCAGAGCGCGTTGCCACGACCCCGCCCAACGGATATGGCTTGTACAACGTCGCTGACACCGTTCACGAGTGGTGTCTCGACGCCTATCATGCCGACTTCTACCAGGTCTCGCCGTCCGCGAACCCGTGCGCCTTTGGCGGTGCGCGGCGCGCCGCCCGCGGTGGCTCCTGGCGGCATCAAATCGTCGTTACCGCTTGCGCGGCGCGCAGCAGCCTGCCGCCGGATTTCCACTATGCGGATTTCGGCTTTCGCTGGGTGTCTGACCTGACGTGATCTACGCGGGCTGCTCCGGCTACAGCTTCAAGGAATGGGTCGGCCACTTCTATCCTCCGAAGACAAAGTCGAAAGACTATCTCGAGCACTATGCGACGAAGCTCAACAGCGTCGAGATCAACCACACGTTTCGCCGCTTTCCGAGAATCGAGGTCATCGAAGAGTGGGCGGAGAAAACGCCGGAGCATTTTCGTTTTTCGTTCAAGATGCATCAGAGCTTGACGCATAGGGCGCGCCTTTTTTCAAGCTCAACCACGACCGACTCGACAGCTTTCTCGGCGAGCTCCCGCCGGGTTTTTGCTACGTGATGGAATTTCGACATGCGTCCTGGAACGAGCCCGCGGTCGTCGAAAAATTGAAAACCTCGGGGGTCGCGCACTGCGCCTCCGAGCTCGAGATCGACGCTGCCGAGATCGTGCAGACCGCGCCATTTATCTATCTGCGTCTGAGAAAACCGCCTCCATATACGGATGCGGAGATCGAGACCTTGCGCTCGCTCGTGCGGGAATCGGTCGGCGGTGCGGAAGACATATACTTTTATGCGAAACACGACGATGTGGGTGTCGCTCCGGAACAGGTGGAGCGCATCGTTGTAACCTGAAGGCGGGTTGTGAGTTAGACTTCCGCCGAGAGCTGCTTTCTAAGAAGGTCCAGCCGAAGGAGGGTCCATGTATTCTGAACAATCCATGACCATGCCGGTCGCCGCGCTTGACACCGACCGCCGGGCGACGTTTCTGACCCGCACTTATTCGAATTTGCTCGGCGCGATTCTCGGGTTCACCGTGCTCGAAGTCATGCTGTTCACGAACGGCTTGGCCGAGCCCATTGCCCGTACCATGCTCGGCGGGAGTTGGCTCGTCGTTCTAGGGGCCTTCATGCTCGTGAGCTGGCTCGCGAGCCGCGCCGCGATGAATGCCACCTCGTTGGCGACGCAATACGCCGCCCTCACTGGTTTCGTGGTCGCCGAGGCCATCATCTTTGTGCCGCTTCTCTATATCGCGAACACCAAGGCTCCTGGCACCATCCAGAGCGCCGCCCTCGTAACGATGATGGGCTTCGTCGGCTTGACGGCCGTCGCGTTCTCGACACGGAAAGATTTCAGCTTCCTCGGCAGCACGCTGCGTTGGATCGGCGTCATGGCGCTCGTGCTCATCGTCGCCTCCGTGATCTTCGGCTTCGAGCTCGGAACGTGGTTTTCGATCGGGATGGTAACCTTTGCCGGTGTGGCCGTCCTATACGACACGTCCAACGTGCTGCATCACTTCCCTGAGGACCGCTACGTGGGCGCCGCGATGCAGCTATTCGCTTCCGTCGCGCTGATGTTCTGGTATGTGTTGAGGATTTTTATCGGGAGCCGCGACTAGTCGCTGCCCTCCAGACTGTTTTTGGGAGCAATACCAAGAAAAGCGCTGCGTCTTTTCTTATCCCCACCTCCCCGTTTTTATCCCCACCTCTCCTTGCTTTTCAGCGGCGTTTTTAAAAGCAAGGGGATATGGGGATAAGAACGGGGAGGTGGGGATGGAATGGGGAATGGGTTTTGGTCGCGGACTTTTCTACGGTCTGATTTTGATTTGATCGAGGAGATCCTTGTTGCTCTTGGTTTTTTTCATCTTGTCGAGGAGCAGCGACATGGATTCGGTTGGTTTGAGGCCGGCTAGAGCGCGGCGTAACAGGTGCACCTTCGGGAGCTCTTCTGCGTCGAGAAGAAGTTCTTCGCGACGGGTGCCGGAGCCTGCGATGTCGATGGCGGGGAAGATGCGCGACTCGGCGAGCTTGCGGTCGAGCACGAGCTCCATGTTGCCGGTGCCCTTGAACTCCTGAAAAATCACTTCGTCCATTTGGCTTCCAGTATCGACGAGAGCGGTGCCGAGAATGGTTAGGCTTCCGCCATCTTCGACGTTGCGCGCCGCGCCGAAGAATTGGCGGGGGAACTCGAGCGCTCGGGAGTCGATGCCGCCGCTCATCGTTTTGCCACGGCCTTTTTGCTCGCGGTTGCTAGCGCGTCCGAGTCGGGTGATCGAGTCGAGCAGGATCACGACGTCGTCGCCCATCTCGACTTGCCGCCGCGCGCGCTCGAGCACGAGGCGCGCGATGCGTATATGGTTCGCGCTCGTTCCGTCCGAGGTCGAGGCGATGACTTGCGCGTTGACCGTGCGGCGCATGTGCGTGACTTCTTCGGGGCGTTCGTCGATCAGGAGTATGTAGAGATGGCTCTCGGGGTAATACTCGGCGATGGCGCAGCCGATCTGTTCGAGAAGGATCGTCTTGCCGGTCTTGGGGGACGCCACGATGAGCCCGCGCTGACCGCGGCCGATGGGCGTGATCAGATCCACCACCCGCATCGAGAGCGGGTCTTCTGGCTTCTGGGATAGCCGCAGCCGGTCGTCCGGATGCTCGCTCACGAGCTCTGAATAGGGGCGTACTTCGGGGAGCTCCCGCAGCTTGAAGCCGTTGACCGTGTCGACGGCCGTGAGCTCGCGATGCGGTGGACCGCCGCGGCGGTTGTTCCGCCGGCGGGCCATTCCCGATGGGCCCTCGATGAACTGGCCCTCTTTCAGGAAGTACTTATTGACCAGGCGGTTAGGGACGCGAACGTCCTCGGGGCTGGGGAGGAAATTCTTTTCGATTTGCCGGAGATGGCCGTTACCTTGCTGTTCCAGCTCCAGCACACCTTCAGCTGCAATGGGAGGCGCACTTTGACGAGTCATAGACCCTTTTCTTTTTACTTTTGGCTCGTTGGGACCAACAGCGTCTATCATAAGGGAGCTATTGCGTCGCAACTATCGTCCCGCCAGAACAGCCGGGACCTAAAGTTCCAAATGGAACCCTCGCCAACTATGTTAGCAGATTCCGAGCGCAAGTGAAAGTCCGAAGTCCGAACCTTCTCAACTGGTCCGCACGGGGTAGCGGGTGGCACACATGACACGAGCCCGAGTAACCAAGTTCAAAAATATTCATCATCCACTAAGCCGCGAAAACTCCGCGCCTACATTCTCATTCAGACCGTACCAAGACGCGTCGAGGCGATCATCCGCTCACTCGAGCGAATGCCCACCGCCGGAACGGTCGACCCGGTCACAGGTCCTTATGACATCGTTGCGCTACTCGAGGTCGACGACATCCGTCAGATCTCTCACCTCGTCACCGGTACCATCGGCGGCATGCGGGGCGTGACCTGCACGACCACGCTGATTTGCACCTGAGCGCACCCGCGCATCTTCGAGATACGTTGTCGTCAAGCGTGGCCGACGCCTGGGCCAGAGGCGGTTAGCCAAGTGGCGCACGGCTGACAGGCTCATCATACCCGATCTCGAGAGCAAACCGATCTCGGAAAATGGTGAATTCAAGATTCCCAGCCGTTCGAGCCGAAGCTCTGTTGTTCGGTGCACGTGGCGCAGAAAACCCGGAAACTGTCGGAGCACCGGATGCTCGTCGCTCGCGCGCCGTTCGACCGCCCGCGCCAGAAGACCTATGGCGACGAGTGACCAAAGCGACAGTCCGAGAAGACGGCGTCGCTCGCGCGGTTTCTCCTGAAGCGCCTTGATCGTCTCCGATTCTCCGAAGGCAACGTGGCGTTCTTCCTGCCGCGTGGCCCGCTGCAGAATCGAGCGGATCTCCCCTTGCTCGAGCGTATCGATGAGCCCGTAGAGCACCGTGAGCACGTAACCTTCGCCGAGCGCCATCTCGAGACACACGTGCTCGTTCCAGTCATCAGACATCATGCCCGTCGAAAGAAAACGCACCGCGGGATGAGCGGGCCCGGGAGTGGCGGCGAGAATCCCGAAGATCTCGAGAAAACGATCTACGTGCTGCAGCTCTTCCACCGCTTGGCGCGCAAGAAAATTCGCAGCATCGAGAGTCGGCGCCCGATAAAGCCAATGCCCAACTTGGATCCCCGTCACTTCACCGTAAAGAAACTGATCGAAGATCCAAACGAGCAACTTCCGATCCCGCTCCACATCAAACCGCGCCACGCCAAAATCAAAAGACATCTCTTCCCGCGTAAGCACCATAGGCGGAGTCGCTATCACGAGGAGATTGTCCCGAAGTGAGAGAACCCGGTCAAGCCCGAGCCCTGAATGCTGAAGCTGTATGCCGAATGCTGTAGGATACGCGGATAATGTCCGGCCTCAACGGAACGATGGTGGAGTTTGCCGCCAATGGCGGCACGGCAAGCGGCTATTTGACAAAACCCGAGCGCGGCGAGGGCCGCGGCGTCGTTGTGATACAGGAGTGGTGGGGTCTCGTCGGCCACATCAAGACGGTGGTGGATCGGTTCGCGTCGGTGGGCTATGTCGCGCTCGCGCCGGACATGTATCACGGTGAAGCGACGAAATCCCCGAACGATGCCGGAAAGCTCATGATGGCTTTGAACATCGACTCCGCGGAGAAGGATTTACGCGGCGCGGTGGATTACGTCGCGAGCGCATCCACCGGCGAGAAGATCGGCGTCATAGGTTTTTGCATGGGCGGCCAGCTCGCGCTCTTTGCGGCCAGCAAGAACGACCGCGTCGGCGCCTGCGTCGACTTCTACGGCATCCATCCGAACGTGCAGCCCGATTACACACAGATCAAAGCGCCGGTGCTGGGTCTATTTGCGGAGAATGACGGCTTCGTCAACCCGGATGTCGTGAAAGAGCTCGAAGGGAAGCTGAAGGCAGCTGATGTGTCCACCGATTTTCACATCTATCCGGGTGTCGACCACGCGTTCTACAATGACGAGCGCGAGGTCTACAACCTTCCCGCGGCGACGGATGCGTGGAACCGCGTCCAGGACTTCTTCGGCAAGCACCTCAAGGCTTCTTAAACGTAGATTGCTGCGCCATCCGACCGAGGTTTCGCACTTTGCGCGCGAGTGCGAGAACGAGCTTTACCTCACGAGGCGTCAGCCCGGCGCGTCCGAAGAGCTCCCGCCATTCCGCGAAACGCGGTCCCACGTTGTCCGCCGTAAAGAAGTTGACGTCGAGGAGCGCTTCTTCGAGCTTCGCGAGTGCCGGCTCGACGTCTTCGAAAGGCGCTCGCGGAAGCGGTGCTTGTTTGGGTGCTTGCACCTGATAGACCTCGTAGCACGTGACCATCACGGACTGGGCCAGGTTGAGCGAAGGCTGCCGTGGATCAGCCGGGATTCCAACTCGGCGCTGACAATGCCTCAGATCGTTCTCCGTGAGACCCTGGGACTCGCATCCGAAGACGAGCGCGACCTGCGCGCTAGCATCGAGCGCGGCGATCTCGGCCGCCATCGCCCGAGGCGTTATCGGCTTGATGCGCATCCCGGAACGTCCGGACAAGCCCGCGACATAGACCGCGCCCTCGAGCGCTTCGTCGAGGCTCGTGAACTCGCGCGTCGCCTCCAAGATATCTTCGGAGCGCCACGCCATGCGCCAGGCTTCGAGGGTGCGCCAATCGCAGGGGGCGACGACGTCGACGCCTTCGAGGCCGGTATTCGCGACAACGCGCGCGACCGCGCCGACATTGGCGGCGTTCTCGGGGCGAACTAGAACGACGCGGACTTTTGGCATAATTGAAGGGTCTATTATGGTGGATGAGCGACCGTTCGAGAACGTGAAGCGTGGAGTGGGCGCTTTTTGGCTTCCGCGGCGCAAATGGCGTGAGCTCGTTTTCATCGGCGCTCTCGTTCCCGATGGAGATTTCTTTGTGCGCGAGCCCGCGCGGCCCATGCCGGTCTTTCGCGACCCCGATCTCTTTCCCGAAGGCGTCCGCTTCCGCGTGCACCTCGAAGACGACGAGCAAGTACGGATCGAGCCGGTGGACTAATCTCTACGCTCTGACCCGTCAGAACCGAAGGTTTGGTTTCATGTTCTGAAGCAAATTCTTTCTTATCCCCCCATCCCCTCCTATCCCCACCTCTCCTTGCTTTTAGCGGCGTTTTTAAAGGCAAGGGGGATGTGGGGATAGGAGGGGATGCGGGGATGAGAATTCGCTCTGTGGTTTAGATTTAGAACGCTTTCAGGTTACCTGGCGAGAGCTAGGTTTTGATTTTGGCGGCGAGGGCGTCGACGGGGACGCGGGTTTGTTTGCCGGTGCGTAAGTCCTTTAAGTTGACTTCGTGGGCGGCCCACTCCTCCGGGCCCACGATGACGGCGTAGGGGATGCCGCGTTGGCCCGTGGCTTTCAGGTCCTTGCTGACGCCCGCGGAGGAGTACGGCGTTTCGGCGCGCTTTCCCGCGCGGCGAAGCTCGGTCGTGATCAGGCGCGCGATAACGGCGAGCTCGGCGCCTACGGGGATGACGACAACGTCCGAGCGTGGCGGCGCCTTCGGCATCAGGCCACGATCGCGCAACATGAGGCTCAGCACGACGTCGCCCATCCCGAAGCCGAGGGCCGGCAAATCAGGTCCGCCGAGCGATTGGACGAGGTCATCGTAGCGGCCGCCGCCGCAGATAGCGCGCTCCTTGCCTTTCCGGTCGTAGAGTTCGAAAACGATCCCGGTGTAATAAGCGAGCCCGCGCACGATTGAAAAATCGACTTCGACAAAGTCTTCGAAGCCCACTTCGGCCATCCGCGCGAGATAGGTCTCGAGAGCCAAGACGGCCTCTCGTGTCGGCTCGTCGGCGTCGTCGAGCTGAGGCGCGAACCACTCGAAAACACTCACGCTGCCGGAGCATAGTTTTCGAATTTCCTCGATAGCGTTGTCGGAAAGTCCGGCATCCGAGAGAAGCTCCGTAAAAGTTTCGTCGGGCACTTTTCGGAATTTATCGATAGCGGTATGGGTTGCCGCGATGCTGTCCTCGGAGACCCCGAGAAGGCCGAGCGCCCCCGAGACGATGCGGCGATCGTTGACGCGGGCGACGACATCTTCCTTGGTGAGCCCGAGCTCGCGTTGGACGTCGAGTCCTACGGCGAGAAGCTCAGCATCGGCTTCGACCTCGCGGGCGCCGATGATATCGACGTTGAGCTGGAAGTGCTCGCGGAGGCGGCCTCTTTGGTTTCTTTCGTAGCGGAACAACTGCGGGATCGAGAACCACTTGATGGGCTTTTGAAGGGAGTTCGCGCGCGCGGCCACCATGCGCGCCAAAGTGGGCGTCATCTCCGGCCGGAGCGCAACCTCGCGGCCGCCTTTGTCCTCGAAGTGGTAAAGCTGGGCCACGATCTCGTCGCCGGATTTCTTCCTATATAGCTCGAGGCTCTCTAGCGGCGGGCCGTCATATTCCACGAAACCGTAGCGTGTCGCGACCCGGCGCATCGCGTCGAACACGTGTGTCCGCTCCGCCATCTCCTCGGGGAAGAAATCTCGAAAACCTTTCAAATTCTGCAAATCTGCGAATCCTTTGACCCGATTCTAATCGAGCGTTTGTTTAGGCTCGTGCCTAGAACCTATAATCCTCGATTCCGAAAGGGAGGGTCGAATGAGCCCTATCGTAGCAGCGATTAGTTGCTTCGTCGTCTATCTTCTTGGCTATCACTTCTACGCGAAACGGATCGCGCGCCATCTCTTCGAGCTTACGGGCGCTACCGAGACACCCGCGCATATTCTAAATGACGGTCACGACTACGTTCCTTCCAAGCGCTACGTTCTTTTCGGGCATCACTATGCATCTATCGCCGGGCTCGCGCCGATGCTCGGCCCCGCCATCGCGGTGATGTGGGGCTGGGTTCCCGCGATGATTTGGGTCGTTTTGGGAACGATCTTCATTGGCGCCGTGCACGATTTTAGCGCCTTGGCGGTGAGCTTGCGCGCGAAGGGCAAATCGGTCGGCAAGGTGGCCGAGAACATCATCGGGCACCGGGCGAAGAGCCTCTTTCACGTTATTATTATTTTTCTCATAGCACTCGCGATGGGTGTCTTCGTCCAAGTTGTCTCTCAGCTCTTTTCCGCGGATTTCTATCCCGAGGCGGTGTTCCCGAGCTTCTCCTTGATGGTGCTGGCCGTGGCGATGGGGGTGCTCTTCTACAAGAAGGGCGTGCCGCTCGGACGCTTGACGCTCGTCGGCTTCGTGCTCACGTTAATCGCCGTCTATATGGGCCGTGTTCTCCCAACGCCGGACTTGAGCGTGTCCTCGTGGAGCTACATTCTGCTCGCTTACGCCTTTGCCGCCTCGGTGCTGCCCGTGTGGCTCTTGCTTCAGCCGCGAGACTTCTTGAACTCGCTGCTTCTTTATCTGGGGCTCATCGCGATCTTTCTCGGCTTTGCCATTCTGCGTCCGAGCTTCGTGGCTCCCGCCTTCGACCCAAGCCCGCCGGGTGCGCCGCCCCTCTATCCTTTCGTGTTCATCGTGATCGCCTGTGGCGCCGTTTCGGGGTTCCACGCGCTCGTCTCCTCGGGAACGACGGCGAAGCAGCTGGACAAGGAGGAGGACGCCGTCTTCATCGGTTATGGAGGCATGGTTTGCGAGAGTGTTCTGGGTCTTGCGGCCGTTCTTGCCTGCACCGCTGGTTTCGCGAGCCCGACAGCGTGGCGCGCACACTACTCGAATTGGGAATCGGCGGATGGTCTCGCTTCGAACTTGGACGCCTTCGTCTCAGGCTCCGCGACGTTTCTCGCGAGCCTGGGAATCGATCCCGCCTTAGGCAAGGCGTTCATAGCACTCGTGGCCGTCTCCTTCGCGCTCACGACGCTCGATTCGGCCACGCGGCTTCTGCGCTACAACATCGAAGAGGTCGCCGAGACGGTGAAGATGCCCGTGCTCGCAAACCGCTATGTCGCGACGACGTTGTCGGTCGCGGCCATTGGTTTCTTCGCGCTTCTAAGGGTCGATGGCCGGCCCGCCGGCGTCGTGCTGTGGGCGGTCTTCGGAACAACCAACCAAGTCATGGCCGGGCTGACGCTTTTGACCGTGACGCTCTACCTCTACTTCCGGAAGAAAAACTATCTCTATACCGCCATCCCGATGGTCTTCATGCTTGTGACGACCCTCGCTGCGATGATCATCAACGTCCGGAGCTTCTTCAACCAAGGCAGCTACTTGCTCTTGGCCGTGGGCAGCATCGTGTTGTTGCTGGCGATCTGGTTGATCGTCGAGGGAGTTATCCGCTTCACCCGCAGACGTGACGATGCGGTTGCGAGTCTCGACGAAGCGCTCAGTTAGCGCGCGCAAGTCAGGTGGCGCCCGCCGTCGATGTTGACGGTGTCACCAGTGATCCACGTCGCTTCGTCCGAAGCGAGAAACGTGATAAGCGCAGCGAGGTCTTCGACTTTCCCGACGCGCCCGATCGGATGGGTCGTCTTGCTTCTCTCCAGAAACGCCGCGTACTTCTCGTCGTCGAGGCCTGCCTGGCGGTGGAGCTCGGTGACGACGACGCCAGGATTGACGTTGTTCACGCGGACCCCCGCAGGCGCGAGCTCGAGCGCCGAGCAGCGCGTGAGCTGGTCGAGCGCCGACTTGCTCGAGTTATATGCGAGCACCCCCGGGAAGGATCGTATCCCGTTCACACTCGACACGTTCACGATATTGCCTTTCCGCGGGATGATGTGCGGGAGAGCGAGCTGCATGAGATGGAAGACCGACACGACGTTGATGTCGAACATCTTCTGCCAGACTTCAAGAGAAGTGTCCTCGATGGTTCCAAAAGCGATGATGCCGGCCGCGTTGACAAGGATATCGAGGCTTTCATATTGAGCCACGGTCTCGTCGACGAGCCGCTTACGGTCTGAGGCGTTCGTGAGGTCGCCGGGGACGGCAAAGGCCGAGCCGCCCGCGCCTTCAATCTCGAGGACGAGCTCTTTGAGCTTTTCTTCGCGTCGCGCGGTCACCGCTACTTTGGCCCCTTCGCTTGCGAGCCGCAGCGCCGTGGCTTTTCCGATGCCGCTCGTTGTCCCTGTCACGAGCGCGACCTTACCTTCGAATCGATTACTTGCCATTCAGAGCCTCCTTTGAGCCGACTAGACTAACGCGTCAAGGGCTCGTGAGACAATGCCCTCGTGCCAGAGCTACCGGATATCGTGATTTACCTCGAAGCGCTCGACGCGTGTATCGGAGGTGAGATTTTCGAAAAGCTCCAGCTCGGAAGCCCGTTTCTTCTCAGGTCGATAGCACCGAGTCCGAGTGAGCTCGAAGGCAAACGGGTCGTTGCGCTGCGCCGGCTCGGCAAGCGTATTGTCATCGGCCTCGAGGACGAGCTCTTCATGGTGATCCACCTGATGGTTGCGGGCCGCTTTCATTGGAAAGAAGGTGGCGCTCGGCCAAAGCCCCAAAAGCGTCGCGGTCTCGCGCGCTTCGATTTCTCCTCGGGCTCGCTGAGCTTGACCGAGGCCGGCACGAAGAAACGCGCGTCGCTCCGGCTCGTACGGGGCGAGAAAGAGCTCTCACTTCTCGACCCTGGCGGTCTCGAGGTTCTCGAGGCTGACCTCGAGGCGTTTGCGGGAGCCCTCCGCTTCGAGAACCACACGCTCAAACGATCGCTCACCGACCCCCATCTGTTCAGCGGGATCGGAAACACTTACTCCGACGAAATCCTTCATCGCGCGAAGCTCTCGCCGGTGAAGTGGACGTCGCGTTTGAGTGACGAGGAGATCGAGCGTCTCTATGTCGCGACGCGAGCAACGCTGTCGGAGTGGACAGAAGAGCTTCGCGCGGAACGAAAAGGCAAATTTCCGGAAAAGGTCACCGCGTTCCGTCCGAAGATGGCGGTTCATGGCCGCTACGGCAAGCCGTGCCCCGATTGCGACGGGCCGATCCAACGCATCCACTACGCTGATAACGAGACCAATTACTGCCCCGCCTGTCAGACCGAAGGCAAGCTTCTGGCGGATCGCGGCCTCTCGCGCTTGTTGAAGGGCGACTGGCCGCGAACATTGGAAGCGCTCGAAGAGCGCAAGAGCGAGCACCGCTTTGACGCAAAGACGTAACGCGGCACTTCGCGTCTGGTTCTGGACATGCTAAGTTAGAGCGACGGGACATGAAGTTTGCTGCAGGGTTACTGTTTGGCACCGTGGTCGGTGCGGCGGCCGCGATACTGTTCGCACCGATGCCCGGGCACTGTCTTCGTGGCTCGCTCACGAAAGAGGCGAAAAAGCTCGCCGTGCGGGCGACCGAGCTCGTCCCCGGCGCATGGGCTCAGATGGCGGAAGAGGAAGTCACGCGAGAAATTGTCGAGAACGTGACCAACCTTCGCGCCGCCGGCTTATAGCCGAAGACTCACTGCTTTAGAACGTCGTCGAGCGTCGTGACGACTTGCTCGAGCTCTTCGTCGGTGATCACGAGAGGCGGCAGCAAGCGCAGAACTTTCGGGCCGGCCGTGAGTGCGAGCACCCCTTGCTCAGCAAGTGCATCGAGGTAGGGGCGGGCTTTTTGCTTCAACGCAATGCCCACCATGAGCCCTCGGCCGCGCACCTCGAGGATCGCCTCAGAATCGATCCCCCGAAGTCGCTCTTTCAGATGACGCCCCTTCTCGACGACGGATTCTAGGAAACCTTTACTCTCGAGCACGTCGAAAACCGCATTGGCGACAGCGCAGGCAAGCGGGTTGCCGCCGAAAGTCGAGCCGTGCATGCCGACCTCGACCCGGACCTTGTCGTTCACTACGACCGCGCCCATGGGGAAGCCGCCCGCGATCCCTTTGGCGAGGCACAAGATGTCGGGCGAGAGTCCATAGCGCGAGCAGGCAAACCAGCCGCCCGTACGGCCGAAGCCCGTTTGCACTTCATCGATCACGAGCAGGATGCCTCGTTCGCGGCAAAGCTCTTGCGCTCGCAATATGAAAGACGGCTCGGCGACGTGAACCCCGCCTTCACCTTGCACGAGCTCGAGCAGCAGCATCGCCACGTCGTCCTCGAGCACGTCCTCGAGGGCTGGGGTGTCATTGAAAGCGATGAAGCGCGTACCCGGGACGACGGGTGCATAGAGCTCGTGATGCTTCGGGTTGAAGCTCGCGCTCATCGCGCCAAAGGTTCTTCCGTGAAACCCGCGCTTCGCCGCAACGATGCCTGGTCGTCCCGTGCTCGCTCGGGCAAACTTGATGGCGGCCTCCACCGCTTCCGTTCCGGAGTTGCAGAGAAAGACCCGGTCGATATCGCCTGGACAGCGTTCGGCGAGACGCTCGATGAGCTTCTCTTTGCCTGGGTGGTAAAAGGAGCCGGGGCAGCTCGTGAGCGTGCGTGCTTGCCCCTCGAGCGCCTCCGCAACCCAGGGGTGTGCGTGGCCGAGAATCGCTGCGCCGTGCGCGCTCATACAATCGATATATTCGCGGCCGGTGTCGTCCCAAAGTCGGGCGCCGCTTCCGCTGACGAGGGTGATGCCCCGTTTCCCATAGACGTCGAGCTCGTGGATCATGCGGGTGGCCGTGCTCATCGGATTACCGTTCCTTTGCCGGAAAGGGTCTCGCGCAGCGGGTGCTCAGAACGGCCGTCTCCGATGAGAACAGACCCGCATCCGGTCGACGCCATGTCTGAAAGCGCCATGAGCTTGCGGCGAAAACGCCCACCCGCGACCTCCTGCCAGGCTTCGAGCGCGGTGAAGCTCACTTCATGCACGAGGCTTTGGGGGTCGGACGCATCCCGAAGGAGCCCGCGTGCTTCGATGAGCTGCACAACGCGTTTCACAGAGAGGCTCTTTTGCAAAAGAGCGACGACAGAGTCGTTCTCTGTATTCACCGCGCGGCCATCTTCGTCGAGAATGGGCACCGTCACCACGGGTGTGTAGCCGGCGCCGAGAAGAAGCTCGAGGAGCTCGGTGTTGATGATTTCTGGCTTCCCCGACGCGTCGCGGACGAGGCGCTTACGGCCGTTCTCGACGACACGGATACCACGATTGCGACGGCCGCGCACGAGCGCGCCGTCGACCCCGCAGAGTCCGATCGCGTTCACACCGTGTTGCTGGCAAAGGCTCACGAAACGCTTGTTGACGAGCCCGGCATAGGCCATCGTCAGGATGTCGAGCGCGGCATCGTCGGTAAAAACACTCTCGACGCCCGACGCGGACGTAATGGTGCGGGTCGGGCGTCCTAGTCGCGCAGCTAAGTCGTCCCGCGCCGCGTTCGCTCCGTGGACGACGACGCAGCGAGCCTCGAGCTCACTCAGATCGGAAGCGATACCGGCGAGGTTGATGGCGGCCCCGCCGCCGACCTTCACGAGGGTCGCATCCATCAGAGGGTTACCGTCTGCCCGTTCTGCATGGGTCGGTAGGTCGCGTCGAGCGGCACGGAGCACACTGCGCGAACAGCGTCGTCTCGATAGTGGAGCGTGAAGTAGTCTGGCGACTCGTTGAACCGGCAGCGCGCATAGATCCGATTGTCGTCCGCGACGGCGACATTCAACGCGCGGACATAGTCGCTCTTCGAAAGAAGCAACTTTTCCGTGGCTCCGAGTGCGCGGGACAAGCCTTTCCCTTCCTGATTCACGGCGCGCTCGATCAGGTTGAACACTTTCTCGGCGCCGATACGCCCGGGGACGCGAAGCCGAACGCCGCGGAGCTCTCCGTTGAAGACAAAGGCTCGCTCGTCTCGATAAAACGGCATGTTGTTCTCAATCGTGATGCCGGTATCTTTGAAAGCGCTGCGGGCATGTACGATGAGAAAGTCGACTTTTTCAGGAATCTCGAGCCGGTCTTCCCAAATTGGCGTCAAGCTCTTGTGGCGAGACCAGGTGCCCGCCGCGCGCCACGCTGCGCCCCAGCCGTGTCCTTGATACTCGATGCTCTCGAGGCACTTGCGCCCAAAGGTTGCGAGAACTTCTTCGGTCGGAAACGGCGCGTCCGAGCGCATCATTAGAAAGCGACACATTGTCTAAGGGCTCAAGGTATTCGAGGTCTCAAAGAGGATGGAGCCCCGGAAAAGACAGCCCCGTCGTCTCCTCGAGCCCGATCATCAAGTTCATGCATTGCACGGCTTGCCCGGCGGAGCCTTTCATGAGGTTATCGATGGCGCTGATGACGACGACCCGGGAGCTATCGGGGTCGCGCTCGAAGCCGACATCGCAGAAGTTCGTTCCCGCGAGAATCTTGGGGTCGGGATAGCGGTAGCTTCCTTGACGCTCTTTGATCAAGCGGATGAAGGGCTCGTCCCGATAAGCGGCTCGAAAAACGCCCCAGAGATCGCGCTCGCTCATCTCGCGATTGAGAAAGACGTGGCTCGTCGCGACGGCGCCGCGCACCATCTCGACGGAGGTCACCGTGAAATGCACGTCGATAGGGACGCCGTTCTCTAGGGATTGCACGATCTCTGCGGTGTGGCGGTGCCCCGTCGGCGCGAAGGCGCGGACGGAGCCGCTGCGCTCCGGGTGATGGCTCGTGCTCGTCGCGCGGCGTCCCGCCTCGCTCGAGCCCGCTTTGACCTCGATGACGGTGCGGTCGAGCTCGACGAGCTTCTCGCGATAGAGCGGGTAGAGGCCGAGGATGGACGCCGTGGCGTTACAGCCGCCACAGGCGACACGCCGCGCGTCCCGGATTTTGTCGCGATGGATCTCGGGGATGCCGTAGACGAACTCACCGAGCTCTTGCGGCCGCGGGTGTTCTTTTCCGTAATACTTGGCGTAAAGAGACGCGCTCTGCAGTCGAAAATCCGCGCTCGAGTCGATGATACGCTCGGCGAGCGACGAGAACTGTTCGAAGCGTTCGGCCGCTTCGCCGTGAGGCAGGCAAAGAAAGAGAACGTCGCAAGGCTCGAGACTTTCGAGCGAAGAAAATTGAAGCGACGTGACACCACGCAGATTCGGGTGGGCCCGGCCCACGCTCTTGCCCGCGAGCCGCTCGGAAGTAACTTGGGCGAGCTCGATCTCGGGATGAGCGAGAAGAAGCCGAAGAAGCTCGCCGCCGGCATAGCCTGAGGCGCCGACGATGCTCGCGCGGATCACGCTGCCCTTCTTTTCTGCAGCTCTTCGACCACGTGCTCGGCCATCGCAAAGGGGATGTCGACGCCGGTTGTCTCGATACTGTTTTTGAACTCCATCGTGTCGTTCACTTCGTTCACGAGATAGCCGTCCTTGGTCTCGAACAGATCGATGGCGAGCATGCCGCCGCCGACCGCGCGCGCAGCTTGGAGCGAGATGGAGGCGAGCTCTTCGGAAACCGGACAATTCGACGCGGTCGCTCCGCGCGCGGTGTTCGTGCGCCAATGGGCGCTCGTTCGCGCGATGGCCGCGATGCAGCGGCCGCCGACGACGAAGCTTCGAATGTCGCGGCCGCCTTTATCGACATAGCGCTGCAGGTAATAGATCTGATGTTGGAAGTTCCCGAGCGCTGCTTTGTGCTCGAGCAGGCTCTCCGCCGCATCGGCGTCGTCGGCGCGGGCGATGAGCCTGCCCCACGATCCTACGATCGGCTTCATCACCACGGGATAACCCATCGCGGTCGTTGCTTCGAGAGCAGAGTCTGCGGTGAACGCTATACGCAAATCGGGATGCGGGACTCCGGCCTCGAGGAGTGCTAACGACATACGGAGCTTGTCACCGCAGAGCGCTGCCACTGCCGATTCATTGAAACATCGAAGGCCGCGCGATTCGAAGAGATAGCGCGCGTAGAGCCCGCGCGAGAAACTCACACTGCGCGCTAGCACCGCGTCGTAGGGAAGAGGCGGTGCGGCGCCACACGGATCGAAGTCGAGCTTACGGTCGTCCAGGCAGGTGACTTTGACACCGCCGTGACGCTCGAACGCGTCGAGCAGGAGCTTTTCCTCCCGGCGTATAACCGAGTGAAGAAGAGCTACGCGGAGCGGACTACTCACCCCAGTCTTCGGCTTCGAGCGGTGCTTCTACGAACCGTACCGGCTCAAGAGAACTGACTTCGAGCTCCGAGCTGCATTCGCCGCAGTCCAAGAGCTCACTGAGCACGGCGTTGATCGGCAAGTTGACTCCGCCGCCGCAGACAGGACAAGCGTTCATGATGGAACCTCCCTCAAATGAATCAGTAATGCTTGTTGGAACTGCAGAATAGGGGTCCGCGCGGGATCCACCAAGGAAGTCCAAAAATTTGTTACAAAAATAGAAATATTGTTATATTGGTAACATGAAGAAGATCTCGGAGGCGGTGGAAACATTTATCGAAGGCCATCAAGGACTTCGATTCTGCTTCCACCATGGCCTGCTTAACTTGAGCCAGCTTGCGCGCTTCCTGCGGCCGAGCATCGAGGCGCAGACCCACAAGGAAGTGACGGAGTCGGCCGTGCTGATGAATCTCTCGCGGCTCTCGAGACGCACCGTGCCAGCACCGAGATCCCATGAAGAAAAGCTCGTTCTCGACAAGGTCAGCGTCCAATCCGGCTTGTGCTCCGCGACCCTGCTAAAAACACCGGAGAGTCATCTCGAGTTGAACCGTGTCTTCCAGCGCATCCAATCCCGCAACGGCTTCGTCACTGTCACCGAAGGCATTCGCGAGATTACGATGATCGTCGAGGCCGAGAACCTGCAGCTACTTCTCGGAGCACTCAGTGCGGCTCCTCGAATCGTTCATCGGAACCTCGCTTCCGTCGGCATGACCTTCGACTCGCGCTACTTGAAAGTAAAAGGCATTCTCCATCAGCTTCTGGAGGAGGTCGCGCTTCAAAACATCAACGTCATCGAAGTGACGTCGACCGCCACCGAGTTCTGTGTTTTCCTGGAGCAGGCCGACGTGCAGCTGGCCTTCGACGCTATCTTCAACCGCTTCGGCCGACGGTAAGGTAGGGACGCGCATTTTCGAAAATGCGGATGCTATTCTGTTGATATTCCCTCCAACAGAACCATTACACCTTATGACCGCCGAATCCTGGCTCCAAGAGATGTGGGAGCGTGTACGCTTCTCCGCCCTCGAGGTCCCCGATGACGTGAACGTCATCGATCTCGCCGGGTGCGCCTTTCTCTGGGTGGCCTTGATCTTCCTCGGTTTCAGCTATGTCGCCATGCCGATCATGCGCTCACAGGTGTCACCGAGCTTCGTGCATTTTCTGCTCGCCGACGACAGACGCGGCCTTCTCGAGACGGTCGGCTACCTTGTCGAGGCCGACGACGGGTGCAGCGCAGATGGTGAGGACCGCGACGATCGTTCCAATCTTTTTCAAGTTATTCCTCCGGTGGGAAGGGGTGCTACACCCAGATTACACATGGGTGTCCACGAACACAAAGTCCGCGGCTACGACGCTTCGCCTGCGTCCGCGCTCTCGCCGCCTGCTATTCGCGCGAGATCACCGACCACGTAACCCATCACGCAAGCCGACCAGAACATGGCCGGAAAGATGCCGATACATAAGACGATGAAACCGAACTGCGCGATGAAGCTAGCCAGCAGGATAGCGAGAAGCGCCGTGAGATAGTCCGCACTGTGGTTGCGGATGAAGGCGATATTCTCCATGACGTCGAACGCGGCGCCGAGCCGATGGGTTCGGACGAATCGTACGAACGCGGCGGGCACGTAGACGAGAATGGCGAACGACAGCACGAAGACGACGAGCCATCCCGCCAAAAGAGCTGGAAGGCCGAAGTAAAGGAACTCTTCCGGAAGGGCGCGATCGCCGCTGTGGAGAAAAATTCCGCCGAACAGAGCGAGACACGTCATGAGGATCAAAATGAGCACGGGAAGCTTGTGCGCAAGCGAGATGGCGACGCCCTTCAAGCCGTCGATGAAGATCGCTTGGAGATCGTCCCATTCCGGGAGCAACGGGGTCGCGCCACGCATCGTGTTGCGCGCGAGTGCGACGGCATAGCCAGCGATGAACACCGTCCCGATGAGAACCGGCGAGAGCAGAGCAAAGAGAGACCCCACGAGAAGCTTCTGCACCCAGTTGGGATCTTCGAAGAAAAAAGTAAGCGTCCGGGACAGATCCAATCCTGCCGCGTCGGTGTTCTTAGGGGCGCTTAGCATGGCTCGTCGCTATCAAGATTACAGTCAAGGTCAAAGTTATAACAGCAAAGATTTATTATAGCCAACCAGATACAGCGACCCGGACGCCGCGCGCCGATTCTTGGTTCTTGATAAAGTTAGGGGCTGTAGGGTTCGATTTCTTCCTAAGGAGCCCCAATGACCGATTCCATGCACAACCCACTAGGTACCCGGACGACTCTCGAGACCCCCGAGGGCACTGCGCACGCCTATGCGCTCGAGTCGCTCGAAAAAGCTGGCCTGGGGAGCATCTCGAGGATGCCCTACAGCATCAAGGTGCTCTTGGAGGCTGTGGTCCGCAATTGTGATGGTGAGACCGTCACAGAAGACGATATCAAGACCCTCGCCGGCTGGAAGGCAAGCGACCCCGGCAACAACGAAGTGCCGTTCTTGCCCGCGCGCGTCATCCTTCAAGATTTCACGGGCGTTCCCGCCGTGGTCGATCTCGCGGCCATGCGATCGACACTCGAGCGTCTAGGCGGCGACCCGGAACGCATCAACCCCGCCGTCCCTGTGGATCTAGTCATCGACCACTCAGTGCAGGTCGATGTGTTCGGAACGCCGCTCGCGCTCAGCCGGAACGCGGAAATCGAGTTCGAGCGCAACCGCGAGCGCTACGAGTTTTTGCGATGGGGGAAAAACGCCTTCAATGGCTTCCGCGTCGTGCCCCCGGCAACTGGGATCGTGCATCAGGTCAATCTCGAATTTCTTGCCACGGTCGTCATGAAAGGCGAGAAGAACGGTGAGACGTTTCTCTTCCCCGACAGCCTGGTCGGGACGGACTCGCATACGACGATGATCAACGGCCTCGGCGTGTTCGGATGGGGCGTGGGCGGTATCGAAGCCGAAGCGGGTATGCTCGGCCAGCCGTCCTATCTCATCATGCCGGAGGTCATCGGCTTCAAGATGCACGGGCAGCTGCGCGAGGGTGTTACCGCCACCGACTTGGTGCTCGTCGTGACCCAGATGCTTCGTGAAAAGGGCGTCGTCGAGAAGTTCGTCGAGTTCTACGGACAAGGCCTGTCTCAAATGTCACTTCCCGATCGCGCAACGGTAGCGAACATGGCTCCAGAATATGGCGCGACGATGGGATTTTTTCCGGTGGACGAGGAAACCCTTCGTTTTCTTCGGCGTACGGGCCGAAGCGATGACCATGTCGCGCGGGTCGAAGCCTATACGAAGATGCAGGGACTCTTCCGCACCGACGAGGCCGCGGACCCCGATTTCACCGATACGCTCGAGCTCGATCTGGCCACTGTCGAGCCGAGTCTTGCCGGCCCCAAACGCCCGCAAGACCGCATCGCGCTTTCCGACATGAAGGACGCGTTTCGCTCGGCGCTCACCACCTCGCCAAAAGAGCGCGGCTTCGGGTTGTCCTGCGACGAGCTTTCGCGGACCGCGAGCGTGGCCTTGGGCGGCACACGCGAGAACGTCGGCCACGGCGCCGTGGTTATCGCCGCGATTACCTCTTGCACGAACACATCCAATCCCTCGGTCATGTTGGCCGCAGGGCTGCTCGCCAAGAAAGCGACGGAGCGCGGGCTCAAAGTGCCCCCTTACGTGAAGACCTCGCTCGCGCCGGGCTCGAAAGTCGTGACCGAGTACTTGCGCGAAGCCGGCCTTCTCGCTTCGCTGGCCGATCTCGGGTTTCACCTCGTCGGTTACGGCTGCACGACCTGCATCGGCAATAGCGGTCCGCTTCCGGAGCCCGTCGAGAAGGCGGTCTCCGAAGGCGAGCTCGTCGCGGCCGCGGTGTTGTCGGGCAACCGTAACTTTGAAGGACGCATCCACGCGCTCGTGCGCGCGAACTATCTGGCCTCGCCGCCTCTCGTCGTGGCCTATGCGCTTGCGGGCACGGTGGATCTCGACCTCGCGAGCGAGCCGCTCGGAAAAGACGTCGAGGGAAAGCCTGTCCATCTCGAGGACATTTGGCCCAGCCAAAAAGAAGTCAACGACCTGCTGGAAAAAGCGATCCATCCGGGCATGTTCAAGAAGATGTACGGGAATGTCTGGGACGGGAACGAAGAGTGGAACAAAATCCCCGCCTCCGGCGGGAAGCTCTACGAGTGGAGCGACGCGTCGACCTACATTCAAGAGCCACCGTTCTTCGAAGGCTTGACGCTCGAGCTCAATCCGCTCTCGAGCATTTCGGGTGCGCGTGTGCTCGTGCTTCTCGGCGACTCGGTCACGACGGATCACATCTCTCCCGCCGCCGACATCCCGAACGACTCGCCCGCGGGGCAGTACCTGCGCGAGCGCGGGCTCGAGAAGAAAGACTTCAACTCTTATGGCTCGCGCCGCGGCAACGATCGGGTGATGCTGCGCGGCACGTTCGCGAATATCCGCATCAAGAACCAGCTCGTGCCCGGCGTCGAAGGCGGCTATACGGTGCACATCCCGAGCGGCGAGCAGATGTTCATCTATGACGCGGCGATGCGGTACAAGGAGGAAGGGACATCGCTCGTCGTGATCGTGGGAAAAGAATACGGCACCGGCTCTTCACGCGACTGGGCGGCGAAAGGGACGCTGCTCATGGGAGTCAAGGCCGTGTTCGCGGAGAGCTACGAGCGTATTCATCGGAGCAATCTCGTGGGGATGGGTGTCTTGCCGCTTCAGTTCAAGGAAGGCGACGGTGCTCTTAGCCTCGGCATCACGGGTCAAGAGACGTTCGACATCAAACTGGGCGAGGATATCGAGCCGCGGCAAGAGCTCGCGGTGACCGCGACCCGTGCGGACGGCACGACCTTCACGTTCGATGTCATCGCCCGACTCGATGCGAGAGTGGACGTCACGTATTACAAGAACGGCGGGATTCTGCACACTGTGCTTCGAAACTTGGCGAAGTAGTTCTGGATCTATCGACGTGTGCGGGGAACCATCAGTCGATCATTCTTCTGTCACGACTCCATCACCCAGATGTCGCTGAGATTCTCCCGCCAGAAGAAAAAGAGGAATTGGCCATCTGTGGCAAGGCAAAAGGTACTCACTCTCCCCAGTCGTCCGACCAGCTCTGACATGGCCTGCACCTTTCCGTCTTCAGGCGAGACCGCCCAGAGGTTCCGCCTCGCCCCGGGACCTCCGGGAAAGAAGACCCGCTTGCCATCCCTCGACCACCGCGGTGTCCCTCCTCACCCCTCCTCGGTCAAGGGTTCGGGATTGCCGCCTGCGGCGGGCACTCGCCACAGTTGAGGACCAGACTGCACAGACGGCATAAAGACGAGCCATTCTCCGTCGGGTGACCAATCGAAAAAAAAATCCCTCTCCGGCGTTTCGTCACCTGTCTGCCTTCCCCTCCGTCGCTCGGCATGACGTAGATCGAGTGCTCCAGCGAAGACGAAAACACAATCTCTCGACCATTCGGTAACCATGATTCTATGTTGGTGGCCTTGCCGTCGGTCAACTGGCGTGCGGGGCTTCCACTCACAGGCATGATCCAGATTTCGCGATTGCCGGTCCGGTTGGAAAATAACAAGATGTTCTGGCCATCGGGCGACCACCTTGGATACCAGTCCGGCGCGGGTTCGCTCGTGACTTGCATCCACTCTCCGCCATCGCGCGGCAGCATCCAAAGGTCCATGTTTCCGCTTCGGTCTGATTGGACCAGCAGGCGCTCTCCGTCGGGCGACACGTCGACGCGCTCGATGTAGGCTTCCTCGAAGGTGAGCTGCTGAGCATCGGCCCAGGTGGCCGGCCGGTCGTCGAGAATGGGAACGCGCCACAGGTTGGCGACCTGGCGCCCCCGCGAGTAGGCGAGCTTGGTGTCGTCTGGAGAAAAGACCGCATGGCGCATCCCGACAGCGACCGTCACCGGTTGAGGACTGTCTTCGGGCTCTGCGTTCGGGCCCACGCGCAGAGACCATAGGTCCATGCTTCCACCTCGGTTGGAGACGAAGTGGAGGCGACTTCCATCCGGTGACCAACTGGGACTCCACACTTTCGATAGACCGTCTGTCACGGCGGAGGCCTGCCCGTCGTTCGCGCGGATCGTCCACAAGCGCGTCAGGTCGTGCGCCGGACCGCCATCCACAAAAGCGAAGAAGCGTCCGTTTGACGACCAGCTCAAGTCCATAGCTCCGTTCCTCTCTGACGGGAGAGCCAAACGCCGAGATTCCCGGGTTCTCATCGACACGATCTCCACAATCTCCACAGAGCCGTCGCGCACAAGACGAGCTAACTCCTCTCCATCTGTCGACCACTGTGGTGAACCACCTCCTTGCTTAGAGAACACCTTGCGCGCGGATCCCCCCAAAGCCGACATGACGAAATACCCTCCGCCGTCTCGATCGGACTGGAAGGCAATTTGGCTGCCATCGGGAGACCAGCTGGGGTACTGATCCGCCCCGGTGTAGTCCGCCGTCCGGTTGACGGGTTGTTCCACGGCGAGTGGCAAACGCCCCGGCTGCGATACTGAATGTGATGAACGGTTAGTTGCGAGCGGGTACTGCAATAGGGAACCGTGCATTTCCAGCCGTCCCTTTCCAGGACGAGATCGCGCATCCGTTTGTATTCCAAATCGCTCTCGTAATCTGCCTCGGCCACGGCCCCGCTTTCGAATAGGCTCGGTTGCATGACTGGGTCGGTATTGATACTTTCAGCTCAGGGGAAGACGGGACCCGCTTCGGTCTCGCTTTCCGCGGGCGAGTCGGTGTCAGGCGCGTCGTCTTCCTCGGGAGCTGTGGCGTCCTCATCTTCGGGCGTTTCCGAAGTTTTGTCAGGGGCGAGGTAATGGCCCCATTCCGCGACGTTCTCGGCGAGCAAGTACTCGAAGACAGCAAGGGGCGATATCTCGGCGCCCGACCGGCGGCGGAAAATCTCGAGCGTGTCCTCCCACAACCCTCGCATCCCTGGAGACAACGGGAAGTGAAGCATCGTCGCGAGCGTGTCCGTTCCGTCTTTGATTTTTTCTCGAGTTGCTGCGCCGACGAAGACAGCGCGGATTCGATCCACGTTACCTCGTCCTCGGGAGCGGCGACGGCGGCGATCCGACTTGCCTTGCACCAGCCGATTTTTCCGTTCGCCATCGCTTCGCGGAGCTTCGGAAGACGCTTGATCCTCTGGCCCAGGCGCACCAGATAGTGAGTCTTGCGCGCCCTGAATCCGAAGCGCGCGAACGCGTAATCGGAGATGTTCGCATAGCCAAAGGCTACAAAGAGCCGCCTCTCGCGCACTTCGGACAGGTAGCAGCACACGAGCATCTCGGCCTTTTCGCTATCGATGACAGCTTCCTCGAGCTTTAGGTCCAACTCCTCGTCCGAAAGGTCGGGCATTCGGGTAACGACATCATGGTAAATAGACACGGACGATTGGAGATCGCGCGGCGCGAAGCGTATTGCGACGCTTCCTGTGGAGGTCACGACGGACATCAGCGCGAAAACGATGCTGCTCATTAGCATAGATAGGGGCGCCTATTTATAGTCGAAAGGATGTGGCGGCGGGGTGTCGTCCTTGTCGACTTTCTCGAAGGCTTCTCGGAACTTCTTTTCGAGAAGTTCCTCTTTGTGCTCCTCCTCGCGGACCGCTTGGGCGAAAACGTCCTCCGCGTCTGTCTTGCGTTTCCGGTTACGCTCCACCGCTTGCGCGAACGTTACCTTGCCACCGCGCGGCGGCTCCTCGTGCGACACAACAGCGCCAGTCTTGTGGTCGATGAGGAGCTTGGATTCGCAGCACGGGCAAACAACTTTAAAATCGTCATCGAGCATCGCCAACTCCTATAGGCGCATGATAGGCTGGCTGCCCATCGGATTTCAAAGCCATCTATTGTGGGAGGAGCCATGAGCGAATACGAGGGCGTGCAACTCATTCTGCAGTTCTACAGCCTCCGGCGGGAGTCACGCCTTCGGGAGGCCCGCTCTTTCGTGCTCGGCCGACTGAAAGCGAGGACCGTCGATGAGCTCAACGAGCTCTGCCCTCCGGGCTCGGAGGAGGACGCGTCGTTTCGGCAAGTCGTGAGCTACTGGGACATGATCTCCGCGATCGTGAAACGCGACACCGTGGAAAAAGAGCTCTTCTTCGAGACCAACAGTGAGATCACCGTGGTTTGGGAGAAGGTGAAGCACCTCGTCCCCGAGCTCCGCGTGCAGTTCGGGAACCCAGCTTTTCTCGAGAGTTTCGAACAGCTTGCGAAAGAGCGTGAGGTTTACCTGAACGCCAAAGTTCCCGGCTATCTCGAGGCCCTGCGCGAGCGGCTAGGCGTCTGAGCCTCGGGACGCTTCGGCGACCTGTTCCGACGTCATCCCGTAGATTGGGGGTGTCTTGATCCCGAGAAAGCCAGCGTAGGTATAGATCTGACCGCGATGGTGGATCTCGTGCTCGGGGAGTAGCCGGAGCCACTTCCATGTCGTAATGGACGTGCCCGCCGGAGTGACACACTTGCCGCTCAAATTCTCCGGCGTCAGCGTCGCGAAGATCGCCATCGACTCTTCGTGGCACTGATCGAAGAAGCGAAGAACCGCCTCGCGCCCGACCGCGAGCTCCTTGCCGCACCCGGGATAGCGGCTCGGTTTCCCTTGGACGTTCTCGGCGTACATGAAGCGCTCGATCGCTGCGAGATGGCGGATGAGGTCGGCGAATGTAAACTTGCCTTTGATGGGCGTCCAGTCCATCTTGTCGTCCGGGATGATGTCGAGGAGTCGCTTCGTACGCTGGCGCACCTTGCCGTAATATTCGAGAAAGACGTCGATATGGGTGAACTCCATCGTCAGCCCTCCAAGACCTTCAACAAAACTTCCGTATCGATGTTGCCCCCCGAAACGATGCAGACGATCTTATCGTCTTCGACTTTGTCGCCTAGCGCCACAGCTACAGGCACAGCACCCGCGCCTTCGGCCACGACGCGATTGCGCTCGACGAGAAGCCGAAGGGCTCTTTCCACGTCCGGGACACTTGCCGTGAAGGCTCCTTTCAAGAGCTCCTGCGCGAGAGGCCACATCTTCGGGAGCAGGCTTCCGCTTCCAATCCCATCCACGAAGGAAGGTTTCCGCTCGACCTCCGTCATCTCGCCGGCAGAGAAAGACGCGCTCAAAGGCGCGGCCGTCTCCACCTCGACCGCGTAGACGCGCGTTTCAGGCCGCAGCTGCGCGAGCCCGCTCGCGATGCCGCTCGAGAGACCGCCGCCGCCCCAGGGGACCAACACGACGTCAGGGTCCGGCAAGTCCTCGAGAATCTCGAGTGCGATCGTTCCACTCCCCGCCATGACGGGCTCGTCTTCGACCGGATGCAAGAAAAAGCCCTTCACGCCATCGAAGCGCCGCTCCGTCATGCACTGCCACCAGGCATCGTAGGGCACGTCGATGTGACGCGCTCCGAGCCGCTCGATCGCCGCGAGCTTCGTTTTCGGCGCGTGGTCGGGAACGATGATGGTGCACGGAATGTTCTTCTCTCTCGCCACCCATGCGATGCCTTGCGCCCAATTGCCGGCGCTCGCCGTGAAGACGCCTTTTGCGATCTCCTCGGGAGGCGCGAGCCGGAACGCGTTGATTGCGCCCCGCAGCTTGAACGAAGCGATGGGTTGGAGGCTCTCGAGCTTGAGATAAATCTCACGTGAGCTCTCGGGGTAGTTCAAGCGTACGAGCGGCGTTCGCAATGCGCGGCCTTCGATAGCTTTTCTTGCCGCTCGGATCTCTGCGATGGGTATCACGGCCGAGTTGTACCACGTTCGCCTTCGAGGCGTGATGCTACAATGCTGCCGTGCTTCTCGTGCTCGATGTCGGCAATACGAAGACCGCCATCGGTGTGTATCACGACGGCGGTTGGAAGACCGACTGGCGGGTCACGACGCATCTCGACCACCTCGCTGACGAGTACTACGTTCTTTTGAAAGCACTCCTCGAGGACAAGGGGCTTTCCTGGAAGGACATTTCCGGCGCCGTGATCGCGAGCGTCGTACCGCCTTTGACCGCGACGTTTCAGGAGCTCATGGAGCGCGTGCTCGGACACCCTCCGGTTATCGTTGCGTACGGCATCGAGACGGGGATCGGCATCAAGATTGACAACCTGGAAGAAGTCGGCGCCGATCGCATCGCCAATACAGCTGCGGTGCACAAGCTCTATGGCGGCCCAGCCATTGTGGCCGACCTGGGAACGGCAACGACCTTTGACGTGGTCTCGAAAGAGGGCGACTATCTCGGCGGCGCTATCGCTCCCGGGCTCGGGATCACGGCGGACGCGCTCGTGCGGCGCACTTCTAAGCTCCCGAGAGTCGAGCTCACGCTTCCGGACAAGGCCATCGGCACCAACACAGTGAGCGCCATGCGGTCCGGTCTCGTGCTCGGCTATCTGGGGCTCGTAAAGGAGCTCGTGGCGCGCCTCAAATCGGAAGCGCCCGGCGAGCCGAAAGTGATCGCGACGGGCGGCATGGCCGAGATCGTCGCCGAATGGACCCAAGTGATCGACATCGTAAATCCTCGGCTGACACTCGAGGGCCTGAGGATCATCTACGAGCTAAATCAGTAGCTGTTCTAGTTAGCGAATCAGCTCGAACTCTGGGGCTTTGTCGACGACCCCCGCCGCCTCCGCCCGCGCGAAGAGCTCGCGCAAAGCTTTCTCGCCGGCGTCGCCCATGTCTTTCGTGATGTCCGAAACGTACATCTTCACGAAGCGCCGACCGAGCTCGCGCTCGAGGCCGCGGCCGAACTTGAGCGAGTAAGTGAGCGCCTCTTCTTCGTTCTCATAGGCCCAATCAATGCTCGCGCGCATCGCAGTGTTGATCTCCACCGCGAGCTCGCGCCCGAGATCGCGCCGTACGACGTCGAGGCCTAACGGCAGAGGAAGCCCCGTTTCTTTTTCCCACTGCTCTCCAAAGTCCAGAATCTTGTGATAGCCCTTGTCGGCATAGGTCAGCTGGCCTTCGTGGATGATGACACCGGCATCCGCATCGCCTTTGTCGACCGCGTCGAAGATCGTGTCGAAGGGCCGAACGACCGCTTCGAACTTTGGAAGAAAAATACGCGAGAGAAGCGCCGCTGTTGTGATCTCACCGGGAATGGCGACGCGCTTGCCTTCGAGCGCGTCGATCGTAAGCGCTTCTTTCGAAATGACGACCGGGCCGTAGCCCTCGCCCATGCTCGCGCCGGTCGCCATGATCCAATATTTGTCGGCGACGGAGAGAAAGGCATGCGCCGAGATTGCCGTGACCTCGAGATCGCCTTTCATCGCTCGCTCGTTGAGCGACTGGATATCCTCGAGCACATGGTCGATCTCGAAATCGCGAATTTTGACGGCGCCATGCGAGAGCGCGCAGAACATGAATGCGTCATCAGGATCCGGGCTATGCCCGATTTGTAAAACCTTTGACATCGGTGTCCTTCCTTGAATCGATTTGATGCAAATAGGCGCGCGGCACGTCGATGGCCAAGGCTTTCTTGCTCGCCTTCAGGCTCGCGTGGATGAAACAGACATGCGTGCACCAGCAGCCATCACGTTTGATGGCGGCAATCTCTTCGGCGCGCTCCCGCGACTGCCAGAAGCGGCTCCAGTCGCAATCATAGTCGCGAAGATTCCCGAGCGGCTCGCGAAGCTCGCAAGAGCGGATATCGCCGTTCGCATCCAAGACCGCAATGTTCTGCGCGGCGGTACACGGCATAGGCCATCGATGATGGCGCTCGAGATTTGCAGCTTGAATCTCGTGGTACAGGCCGAGCACGCCAAGATAGGTGGCCTTGCCGAACCAGCTCTTGCGGGCGCCGACCTTGGAAGCGTAGTGCTCATAGAGGGGCTTCAGGTCCTGATGGAGCTGCTCGAGTGTGTCTTTGTGGACATCGAGAAGCGCGGGATCCATCGGCTCGCCTCGGATGATTTGAAAATAATGCCCGTCGAGGTCGAAGCGGTCGCGCAGGATCCGTCCGAGCGCGTGCATCTCGTCGACGTTCTCGCTACAGATGACGGAGTTCACGTGAAGCCTCAGCCGGGCGTCGAGATGGCGGAGCCCGTCGAGAAGCTCCAGGCTCTCGAGAGCCCGGTCGTAATTGCCCGGAACGCCTCGGATGCGATCATGGGTCTCGCCAATCCCGTCGAGCGCGAGGTTCAAGTTGATGCGAAGCTCGGGACAACGCTCGAACGTCGCTTCGAGCAACGCGAGAAGCTTTTCGGGAAGGATCCCGTTGGCCGGCAGGTTGATCGAGCGGACCCCGTTGGCGCGGTAAAAAAGCTCGAGAATGTCGACGAGCTCCGCGCGCAAGGTGGGCTCGCCGCCCGAGAGCCAGATTTCGTTGAAGCGCGGCATCGTGGCGGATAGCTGCTTAATCTCTTCGAAGCTCAAATCAGTGTCCTGGTTGAGCTCCTCCCAGTAGAAGCACGTACGGCACTTGGAGTTACAGTGCGACGTGACAAAGAAGATCAGCGTGTCGAGCGCGAGTGCGGCCATCCAGCCAGAATTATAGCGTCATCGCACAACAGACGTGGCTTCCCCAAGTTGGAACCCACGGGTTGAAGCTCTCTGTTGCCCCACCTAGAATGGCCGAGTCTTGATTGGCCAAAACCTCGCCCACTACGAAATCCAGGGAAAGCTCGGTTCGGGTGGAATGGGTGACGTCTGGAAAGCCTACGATCCAAAGCTGCAACGTTTAGGCATCGATCAGTCGTCGCGTTTTATCCAGTCCGGCGCCTCTGGCTCACCGGCGAAAATCGACTTCGGCATGTTCTGGGTGATAGCCCAACGGTGCAGCCAGGTAATGCCGGCGGGACCCGTGTATTGATCCTCCGACGCGTAGGCCGGGTGCTGAAGCGCCTCTTCTAGAGAGATGAAGCGATAGTCCCGACCCCGAAGCCAACCGAGGAGCTCGCCGAGCGAATCGCCATTCAAGGCGTAAGCGTGGACCAACAGGCTCTGCGGTATCTCCTCGCCGACAATCGCACGGGATTGCTCTTCATAGAACTCGACGACCGACTTCATGTACCGCAGGTACGCTTCGGCGATGCGCTTCTTATCTGCGTCCGCCGATGCCTCCGCATAGGCGAACCCGAACATCCACTCCTGGTTGTCGATAGTCACCGGTGCCACGCGATAGCCGTGGTCTTTCATGAACGCGCTCGTACGATCCCTGATAGCGACGCTCTTCCCCGTATGGAGAAAAGGGTGCCGGAAGAAGCGAGGCGTTTTACCGTGCCGGGCGAGCAATGGGTCCAGGACCCGCGCTCCCTTCACGACGTCTTGCTCCCACGTAGCGACGTCGACCCTGTGGAGGTCGAGATGTGCGTAACCGTGGTTGCCGAGTTCGAGGCCCGCCTGTAGCCACTGCTCGAGCAGTGCGACCCTCGCGGGGTCGACCACGCCCTCGACCTCGAGCCTGTTCTCGTTGACGAAACCGATGGCGGGAACACGGTACTCCTGGAACGTGGAGAGAATGTCCCGGGTGATTTCTCGCGCTTCTTCGAGGGAGCGAATATTGGCCGGAGCCACGGAAAGATCGTCCATTGTGATCGAGATGGCACGCTCGGAAGCGCTCGCGCTCTAAACCAGAAGGAGGCAAGTAAGGAATCGAACCGCGAATTTCGTCAAGCGTTCTCCAATCACGTCATGATAGCGTCGCTCTGAAAAATTGACAAAGCGATGCGCAGCAACTGGACCTCTAGGGTCTCCGGTCTCGAGAAGCCGTTTTGCTCGGTTCTTGCCTTCGAAGAGACGACGGAAATGTCCTGCGGGACCCTCCCAATGCTCGAATGGCGCTTACGCGGCGACGTTGCGTCCGCATCACGAGCCTTTTGCACAATATAGAATGGCGCCTATGTGGTGGCTCTTCCTTTTGCTCGCAGCCTTCGGTCCAGAGCGGTACGAGATCGAGCCATGGCTCGGCCCCTACGTGGCGGGGCCCGAGACGATCGCCTTTCACTTTGCCGAAGACGGCCTCGTCTACGATCACGGGAACATCTCGATCCGCGTGGATGGTGAGTGGCATGTGACGGTGCCGGAGTTCTTCGTCCGCCACCGCGTGACCTGGCTCTCGGAGAAAGGGGCCGTGTTGCTCGAAGAGAGTCATGACGAGAGCGCGCCCTGGCGGCACGAGCTCCGACTCGACGGTGAGCTCCTCGTCAAGGTATCGTTGTCCGACGGCTCGGACGGCGGCGAGGTCGTCGTCCGGGCCTACGAGAAACAAAACCCCTAAGGGAGGTATCTCGTGCAAAGACGCATCATCTGCCTCTGTGTTCTTATCGCCTTGGCGGCCACTCCATTGCTCGCCGCAGGGAAGCTCTTCGACGGAGAAGAAAAGACCTTTGTGTTTGTCGGCTATTCGACGTCCTATCGCTGGCCCAATATTCTCGAGCACAAAATCAATCGGCAGTTCGAGGACGCGATCGTCAATCACGTGATGAACGCCGCTTCCGGGGGCGCTCCTGTGGGCACGTGGGTTGCGGCGGAAGACAGCGAGGACTGGCAGCGCAGCTATGGCCTCATGTTGCGCGATTGGTTCCTGCCGCTCGACAGCCGCCCGAACATGGAGGGCCGCATGCGCTTCGGGAACATCCCCAAGCCAACTGTGGCACTCTTACAGCAATCGCTACAGCGGACGTGTCCGATCATTCAAGGACCCGACGACCGAGAGAACATCGTGGCGTGCTCGGACGAGATGCAAAAGCTCGTCGAGTCCCTGCACCGAGACGGCGTCGAGCTCATCTTCTTCGCGACCCATATTTACAAGTGCACGCACGAGCCCCAGGTCGAGCCCGAAAAATACGCGCTCGACGAGCTGTTGCAACGCGACCTTCCCTACGTCTGGCCCGGCCCCGAGCTCTGGCGCGCGAGCATCTATCTGAAAGAGAAATCCACGCAGCAGTGAGCGCGCCGCTCAACCCCTGACACGTTCCAAGAGACCATCGACCCAGTCAAGATGCCCCTGCGCCTCTTCTTGCGTCGCGCCGCCGAACGCGGCGAGCTCGAAGAGCTTCGCCTCCACGCGCTCTCGCGAAAGCGGGTTCTCGGGATCTCCGAGAGGGAAGGCGACTTCGCGCGCGAGCTTGTCCCCGCTCGAGAGCTCGAGTGACAGCCTCGCGGGAAACTGCGACGGGAATCTTGCCGTGAGCTCGGCATCCACGACAATGTCCACAGGGCTCGCGACGTCGCCGGTGGCGTCGAAGTCGCCAAGGCCCATCGCACCTCCGCCGAGCGCCTCCGCCACGCAATATTGCAAGCTAAACTTCGCTTCGTACGGCGTCTTGGGGCTCGGGTTGTCACAGAGGTCGGCTGCGGCCTGGTAAACGGAGATTGTCCCGCGCTCTATCGTGCCCCCGTCGAGCTCTTCACGGAGCGCCATCGCGGCATCGATGGCGGCGTGTGTATGTCGGCAGGACGCGTAAGGCTTGAGTGACACGCCCGGAAGAGCCAAAGGCGCCTCGCCAAGTCCCGCAGTGACTTTATCCGGATCGCCTTCCGGGGCCAGACCAGCGAAGAACCCGCGCTCCCCTTCCACGATCGATCGAGCGCCCGTGAAACCATGCGCGGCGAGCTCGGCGGCCCGAAGCCCACTCGCGGCAGCGTGTCCCGTGTGAAGGTGTTTCGACATCGCACCTTCCGCGTTGAACTCCCAAAGTCCGAAGGCCATCGTGCCCGCATTGCCGAGCGCCCACGTGAGCGCTTCGGCGTCGAGCTTGAGAAGCCACCCCGCCGCCATCGCGGAGCCGAAGACCCCGCAAGTCGATGTGTTGTGAAAATGGTAGTAGTGTTTCGCGCCGACGGCGGAGCCGAAGCGGATCGCAACCTCGAAGCCAGCTACGATCGCGGAGAGCAGTTCTCTACCGTTCCGACCGTCACGTCTGTCGGCGGCCAGCGCGGCGGGGATGACGATGGCGCCGGGATGGACGATCGAGACGCGGTCGACATCATCCATCTCGACGATATGTGAGAGCGCGCCGTTGGCGAACGCGGCCGCTTCCGCCGACCGGCCCACCGTCTCGCCGAGGACGAGAGCGTCTCCGCTCGGCTGGCCGCGCGTATATTTCAAAATCGCGCGGCCCGGCTCCGTCCCGCGACCGGCAAGGGCACTCGCTAGCCAGTCGAGCACGAAGAGCTGCGCCTGCTCGAGAATCTCCTCGTCGAACCCGCGCGCCCGCTGCTCGGTGGCCCACTCGGCAAGGGCTTCGGTCGCCGTCATCGTCAATTCGTTGTTGCTCCGCACGGAATGACAGGAAGCACCACCTTCGACGGGTGCTCCCGATCGTGATAAATCGAGTTCTTTGCGACCACGCCGGGAAAATCCTCGTCCATTTCCTTTCCGGTATTGCCGTTGGGATACCACTTGGGAAAGCTGCTGCTCGAGACAACGATGCGGATGCGATGCCCTTCGAGAAACACGTTCGAGATCGGATACATTTCGATCTCGAAAGGATAGATCTCGCCGGGCGTCATGAAGACTGGAGCTTCGTATCCTTCGCGATAGCGCGCCCTTAGAATGTTCTGGCGCAGCGTCTGCGAATAGCCGTCGGGATGCACGTCCGTGATCGTAACGACCCAATCCGTATCCACCGCGCTCGAAGACGCGTAGAACGAGAGCTTCGGCAGACCGGTCACTTCGACGGGGCTCGTGAGCGCGCTCGTCGTGTAGGTCAGGCTTCGCTTCCCGGCGGGGCGGTGGTCCCGCGCGCCGTTCGGCTGCACGAAAAGGTCGCCGCCAATCGAAGGCACGGGGTTACGCGGATCGTACTCGTAAATATCGGGCGGTTCGTCCGCCGGCGCTTCACGCGACAAGACACCGTCATTCAGCGAATCGATCGAACCGGACTTGCCCGCGCGCAGATAGAAGTCCTGATAGTCGGTGCGCGCGAGAGGGAACTCGTTCTCGTCGCGATAGACGTTGTCCCCCATCACGAAAATCCGCACGGGCGGCTCGTCCATGATGCCGTTATCGATTCCCTTGAGGTGGTAGTCGAACCAGCGGAGTCGAAGCGCGTTGTAGTCGATCGAGGCTTCGGGGCCGAAATCGATATCGCCAATGACGCGTGCGGTGATCTCGCTGGCCCCGTGCAGGTGCGGGGTCAAGACGAGTTTCTGGTGGCCCCGCGCCTTCTCGCCGCCGAGCTTGTTGATGCCGTTGAAGTGCTTGACGGCGGCATGCGGGTAGCGGTCATACCAGCCGCTATAGTGAAGAATCGGAATGTTGACCTTGTCCCAATTCTCGTCTACGGCGAATTGGCGCCAAAAGTCGTTGTAGTAAGGCTTGCCAATCAAGTCGTCGAGCATGGGGGACATCATGCTCTGGGCGAAGGTCCGCTCGGATTCGTTCTTGCGCCCATACCAGCGCATCCACGTCTCGCCGTCCCCGAGATAGCCGCGATGCGCAGGGAAGTTCTGGCCGAGTGGCTGCACCATCTCGTTCTGGGTCAAGAGCCAGGTGGGCATGATCATGTGGAGCGCTCCGCCCGCCCAGTAGAGGTCCTTAAAGATGTTCGTCGCGAATTGAGCGCAGAACATCGCTTCGAGATGAGGCGGTTTCGTTACCATCGTGAGGTATTGATTTGCGCAGGTGAAGGAAAGCCCCATGGTTCCAACTTTGCCGCTCGACCAAGACTGCTTTGCGGCCCATTCGATCGTGTCGTAGCCGTCCTGTCGCTCACCCCAGCCTTCATCGCGCAACCAGTAATACGTTCCTTCGGAGTTGTACCGCCCACGTTCGTCCTGGATGAGGACGACGTAGCCGCGCTTGACGAAATAGCGCGCGTGCAAGTGCTCGCACCCACGTTTGCTGTAGGGCGTACGCTCGATGAGGACTGGGTAGGGGCCTTCGAACTGATTTTCGGGAACGTAGACATCGGTCGCCAGCTCGACCCCGTCGCGCATTGGCACCATGACTTCCCGGCATTCCCACGTTTGGCCGAATGCCCAGCCCGGCACCGCTAATAGACAGAGACCGAAAATCAAACGTCGCATGATTGCCTCCCGTAAGAGGATGTATCTCAAGCGCGTGCCGGGCGTCAACCACTAGAATAGGCATCGCGGAGATTTTCAATACAAACAGGAATACTTTTCTCGTAGCGGCCGGTGACGTGCGCCCAGCTTGACAGCACGAACTACTTAATGAATAACGGTCTCTGTCGGCGACCTCATCTCATAGACACGCCCTCTCCACGTGATGCGCCGTGACGCCAACGCACGCACGGCTGCTTGGATCGTCAAGAAGCTCGACAGAGGAAATAGTGTTGCATAGGCCCACCAATACCTTCGTCCCCAAGGGGAGGCGATCGCTCGCGAGCCGCCGGAATAGGCTCCGAGTGCCAGGACAAGCAGCCACAGGATGAGTCCGGCCTTCCCGCCTGCCCAAGGTCCCAGCAACAAGAAAGCCGAGTACAGTCCGTGGTGGAGCACCGCGACGCGAAAGAGCGCCGGCCAATAAACCCGCGTGATAGCCGTTTGCCTCGTAACCCATGAGCCCAGCTCGAGGAGCCCGACGCGCCCATAGGAAGGCACGAGGCAGTCGGGCACGAAGGACACCTTCAAGCCCGCCCGTCGGACCGCGTGGGTGAGCGCGTAGTCGTCCGAAAGTGCTCTTTGCCATGCCTCCACGACCCCGATCCGCTCGAACACGTCGCGCCGGATGGCCATGCCTCCACCCCAGGCGAAGTTCCGATCGTGGTTGCCGAGGAGGGCAAGCACCGAAGCGTTCCACACGGAGCGCAGCAACGTGCTGAAGCTCAAAGGCTCGGGCACGTAGAAGCGATAGGTTGACGCGACACCTACGCCCGGGCGGTCGAGCTTCCTGACGAGACGCCGTAGCCAGCCGGGATCGGGCCGACCGTCCGAATCGGCAAAGGCCAGAACGTCCGAGGGTGAGGCCCCATCGATGGCAGCGAGCAGGTTGTGCACCTTTTGCCCACGCCCTTCCGCCGCCCCCGCGATCACGAGCTCGCCGACGGGAAAGCGTTTGATGAACGGAATGGCGGCGTCGTCCGCGCGCTCCACAACGAAAACGAGCTGGAGATTCGGATAGTCCTGTTGTGCCAGGGCCTTCAGATTGGCCGCCAAACCCTCCTCTACGCCGCAGCACGGGACGAAGAGCGTGACGGAGGGCATCTCGGCCTCCATCGAAGTGATCTCGTCGACGTCGTTGCCGCGTCCTCCGAAAAAAGACGACAGCGCGATGAGCAGCTGCACGATGCCCAGAATCACGACGAAGCTAGTCACGCGTAAGCCCGAATCGACGGCGAGCAATGTTGACATTCCTTATTTTTAACCGATATATTCAAGACGCAAGTTGCTCCTAAACGCGAAACAGCACGACTTCTATCAATGCCAATGCCCATGCCCGCCCGACCCCGACCGAGCTCGAGCAGTCGTCGACACCCGTCATGAAGCTGCGAGTTCTGGGTTGTTCCGGGGGTAGCGTTCACGGGCGCTTCCTTTCCTGCTTTCTTCTCGAGGATCGTGTGTCGATCGATGCCGGCGGTCTCACCAATGCCCTCACGCTCGAAGAGCAGCGACGGATTGGCCATGTGATCGTTAGTCACACCCATCTCGACCACAATTGCGGTCTCCCATTTTTTCTGGACAACGTGTTTGGTTCTCTGAGCGAGCCGGTGATGGTGTACGGGACGCACTCTGTCATTGAGAGTCTAAAGGCTCACATGTTCAACGGCGACCTCTGGCCCGATTTCACGAAGCTTCCGTTGGTCGAGGCACCGACGATGCGTTTTCAAGAGATCGAGGCCGAAAAGCCGTTCTCGATCGACGAGCTGACTTTCACGCCTATCGAAGTCGAGCACCTCACGCCGACCGTGGGCCTTCTCATCGAGCACAAAGACGGCGCGATTCTCTATACAAGCGATACCGGCCCAACGGATCGCATCTGGCAGTGCGCAAATGCGCAAGAAAACCTCAAAGCGGTGATTGCGGAAATCTCCTTCTCGAATGCCGGAGGAGCGCTCGCGCAGGCGAGCGGTCATATGACGCCAGACATCCTTGCCGGGGAGCTCAAAAAACTCACTAGGGACGTGCCGGTCTTGGTTACGCATACCAAACCCGGCCACTTGCATCTCATTGAGCAAGAGCTTGAAGAGATGAACCTCGCGCGCGTCGAGTTGATTGAGCAAGGCAAAACATATGATTTCTGAGCGGCGCTCGTAGTCTAGTGCTCACGCGGTAGAATCACGCGCGAAAATGCGATTCGTTCGGGCTATCGCTTACTGCGTCGAGGAGGCTTTCGTCGAGCTCTGGCGCAATCGTCTCGTCAACCTCGTTTCGATTGGCACCATCGCGGTCTCTCTATTTATCCTCGGCGTCTTCCTGACCGTATCGGCCAGCTTGAACCAACTGCTGGAAGGTTGGGCGGGACGGGTTCAGCTCACGCTCTACCTCGAAGAAGGCTTGAGCGCGTCGGATCGTGAACAGCTCGACCTCGTGCTCGAAAATAGCCCGGAGCTCGAATCTTTCCATTTCGTCTCCAAAGAAGACGCGCTCGAGCGTTTCCGGTCCTACTTCCCCGAGCTCGACACCTTGCCCGACCTTCTCGAGTCGAACCCCCTTCCGGCGTCGTTCGAGGTCGGCGTAGCACAGGACTTCAGAGAGCCGGGTCAAGTGCGCGTGGTGGCGGGCCGCCTCGCGGGCCTCAGTGGCGTCTCCGAAGTCGACTACGACCTGCTTTGGATCGAACGGTTGACGGGCATCATCGAGCTTGTCCAGATGATTGGTCTCACGATAGGGAGCGCCCTCGCCATCGCTTCGGTCTTTACCATCTTCAACGTCATCAAGCTCACCGTCTATGGGCGGCAGGAAGAGATCAGCATCATGCGCCTCGTTGGCGCGACCCACACTTACATTCGTGGTCCCTTCCTGGTCGAGGGTATTCTTCAAGGCGGGCTCGGCGGCGGGCTCGCGCTTGGACTGCTCTACTTCGCGCATCAATACTTGCTCCGAGAGGCGCTACGTTCTGTTCAGCTCTTGCCGTCAGACGATTGGCTGCAATTCGTCCCACCGCCTGCCTGGGCGGCCCTCATCCTCGGCGGGATGTTCGTAGGCCTCCTCGGAAGCGTATTATCCGTGCGCAAGTTCCTCGCCAGCCCCGTGTAATTCGGAGCGCCGAGACTCCTCCGAGGCGTTAGCGCTAGAGCGTCGCGTTAATCGCTCGTGAGCTCGGCGAGGCGGACGGTGACGAAGTCGAGTGCTACCTCGTTGCGAGCGCCCCTTGGGACAATGAGGTCGGCGTAGCGTTTCGAAGGCTCGGTGAAATCCAGGTGCATAGGGCGTACCGATTCGAGATATTGATTCGTGACCGATTCGATCGTTCGGCCCCGATCCTGAACGTCACGCGCCAAACGTCTCAGAATGCGGATATCGGCGTCGGTATCGATGAACAGCTTGACGTCGAATCGGTCGCGAAGCCGGGCGTCGACGAGGACCATGATGCCCTCGACGAGGATCACGGGTCGGGGCTCGACGTTGTCGCCGGTGACGACGCGCACGTGCTCGACATAGTCGTAAGCGAGCCGCGATACGGCCTTGCCTGCTTTGAGCGCGTCGAGATGTTCTACGAGTAGCTCGGTCTCGTAAGCGTCTGGGTGGTCGTAGTTGATCTTCGCGCGTTCCTCGAGGGGAAGAGGGGAGGGGTCGACGTAATAGGCATCCTGGGACAGCACCACGACTTTGTCCGGCCCCATTCGATTCGCGATCTCTTTTGCGAAGCTCGTCTTTCCCGAGCTCGTCCCTCCTGCGATTCCGATGGCGACGGAGGTCACGATTCCGCCACGCGTCCTTTCTCGAGAAGAATGACGCGCTTTCCCAAGCGCGTGATCAAATCACGATCATGTGTGGCGACAAGCACAGTCGTCCCCCGCGCATTGATCTCCTGAAAGAGCGACATGATCTCGAATGCGAGCTCGGGATCGAGATTGCCCGTCGGCTCGTCGGCGAGCAAGAGCACAGGCTCGTTGATGAGAGCGCGCGCGATCGCGACGCGCTGCTGCTCGCCGCCAGAGAGTTGCAACGGATAGCTGTTCATCTTGTGGTGCAGCCCGACTTGTTTCAGGATTTGGAAAGCGCGGCGCTTGCGCTCGAGCTTGGCGATGCCCATGACCCGCAATACGAAGGCGACGTTCTCGAAAACCGTCTTTCGCGGAAGCAGCTTGAAGTCCTGGAACACGACGCCGATATTGCGCCTGAGAAAAGGGATCTTGGCTTCGGGGATCGCGGAGACGTTTCTGCCATTGACGAGGATTTGGCCCTGCGACGGAACCTCCTCGCGGAAGATGAGCTTCAAGAAAGTCGTCTTGCCCGCGCCGCTCGGACCGGTGAGAAAAACGAACTCGCCTCGGTCGATCTCGAGCGTCACGTCGTTCAGGGCGATGTTGTCCCGTCCGTAATTCATATAGACGTGGAACGTCTGAATCACGATTCTTCGAGGAGCCGCACGAGCGTCTCGCGTGCGAGTTGGGGGTTGGCTTGGCCGCGCGACGCTTTCATTATCTGACCCACCATCCAACCGATGACTTTGTCTTTGCCCACTTTGAGCTCGGCGACCTGTTCCGGGTTATTAGCGATGACCGTCCGGACGAGCTCTTCGATTGCTGCGCTGTCGGAGATTTGACCGAGACCTTCGCGCTCGACGATGGCCGCCGGCCCATCTCCGGACGAGAACATCTTCTCGAAGACGTCTTTGCCCATCTTGCCGCTCAACGTCCCTCTCTCCACGAGCTCGATGAGCTCGCCGAAAGCCTCCGGTGTGACGGGGAGCTTTTCGATCGCCATACCCGACTCTTTCAACTTGCGCAGAAGCTCGGACATCATCCAATTGCTCGTGGCTTTGCCGTTTTTGGAGCGCTTCGCGGCGGCTTCGAAGTAATCGGCGCGCGCGCGCGAGCTCGTCAAGACTTTGGCGTCATAGGCGGGGATGTCGTAATCCGATTGGAGCCGCGCACGCCTGGCTTCCGGAAGCTCCGGAAGTTTTCGCTTCTGCTCCTCGAGCCACGTGGGCTCGAGCCCGAGCGGCGGGAGGTCGGGCTCGGGGAAATAGCGGTAGTCGTGAGCATCTTCTTTGCTGCGCATCGAGACCGTGCGGTCGGCGTCCGGATCGTAGAGCCGCGTTTCCTGGACGATGCGCTCACCTGATTCGCAAGCCGCGATCTGCCGTTCGACCTCGTAGGCGAGGGCGCGGGCGAGAAAGCGGAAGGAGTTGATGTTCTTGAGCTCGACTTTGGTCCCGAGCTCGCTCGTCCCCACCCGACGTACGGACACATTGCCGTCGCAACGGAAATTGCCCTTTTCCATGTCGGCGTCGGACACTTCGGTATATTCCAATATCTCTTTCACGGCTTGCGCATATTGTGTCGCTTCTTCGGGGCTCGACAGGTCGGGATGGCTCACGATCTCGATCAGGGGAACGCCGCTTCGGTTGAGATCGACGCCGCTTTTCGTGCTCGAGCCCGTAAAGCCGTCATGCAGGAGCTTTCCGGCATCCTCTTCCATGTGGATGCGCTCGATTCGGATGCGCTTGTTGGCATCGTCGAGCCGGATGTACACCTCGCCATCCTCGGCGAGCGGGCGGTCATATTGCGAGATCTGATATCCCTTGGGAAGGTCGGGATAGAAATAGTTTTTGCGCGCAAAGATCGACGTCTCGTTGACCCGGCACCCCACCGCGAAAGCCATCCTCGCGGCGAGCTCCACCGCGCGGCCATTGAGAACAGGAAGAGCCCCGGGAAGCCCGATGCAGACGGGACATATGTTCGTGTTGGGAGGAGCGCCAAAACGGGCGCGACAGCCGCAGAAAAGCTTTGTCTCCGTCAGTAGTTGCGCATGGCACTCGAGCCCGATGACGGTCTCGTATTCGGTCATGTGGGAGCGTACATCTCTTCGATCAAGCCTTCGTAGCGGGACTCGATCACTCTGCGCTTGACCTTCAGCGTAGGGGTGAGCTCGCCGTCCTCGATCGTGAACCCCTTTGCGAGAACCGTGATCTTCTTGATGCGCTCGTACTGGGCGAAACCGCTGCTCAAGCTCTCGATCTCCGCGAGAATGAACTCTGTGACCCTTGGGTGGGCCGCCATAGCGTCGGGGCTGTCAGCCGCGATGGAATGCCGAGCGCACCAGACGGTGAGCTTCTCGAAATCGGGCACGACGAGCGCTGCGGGAAACTTGCGTTTGTTGCCGACGACCACGATCTCCGCGATATAGGCGTTCGTCTTCAGACGGCCCTCGATCAGTTGAGGAGCGATGTTCTTCCCTCCGGCGGTGACGATGATGTCTTTCTTGCGGTCGGTGATTTTCAAGAAGCCATCGCCATCGAGCTCGCCGATATCTCCCGTGTGAAAGAAGCCGTCCGAGTCGATGGCTTCGGCGGTCGCGGCCTCGTTCTTGTAATAGCCTTTCATGATGTTGGGCCCGCGAGCGAGAATCTCGCCGTCATCGGCGATCTTCACTTCGACCCCGGGAATGATTTGACCGACGGTGCCAAATTTCAGGTTTCTCGGCCGGTTCACGGAAATGATGGGTGAGGTCTCGGTCAAACCATAGCCTTCGACAATCGTGATCCCCGCTGCCCAGAAGAAATTGGCGATCTCCGGGGCGAGCGGCGCGGCGCCGGAGACGAAAAAGCGCAGCCGGCCGCCGATGCGGGCTTGGAGTTTCTTGAAGACGAGGGCCTTCGCGAGCTTGTATTTGAGCTCGAGACCCAAGGGCGCGGACTTACCCGCGAGCCGATACTTGCCGTGCTCGCCGCCCACACCGATAGCCCAATGGAAGATTTTCTGTTTGCCCGGGCTTCCCTTGTCCACTGATTCGTTCACCCGCGCGTAGAGCTTTTCGTAGAAACGCGGGACCATCGTCATGATGGTGGGCCGGATCTCGCCGAGGTTCGGCGCCACGTCCTCTATATTCCTCACGATGGCGGTGCTGACGCCGGCGGCCGTATAGAGGTAGTGAGCGACCATCCGCTCGAACACATGACTGTAGGGGAGCGCCGAGAGCGCGATGTCGGTATGGTTGATGGGAAGCACTTCCAAACCAGCCTTGACGTTCGAGACCAGGTTGTCTTGCGTGAGCATGACGCCTTTCGGGTCGCCGGTAGTGCCGGATGTGTAGACGATACTGGCCAAGTCTTCTTGCGTGACCGCGTCCGCGAGCTTCTGCACGAGATCGGGCTCCGCAGCCGCTTTGGCTTGGCCTTTCTTTTCGAGGTCCTCGAGCATCACCCCTTCGAGCTCGGCGCTCGCATCGAGCTTCACGAAATGCTCTACCGTCGTGAGCTCGGTCCGTATCTCGGCGACCTTTTTGTGTTGGTCGCTATCTGAGACGACGAAGCCTTTCGCTTCCGAGTCGTTCACAATGTAGCTGATCTGGGACGGCATCAGATTCGCGTAGAGCGGGACGTTGACAGCGCCGAGGATCTGAAGCGCTGAATCCACGAGAAACCACTCCGCTCGGTTCCCGGACAACAAAGCGACGCGATCCCCGTGAGCGATTCCGAGCTCGTGAAGCCCCAAGGCGATGTGGCGCGCGCGGCGCAGCCACTCTTCCGAAAAAATCGAATGCCAGGTGCCGTCCTTCTTGAAGCGAAGCGCATCCTTTTTGTTGTGCTTTTTGACGGCAGCGGCGAGAAGTTGATTGAGTGTCCCGAACTCCATGAGTCACCTCGATTTGCGCGAGATATTAGCACACCTAGCGCCGCGCCTTGATTAACGTATAATCGCGCCGTGGACGGGTATATCGGACTGGGTTCGAACCTGGGCGACCCCGTCTCCGAGCTTCGCGCGGGCACTTCCGAGCTCCTCGAGAGAGGAGTCACGATCACGCGACGCTCGAGTGTCTATCGCACGGAGCCCGTCAATGTTGCCTTGGAAAGCGAAGCCTGGTTCATCAACGCGGTTTTCGAGATTCATTTCGCCGGGGGCGCGCGCGACCTCCTGGATGTCTGCCGTGCCGTTGAAAATGCGCGAGGGCGCGAGCGCGGGGTCAAGAACGGTTCTCGGACCCTCGACCTGGATTTGTTGCTGGCTGGTGAGCTCGTGGTCTCGAGCGAAGATCTCACCATCCCGCACCCGCGGCTTCACTTGCGACGTTTCGTCCTCGTCCCCATGGTCGAGATAGCCCCCGATGTGATCCACCCCTTGAAAAAGCGCACGATGCGGGAGCTCCTCGCGACGTGCGACGACGAGAGCGCCGTTTTACAGCTCGAGGACGTCACCGTTTAGCGTCATGGACTTTCGCTACATCGCCGTCGAAGGCCCACCCGGAGTAGGCAAAACTGCGCTCGCCGAGCGGCTTGCCCAAAACCTGGAAGGTAGGACGTTGCTCGAGCAGAAGGACAATCCTTTCCTCGACAAATTTCTCTCGGGGGAACCGGGGGCCGCGTTCCAGACGCAAATTTTCTTCCTGCTCAACCGCTACCGGGCGCTCGCCGCGCTCGCGCAGAGAGAGCTTTTTTCTCAGACGCAGATCTCGGACTTCATTTTCGCGAAAGACAAGATCTACGCCTATCTAGGCCTCGATGACACGGAGCTCATGCTCTACGAGAAAATCTACGGCTCACTCGCGGGGGAAGTGCCGGCACCGGAGCTCGTCCTCTTTCTGCAAGCTCCGGCGGAAGTCCTTTCGCGGCGACTCTGCGACCGCTCGGAAGCGAGGTTCCCCGAGGAGGAGGACCTCCGCGACATCGTCCGGGCGTATGACTACTTCTTTTTCCACTACACGGCGACGCCGCTTCTCGTCGTGAGCTCCGCGGAGGTCGACTTCTCCGAGCCCCATGTCGATCTCGAGGATCTTCTCCAAGAGATTCGGCTCTTGCCGGGTGGAACCCGCTTCTACGTGCCGGCGAAAGTAACCCCCGAATAACATTACCGCCCGGGTTGCCGGCGGCGCGAGCGCCGTGCTACCCTGGTTTGTCACATCCAAAAAATAAAATAAGCACTCCCCCCGCGTTCTAGAGCGGTCGGATTGCTTGCAACGCCAATGCTTTCTGGAAAACGGCGTCGTTTTTCCGGTCAGCCGGAGGTCACTCTGATGAGTAACGAAAACCCATCGAAGCCCAAGAAAAAGAAAAAATGGGGCAACCGCCCGCCTCTGCATAAGCGCCAGTACATCGTCAACAAGCCTCTGCAGTATCGGTTTATCGGATTGTTGTTCACTATCTGGTTCGCGAATTCGGTGTTCTTCACGATCGTGCTCTACCTCATCTTCGAAGGCCACATAAACCATTTCTATGACCTCGTGCCCAAAGAAGGGATCTTCCCGCTACTCACGATCCCCGCACTTCTCGTGTCTGCGGTGGCTTTCGTGTCGGTCTTCGGATCATCGTGATCGGGATCATGTCGCTGTTTATCAGTAGTCAGAACTTCGTCATCCGAAGATGCACTTTCGATGGCCTTCAAATCCTCGATGTCGGAGGACGCACGTTGCCGGAGGTCGCCCAGCATCGCATTGAACACCGGGGGGTAGTCGATGAGAAAATCGGTCTCCCGGAACTTGAGGTTGAAAGCCCAATCGCCCGCGATCATGCGGTTCATGCTCATCTTCGCCCGGTGGAGGGGGTAGGCCTGGCCCGGAGAATGAGAGAGAACAACGAAGCGCTTATCGGGATCGGTACCGAGGACGCGGCGAGCGGTGGGAAAGAATCAGAAGCCGGCTCCGTCGTGGTACATTGAAAGTCAAGAACACGCTAGGACTGGAAGGGCGTTTCGTCGTATGATGGCGGCCTTCCAAATTAGAATGTGAGGAGTGCCTCTGACGGGCCATGACCAGAAACAAAGACGCCGATCTCTTCGACGACAGCGCCACGTATAGCAGGATTCTCGGCGTTGACCCTAGTCAGGTTCGAAAGAAAATTCGAGGCAACGTGGATACGGAAGATCGCGGCGGCCTTTTTAATTCGACAGACTTGTTCGGCGACATCATCGACGACTTCCGCTCCGTGGAATCCGAGCCTGTCTACCGGGTCGACTCGCCGCCCGAGCCCGTCTCCCCGCTCGAGCAGAACGTGCGGGTGGAGAACACGATCGAACGCGGCGCTACGGAAGCGGCCGCGGAACTGCTCGCCGCCGATACCGCCCCTTATCAAGGGTCGCCGTCCCGGAGAGAGGGCCAATATTCGCTCCTCGACGCCGCCTCTTCCACGCTGCTCAAAGACGAGAAGCTACAGAAAGATGTCGAGCGGCTCGATAAGATCGCCGCTCAAAATTCAGAGCGCGACGAAAGCTCTGCCTACGGGGAATATGTTCTGCTCGACCGCGTTGCCGCGGGTGGGATGGCGGAGGTTTTCCGGGCCAAGCGAGAAGGCGTCGAGGGATTCGAGAAGATCGTCGCGGTGAAACGTGTCCTCCCGCATTTGTCGAACAATGCGGAATTCGTCGAGATGTTCATCGCCGAAGCGAAGATAGTCGCTTCGCTCACCCATCCAAACATCGCGCAGATTTTTGATCTGGGAAAAATCGACGCTAGCTACTTCATCGCGATGGAGTTCGTGGAAGGCAGGGACCTTCGGACGATTTTGAGTCGCGCCAGCGATCGCGACACGCGTCTCGGCGTCGATCTTGCCGCTATCATTGCGGCCAAAGTCGGCGCGGCGCTCGAATATGCTCATCGCCACCGAGACGAAGAGGGAAAAGAGCTCCAAATTGTCCATCGTGACGTGAGCCCTCAGAACATCCTCGTTTCGAGCGAGGGGGAAGTGAAGCTCGTCGATTTGGGAATCGCGCGGGCGGCCACCAAGGCCTCGCACACGGATAGCGGCTCGCTTCGCGGGAAGCTTCTCTACATGTCTCCCGAGCAAGCGTGGGGTAAGTCACTGGATCGGCGCTCCGATATTTTTTCGCTTGGGGTGGTGTTCTACGAGGTACTCACGGGACACCCGCTCTTTAGCGGCAACTCCGAGATAAAGCGTTCTCGAGAGAGTTCGAGAGGCGCAGTTCCTTGCGCCGTCCTCGCTGAGCCCCGCCGTTCCCATAGAAATCGAAGCCATCGTGACACGAGCGTTGCAGAAAAATCCCGACGAACGCTATCAGGACGCTGCGGATATGCTTCTGGATTTGGACACCTATTTGAGAAAACGGCCCGTCGTGGGCGCGAGCGAGCTGGCTCGGTTCATCGGCGAGCTCTACGAAGAGAATTGAGACTTGTGCGAGGGCGAGTGGTTCATTCGAGCCAATCTTAGGGAGTCATACGTTGTCTAGTGGAACCAATCAAGACATGGCGCCTCTGACCCAGAGGAAGCTGTAGTCTTCGAAAGGCGTTTGGAGATGGCGCGAAGTCAGCTCGACGAGATCGACGCTCAAATCGAGCGCGAGCTCGCCGACGTGCGGGAGCTCATCGGGGTGCTTCAGGAGAAACGAGCCGCCTCGCTGAAGATGTACGACGCCGCGTGCACGATGCTCGGCATCGAGAACGAGCACGAAGCCGCCAGCTAAACCGCCTACGCCCTTCGGGCTTCGGCGGGCAAGCCCGCCTCCCGACTTCGCCAAGGCTTCGTCGAGGCAAGCCCGCCTTCTTGACCCCCCTAGGTGCGGTTGCTAGGATGCTAGGCTGACTTATGACCTGGTTTAAGAAAGAGAAGGCTCCGCTGGCGCCGATCCAGCAGAGCCGGATGCCTGAGGGGCTCTGGACCAAGTGCAAGGAGTGTTCGGAGATCCTGTACACGAAGGAGATTGTCAAAAACCTGAGTGTTTGTCCTAAGTGCAACTACCACATAGGGCTCAGCTCGGTAGAGCGCGCGAAAGCGATTTTTGATGACGAGAGATTCGAAGAGATAGAGACGGGTCTCTTTTCGAACGACCCGCTCTCCTTCTCCGACACCAAGAATTACGGCGACCGGCTCATCCGTAGCAAGAAATCGACCGGACTTGACGATGCCGTGCTCATCGCTCGCGGGTGCATCGACGGAATCCCCGTTGTGCTCGCGGCCATGGAATATGGCTTCATCGGCGGCAGCATGGGCGTTGTGGTCGGCGAAAAAATCACGAGAGCCATTGAGCTCGCTCTCGAAGAGAGAGCGCCGCTCATCATCGTTTCGCGGTCCGGAGGAGCGCGCATGCAAGAAGGAGCGATCTCCCTCATGCAGATGGCCAAGATCAGCGCGGCGCTCGCGCGTCTCGACGACGGCAAGGTCCCCTACATCTCCATCCTCACCAATCCCACCACCGGGGGCGTGACGGCGAGCTTCGCGATGCTCGGGGATGTCAACATCGCCGAGCCCAAAGCCTTGATTGGATTTGCCGGCCCCCGCGTGATCGAGCAAACCATCCGCCAAGCTCTGCCTCCGGGTTTTCAACGCTCCGAATATCTGCTCGAGCACGGTATGCTCGACATGATCGTCGAGCGCAAAGACATGAGGGAAACGCTCGGAAGAATGCTGCGCTTCTTCACACAATCGGTGAAGCCCGCAACCGGTAGCGACTCGGCCACTAATACGTCTACGTCGAGGTCGAGGGTCCAGAAGGAAGAGTCCGTTTCTTGACGCGGACCTACGAAGAGGCGGTCGCCTACCTGAGCAGCCGCGAGAAATTCGGCATCAAGTTCGGGCTCTCCAATATCAACCAACTCGCGGAGGCTTTGGGTCGCCCCGAACGCCGCTTCCGGTCGGTCCTCATCGCGGGCACGAACGGCAAAGGCTCGACCGCCGCGATTCTGAGCTCCGTTCTGCACGCGGCTGGTTTTCGCGCCGGCCGCTACACGTCGCCTCATATCCGTCGCCTCATGGAACGTATCCACGTGGATGGTGTGCCTATCTCGGTCGATGCGATGACCGCCGTAGTGAGCCGTGTCGCCGAGATGTCCCTGCAAATGGGGCGGGTAGCGGAGCCGACATTTTTCGAAGCCGTCACTGCCTGCGCTTTTGCCTATTTCGCCGAACAGTCGGTCGACATCGCCGTTCTCGAGGTTGGGATGGGTGGGCGCTGGGACGCCACCAATATCGTCCCCGCGGATATTTCGGTCATTACGCCGATCGGTTTCGACCACGAAAAATTTCTCGGGGACACGTTGCCTAAAATTGCGGCGGAGAAGGCCGCGATCATCAAAGAGGAACGGCCAGTCGTCGTGTCCAAGCTCGACGGCGAAGTACTTGACGTCGTCCGCGAGGAAGCCCGTCGGAAACGCGCAGAGCTCGTTCTCGCACACGAGGGGGTTCAGATTTCCGCGCGCGCGACTGAAGCCGGCCAGCTCGTTTCCCTGAAAACGGCCAAGATGGACTATGGCGAGCTCGAATTTCCGCTTCTCGGTCTGCACCAGCTCGACAATCTTGTTCTCGCCGTCCGTGTTGCCGAGGTCGCGCACCTAGGTCTCGAGTCCCGTCACGTCCGAGAGGGCGTCGCCCGAACGACATGGCCTGGACGCCTCGAGCGAATATCGGGAAGCCCTCCTCTCCTCCTCGACGCTGCGCATAACGTAATGGCGGCCGAGCAGCTCGGCCGGTTCCTTTCGGCGCAACCGAGCGAGAATCGCGTGCTGCTCTTCGGCGTCATGAAGGACAAACGGGTGCACGAGATGCTGTCCCATCTGTTGCCGCATGTATCTCACTTCGTCGCCACGCGTCCCGAAATGTCGCGGGCGCGCGGGCCTGTGCCGCTCGCCGAGTGGGCACAGGAGCAAGGCACACCCTCGGAGTCGGTCCTTTCATCGCCTCTAGCGCTCGCCCGCGCGCGCGAGATCGCGGGCCCGACGGGAGAAATCGTCGTTGCTGGATCGATCTTCCTGCTCGGCGAGATTGTCGAGGCTCTCGAGGGTGCGGCTAACGCGCCTCACCTCACATAACCGTGCAAACTCCAGCGTGAAGTAGAGAAAGTCGTCCTTGCCTCGAGCGATGCCTACGCCGAGCGCCTCGAATCTCTTGTCCAGCAGGTTTGCGCGCTTGCCATCATGTCACCGATGGAGTAGTCGATGTTCGTATGCTTGGACACGTTCTCGCCAAACAGGCAGCTATTGGGGAGCACGTCCTTGATCCGCTCCTCCACCGGCCGATCCAGCTCGTGAGTCGCGTTTCCCGCGGTGGCCATCCGCGCGCGTGACGGCGGCGAGCTCGCTATTGCGCTCGAGCGGTGGGATCCCCGCGCCTCTCGTTCCGCGTTGATGAGCTCAGCCATCTCGAGCTCCAGATCGGCCAGATCCTCGACCGGGCTGGCCAAGAACTGTGGAAAGAGCACCATCAACCGCGTTACGACCGCCATCGCTCTATCGTAGCGTGGTAAAATTGAGGGTTCTAAGCTTGCATCAAAGTACTAGCGCGCAGCTACTTCTCGGGGAACTCGTTCGGAAACTCCCGAAGATTCTTTCAGCGAGTTCCGCTTTTTCGGAGTCGAGGGACTCGATACAGGAACACCGCGTCGCTCTGTAGAGAGGCATTGGTGCTACGGTGTCCGAAATCTGCTCCAGCGCAATGTACAATGCCATCCGCCAAATGGAAGGCCGACGATACGCCCCGGCGACTGGGGTCTGGGCCGATTTCCAATTCCACTCGAACGTAGTGATTATGTGAGCGTGTCAACTTGCCCCGCTTGCTAGCGGCCTGTCGCTGAAGGCGTCTCTTTCTGCTCGGCCTGCGGCGCGCAGTTGGAAAAGGGGAGCGCGGCGTCCTCGTCGGCGACCCGAGTCCGCTCCTCTGACCCCACGTCTGCTTCCACGCATGGACGCTTCAAACCGGGTGACGTTCTCTCCGCCCGTTACCGCATCGTCGAGCGCGTTGGTAAAGGCGGCATGGGCGAGGTCTATCACGCCAACGACCTGACCCTCGAACAGCCCGTGGCTTTGAAGTTTCTCCCCGAAGCTCTCGGCAACGACGAAGAGCGCTTGAAGCGCTTTCGCCAGGAGGTTCGCATCGCTCGGCAGATCGCGTATCCCAACGTCTGCCGCGTCTACGACATTGGCGAGGCCGATGGTCTCGTGTTTCTCTCGATGGAGTACATCGCCGGCGAGGACCTATCATCGCTATTGCGACGCATCGGACGGCTCCCGCCCGACAAAGCTGTCGAGATTGCGCAGCAACTGGCGTTCGGGCTCGCGGCGGCGCACGTCAAAGGTGTGCTCCACCGGGATCTCAAACCGGCGAACGTCATGCTCGACGAGCGTGGCGAGGCAAAGATCACCGACTTCGGTTTGGCCGCGGCCGTGGGGAGCATCGAGCGAGGGGACATCCGGAGCGGTACCCCGGCTACATGGCACCCGAGCAGCGGGTGGGGCAGGAGGTGACGGAAAAGAGCGACCTCTACAGCCTCGGCTTGGTTCTCTATGAAGCTCTTCACCGGCAAGCGAGCGTTCGATAAGCAGCAGGATACGACGCCCACGAGACCGTCGAGCTGGGTTACGGGGATCAACCCTTCGGTGGAGCGCGTGATTCTCAAATGTCTCGAGAAAGAGCCCAAAGCCCGGCCGGCCTCGGCATTGGCCGTGCGCGGAGCCCTTCCAGGAGGCTATCCTCTTGCTGCTGTGATCGCGGCCGGGGAGACGCTGGCACCCGAGCTTGTCGCTGAGGGGGGAGCTTTCGAAGGGCTGACGCGGCGTACGGCGTGGATCGCTTTGATCGCAGGGCTCGCGGGAATCGGTTTGGCGGCTTACTTGGCGAGCCAGACTCAGCTCGGGGCTCTGACCCCGCTTCCGAAAGCGCCCGCGGTTCTCGTCGACGACGCCCGCGAAGTGCTCGAAGGGCTCGGCTACGCTAGTGCTACGCGCGACTCCGCGCAAGGGTTCTACTTCGATCGCGCCTATATCGACTCTTTCTACGAAGACAGCACATGGCCTTCGGACTGGAATTTTCTCAGAACAACCCAGCCGAGCGCGGTTCGTTTTTGGTACCGCGAGAGCCCGTCTTACCTGCTCCCCTATCCGCAAATCGACTTCGTCGAACGTGACTTTGACCCTTCGTCCATCGTGCCTGGGATGGTTCGCGTCGAGCTCGACCCCGAAGGGAGACTCCGCGGGTTCGATGCCGTTCCGCTAGACGAGGACGCCGCCAGCTCTACCGCCGATCCCGATTGGGGCTAACTCTTCGATGCCGCCAAGCTCGACCCCGAGGCATTCACAGAGGTCAAAACGGCGTGGGCGCCTCGCGTTTTCGCGGACCACCGTATCGCGTGGACAGGACGAGCTCCCGGCACGAGCGGGACACCGATCCGCGTGGAGGCGGCCGCCTATCGAGGACGCATTGTCTCTTTCCGAATCGTGGAGCCTTGGACGAAGCCGACGCTGACCGGGGGCACTTGGGCACAACCGTCGAACGTCGTCAGCGGGGCGGACTGGGCGGTTGGGATTCACGTGGGGGCGAATTTCTTGCTCATTCTTTTCCCCGCCTGGCTCGCGTGGAGCAACTTGCAGGCTGGACGAGGAGACCGGAAGGGTGCTTTTCGCTTGGCGTTGTACTTTCTCGCCGTCCAGATGCTGCACTGGCTTTTCGGGGCCCACCATGTCGCGAGCCAGGCCGAACTTCAAGTCGTTTACGGTGGGCTTTATCGGGCCTTGTTCCACTTTGGTCTGGTTTGGATTCTCTACATGGCTCTTGAGCCTTACGCACGCCGGATGTGGCCCAAGACCATGATCTCATGGGTGCGCCTGCTGAATGGACGGTTTCGCGACTCGCTCGTGGGGCGCGACATCCTGGCTGGCAGTATTGGCGGCATGGTGGTGGGGTTCGGCGCCCCGATTTACAAGCTGGCACCCGGCTGGCTCGGCTACGCTTTGCCGCGTCCGGACCGTCCATCCCCCGACCCCGGGGAGCTCGTTTCGATCCTTGGCCTGCGCGAGGCTTTGTCGCAGCTCTTTCTCAAACACGCCAACGTCCTCGTCACCGCGTTGTTCGTTCTCGCGGCGCTCGTCGTACTGCGCCTCGTGCTTTGAAAACCGTGGCTCGCGCTCGTTGCGTGGGCGTTGCTCATCGTTCTTGTTTCCCACCCCACAGGGGGCTACATGGGCTGGGCGCTCGGCCTGTGGGTCGTCTTGATGATTGGCCTGGTTTATCTCTTTCTAGAGTTCGGGTGGCTGGGGTTTTTAACTTACTACGCCGTGCTCGGGCTTTTCTTCCCGAGCGTCGTCACCTTGAATCTCTCTTCCTGGCATGCTCGTCGACCGCGCCCTGCCGGCCTGCTTGCCAGGCGTTGAGAAGCTCGGTGACTTGCGATGGCGGCTCGGTCTCGTCCGAGGGGTCTTGGCTCAATGCTCCTCGCTCGTCGTGTTGCGTGGGGGAGCGTTCTTGACGTACTTGTCGAGCCACACGTTCATTTCCCAGAGCGTGTGCATGACGGATTCTCTCGCCTGATAGCCGTGGCTCTCGTGGGGGAGCATCACGAGACGCGCGGTCGCGCCGTGTCCTTTGAGCGCGTGATAGAGCCGGCGGCTTTGAATGGGGAACGTTCCCGAGTTGTTGTCGGCGACACCGTGAATGAGCAAGATGGGCTCGTTGATCTTCTGCGCGTGCATGAAGGGCGACATGGCGAAATAGATCTCCGGCGCTTCCCAGTACGTACGCTGCTCGGATTGGAAGCCGAAGGGCGTGAGGGTACGGTTATAAGCGCCGCTTCGCGCGATGCCGGCGCGAAACGCGTCGGAATGGGCGAGAAGATTCGCCGTCATGAACGCGCCATAGGAGTGACCGGCGATAGCGACGCGATCGCGATCCGCTATACCTCGCCGCACCGCTTCGTCCACCGCCGCTCGGCCGCTCGCAACGAGCTGCTCGACGTAAGTGTCGTTCGGCTCTACGTCCCCTTCGCCGATGATGGGCATCGTCGCGCCTTCCATGACGGCGTAGCCTTGGGTCAGCCAGTAAAGCGGCGAGCCCCAGCTCACGCGCGAGAAACGATAGGGTGAGTCCCGGATTTGTGCGGCGGCGCTCGCGCTCTTGTACTCACGCGGATAAGCCCATACGAGCATCGGAAGCGGGCCATCCTCGGAGGTGTAGCCGGCGGGCGTGTACAGGGTCGCGCTCAGCTTCACGCCGTCCTCGCGGTCGTAACGGACGAGCTCGCGCCCAACGCCTTCGAGCCCCGGATAAGGATTCGGAAAGTGTGTCACCGCCCGCACATCCCCCGACGCGTGCACGAAATAGTTCGGCGGCTCGTCGCGCGATTCGCGCCGCGTTAGAAGGTGTCCCGCCTCGGCGTCGATCCACGCGATCGGCATCTCGTAATACGGAGCTTCGGAGTGGAACAGGCGCGTTTTGGCGCCGCTCTCCAAATCGAGCGCATCGATGAAAGGACGGTCGCCTTCAGGCGAGGCACCCTCGCCTCTCAAGTAGATCGATTTGCCGTCCGCCGAGGTCGCGAGAACGAGCGAGCCGCGTGCGTTGTGCGTCATGAGCGGCGAGCCGGGCGCGTTGTAGCGATCTTCGTAGGAATAGTCGAAGACCATCTTTGGGGGCTCGTCGCTGGTTCCCGGCTTCACACGAAACACACGCCGCGTCCGCGTCGCCCACCACCACTCCGTAACGAGAGCTACGGCGTCGCTTCCCCAATGGACGCTGGCGAAGCGCAGGCCGAGCGAGATGAGCGGCTCGGGCTCGCCCGTAAACGGCGCGCTCCACGTGTAAACCACGTCTCGAAACTTGGCTTCGGCGCGTGGGTCGCCTCCATCTGTAGCTTCGATAAAGTAGAGCGTCGCCTCCGCATCTGCGCGCCAGCCGAAATCGCGCCGCCCCGTTCGTACGGCGTTGCGTCCAATGGCGACGTCTTCCGCGAGCGGTAAGCGAGCGACCTCGCTGACGAGCGCGCCCGACATGTCCAGGACCTCGATGCGGTGGCCGAACCGGTAATACGGCACGAGGTAGGAGAATGGGCGCTCTAGCCGCTCGACGAGGACGTGCTCGCCGTCCGGAGACGGCGCCGCGCGCGCGATGAGCCCCGGAGCTCCGAGCTTATGGACCGCTCCCTCGACGCTCACGCGCACGACTTGCGTCTGACCGTAATACTCGAAGAGCGCTTCGTCGTGATGGCTCGTCAAGAGGTCCTGATAAGTGCGGGCCGCAGATTTTGTTCCGCTCGCTTCTTGCACGATGGGTCCCGACGGGACACTAGGAGCTTCTGGCGGCGCACCGCGGTCTTCCGGCACGACTTTCACGACGAGGCTCCGGCTGTCCGATAGCCACGCGTAAGGCTGTCCGCGAAACACACCGTTGAGATCTTCCAGCACGCGCTTCGCGGCGCCTGAAGCGACGTCGAGGGTCCAGAGCTCCATGCCCGCGGCCGTTGTCAGCGAGAACGCTGCAAGACTGCCGTCGGGGGAAAAGCTGGCGTCATCGATTTGAGCTCCACTCGGAAGCCCGGTGACACTGCGCGTCGACCCATCGGCGACGGCGACGAGCTCTATATGCCTGGCGACGCGCCGCCGGCTGCGCGTGTTGGTCGCCGGCTGGATCCGGAGACCCGCGAGCCGAAGCTCAGGCTCGGAGAGCTCGCGTATCGAGGACAAGCTCCGTCTTTCGAGCACGAGAAGCCACGTCTTGGTCGGGTCGACGACGACTCCGGGCGTGGGCGCTGCATCGGCGATATCGACCATCGCCTGAGGCGGCATCTGATAGTCGACGGTTTCCTGAGCGCTAAGAGCGCCCGCCAAAAGCGCAAAGAACACCAGACAAAAAACACGGTGGGACAGGGCCATGACGAACCTCCTAGAAGGAGCGAATGGCCTCGAATCTTATCACGCGTCTTCGAGCGTCGTCGCGGGAGTGCGGTCTCCATTGATGTAGCGCCCGACGTCAATGGCATCGATGACGAGCGACAGACCGTCGAGGAAAATGACGGCGAGGACCCATTGCCCGAACAGCGTCTCGGTTCCGATCTCGCTCATCCGGCTCGCGAGCCACAGCACGACAGGAAGCCATGGAAGATGGCCGATCCCGAGAAGGCGCACATAGCCTTTGGATTTGAAAATGACCAGCTGAATGACCAGGGCGAGCATCGTCGTGCCGAGTACGACTTGTGCTTCGCGATGATCGAGCAAGAAAAGCGGCACGATCGCGTTCACCCCGACTAGCATGGCCAGCCAGATGAGCCACGGCATGGCCAATACTGTGGCGACCGCTTTGAAGAATCCCGTCATGACTTTGAACATAAGACCTCCATTGTGGCCCTAGAGACCGCGGCTAGTTATGATGCGTGACATGGATCGCTGGAACTCTTTGCTTATCGTACTCGGGCTCGTTGCGCTGGCGCCAGCGCGAGCGAGCGGCCAGCCCGCACTGGTTATCGACAACATCACCGTTATTGATGGGACCGGGTCGGCCCCCGTGACAGGCGTGAGCATCGTCATCGATCGCGGCCGCTTCGTCGCCGTTTCTAAAGATGTCGACGTACCACCGGGCGCCGAGCGCCTCGACGTAACGGGTAAATTCGCGATACCCGGTCTCATGGATATGCATGTGCATCTCAGAGGTGGCCGCGCCGGCAGCTCGCCGGGCGACGGTCTGCGCGCACTTTACGGCTATCTGTATAGCGGCGTGACCTCGATCTACGACGCGGGGAACTCTCCTGATTTCATCTTTGCGCTGCGTGATCAGGAACGACGCGGCGAAATTGTGGCGCCGCGTATCTTTGCGATGGGGAGCGTCGTGACCGCTCCAGGCGGCCATGGCGGACGCGGCGCCGTCACCGTCGAAGACTTCGCGCGCGATCGGAAAAAGCTCGATGAACATATCGCGAGAAAGCCCGACATCCTCAAGATTACCCAGGACGAGCACGGTTGGGGCACACGCCCTCTCATTCGCCACATGCCCGTGGATCTGCTCCAGCAAGTCATCCGCTACTATCACGAGCACGGCATCCGCACGACGATCCACACCTCGAACGAGCTTCGAGCTTGGGATGCGATCTATGCCGGTGTCGACACGCTCGCCCATCCCGTGATCCAGGCGCCCGTCAGCGAGCGCTATCTCAACATGATGGGGGTCAAGCGCATTCCGCAAGTCTCGACGCTCACGATAGGAGACGGCTATGGCCGCCTCGTCGACCATCCGGAGTTTCTCGATGAGCCTCTCTACCGCGCGACGCTTTTGCCGAGTGCTATCGAGCGATTGCGAGGGGCGACCAGGCGCGAATGGGAAGAGCGCCGCTGGACGCAATGGATGAAGGTCATGACCCCCGTCGCGCAAGAGAACCTGCGCCTCTTGAACGAAGCCGGCGGCATCGTCGTTCTCGGCACCGACCAGAGCTTTGGCCCCGCCGTTCATCGCGAGCTAGAGCTTCTCGTGGGTGGTGGCATCTCACCGCTCGACGCCATCCGGATGGCGACGCTACATGGCGCGATTTTTCTCGGGATGGAAGACGAGCTCGGGACGATCGAGGTCGGCAAACGCGCCGATCTCGTTCTACTGGACGCGGACCCCACCGTCGATATCGACAACGCCAAGAAAATACACACGGTGATAAAAGGCGGCGCGGTGATCGATAGATCGAAGCTCGCCCTTCCCGTCAACGGAGTCACGGACCTAACATGACCATGACACGCTATCTTCTCGCCATCGTTTTGCTCGCGGCCACCGTAAGTGGTCAAGACGTGCCGCTCTTCACTCAAGATTTCTCGCCCGAGGAGTTTCGAGCAAGGCGTGACAAAGTCTTCGACGCGATTGGCCCGAACGCAATAGCCCTCGTGCAAGGTGCGTCGAGCCCCATCGGCTACGTTCGCTTCCGGCAGACGAACTCGTTTTACTACCTCTCGGGCATCGAGACGCCGCACGCCTATCTTCTGCTCGACGGCACTGAGCGCAAGACCCGTCTTTACCTGCTGCACCGAAACCCGCGCCGCGAGTCGAGCGAAGGCAAGCTTCTCTCCGCCGAAGACGACGAGCTCACCCGCGAGCTATCCGGTGTCGACGCGGTCCACGGCGTGGATCTGTTGAGTGAGCATCTCGCACGCTTCGCCTGGGGCGGGCGTGTCCCGACGCTCTACGCAGCCTTCAAGCCCGCCGAAGGTGCGGCGACGGCCCGCGACCTCGCCACCCGCGCGGCCTCAGACGTAGCGAACGATCCGTGGGACGGCCGACCATCACGCGGAGCGCACTTTCTTGCGCGGCTGAGAGAGAGGTTCCCGCAATTCAAGATCGAGGATCTCTCTTCGATCCTCGACCAGCTTCGCCTCGTCAAGAGTCCCCGCGAGATCGAGCTGATCCGCAAAGCGACGCGCCTTTCCGGGCTTGCGCTCATGGAAGCGATGCGGTCGAGTAGGCCCGGCATGATGGAGTACGAGCTCGACGCGGTCGCCAAGTTCATCTTCTTCAAAGAAGGCGCGCAGTCGGATGCTTATTACTCGCTCATCGCGGGCGGGCCGAACGCCTGGTACCCCCACTACCACCGCGGCAAGCGCGAGCTCAAAGACGGCGAGCTGCTTCTGATGGACTACGCTCCCGATGTCGGCTACTACTCGAGCGACGTGACCCGCCAGTGGCCCGTGAACGGCCGCTTCAATGAGTGGCAGCGCGATCTCTACGGGTTCTATCTGGCCTATTACAAAGCCATCCTCGATTCGATCCGTCCGGGCAACGTCAACGCGATCATGAACGACGCCGCGGACAAGATGGCGGACATTCTCGAAACGTGGAAGTTCACGAAGCCGATCTACCGAGAAGCGGCAGAGCGTTTCGTGGCCGCCTATCGGGAGCGCGCGAGCCGGCGTCCCGCGCGCCTCGGGCATGGTGTGGGGATGGCCGTCCACGATGTCGGCGTCCATGACGGAAGCCTCGTCCCCGGTATGGTCTTTACGATCGAGCCGCAATTTCGCATTCCCGAGGAACAGATCTATATTCGCCTCGAAGACGTCATCCTCATTAACGAGGACGGAGCGGAAAACCTGTCGGGGTTCGTCCCGATGGAAATGGACGCGATCGAAGCGTTGATGAAGGAGGATGGCCTCCTCCAAACCTATACGAGGTAAGACGCCATGCACCCATCGGTGCTGCCACTCGAGCACACGCTCGACGTGAACACGCGCCTGTTACTGAACCGTCTCCACGGTGTCGACGACAGTATGGCCCTCGAGCGACCGAAAGAGGGAACGAATCACGTCGCCTTTCTCGCGCTTCACATGCTCGACGCGCGCTACTTTCTTTTACGCACGGCGGGCGTCGAGCTCGACTGTCCTTTTAAAGATCTTCTCGAAGGCAAAAAGGGCGGCGAAGACTTCGAGGCTTTTCCAGCCCTTGCCGAGCTCCGTGACGCGTGGGCGGACGTGTCGAAGAAACTAACGAATCGACTCGAAGAGCTGAGCGAGCAGGATCTCGAGGCAAAGCCATCTTTCGAGTTCCCCATAGAACGCGGCGCGACCGTTCTCGGGGCGCTTACCTTCTTGACGCAGCACGACGGCTACCATTTAGGCCAGGTCGCCCTGCACCGCCGCTACCTCGGACTAGAGGCGATGGCGTACAAGTAGAAGGCGTGACCTAGTCATCTGCGGGAAAGAGTTGTTTCAACTCTTCCGAACCAGTTCAACACGACGACGATTGAGACCTCGGAGCCTTCGAGCTGCTGGAGCATGAGAAAAGCCTCCCCGTCCGCGGCGACATCGTAGTTCACGAACCCGAATAACCCCGGTGCGAATTCCCCTTCGAACAGGACTTTCGGCTCTCCGAGCGTAAGTTCGTCGTTGGTGTTCGTTACGGAGACAGCAAACATTCGAGCTCCGTTTCGGTAGAAAATTTCAGTGCCGTCGCGCGACCACACTGGCTGCGTGCCGCCTGCAGTGGACACTAGTGGACTGTAACAGCTGAACGTTTAGTGGTTTTGATGCGCCGAGAGGGATTGTTTTTTCCAAGTGCGCGCCACCGCCATGTGATGGATTCTCAACTTCTTGGCAAGTCGGCGCGTGCTCCAATGAGTCGAGCCGTCGGTCGGCGTCTTCTGCGTCCATGAAAGAATCCGGGCTTCCATCCGAGGTGTGAGCACCTGAACTGGACGTCCCTCGTGACGCGCATACAGACCTGCAAGACGTTCCTCCAAGAAGCGGCGTTTCCACTTGCTGACAAAAGGCGCCGTACAGCCTGCTGTCCGCTGGACCTCTGTGTAGCTCGCACCGTCGGCCAATAAAACCAATGTCCGAGCAATTCGCGCGTCGTCAGCGCGACCGCTTCGGCTCGAAGCTCGTTTACCAAGCTCCTTCCGTTCCGCTCCGGTCAATACAACACTCGTTCTCTCTTCCATGAGAGGTATACTATCACTAAACGTTTATATGTTACAGTCCACTAGCAGCTTGCCTCCGACCGCACTCGTGCGTCGCACGTAGATCTCATGCTTTCCTGTTTCGTTGGATCCGTAAGCCATCCATGTAGCGCCGGGAGAAAGCCCTGCCGGATGCTCACTAAAACGGCTGGACAGAATCATTTGGTGGCCGTCTGGTTTGTCGACGGGCATGATTCCGATGTCACGCTCGGTGTCGGGCTGGAATTCCTCGAAGAGCAGACGATCGCCCTCCGGAAACCAGGCCATTGGCCATGTTGGATAGCCGCCACGTTGCACTACGACGAGGTTTCGCTCAAAGCGCTTCTCGCCTCATCCAGCTCGGCGCGCGTGCTGTCTTCGGCTACCAGCTCCAACAGCTTCTCGTAATAGCCGTGAGCGGCCTCGGGCTCGCCGGCAGCCTGCGCCGCTCGGGCCGCTCCGATGTAGCTATTGATGTGACGCGGAGCTTGGTTCAGCGAAGCTTCGTACGCGGCCACCGCCTCTTGCGGGCGGCCCAGCTCGGCCAGCATGTCCCCCAGTTGCTCGTGAGCAGGGAGGACCCGGCCTGAGCTCAGGGCGCTCTTATCGGTCGCGCTCTCCAGCTCGGCGGCGGATCGCAACAGCTCCAAGGCCAGCTCCGGATTTTCCTTTGCCAGAGCCAGCCATCCCGCCGCCTGACGTCGCAAGACCTTGCTCGTGTTACGCGCCCAGACCGACTGAGCGGTTTGCATCTCACTCGAAAGCCTCTCGAGCTCGACGAGCTCGCCCTCTGCCTGTTCGACCTGCCCGCTGCGAGCCGCGCCCACGATGCGCGCCCAGTAACGCAAGATGACTGCATTCCTGACCTCGTAATTTCCGCCCGCCTTCTCGGCGGCCTCGAGCGGCTTCAGGGAAGCGGCCGCTTCCCAATCGTGTCTTTCTAACGCGTAGCGCGCAGGGGCGGCGCCTGCGTTGAAGCTCACAACGCAGTTGCGCCAGTTCAGATCGTTTCGCGATTCAATGTCCTCGACGACGCGCCCCGCGTCCTCGTCCTGGCCCCGTTGCAAGTAGGCATACACAAGATAGTCCAGGGCATGCAACTCGTTGACTTGGGCCTGCCCCCTCACCCCGAGGCGCTCCCCCCGCTCTCGGGCCGCTTTTGCCGAGCGGGTGTTCGCGTTAATCGAGTCCTCCCACATCCCCATTTGAGTGAAGATATGTCCCGACATGTGTAGTGCGTGGGGCATGGAGGCCGCGATGTCGAGATAGCGGTGGGCGGCGTCGACGGCACGCTCCGCCAACGCGGGAACGTCGTAGCTGTGGATGATGTAGTGCGCCAATCCCGGATGGTTCGGCATCTCGAGAAATAGCGGCTCGAGCATGCCGCCCGTTCGCTTCTGCGTCGCGTAGGTCTTGTCTGTCGGGTCGGCGTTGCTCAGGGCGGCGAGGGCGTAGAAAATCTCGGCTTCCCGGTCGTCTGAGTTTTGGCCGTGCACCTCTGCCATCGCGGCCTCGTAGCGAACGGCGCGCTCTCGATGGCCGAGACTCTCCGCATCATCGAAGAAAGCTCCAATGGCCGCGATGTAGAGTGTCTCTCGCTCTGTCGCTTCTAGGCCTCTCGCTTTCTCTACCGCTTCCGCGCCCAATCTCAGCTCGTCCTCCGTCGGCGGCGCCCACAGGGGTGGTAGTAGGTCATGGCCACACCCCAATGAGCCATCGCGCAGTCGGCGTCCTCGGCAATCGCCTCGAACATTCCGCGGGCTTCTTCGAACTCGAAGGAGTGGAGCATGGCGACGGCATTGTCGAAAGGACCTTGGACGTCTTCGCCGCAGGATGTCTCGAACCGAACGTTTCCCACCACGTCAGCGATCTCCTCGGTGTCGCTGGGCTTTTCAACGTCGCGGGTATCCATACACGCCAAAAACGCCAGCGGAAGGACACACAGACCAATCAGCAGTAAACGGCTTATTGCAGACATCTTTCTTCTCCTTGAAAGTGAACAAACTTCCGCGGACCGGCGATCATACGCAAATGCAGTCCGCCGTTGCACGCGACGCGAGCTTCGATGTAGCGGATCCGTGAACTCTAACTGCGATCGGGCGCAGGATTTTGCTCCTCGAGCTCCATCCACCGCTCGAGCACCCGATCGAGGGACGTCTTGGCCACCTCGAGCTGCTCGAGCACAGGCTTGACCTCTTCGAAAGGTTGTGCGTAGAAGTCGGACGCGCCCGTGCGTTCCTCGAGCGCTGCGACTTCTTGCTCCAACGCTTCGATCTTCTTCGGGAGAGCCTTGAGCTCGAGCTTGAGCTTGTAGCTCAGCTTGGTCGACGACCGAGTCGTGCCTCCGCGCGGCTTCGGCTTCACCTCGTCGCGGGGCGCTGGCGTGGCGGGTCCTTCCTTCACCGCCAGCGCACGGCCGCGCCGCGCCCAATCGCTGTAACCGCCGACGTATTGTTGGAGCACGCCGCCCTCCTCAAAAACGAGTGTGCTCGTCACCACGTTATCGAGGAACGTGCGGTCGTGGCTGACGAGGATCAAAGTCCCTTTGTAGTCCACGAGCTGCTGTTCCAAAACCTCCAGTGTCTCGAGATCCAAATCGTTCGTTGGCTCGTCGAGCACGAGCAGATTGGACGCACGGGCGAACAAGCGCGCGAGAACGAGCCGGTTGCGCTCGCCTCCCGAAAGCGCCGAGACTTTGGAGCGCGTCCGCGTGGGACTGAACAAGAAAGCGCCGAGATAGCCAATGACGTGGCGATCGTTCCCGTCGATGTTCACGAACTCGCCTCCGTCGCTGACGGTTTCTGCGACGGTCTTGTCGGGGACGAGATCGCACCTAAGCTGATCGAAATAAGCGATCTCGAGCTTAGTTCCCAGCTTCACCGTGCCCGACTCGGGCTCGAGCTCTCCGAGCATGATGCGCAAGAGCGTCGTCTTCCCGACGCCGTTATTTCCGATGAGCCCGAGTCGGCCACCGCGAAGGAGCTTGAGCGAGAGGTTCTCGAACAAGCGGTCCTCGCCATAACCGTGACCGACATTCTCGAGCTCGATGACTCGGCGTCCGGAGCTCCGCGCCCGCTCGACACGCATCCGCGCCGTGCCCTCGCGCTGTACACGCTCCCCATGAGCCTTCCGCATCGCTTCGAGCGCACGCACGCGCCCTTCGTTTCTCGTGCGCCTTGCCTTGATGCCTTGCTGGACCCACGACTCTTCCTCCGCCAGGCGTTTGTCGAACAAAGCCTCGGCGCGCTCTTCGGCTTCGAGCACCGCCTCTTTCCGGCGAAGAAAATTCTTATAATCCCCCGGCCAGCTCGTGAGCGTCGCCCGATCGAGCTCGACGATTCGGGTCGCGAGCCGCTCGAGAAGCGTGCGATCGTGCGTCACGAAGAGCAAGCCGCCCGAGAACCCTCGCATGCGTTCCTCGAGCCACTCGATCGTGTCGAGATCGAGATGGTTCGTCGGCTCGTCGAGCAGCAGAACCTCGGGACGGGAGACCAGCGCACGCGCGAGGTCCACTCGGTGGCGCCAGCCTCCCGACAGCGCTTCCATCTTTCGGTCCGCGGGCAAGCCCATCTCGAGCATCAAGCTTTCCACGCGCTTTTCGAGATCCCACCCGGACTCGGCGTCGATACGGTGGTGAAGCTTCTCGAGCTTGCGGAGTCCCGCGGCGTCCAGGCTCTCTGCCGTCATGCGGTGATATTCGTCGACCAGAACTTGCAGCGGGCGCAATCCAGCCGCGACGTGATCGCGAACCGTGGCCGCGCCGACGTCGGGGAGCGTCTGTGCAAGCTGGCTTATGCGGAGGTCTGCTTTGTGCTTGATTTGGCCGGCATCGGGCTTCTCGTCTCCGGCGATGAGGCGGAGCAAGGTGGTTTTGCCGGCGCCATTGCGCCCGATGAGGCAAACGCGCTCGCCCGGCTCGAGTACGAGAGAGGCGTCGCGTAATAGGGAGTGGTCGCCGATCTCGTAAGTCACGGCGTCGACGGTCAGAAGCGGCATCGGCGCCGGGATTATAGACAATCTTTGTTTAGGGATTGAGATGGCTGGACCCGCCCCCCTACATGTGTATACTTTAGTATATACATCAGCAAGCGCGTGGAGTGAATAAGTGGTCTCGAAAATAGCTAAGATTTTTAAGAGCGGGAACAGCCAGGCGGTCCGCATTCCCAAAGAGTTCCAGTTGGAGGGTACGGAAGTAGAGATCGAGCGCCGCGGGGACCTGCTGATCCTCCGACCCAAAAGGAAATCATGGAAGCCGTTTCTCGAAAGTCTCGGAGATTTCTCTGAAGATTTCATGGACGGCGGACGCCACCAACCCGAGCAGCAGAAACGTGACGAGGCTTTTTCGTGAAGGTGATGTTGGATACGAACATCTGTATCTACATCATCAAACAGAATCCCCAAACAGTCTTGGACCGGCTCGTCGCGATGCCGACGGAAGATGTCGGTCTTTCCGTCGTCACCGTAGCCGAACTGCGGTTCGGCGCCAGCAAGAGCGCGCAACCCCGGCGCAATCATGAAGCGCTTGACCGATTTTTCAGTCCGTTCGAGATCGCTCTATACGACGAGCCTGCAGCCAGCGCCTATGGAACCATTCGTACCGCACTCGAGAGCGAAGGGACGCCGATCGGTCCCATGGACCTTCTCATCGCGGCCCACGCCGTCAGTTTGAACGCCAAGCTTGTGACCGACAACACGAAAGAATTCGCGCGGGTCGCGGGGCTTGCAGTCGACAACTGGACCTAGGTCGGCGGCAACGGCACGTCCTTGACGCGGGTGCGCATCGTGCGCACGCGCTGGTTACCCGGGTCGTACGGCTCGCCTTTGGCCTCGGATACCGTTTCGTGGGCAACGCGGGCCGCGCGAATGGCAACTTGAGCGGCTGGTCTTCGACGTTCACAGTCGGGTTCGCGTTTTTTCGAGACCAACAACAGAAGTAGAATAGACTGGAACCAAAAGCGGGCTCGCGCATTTCTACGCTTATGGATACGATCTTGATGGATTTGAGGCACTCGTTGCGGGGCCTCGTCGCGCGTCCGGGCTTCACGGCGCTCGTCGTGATCCCGCTCGCTCTCGGCATTGGTCTCAACACGGCGATTTTCAGCGCGGTCTACACCGTGCTCCTGCGCTCGCTACCTTATGAAGACCCTCAATCCCTCGTGAGGGTCTGGGAGGCCCGGCCTCGCATGGGCCCGAATGCCGAGCAGATGGCGGCGTTCTCTTTGGATCACTATCGCGCGTGGCGTGACGAAAACGACGTTTTCGAAGGGATGGCTGCCCTTGGCAATGTCAGCTTCAACTTGACCGGGGGCTCCGAGCCGCGGCGCATCGAAGGTGAGAACGTCTCCCCGGCCCTTTTTCCGATGCTCGGCGTCGAACCGCTTCACGGCCGCTATTTCGCCGAGGACGAGGAGATACCCGGCAGGGATCGCGTTGTCCTGCTGAGCTACAACTTGTGGCAGCGCGTTTTTGGCGCCGAGACGACGCTCGTCGGCCGAGACATCCAGCTCGACGGCTCGAACTATACGGTCGTCGGCATCATGCCGCCCGAGTTTCAGTTCCCGGATCCGAATACAGAGTTCTGGGTGCCGATGACCATGGCGCCGGTCGAGCCGGCAACGCCTGGGGAAATGCGCATCGAGCTCCTTCCCGTCATCGCCAAGCTCAAACCGGGGGTCACGGTCGGGCAAGCGGAGGCGGCGGCTGAGACGTTCTTGAACAACTTGCGCGGAACGAGCGAGATGGCGCAGCGGATGAACGAAGGCGTCGCGATTCATCTGACTTCTCTCCACGAGCAGCTCGTTGCTCCAGTCCGCCCGGCGCTTCTGGTGCTTCTCGGCGCCGTCGGGTTCGTCCTTCTCATCGCCTGCGCGAATGTCGCGAACCTCTTTCTCGTGCGCGCGCAGGGACGGGAGCGTGACCTAGCCGTTCGGGCGGCGCTCGGCGCCGGCCGCGGCCGTCTCATGCAGAGACTCTTTCTCGAGAGCGTCGTTTACGGCCTCGCTGGGGGAACGGCTGCCGTCCTCGTTGCCTATTGGGGCGTCCGCATGTTGCGTCTTTTGCGGCCGTCTGATCTTCCGCTTCTCGAGAACGTCGGCATCAATGGGACGGTGCTTGTCTTCAACCTCGTCGTGGCCCTTGTGGTCTCCGTTCTCGTGGGGTTCGTCCCCGCGATACGCGCCGGCAGAGTCGATCTTGTCGCCGGTCTCAAAGGCCTCGGCACCAGGCTAGTACAGGTTACCTCCGGTCGTCTCCGCAGCCTGCTCGCCGTGACCGAAGTCGCGCTTGCGCTCATTCTGTTCGTCGGGGCTGGACTCATGTTCCGGAGCTTCACGACGCTCTCGAGTGTTCATCCTGGCTACGAGCCGACGAACGTTCTTACATTTCGCGTCAACTTGCCAGCGACGAAATATGAAGGCGGGCCGGCGCAACGGGCGTTCTACGATCGCTTGCGAGAGTCTCTCGACGCGATATCCGGGGTTCACGCAAGCGGCATCGTCAACCAACTCCCTCTCGATCAAGGGCGGTTCATTACGTCCCTCGCCATCGAGGGCCGTCCACCAGTCGAGGATCGGATGAACATGCCGCGCGCCAGTATGCGCGTCACGAGCCCGGGATTTTTTCAAGCTCTCGGCGTTCGACTCGTTCGCGGCCGTGGTCTCGAACAGAGTGATGGTGCGGGCGCGCCCCCGGTCGTCGTGATCAACGAGGCGCTCGCCGCACGTTATTTCGAGGACGAAGATCCCTTAGGAAAACGTATTCAGCGACTGGGCGAAATCGTTGGGGTCATGGCGGATGTGCGTCAGGAAGGCCTCGATGCGGAACCGGAGCCCGAGCTCTATCTGGACTATCGCCAGATTCCGGATCGCATGGCGGGGATGATACTTGCGACGATGAGCGTCGCCGTGCGGGTCGATCCTCGACAAGACGGAATCGTTCAGGAAATGCGTCGCCGCATCCAGGAGATCAATGCCGAGCTGCCGGTGGCGGATTTGAGGCCCATGAGCGAGCGCCTCCGAGACTCCGTTGCTCGCCCGCGGCTTTATGCGGTGCTTCTCGGGCTATTCGCGGGACTTGCTTTGATCCTTGCGGTTTCTGGCGTCTACAGCGTCATCAGCTATTCGGTCAGCCAGCGCACGCGGGAGACCGGCGTACGGCTTGCCTTCGGTGCGACCTCTTCGGACATCATTCGCCTCGTGCTCGCAGAGGGATGGAAGATCTTGTTCTGGGGTTTGGGGCTTGGTCTTGCTGTATCCTTTGGGCTGAGTCGCTACCTTCAGAGCGTCTTGTTCGAGGTCGAGCCTTTTGATCCGCTGACTTTTGTCGTCGTGGCGGTGCTCCTTGGTGCTGCGGTGCTCTTGGCAAGCGCCGTCCCGGCGCGCCAGGCGGCGAGGATCGACGCGATGAAAGCGCTCCGCTACGAGTAGCTTGGCGACGTTTTCGGCTTGACGGTAGCACTGCTCCCAAATGGGTGCAGCCGCAACGTGTTATGGACAAGCACTTTAGCTCGAGTGTGTGACGAGGATCGCGGGAGAATCCCCGCGCGGACCGGTTAAAGAATTAAACGCGCTGGGCCGCGATAGCGTGAAGGCGCCGTCCCTCACGCTGGTACTTGCGCTCGAAATTCGAGCCGACGATCTCCCGCTCCAGGGCCGAAGAGGGCATGTCGAAATCGACGACCGTCAACGAAGAATCCGTGACGACCTTCTGAATCTGATCGAAATAGACAGCGTGGTCCGTGACGATCTGGAGTCGGGCGCCCGGCTTCAGCTTCCGAGCAAGAAGCTCGATGCGATCGGGCTGGACGAAGCGCCGTTTGCGATGGCGGGTCTTGGGCCAAGGATCCGGGAAATAGACATGAGCGGCGTGCAAGCTCTCGTCTTCGAGATAATCGCGGATGAAAGTAACCGCGTGTGCGAGCACGACGCGCACGTTCTCGCAGGCGTTCCGCCGGCGCCAGGCCTCGGCGAAGCGCCAATAGAGGCGCGCATATTCGACCCCGAGGAAATTGACTCCCGGTCGGATCTTCGATTCCGACACGAGGAAGGTCCCTTTACCCGAGCCGACCTCGAGCTCGAGAGGAGCCTCGTTCCCGAAGAGTGTTGCGCTCGTGGCGGGCTTTTCGACGTCCTCGAGCTTGAGTCCCAAGACGTCGGGAAGAATGGTGCGTCCTCGCCTCGCCTCGCCCCGCCCCGCCATGAGCTCAATTCTAGCCGACTCCGCTCGCCTTTGGGCTCATGAGCCTTTCCATGCTACGCTAGGAGCCGTGTTGCTATATCATGGACCCGTTCCGGCGGTCGTGAGCCTGTTTCCCACGGAGGAAGGCTCCTCGTTTAACCCCTAATTCCCCATCCTTAGAGGAGAGCTGTAGTGATTACGCCAGTAACCGATTTAGAGGCTGAGGCTGCCGACGGCGGTATTTCCTGGGCTTCTGCAATTCCGTATGCCGCGGTTCATGTCGTGGCCCTCGGCGTGTTTTGGGTGGGCATAAGCTGGATAGCCGTGGCCGTGTGTCTCGCCCTTTATGCAGCGAGGATGTTCGCGATTACCGGTTTCTATCATCGCTATCTCTCCCATCGAAGCTACAAGACCTCGCGCTGGTTCCAGTTTCTATTCGCGATGGTCGGAAACGCTTCCGTTCAGAAAGGCCCTCTCTGGTGGGCCGCCCATCACCGGCGTCATCATCAATATTCGGATCAGGAAGAAGACGTGCACTCGCCCATGCAGCGGGGCTTCTTCTACTCCCACGTCGGCTGGGTCTTCGACCGCGCCAACGCGGCGACCCGCATCCGGCTCGTGCCCGACCTCGCCAAGTTTCCGGAGCTTCGCATTCTCGATCGCATCGACGTGCTCGTTCCTATCCTTCTAGGCACCGCTTGCTACGGCTTGGGTGTGCTGCTCCAAACCTACGCGCCGGGTCTCGGCACTTCGGGCTCGCAAATGCTGATCTGGGGTTTCTTCGTCTCGACTGTGCTTCTCGGCCATTCGACGTTCACGATCAACTCTTTGTCGCATCTGTTCGGAAAGCAGCGCTACGAGACGGGCGACGACAGCCGCAATAATTGGTTTTTGGCCCTCTTGACCTTTGGCGAGGGTTGGCATAACAACCACCACCATTATCCCACCGCGACGCGCCAAGGCTTTTACTGGTGGGAGATCGACATCACGTTTTACGGCCTCTACTTGTTGTCGAAGATCGGATTGATCTGGGATTTGAAACGTGTTCCCGAGCACATCCTCGACAAAGGGCGGGTGTCGCCCGACGCTGCTGCCGCTGCCTAGTTCTCGCGGAAGAGTTTCACGATCTCCTTCGGTGCGGGCGTCTTGATATGAACGTCCCGTTGCGGGAAGGGGATCTCGATGCTGTGCTCGCGGAACGCCTTGTCGATGGCGTAGTTCAATTGGCTTCGTAGCCGGTGGTAGTTCGGCGGCTCGTCGGACCAAACGAGAAGCTCGAAGTTTAGCGAGGAATCGCCGAACTCGAGAAAACGCACTTCGGCCTCCGGACGGTTCAAAACACCTTCGGCCTCGCGCGCCACGCCGAGCAGCGTTTGGGTTACGAGCTCGACATCCGAGCCATAAGCCACTCCCACGGGAACGTGGATGCGGATGCGTGGATCGCCATGCGACCAGTTCACGACGGTTTGGTTCACGAATTGCGAATTAGGCACAATGATGGAGATGTTGTCATTGGTCAGAATCGTGGTCGCGCGAAAGTTGATGTGCTCGACTTGTCCTTCGATGTTCTCCACCGTGACGCGATCGCGGTAGCGCACCGGCTGTTCGAACAGCAGCACGATACCGGAGACGAAGTTGTTGACGATGTTTTGCAGACCGAAACCGATGCCGATGCCGAGCGCGCCCGCGACGACGGTGAGAGCGGTCAAGTCGACATTGAGAAGCTCGAGTGCTATTGCAATGCCGACGATCCAAACGAGATATTGTGTGAAGCGGACGATGACGTAGCGTGGCGCGTCGTCGAGGTCTTTGAGGAGGTAGCGGTGCAAGACCTTTCTGACGGAACGCGCGAGGAAGTGCGTGGTGACGAGTGCTGTGCAGAACATCACGACGTGCAGCACCGTGATGGGGTTGCCGCCTAACTGAAACAACGTGAAGTCGAGAATCTGCGACGCGCGCTCGAGCCAAATCATTCGACGATCTCCCAGATGGCTTTCTTCACTTGCCGCCACGCCGCCGTCGAGGGTGCGATGAGCTCGAAATGTCCCGCGTCCGGGATCACGGTCAGCACAGCCTCATCGCCAGCTTCGCGTGCGGCTCTGCAATAGTCGCGCCCGAAAGCTTCGGGCACGATGGGGTCGCGTGCGCCGCTTACGAGATGCTGCGCCACGCCGAGCGGCAGAAGCTCGATGGGTGAGGTGACAGCGTAGCGATCGGGAACCTCTTCCGGGGTGCCTCCGAGAAGCTCGGCCGCCATATTGTCGCAGACGCCTTCGTCGATCGCCCGGCGAAGATTGTCCACCCCCGCCAGCGAGACGACACCTTTGAGTGCGAGCGGGTCCTTGCCTCGAAGTGCTGCGTCTGTGAGCTTTCTGCGCGCTCCCGCCCAAAGCGCCAGGTGCCCGCCGGCGGAGTGGCCGGCGACGACGACGCGGCTGATATCGAGCGCGTGCTCCTCGCGAAGCCGGTGAATATGGTCGATGGCAGCGCCTACGTCAAGGAACGTTCCCGGCCAACCGCCGCCCGGATCGCCGACCCGGCGATACTCGATGGTCCACGTCGCGAGGCCGTCCCGGGTCAGCGCGTCGGCGAAGCTTCCAATGTGTTCGATAGTGTATTGCGAGCGCCAGCAGCCGCCGTGAATAATGACGACGACGGGATGAGGTCCCTCGGCTTCGGGCAGCCTCAGATCTCCGAACTGCAGAGGGTCGCTGCCATAGGGGATCCGTGCATCGGGGGCCGGATTGGGTAGCTTCAAGACTTCGTCGACGCCGATGAGTGGAGGTTGCAAGGGCTTAAGCATGCCTCAGCCTGCGAGCGCGCGCAACGTGTCATCGTCCAAACGGTGGCCGCCTTCGAAGCTCAGCTCGTCGAAAACGAGGTCGAGTGCGTGCAGGCGGGTCCGCTCATCCGCCCAGACTTTCTCTGTGAAGAATTCGTCCCTAGACCCACCGACGAGTGTCAGGCGCGTTTCGCGAAGCGCGTCGGCGGCGTCCTCACCCAGCTCCGGCGGCATGGGAGAGCCCCAAAGCACGAGGTGGTCGATCTTGGCTCGCCCGCGCACCGCCCATCGCGCCGCGCTTCCCGCCCCTTGAGAATAGCCGAGCAGTCGAAGCTCGACCCGCTCACGCTCGACGATCTCGAATAGCTGGTCGTGCAGCAAGTCCAGATAGCGGACGTAATCCTCCATCTCGACGTCCCGATCTTCGCGGGTCATCCACGAGGCTCCGATTTTCTTGTGGTCTTCGTGATAGAAGCGGGACAGGGCCTCGGGCGCCACGAGCAAGCGTCGAGGATGCTCGAGCGCGCGGGCGAATCCGAGAAACTCGGAAGCGAGCTGGCCGTAGCCGTGGCACAGGATCCAGACATCGTCGAGCGGTCCTTCGATCGAGCCAGCCGTGACGTAGCGCGCCGCGCGGGGCACGACGAGCCGATGGGTTTGGTTGGTCATAGACGGAGCCTATTTTAGATCACTCGATTGGCGGTAAGCGTGTTGAATTTCCGCGCTTTCACCGTCTAACAGAATCGGGTGTAAGGGCGTTTCAGGAGATAGCCATGAGCTCTCGGTACCCCGCCCTACCTCCCCCGTCGACCATTCGAGAGGTTCTTTCGGAATACCTCGAGACCCGTGCCGCGACGCACGCGCCACGCGAGGTCTCCGCCTACCGGCGGGTCCTCTTTTTCCTCGAGCTTTGCATCAACAATTACGGTCATCGGAACTTGCCCGAAGACGAGCGTGCGCTGTGCGAGAAGCACTCTCGAGCGCCCGACTGCGAACGGCATTTCTTCGAAGTCTTCGGGCCGGAGAAACTGCTTCCGGAGCTCGACTTCTTCGCTGAAATCTACGTTCGAAGAAACGTCTTCACGTCGGAGCGCATCGATAAAAAGGCTTCCTACGTCGTGGACGACCTGCGCCGCTGGCTCGTTGAGCGAGGCTATGTGACCCGCGGCGAGGTGGAGGTTTCGAAGGCATTGGCTCGCGAGCGCAACAAGCTCGGGCCCCGGGCCCGAAGGGCAGCGCGGCTTCTCGCTCAAAGTGCTGTTCGAGTGGACCCCCTATTTTTCGCCGATCGGGACTATATCGACACGGACGACCACCCCATCACGCGCATCGGGCCTGGCCGGTTTTGGCTACGCGTGTATCGAAACGCCGAGCCGGAGGATATCGGCCCACTTCTAGCGCCGGAAGCCGCGACGAAGTTGCTTCGTGTGGGGTGGAACTTGAGCTGTGCGCTCGCGTGCGTTCAGGGACGCTGGCGTATCGTCGGGGTCGACGAGGGTTATCCGAACTTGGCGTCGACCGCAGTGGCGCGCGATGGGGCCGATGGCTAAGGGTCCGCGAAAGAATAAGCTCGCATTTTCGGGCAGCCGCCTCTCGCGCATAGGCATGAGAGATGATCGTCCGCGCCAGCGCGCTATCATCGGCGAAACCCGCACGTGACGAGCTCGTCAAGATATCCATCGCCCGGCCTTCTTCCGTCGCGAGGCGCGCCCGTGCTTTGGCGGCGGCGTTTTGCACCAAGGCGGGCAGCTCGTCGTCGTCCGCGCGCGCCAAAATGTAAGCCGATGCGCCGGCGATGACCGCCGCTCGCTTCATCTGGGTCGCGTCGGCTCGCTCGAGCGTGTCCTGCTGCGTCCCGATATAAGGGTCGGGCCACGTGTTGAGCAGCACGGGGCGTGAACGCCGAGACTGGCTTCGGCGATGTCTTCGTGACCGCTCGGCCCCCAGAAATCCTCGATGTAGTAATAAAAGGGATCGCGGCTGCTTGACGGCTCGACGATGGGGAGGCGAAAGCTGCTTCCGAAATCGAGAAGCCGTCTTCCACCCAGGGAGCTCGAATTTCCGGCGCCGACGACTTCGAACATCTCTTGCACGACGTCGTTGAGAAAAGACGGCAGTGAGTGTGGCGTGCGGTAGAGGCGAAGTATGGACTCACTCAGAACTTGGTGGTCTCCCACCATGTCGAAGTTCAGAAGCGCGAGCATGCGAGATGTGGCATGACAGCCCGATATCGACCGCGGGAGCTCTCGGGGCTCGTTCGCGAGGCGCTTCAATCCTTACCCGTCGTGGTCGTTACCGGATTGCGACAAGCCCGAAAACGACATTTCTACAGCAAGACCCGGTATTTCGCGGACGTCGATATTTCTCCCTCGATGATTTCGCGGCGCTCGAGGCCGCGCGAAGACAGCCGGAGGCGTTGCTCGAAGGAGAAACCCCAGTCACAGTCGATGAAGCGCAGCGTGCACCCGAGCTTCTGCTTACGGTTAAGCAACTGGTTGACCGAAACCGCTCGCCTGGCCGCTTCGTCCTCAGCGGCTCTGCCAATTTCGCGCTTTCGAAAGAGTTGAGCGAAACGCTCGCCGGCCGGGCCCTATATTTAACCTTGTACCCCTTCACACGACGGCAAAGAAGCCTTGAAGCCGATCTACACCGCCTTCGTACGGGCGGTGAAGAAGCTCGGAAAGGATGTCGAGATCTCCCCGAAGAAGACCTATGTGAGTCTTCGCCGAAACAAGCAGTTCGCGCTGATCCAGCCGTCGACGAAGACACGGGTCGATGTCGGGCTCAATCTAAAAGGCGTCCGCCCCGCCGGACGCTTAGAGTCTTCCGGAAGCTTCAACGCGATGTGCACCCACCGGGTACGCCTAGAGAGCAAGAAGGATGTGGACGCCGAGCTTATGGGCTGGCTGAGAGAGGCGTACGAGCGTGCGTAAAGAGGCTGCGCCCGAGCTATGCCTCGTCGATGACGGTGTTCACCAGCGTCCCGACGCCCGTTATCTCGACCTTGACAGTATCGCCGGGGACGAGCCACCGTTGCGGATCGCGTTTCCACCCGACGCCCGCCGGCGTGCCCGTGCTGATGACGTCGCCCGGATTGAGTGGGTAGATTGTCGACAAGTACTCGATGAGCTTCTCGATCTTGAAGACCATTAGGTCGATCGTGGTGCGCTGTAGCTCTTCGCCACTTACCCGAGTGATGAGCGACTGCTCGTAGGGATTCGGGAGCTCGTCCGCCGTCAGAAGCCACGGCCCGAAGCCGCCTGTGCGATGGAAGTTCTTACCGGGGCCGAACTGCGACGTATGGCGCTGCCAGTCCCGCACCGAGCCGTCGTTGTAGCACGAGTAGCCTGCGACATGGCTCATGGCTTCTGATTGAGGGATGTGGCGGCCAGTCCTGCCGATGACCACCGCGAGCTCGCCTTCGTAGTCGAGCTGGTGCGACGCTTTCGGGCGGATGATCGCATCGCCATGCGCGACCTGGCTTGCCGGGATGCGCATGAAGAGCGTCGGCTCGCTTGTGGGTGCGCGGCCCGTCTCCTCGCGATGGTCCGCGTAGTTGATGCCCACGCACCAGATGGCGGGCGGATCGGGGATAGGGGGGAGCAGCGTGACGTCGGCGAGCTTATGGTCCGCTTCCCGCCCTTCGGCCGCGGCTTTTGCCTTCGCGAGTCCGTCTTCCCCGAGCGCGAGGATGCCGCGCATCGTTGACGGAAGGGACGGAAGATCCGGTGCGGCTTTCGAAAGCGCTACGAAGCGCTCGTTGTCGAGCATCACACCCACGCCCGATGCACCCTGGTGCTCGTATGAAATGAGTCTCAATCTTCTTCCCTCCTTGCCATCGACGTGATGGCGGCCATCAGCAACATTTTGCGAAATTGTTCGCATATAGTAACCGTTGAGGCACGAGCGAAGGCAATCTCAGGAGGAGTGATAAGAATGCGAAATCACATTTCCGTCTCTGTAGTTCTTGGTCTCCATCTCGCGTTATCGGGCGTTGGGACGGTGCAAGCCCAATCCAAGCCCAGAGCAAGGGAGCTCGGTGTGCCCTTTGCCGGGGAGACGGGTCCGCTAAACGCCATCACCGATGTGGCCGGCGTGGCGGTCGCGCATGTGACGCTCGTCGAAGGCGACGGTCCCTTGCGGGTAGGTCAAGGACCTATCCGCACCGGTGTGACTGCAATCTTGCCTCGCGGAAAGACCTTCTCACCCGTCTTTGCTGCCTGGTACTCGCTGAACGGTAACGGAGAGATGACGGGCACGACGTGGGTCGAAGAGTCCGGATTTCTCGAAGGACCCGTGATGATAACGAACACACATAGCGTTGGTGTGGTCAGGGACGCAGTGATCGAGTGGATGCGCGACGAAGATTTGAATGGTCCGCTAGCTCCCGGAATCTGGTGGGGGCTTCCTGTCGTTGCCGAGACTTATGACGGTGGCCTCAACGACATTAACGGATTTCATGTTCAGAAGGAGCATGCCTTCCAAGCGTTGAACGGTGCCGCTTCAGGGCCAGTACAAGAGGGTGGCGTTGGCGGCGGCACCGGAATGGTCTGCAATCAGTTCAAAGGGGGAATTGGTACGGCCTCACGCCGCGTCGGTCCATATACGGTTGGGGTCCTCGTGCAGTGCAATTACGGTGGACGAGAGGGGCTCACGATTGCTGGTGTCCCGGTTGGCCGTGAGATCACGGATTTGATGCCCGAGTACCATTCCAATAATCAAGGTGAGAACGGCTCCATCATCGTCGTCGTCGCGACGGACGCCCCGCTATTGCCGCATCAATTAAAGCGATTGGCCCGCCGTGTTCCATTGGGCATTGGTCGATTAGGAGGGCTAGGTACGAACGGCTCTGGAGACATTTTCATCGCGTTCTCAACCGCCAACCCAGACGCGTGGAGCCGGAAGGAAACGGTCCGTCTCAAAATGATGCCGAACGACGCCATGTCTTCACTTTTCAAAGCCACAGCGGAAGCCACGGAGGAGTCGATCGTCAACGCGATGGTGGCGGCGGAGACCATGATTGGTATCAACGGAAACAAGGTCCATGCTCTCCCTCATGGTCGGCTTCAGGAGCTTCTACGCAAGTACAACCGACTGGACGCGCAGCAGTGAGCCACGTCACCACCACTCTGTTCCCGGGGCACCTTTGAAGGGACCAAGAACGTCCGACGTGGCCCAGCCACCATAGAATCCACCAGGCTGCGCGTACACTTGCTCGCCGCCCACGATGCAAGTGAGCCGCCCGGGATAAAACGAGAGAAAGCCTCGAAGCCTCTCGAACCCATCAAGTGGCTCCGGGTAGCTCCAGCCTACGTTCTCCAAGAACACATCCTCGCCGACACGGACGGACCAGTATTGCGTCTCGCCCTTCCACTCGCATGACGAGCTCCCGACGCCTTTCTCGATATAGGCCATCTGAATGTCGGATGGGGGCACATAAAATGTGGGTGGGCTCGCGGTCTCCATCACGCGCAAAGCATTGACGCTCGACGCGATAAGCGTGTCCCGAAAAAGCACCCGCACCTCGCGCCGATCGGCCTCCAGTCTTGGCGGCCGTGGGTAGTCCCATACGGATTCCTGTCCGTCCTTCGGAGTCTCGGCGAACTCGGGACGCACTTGGCCACGGTAGTGCCACTTGTCGCGCGCGCGCTGTATCGCGTCATCCATGAGGCCCTCACGATACATCTTCACGGCGCTTCGAGGAAACTGTGAGATCGTTCGTCACCCATTTGGAAGTTCACATGAAAAACGGTGTCCTCTACGACGGCGACACCTTGGACGAGATCTGGCCCGAGGCGAAACCGTACGGGGAGTACCCCTGGCTTTTGGAAGAGATTTACGAGATGGAGGTTCGTCCGGTCCAATAGACCAAGGTAGGAGGCTATGTAGGATTCTCGATGGCGGCCGAATGGTCGAGAGGATGCTGCCATGTGAGCCCGGGGAAGCGCGCGAAATCACGATCCGTTGTGATCCACGTGCAGCCCGATTCGATCGCAAGAGCAGCGAACCAGGCGTCTGTGACCAGGTTGGCTTTCGCGTTCGTGGTTTTGCAGAGTCGAACAAAAGAGGACCAATGCTTGGGTGAAGAGCGTACGACGCGGCAGTTTGGGTGCTGCTGTATCGACTCGGTGAACGCAATCGCCTCTCCGAGCGCCGTTGGCTCTTTGAAGATTCTCGGATGCGTGGTGATGCGAATGACGCTTGTGAGCACCTGTTCAGAAATCGCGAAAGCCGTATCCGCGTTCACGAGCTCTAACAACCAGGCTCGGAACATGCCGTGTCGCTCCGAATCTCGCCTGAAAGAATAGATAAGGACGTTGACATCTAGCAGGTTCACCGGCGTTGTTCCATGACGTCTTCGAGCCCGGCGTTCGAGTCTAGGTCTACGCCAGAGCGCAAGCCTCTTTTACCGGAAACGGGGAGCGTGAAGCGTCGGGAACGAGCCTTTTCTGGCGAGTCTCGGTACGTGGCAAGTATCGCCTCAGTGATTGCCTCACCTAGCGAGATCCCTTTCTGCTGAGCTTTGTCTTTACATAAGGCCAACGCTTCGTCTTGAATAGTGACGGTCGTTCTCATATTCGAGATCCTACTCCAGTAACATCATGATGTCAATCTATGATGTAGCGATGTTGCACACAGCACGGCTTTTTTACACCTGGTGGCGTCCGGGACGGAGTCGGATGGTATGGCGCGAGAACCTTCTATCAGGAGGATGAACATGCGTCGACCCTTGTACATCGCTTGTTGCGCGCTTTTCGTTTGCGGGCTCGTAGCCGCCGAGCCACAGAAAGGCTTCTACCGCTATCCCGCCCTTCACGGCGACTCCGTCGTGTTCGCAGCGGAAGGCGACCTCTGGAGTGTTGGGACCGCCGGGGGCGTCGCTCGGCGTTTAACGACGCATCCCGGAGAGGAGTCCCATCCTAGGATCTCTCCAGACGGTTCTGTGCTCGCCTTCACGGCGCGCTACGAAGGCCCGGTCGAGCTCTACACGATGCCGGTCGACGGCGGGCTTCCCGTTCGACGCTCTTACGAAGCCGAATCGTCGCGCGCGACGACGTGGACACCTGGCGGCAAGCTCGTCTATACGACGACCCACTACGCGACGCTTCCGAACCCGCAGCTCGTCGCCCTCGATATCGGCACCGGTATGCGCTAGCGTATCCCGCTCAGCCAGGCTACCGAAGGAAGCTATGACGCCTCCGGTCAATCGCTCTATTTCGTGCGTCCGGCATTCCATCGCAACGTCACGAAACGCTACAAGGGTGGCACCGTGTTTGCGCTCTGGTGGAACAAAAGGACGGTGTCCCCCGCCTGCGACTGATCCATCCGAACCTTCCCAGTGGTGATCATGACGGTCTGCGACTCGGCCGGCTTGCCCGCATTGGTGTGTTGGATTTCAAGTTTTGTGTCGGCGAGCGCCGCCACCGAGACGCCGAAGCACAGAGCCGCGCGGCACGCATAACGTTGTTCAACACGGTAAGGTCCCCTTTCGGAAATTCCCGAGATTCAGCTGGTACAGTTTTGTCTGTTGTCGCTGTTTTCATCTCGAACGCAAACTCCGCGCTGGAATTGCGTCCGCGCCAGGAGCGGTCTAGCATGAAGGGAACACGCTCAAGGGGAGCGGCGTCATGACTGACTGGGATGATCGAGACTTCCGCAATGCGGACGAGAACGGTGGGCCCGAGCCGCGTGAAATAGCCCCGCCCGACGAAGATAGCTATTCGAGCCTGTCAAGCTCGTCGTCTTCAGCGTCATGGCCGCTTTTCGTCGCTGCCGCCCTGGCACTCGTCGCTGGGTTCGGCCTTTACTGGCTGTTCTCCGAACACGGGGTGAACGTGCCGCCGACGCGTAGCTCCGCACCTGCTGAAGAGGCACTCGCCGAGGTGGCGCCCGAACCTGCTCAGCCTGCGGAGGTCGAGCCCGAGGAGCCCGAGGTCGACCTCCCCCCGTTATCTCGAAGCGACGCTTTCGTTCGGGAGTTTCTCGCGGGGCTGTCGCGGCACCCGGCGATGACATCATTATTAATGAGCGACGAGCTCGTGCGGAAAATCGTCACCGCGATCGTCAACGTCGCCGAGGGCGACCATCCCGCGCGGCACTTTCCCTATCTCGCGCCTGACGAGCCCTACGAGGTCGTCCATCGCCCTCCGCAGGTTTTCGTCGACCCCCGGAGCTACCACCGCTACGATGTGCTCGTTGCCGGGCTCGAATCCCTGAGCGCTGCAGGCGTCGCGGAGCTCTATCAGAAGACGTTACCCTTGGCGCTCGAGGCCTATAGAGAGCTCGGATATCTCGACCAGCCTTTCGAGGCTATCTTCGTCAAAGCCATCGACACACTGCTGCGCACACCGGTGGTGGCAGGGCGGATTGCGCTCAACTCCGACAGCGTGAACTACACCTATGTCGACCGCCGTCTCGAAGTTCTTCCACCCGCCCAAAAACAGCTTCTTCGCATGGGCCCGCAAAACGCGCGAAAGGTGCAGAACAAACTTCGCGAGCTCGCTCGAGCGATGAAACTTCCCATCGACAGCTGAACGCGTCACGAGATACGATGGCGTCGTGTCTGCGCTTCGGCTCTATGTTTTCGATTACGGCCTCTTTCAAGTTCATGAGAACGGTCGCATCATCGGCATCCAAGGCTACTTCCTCGACATGCCGACGGGCGAGAAAATCCTGATAGACGCCGGCTTCCCCCCCTGGTACGAGGAGGACGCCGAAAAAGCCACGAAAGCGGACGGCCTCGACGCATTCGGCCGCCTTTTGAAGCTCACCTCCGAAAACTTTCCAAAAACACAGCTAAAGACGATCGGCTATGAGCCGAAAGACGTGACCCATTTGGTATTGACGCATGGGGATATCGACCACATCGGCCGCATGCACGAGTTTCCCGATGCCACGGTCGTGATTGGGAAAGCGGAGCGGGCGATGGGAAGGCCCCGCTACTTCGGAGGCAAGCCGCGGATGGCGTGGCCCGAGAACGCCTCCTATATCGAGATCGATGATGACACCGAGCTTTGGCTGGGCGTCACCATCCTCCTGACCCCCGGCCATTCTCCGGGACACCTCGCCTTCTTGCTACAGCTCGACCACACGGGCCCCGTCGTTCTCGCCGGCGACGCTATCAACCGCGCCGAGGAGATCGAGCAAGACCGTTTCACAGGTGCTTGGGACGAAAAGCTCGTCCGCGCCAGCGCGAAACGCCTGTTGGACATCACGGCCTCGAAGAACGCTTGGCTCGTTTACGGACACGACCCGGCGCAGTGGAACTCTCTCCGCAAAGCGCCCGAATACTACGACTAGCCTGTCTAGCTATCTAGCCAGGTTTCAGCTTGGATCATTATTAAGAAAAGCGTAACGCAAAGCCGCAAAGCCGCAAAGGCGCAAAGAAGAACAAGAAAAAGAAAATGAGAGAAGATGCTCCTGTCGCCCCGGTTTGGGCCTGCGTTTTCGCGTGAGTGGAGTTTTTTCCTTTCTTTTCCTTTGCGCCTTTGCGTTACGCTTTTCCTAATATTGATCTTGCTAAAACCTGAAGGTTAGAGGGAAGGGATTGTCATGCTGCGCTATCTGGTGATGCTGGCGGTTGCGGCGTCCGCAACGGGGGAAGACGTCGATTGGAGCCAAACGGCGGAAGAAGCGGCTCGGACGCTTCAGGAATATATCCGGTTCGACACCACCGTTCCTCCGGGTGATGTGCGCGCGACCGCGGATTTCCTCGAAGGCATTCTCGAAGCCGAGGGGATCTCGGTGACGCGCTACGTATCGGCGCCCGGCAAAGTGAATCTCTACGCGCGGCTCGGAGGGTCGGGAGACGCGAAGCCGATTCTTCTCATGCATCACATGGACGTCGTGCCGGCGGATGCGAGCCGTTGGGACGTCGACCCATTTGGCGGCGAGCGCAAGGACGGCCACATTTGGGGCCGCGGCGCGATGGACATGAAAGGCACGGGGACGCTTCACCTCTACGCGTTCCTGGCGCTCCACCGTCAAAAGATTCCGCTGAACCGCGATATCGTCTTGATGGCGGTCGCTGATGAAGAAGTTGGCGGTGAGCTCGGCGCGCGCTTCATGATCGAGAACCACTACGACGAGCTCGACCCTGAATACGTGCTCGACGAAGGTGGATTCGGAAGCCGTGACGTCTATGCGAACGATCAGCTCGTCTTCGCCATCTCCGTCGCCGAGAAGCAAATCGTTTGGCTCAAGATTCGAGCAGAGGGCGTAGCCGGCCACGGATCGCAGCCGAGCGACCAGAACCCAAACGATCGTCTCGTGCGAGCGCTCGGACGTCTGCTCGCCGAGCCGTTCCCCTCGTCGCCGAGCCCGGTCGTCGAGTCTATGCGCGAGACGCTCGGATCGCTCCGGAAGAACAAGTTCACGAACGCCATCCAGAACACGACATTGTCGTTGACGACACTGCAATCGGGCGTCGGCGATCCCGTAAAGATCAATGTCATTCCATCGGTCGCGGAGGCGACGATCGATTGCCGTCTCGTGCCGGGGACGGACGCGACCGAGTTCCTTCAAGAAGTCAAGATACGACTCGGCGATCCGGATCTCCTCGTTGAAATCGCCTACCAATCAGAAGAGACCGTCGTCACCGCGAGCGATACGGATCTCTACCGCGCTCTCGAATCCGCCATCGTTCGGCACCATCCTGACGCCGTCGTTGTTCCGACGCTCATCCCCTACGGCACGGACTCGAACGCATTCCGCCACAAGGGCGCCAAGAGCTACGGCATCATTCCCATGGAGCTCTCGGCGGAGATTGTGGCCTCCATGCATAGCGACGCGGAGCGTGTTCCCGTCGCCCAAATCGAAACGGCTATCCGCATCTTCTACGAGGCCCTCGTCGAAGTGGCAAGCTCCTAATTTGACTATTTATGCGGTTTGAGTTAATAATTATGCGTCTGGATTGTGAGGAGGCTCGCTGTGGCGGGCCGAGATGTCATGAAACGCGTGGTCGCGGACAAGATCGTTTCTATCGCCCAGAGCTGCGGGCTGACGCCGGAGCTCCGTCTGAGCCACCAGATCCAGAACAATAAATACGCTTACAACAACCTCGCGCAAGCGGTAGTGAGCACATGAGTCGCGGGATCGACACCATCGTGCTCGGTGGCTCCGGCTACGTCGCGGGCGAGCTCTTGCGTCTCATCAGCGCGCATCCCGACCTCGAGCTCAAAGCCGCCATCTCGGGAAGTCAGGCGGACCAGACGCTCGAGAGCGTGTTCCCGCAACTTCACGCGAGCTTCGAAGGTCACCGTTTTCAACCGATAGACTCCATCGTGCGACTCATCGAAGAAGCCCTCAGACCGGTGGCCGTATTCTCCGCCGCGGCCCACGGAGCTTCGGCCGCGCTCGTGAGCGACGTTCTTCAGGCGACGAAGGGCGACGACGGCATACATGTCGTCGACATGTCCGCGGACTTTCGCTATACGAGTGCCGAAGCCTATGAAGCGGTCTACGGTCAGCCGCACGGCGCTCCCGATCTATTGCCGCGTTTCACCTGCGCGCTTCCCGAGCATCTACCCGAAGACCGGCCGGGACATGCAGGGCATCCCGGCTGCTTCGCGACGGCGCTTCTTCTGGCGATCGTGCCGCTGTTGAAGCTTGGCATGGTGGAGCCCGATCTCTACGCGGTCGGCATCACGGGAAGCACGGGATCCGGAGGATCGCCCAAATCGACGACGCACCATCCCTTTCGCCACAGCAACCTCTTTTCCTATAAACCGCTCGCGCACCGCCACGTGCCCGAAGTCACCGCGCTCGCCGAGCGCGCCTCGGGCATTCGACCCGCGGTTCATTTCGTTCCGCATTCCGGGCCGTTCGCGCGTGGCATCCACGTTACTGTTCAAGGCACGCTGCGCACCGAGCTCACCAGTGCCGACATCGCGGCCGAGATCGACGCCTTCTACGCGGAAGCACCCTTCGTGCGTGTCGTCGAAGGAGAACCGCGCATGAAAGACATCGTCGGCAGCAATTACGCGCAGCTCGGCGTCGCCTCGGACGGCAAGACCTTCGCTGTGATGTCCGTCATCGACAATCTCACCAAAGGCGCTGCGGGCGGCGCGGTGCAGTGGATGAACCGGCTTCTCGGTCTTCCGGAAACGACTGGGCTCACTCTCACGGGAGCCGGCTGGGTCTAGAGAGGATACCAGGCATGCTCGCGGCTACCTCACCTCTTTTCGACGTCTACGCGCAGCTGCCGTTGGAGCCGGTCTCCGGGGAGGGTGTGTACCTTCGCACCGCCGAGGGCCGAAACATTCTCGACCTTTATGGAGGCCATGCCGTTGCCTGTCTCGGCTTCGGCCATCCTCGCGTCGTCGAGGCCTTGGCGCGGCAAGCGAAAAAGCTGACGTTTCAGACGAATGCCGTGCCGCTCGAAGTGCGTGAGCGCGCCGCCGCGCGTCTTTTGTCGTTTGCACCCGAAGGCTTCGCGCGAGTCTTTTTCGTCAACAGTGGCGCCGAGGCGAACGAGAACGCGCTTCGGCTCGCGTTCATCGGCTCCGATCGCCACAAAGTCGTTGCCGTCGAGCACGGCTTCCATGGGCGAAGCTCCGCGGCCGCGGCGGTGAGCTTTGGCGCGCGCGAGAAATGGTACGCCTTCCCGCAAACGCCGTTCGAGGTACATTTCGTTCCGCGCAACGACGCCACGGCTCTAGCAAGCGCCATCGACGCGGACACGGCTGCCGTCATTGTCGAGCCCGTGCAGGGCATGGCCGGTGCTTTCGAGCTCGAGCCTCGCTTCCTGAAGGCGATGCGCGAGGCGTGCAACGCCACGGAAGCGCTTCTCATCTTCGACGAAGTGCAATGCGGCGTCGGCCGCACGGGTTTTGGCTTCGCTGCGGAGCGATGCGGCGTGCTCCCTGACATTCTAACGACCGCCAAGTCTCTCGCGGCAGGATTTCCGGTCGGTGCGGTGATGGCGAACGAGGCCGCGGCAAGCCGCGCCGGACGCGGCAGCTTGGGCACGACCTTCGGCGGCGGACCGATGGCCTGCGCACTCGTCGAGACGGTCATCGACACGATCGAGACCGAGAACCTTCTCGAGAACGTCCGAACGCTTTCGGAACGGATCCGCTCGACATGCTGTGTCGGCCCGGTGAAGCACATCCGCGGCGCGGGTTTTCTCCTGGGTCTCGAATGTAACCGACCCGCCGCCGAAGTGCGCGACGCGCTTCTCACTCGGGACATTCTCGTTGGCACGAGCACGGATATTAACGTCGTGCGCTTGATGCCACCTCTGACGCTCGAAGCGGAGCACGTCGCCGCTCTCGCCGGCGCTCTCACGGAGCTCTAGATCGATGGACGGCTTCAACGACCTCGGTGACTTCGCCCCGGCGACCATCGACGAGCTACTCGCGCTCACGAAGCGACTCGAGACCCAGCCCGAGCCTCGCGCGCTCGAAGGCAAAGTCTTGGCGCTCTTGTTCCTGAGCCCGTCGCTTCGGACGCAGACGTCGTTTCAAGCGGCGATGGGGCGGCTTGGCGGAAGCTCGTTCATCGTCAGACCCGACCACGGTATCCACGGGCTGGAGATGCGATCCGGGGTCGTGATGGATGGCGACACCACTGAGCACATCCGAGAAGCCATCCCCGTGCTCGCATCCTACGGTGATGCCTTCGGCATCCGCGCTTTCGCGAGCAAAGAATCACTCGAGGCCGATATCGAAGATCGCGAGTTCCAAATGCTTCGTGAGCTTTCCACGGTTCCCGTCATCAATATGGAGTCCGCCATCCGGCATCCGTGCCAGAGCCTCGCGGACTGGAAGACGATGGACGACCTCGGCGTGCCTCGCGCGGGCGGCAAGTTCGTGCTCAGCTGGGCCAACCATCCCAAAGCTCTCCCGCTGGCCGTACCCGCGTCCACGGTGCACATGGCGGCGATGCGGGGTATGGACGTCACCGTGCTGCGGCCGGAAGGCTTCGCGCTGCCCGATGCTGTCATGGCTCGCGCGCGCACGGCTGCGGAGGTGAGCGGCGGGTCCCTGCGGGAGAGCGATGACCCTCGCGAGGCGCTCTCCGGTGCCCACGTCGTCTACGCCAAAGCTTGGTCGTCGGCGTCGACCTATGGGGATGCAGAGGCGGACACGGAGCTCAAAAAAGATCTCGGAAGCTGGTGTGTCGATGACAGCTGGTTCGACGGAGCCGCAGAGGACTGCCGCTTCATGCACTGCCTTCCGGTCAGGCGCGGCGTTGTCGTCACCGCAAAAGTGCTCGAAGGGCCGCGCAGTGTCGTCATCCAACAGGCCGGCAATCGGATGCGCGTCCAGATGGCCGTGCTTCACGAAATCCTCGCCGGACAGGAGGCCCTTTGACCAATGTGATATCTGAGACGGAACGGGCCATCGTCGTCACAGCGCTCAAGCAAGCGACGCCCTATATCCGCATGTACAAGGGAAAGACCTTCGTCCTCAAAGGGGGCGGCGCGATTTTCGCGAGCCACGCGTCGACGCGGGCTTTCCTCGAGCAAGTCGCACTCTTGCACCAGCTCGGCGTTCGCATCGTGTTCGTGCACGGAGGCGGCCCGCAATCGACCGAGCTCGGCAAGGCCCTCGGCCTCGACACCCAGATCGTGGACGGCCGCCGCGTCACCGACGAGCAGTCGCTCGAAGTGATGACTATGGTCTTGAACGGCCTCATCAATACGCGCGTTCTCGCCGCTTGCCGCGATCTCGACGTGCCCGCGATCGGCATCAGCGGCGTCGATGCTGGGCTCATCCGCGCGTCGAAGCGGCCTCCCGTCGTGATGAGCGAAAGAGAAGAGCCCGTCGACTTCGGTTTCGTCGGCGATATCGAAGGCGTCGATGTCAACGTGCTCGAGAAACAGATCGACCTCGGCTTCCTGCCGGTCGTGAGCCCGCTTTCGGCGGACAGCTCGGGAACGCTCCTCAACATCAACGCCGACACGGTGGCCGCGGCGATCGCGGTGGGCTTGAAGGCAGAGAAGCTAGTCCTCGCGACGGCGGCGCCGGGCATCCTCGAGGACGCCCACGACCCCGACTCGCTCGTTTCCTATCTCGACCTCGATGGCTTGAGGCGCTTGCGCGACAGCGGGAGCCTCTCGGAAGGCATGATGCCGAAAGCGAGCGCTATCGAGTCTGCGCTCGAAGGCGGCGTCAACCGCGTGCACATCATCTCGTTCAACGAGCCCGACAGCTTGCTTCTCGAAGTCTTCACGAACGAGGGCCGGGGCACGATGGTGGTCGAGCGTACTGAAAGTCTCAAGCCCGAAGAGCGGCTGGTGGCTACTGGCTCCTACATGGAGGATTCGTGATGAAACGAAGAGATTTCTTGGGAGTTACCGGGCTCGCGCTCGTGATTCCGGAAACGATTTGGGGGAGAACCATGAATACATCGGAAAAAGACATTGCCGCGCTCGAGAAGTCCAACGACGAGTGGCGTGCGCTCTTGGAGCCGGACCGCTATCGGATCCTTTTCCAGGACGGGACCGAGCGGGCCGGGACGAGCGAGCTTCTCGACGAGAAAAGGACAGGCATCTACATATGTGCCGCGTGCTATCTCCCGCTCTTCAACTCGGAGACGAAATTTGAGAGTGGTACAGGCTGGCCGAGTTTTTTCCAGGCAATCGAAGGGCACGCGGACACGAAGCGGGACTTCAAGCTCATCCTCCCGCGCAAGGAATATCACTGCATTCGCTGCGGCGGCCATCAGGGCCATATCTTCAATGACGGCCCCCGCCCGACCGGCGAGCGGTGGTGTAACAACGGGCTCGCGCTTCTCTTCGTTCCCGGCGGGCCCGACGGAGAAGACCTGCCGCCACTCAGAACCTAGGTGAGATGATGAAGCTAACGACACTCGCATTGAGTTTCGTACTGTTGGGTTTGGCGCCGCAAGACAAGCCCGAGGCCGAGCTTGCAAAAGCGACATTCGCCGGCGGTTGCTTCTGGTGCATGGAGCCGCCTTCGGCGGCGCGCTTGGCTGCATTGGCGTAGAGCGCGGGTGCCGTCAGGCCCATGCGCTCGAGCGTCAACATCAACGTCCGATGTCTTGCGAATCCGCGCACGGCCAAAAGGATGTCTGGCCCGTCCTCGATCGTCCGGTCGCGGAACACTCGCTGAGCGAACAGGAACATCTCGAAACGCTCACGCCGTAGTTGCGGTGCGCTTTGGCAAACGCTTTCCACGAGCCAATCGGCGTCGACAGGCTCCGAACGATCGAGCTGCGCCAGATTCTTGTTCGGGTTTCCTGGCAAGTCCGAACCACCGAAAGCTTCCCTCCACAGCCGGTACCAGCTCGGGCCTATCAGACGGCCGTCCTTCTCGACGGTAACCTCACGCAGTAAGAGCGCTGCGTCGAACGCCCTCCGCTTGAACGGAAGCTTCTCCAGATTCAAATGGTCATTACTGTTAGCGAAAGCTCGATAGAGATCGCGGAACCGACTGCTCCGTTGCCCCGCGTCGGCCAGAGAGAGTGCGAGCACGAAAGCTCGATGAGGTTCATCGAGGTGCGCGACCGTATCGTAAAAGTACGCGAGTCGCCCGTTGTCACGTCCGAGCAGGCGTCGGATGAATCGCTCGGGCTCGTCGATCTGCGCATCGACGAGATCGGACCAAAGGCTTTGGCCCCGAGCGTCGCCCGGAATCTGGATCACGCCATCTTGGATGACGATGGAGCGGCCGAAAACGGCGAAGGTAGCAGCGTGGTCTCGGTAGAGTCGTTCGAGTAGATTGGGGTGCGAGGCGAGGAACGTTAGAGTTCGGTCGTTCAACGCCGAGAGTCCGTAGTAGAGCAGCGCCGCTTTCCGATCGCTCATGATGGCGTGGAACAGAGCGTGTTTCGGAACCGGCCCGCCGAAAATCACCTCGGCCCAGACCGGAGGTGGAAGAGGAAGCGGGGCGCTCTCGTGTGGGATCTCGAAGCTTACGGTTTCCCCCGCACTGAGCCGTCGCACGATCGAATCGGCATCGATGCCCACTTCCGTCAGGGCTTCGCGGCGTCGCGCCGCCTTTTTGCTGCTTCCGATCTCGACACGATAGATATTCTTGCGTCTCACAAGCTTCAAACCCAGAAGTTCGAGCACGGGCTCCAGTTTCTGGCGTCGGTGCTTGTCGGCCGCGTCGTCGAGGCTGAGCCCTGGTTGTCCGTCACGGTGCTCCTTAATGGCGGATTCCAGCGCCGTCACCGAATCGAGATAGCCATACAACGCCTCGAGCTTTTTATCGACTTCGGGGCTTACGTTCTCAGGCTGGTCATACAGAGCTCGAATGGCTTCGAGCATGAAGCGGGAGCGCTCCGGCGCGGGATCGAGACCGAGTACGCGTGCCACCGATTCGGTCGAGCCAGGAATAAGGATCTCCTGGCGGATTTGTGCGCGGGCGAGACCGGTTAACGAGAGCGCTGCCAGCACGAGAACGAACCGCATTTGCCTGCAACGGTCCACCGGTGTTTGGTACTACAGCTGATGATGGTTCGTCAACCCATCAAGTGCCAGCATCATTACTAATGGCGACAGACCCCTACCGTGCTTTCTCTTCTTCGCGCGCGCTCTCGAACTTAGCCGCGTTGGCTTCGAGGACTGCGATCAGCTCCTCTCGAGTGCGCCAGTGCCCGTTGACCATCACGCCGACAGGCTCGCGGAGCACCGACAGATCGGTAATCGGGTCTCCGACCACGAGAATCAGGTCTGCGCGGGCTCCCGCGGCGACGACGCCAAACTCCCCATCGGCCCCTAGATAGCGAGCCCCTTCCGTCGTTACCATTCGCAGGAGTGGCTCGTTCGGAATTTCATCTTCGATAGATTGTCGAGCTCGTCGTGGATTGGCGTAACCCGGTTAGTCCCAGGATTTCACGAGTCCGTCAAGATACCGTTCCTGCTCAGGAAGCCAAGGACGACGTTTTCCCAATCGGGATGCAATATCGCACCGACGTGGCCCACGCCGGACGCCACCCAGAGCTCGTTCGGGCCCGCGTGGGCGTCGACGATGCGTCGTATCACGGATTCGGGCATGCGTTTATCGAGGCCATCCACGATAGCCAGGAGTGGGGCATCGATATGTCGCGCGGACGCAACCGTGTCGATCGCGTCCGCGTCGAAGCCGGCCCGCCATTCGGCGGCCATAATCGAAAGCGGGATGATGGGAACCCAGGACGGCAGGGAGTAAAGAAGCCACGCGTGATAGGCGACCGTGTTGCGATAGGTGTCGAACGGGGCTTCAGCGACCACCGCGCGTATGTCGGGCTGGGCTGCGGCGGCCAAAAGGACAGCGACGGCTCCCATTGAATGTCCCATCAGCACGATCCCTTCGTCGGCGAGGTGGGCTTCGCGCAAGTAGTTCATGGCGGCGCGGACGTCCTCGCTCTCGAGGCCTCCAAGGCTCGTGTACTTGCCTTCGCTCCCTCCGTGGCCCCTCAGGTCCGGCAGGATCACGGTGTGGCCGCGCTCGATCATGGGTCGTGCATGCACCTGATAGCTTTCGAGGGTGTTGCCAAGGCCGTGGACGATGACGAATGCGGCTTTGTCGGTTTCGCCGCGTGCTATCCACGCTCGTAGCCGCAGCCCACCAGAGTCGAGCTCGACGGCCGTGTAGCCAAGCGGCGGTGTCTCGGAGCCGCCGCCCGGGTACGTTCGGGTCATGATGTACGAGAAAGCGAGCGGTAGCCCGATGAAGAAAGCACTCCCGTACAGAAGAAGCCGGAGCAGGATGCGGCGTGCCCGTGCGTTCATATGCTTTACGAGTCTACTCTTGAAAGCCGACGTCCTGCATTAGTCTCGCTATCTACGCGATTGGAAATATGGAGCGATGGAACATTGCCGTTCGGGATGGTTCCCGAGGACTTGAGAGGAGAACACCCGTCTCGACTACGGAATCCGCTCATAGCAGACGTGTTCTATCGACGCGGACTCATAGATCGTTGGGGTTGTGGGACCCAGAAGATCGTCGAGCTCTGCGTTCGCGTCGGACACCCCGAACCGGAGTTCGGGGGAACTTAGTTGACGAGCGACAGTTGCAATTCGCAACTGAAACGAATGTAATGGCTTCAGAAAGATCCAAGTCGAGAGGAGACTGTCCATGAAATCGAGCCGATCCGCCACCGCTTATTCTTTCTTCATCGCATTCACGTTAGCCCTGACTGCTTGCGCGGCGCCCGAACCGTCTCCCCCACCGACCGCAGAGCCCGCGGTGCCTTCGGTGGAGGTCGAGTACACGCTGGGCACCGAGAACACCCACAACCACTGGAGCCGTGCGATCCCGCCTGTGTTGACGGTGCCTTCCGGAGCCATCGTCGAGATCGAGACGAAGGAGGCGACCGACGGGCAACTCACGCTCGATTCCGGAGTCGAAGTGATGGCGAACTTGGATTTCGATCCGATCCATCCCCTCACAGGGCCAATCTACGTGGAAACCGCCGAACCGGGTGACGTACTCGCGGTGACCTTCCATAAGATCGATGTTCTGGGTTGGGGGTGGGCAGGCGTTATTCCCGGGTTCGGTTTCCTCGCGGATGAATTTCCCGACGCCCGGCTGAAGACGTTCAGCTTCGAAGAAGGCCAGACTCACGTGCAGTTCGACGACAACATCTCGATTCCGCTCCGCCCCTTCCCCGGAGTGATCGGCGTCGCACCGGCTACCGAAGGCGAACTGGTCACCATCCCACCACGCGAGAACGGCGGCAACATGGACAACCGTTACTTGGGAGTGGGCACCACCGTCTACTTGCCGGTCCTCGTCGAAGGGGCCCTGCTGTCCATCGGCGACACTCATGCCGCGCAGGGCGACGGGGAGGTTGGCGGCACTGGCGTCGAAGCCCCGATGCGCATCCTCCTGAAAATCGAAGTGCGGAAGGGTGGTCGCGTGCTGGCGGAGCCTGAATACGAGACCGATGAGTATTACGCGGTGACCGCCTTTGGCGAAACGATCGACGAGGCTGCACGAAAAGCAACACGCTTCATGATCAATTACCTCGAGGCGGAGCGGGGGTTGTCCCGCGTAGACGCGTACCTGCTCTGCTCGCTTGCAGGAGACCTGAAGATTTCAGAAGTTGTGGACATGCCCCACTACCTGGTCAGCATGCACATGCCGAAAGGGATTTTTCGTGTACCGCCAAGTTGACGAGGTTCAGCGCTGAGGATGGGTTCCGGTTGACCTAAGTAAGTGCTTGGAAACCGTCTAGGATGCACGAATTTCAGGGACTGTCGAAACTAACGGCGTCGCTGATGTGCACACCGTTTGCGAGCGTCTTGTGCACCGGACAGCGCCCCGCTACCTGGGCAAGTCGTTTTCTTTGCGCGTCGTCGAAAGATCCGCGAAGGGTAACATGGGAGGCGCCGAGCTCAGTGATAGCGCAGGTCTCGTGGAATGCGGCGTCGAAGGCCTTAGTCCCGCGCTTCGTGGCCGAGCCGTAGGCGAGATAACAGGCGTGCGCGCGCGGAGTCCTTTCGCGGCGTCGAGGATGTTCTGCTCGACACCGCCATGGAGCCCGTAGTTCTCGTTAATGAACAGGATGCGCATCGATGACCTCGCCGTAGAGTTTCAACAGCCGATCCGTGATGACATCCCAATCGTAATCGGTGTGCGCTTTGACATAGCCGTTGCGGCCTATCACCTCTTTCATCGCGCGGCTGTCGTGGAGCGCCGAGAGAAGACGGACGCACCCTGCGACGGCGCCCGGGGTGAACATCAAACCGTCGATGCCCTCCCGTACGAAGGAGGCGACGCCGCCGGCGCAACTCGCGACGACAGGAAGACCTGCCGCCCAGGCTTCGAGGATGACGATGCCGAAAGGCTCGTGCATCGATGGGAGCAGAAAGACATGGGCAGCCGCGTAGGCGTCTTGAAGATCCGAGCTTGCCGCGTCGAGACCCTCGATGAGGGTGACGTGCTCCTCGAGGCCCTCACGCCGGATCGTCTCGACGAGGCGCTCACCATAGGCCAGGTCGGTGACGTGCCCGATGAGCACCAAATGCCACCGTCGATCCTGGTTCAGGAGCGCCTCGAGAGCCTCCACCGCGAGAAGCTGGTTCTTCTGCGGATCGATGCGGCCGACGGTCAAGAGCACGTGCCGATTGCTTGCAATACCGTATATGCAACCCGAGCATGTTTTCGCAGGGCGTTGCTCTCGAACGCTGTGGGATCTGCTGCGCGCGGAGCCTTTCGTGAATGCTCTTGGTGCCTTGACCGGGGCGCAGGCAGTCCAGCAGGTGAAGGCTGGACTCAAGACCATCTACCTCTCGGGCTGGCAGGTCGCCGCCGATGCCAATGGAGCTTGCGAGATGTATCCGGACCAGAGTCTTTACCCTGTCGACTCCGTGCCGACCGTCGTCAAGCGTGTCATCAACGCCTTCCGCCGCGCCGACCAGATCCAGTGGGCGGAAGGGCAGGGAGACGTCGACTTTTTCGTGCCGATCGTGGCCGATGCCGAAGCGGGCTTCGGCGGCGTGCTGAACACGTTCGAGCTGACAAGAAATCTCATCGAGGCTGGGGCCGCCGCCGTCCATCTGGAGGACCAGATGGCGTCCCTCAAAAAGTGTGGTCACATGGGCGGCAAAGTGTTGGTACCCATACGGGAGGCGATCGAAAAGCTTGTTGTTGCGCGCCTAGCTGCTGATTTCACTGGTGTACCCACCTTGATCATTGCGCGCACCGATGCTGAATCGGCCGGTATGCTCGTGTCGAACACGGACCCATACGATCGGCGATTCCTCACCGGGGAGCGCAGTACGGAGGGTTTTTTCTACACGTGTCCGGGTCTGGATCAAGCTATCGCGCGCGGTCTAGCCTATGCCCCTTATGCGGATCTGGTCTGGTGCGAGACGGGCCGTCCCGACCTAGCCGAAGCAAAGCGTTTCGCCGAGGCCATAAAGCGGGAATCTCCAAACCAGCTCTTGGCCTATAACTGCTCTCCTTCTTTCAACTGGAAGCAGAACTTGGACGACGCAACGATCGCCAAATTCCAAACGGAGCTGGGTGCGATGGGCTACAAGTTCCAGTTCATCACGCTCGCGGGATTCCACTCCATGAACTACAGCATGTTTCAACTCTCACGCGAATACGTCCACGAGCAGATGACGGCCTATGTGAGATTGCAGCAAGAGGAGCTTGCCGCAGAGGAGCTCGGTTACACGGCCACCCGCCATCAGCGCGAAGTCGGGGCTGGTTATTTCGACCGGATAACCCAGGCGATACAGGGCGGCCAATCTTCCACGACAGCTCTCACCGGGTCGACCGAGGCAGGCCAGTTTGAACCTGTTGCCGTAGCCCCAGCTTGACTGGGAAGAAGAATCTAACCGAAGAGACGCAGAGGTCGCAAAGAATTTTCCTCTTCGTGCTCTGTCGGGTTAGGAATTCGTGTGGTGATTGAGAGCTAATCCTTCGTCGGTGTTGCTGACGCGGCCCAGAACACTTCAGCCGGCGTCAGTCAGACCCAGAACGCGGCGGAGGGGCTTGCTCAAATGGCCACAGAGCTCAAGAGCCTCGTCGCGGGGTTCAAAGTTGAAAAAGGAGTCGAGCAGAAAGCTGCGTGACAGGTCACGTCGCCTTTTCTGAAATTAGACGCCGTCGGGAATCTAATGATCCATCACAAAGGCGACGTCTTCATCGATCTTGTCTGGCTCGGATAGCCAGCTCACGAGAAAAAGCACTGCGAACGACGCTGCCAGGGAGACCGCCGTTGTGAGTACGCCCGGCTTCAAGAGCACCACTCCATTTCGGGCGAAAAGTTCGAGCCCAAGATTCAGGATGATGCCCGTGAGCATCGAGGCCACGGCGGCTTTGGCGGTGACGCGGTGCCAGTTCAGCCCTATCGCAAGCGCTGGCGCAAGCGCGGCGCCAAACGTTCCGAAGGCGAAGGTTCCGAGTGTCGCGATCAAGTCTCCGGAAAGGGCCGCGAGCGTACCCGCGACGGCGGCGATGCCGACGACCGCCACACGTCCCCAAAAAAGCTCGCGCTTCAGCTCGCGGCTCAATGCCTTGGGCAGATCGCGAACGAGGGCGGCGGCGCCGATGTTCACGAAAGAATCTGCCGTCGACATGATGGCGGCAAGGATGCCGGCGAAGACCAACCCCGCTAGAAGTGTCGGTGCGAATTCCAGCAAGTAGATCGGTGCGGCATCGTCGGGCTGCATGAGAGGGGCGAGTCGGCCTTGGGCTACGAGGGCTGGGACGACGAGGCCGAGGCCTAACCAGATGAGAACGCACAGCGTTTGCGTGAAGCCGACAACGAGCGGGATCCACTTCAAGTCGCGGGGGTCTTTGATCATGAAGAACTTGTGAAGCATGTGCGGCTGGCCGAGGATGCCGATCCCGAAGACGAAGTAAAAACCTACAGCGGTCCAAATCGGCACGCGTCCCAGCGGCTCCAGGAAGGAGCTTCCGAAGGCTTCACTTACCGAGATGCTCGTCGCGATGCGCTCGAGGCCTCCGCCTTCCACGATCGCGTGGACAAAAACCACGCTGGCCACGAGCGTCATCAACGATCCCTGAAGAAGGTCGGTATAGACGCCGGCGATCATCCCGCCGAGGCACGCGTACAAGACGACGACCACGACGCCCGCCGTGACGGCGATCGTGAGGCTTTGCGGGCCGAAGAGCTCACGCGTGCCGAACACCGCTTCGACGAGCCGCCCGAGCGCCAGAAATTGCGAGCCCAAATAAGCCACCGTCCCCACGATCACGGCGACGGCCGCGATCCCGGAGGCGGCGCGGCTTCGGTAGCGACAGAGGATGGCGTCCGGGATCGTGTAGATCTCGCGCACCGCTGCCAGGAGGCGCAGCCTCTTCGCCAGGACCCAGCACATCAAGCTGGCGGTGAAGCCACCGGCGACCACGATGAAGAGCGACCCCGTGCCTAGTTGGTAGGTGAGTCCCGGGCCTCCGAGGAAGACGAAGCCGCTGAAGGCTGCGGACGTGGTGGCGAGTCCGGTCGTCCAGAGGCCGATGTTTTGACCCGCAATCCAAAAGTCTTTTGCCGTGCGCGTGCGTCGTGCGGACCAAAGACCGACGGCCAGAACGAGGAGCAGATAAACGCTCGCGGCTCCGATGATGAGCGGCCTGTCGAGTCCTGTCATCTAGGATTCGCGGTCGCGGCGCATCGTTTTTAGTTGGTCGAGGAGCTCGTCGTCGATGCCGAGCTCCGTAAACGTGACGGCGTAGGTGATGGTCGTCACACAGAGAGGGCCGAGCCAGATAAGCAGTAACAGAAAGTGTAGCGAGAGGGGGAATCCGTAGACGCCATTCACGCCCGATGCGCTGAAGGCCAGCACACCGATGACACCGGCCTGGAGCATTGCGAAGAGCGCCAGGAGAGGGAAGCGTAGGCGTCGTCCCACGCCTCCGTCGCGGCTCACCGCGAGCGTTACGAGCGCGATCGGAAAGCTCATCACGACCACAGCAAAGAGCCACGACAGAGCCGCTGGAGTCAAGAAGAAAATTCCGAGGATGACGAGGGGCCCCACCGTGAGAAACCCCAGCGCAAGCCGCTTCGCCATGCGCGGTTATTGTCCTGGGTGGTACTCGCGCTCGATGTACTTTTCCACGTCTTCTCGGTAGTACAGCACGTCTCTGAACTCGCCTTTTGCGTGCATCACTTTAATTCGAAAAGGTCGGCCAGATCGTGCCCTGGTTCTTCTTGCGCACTGGGCCCATCCCTTTATAGACGAATTTCTGGAGGCGCTTCCCTTCATAGGTTTCCGTCGTGTAGATGTTGCCCTTCGAATCGGTGGCGATGCTGTGCACGCCGAAGAATTGGCCGGGCTGCCGGCCGCCATCCCCGAAATTCGTCAACACTGTCAGCGTTTTCCGCTCGACGATATGGACCCGTTGGTTCTTGCCGTCAGCAACGTACATGTAGCGCTGCTCCGGATCGCTCGAGAAGGAGACATCCCAAACAGCGCCGCTTCCGAGGCTCTCTTTCTCGATGAACACTTCGTCCACGTATTCCCCATCTGGGCGGAACACCTGAATGCGATTATTTGCGCGATCGCACACGTAGAGGAGCCCGTCGACGGAAGGGTCGGCGCAGTGCACGGGATTGCGAAACTGCTGTGCGGGCGGAGCGGTCGGGCTGTAACGGTCAGCGTTGCTGTCGTCAGGCTTGTTGCCGTAAGCACCCCAATACCTCTTCAAGACACCGGTTTCCGAGTCGAGGACCGCGACGCGTTTGTTCAGGTAACCGTCGGCGACGAATGCTTCCTTTCCGCTCGCATCGAAGCTGATCTTGGCGACCCTGCCAAAATTTTCCTCGTCGTGGCTATTGGCTGCGAAGCGCGGCTCCTCGTCGGACGAGCCCGCCTCGCGCCGCGCATTGGGTTTGCCGAATTGTTTCAGGAACTGCCCGTCACGGGTGAACTTCAACATGTGGGCGTCGCGTGCACCGTTGCCGCCTATCCAGATGTTGTCCATCGGATCGATCGTGATGCCGTGATTCGATTGAGGCCAATCATAGCCATCGGCCGGGCCGCCCCAGTGGCCGACGAGGTTTCCCTCGGGATCGAATTCCAGGATCGGAGGGGCCGGGGTACAGCACTCGATAGCCGTCGCCGGGTCAGCCGCAGCGTCCGCCTCGGTCCCCGGATTGAGCGTGCCTTGTCGATGGATGATGAAAACGTGGTCTTTCGAATCGATCGTGACCCCAATGGCTGAGCCGATGATCCAATGATTGGGCAAGGGCTTCGGCCAAAAGGGGTCGACTTCGAACATCGGTGCTTCGGCACCCTTCGCTTGGGAGGCCGACACACGCTCGAGCTGGAGCTGCCCTATGCCGAGTGCTATGAGGGCCGTGAGGAGCCCTGCTGCAATGAGAACGTTCTTTTTCTTCATGATTCCACCCCTGATTTCTTTGCTCGCCTTCCGCAAGCTCGGGCGCAAGTGTATGAGGTTCTCGCCCCGGAAGTCCATCGGCTTCCCGCGTCGCCCGCCGGAGCCCTGCCCGTGGCTGCAGCACGCTGAGAATTGACACCCTGGCAACTGGTCCACATACTCGAAAAAACCCTGCCGCGCGGTCCCCAAAAGTACCCGTGACGTTTCGTTCTAGGTCCTCCATGCTCACACGAGAAACGAGACCTGCCCAGGTCGACCAGCTCGAAGAGCAGCTTGCTCGAGTCATCTTGGGAAAGCCCGAGGTGCTCGACAACATGCTCATAGCCCTCTTTAGCGGGAGCCACATCCTGATGGAAGACGTTCCGGGGGTGGGAAAGGCCACGCTCGCCAAAGCGCTTGCGTGCTCGATTTCAGGTGAGTTCAGCCGCATCCAGTTCACGCCCGATCTCCTGCCCGCGGACGTTCTCGGGAGTTTGATTTATAACCCCAGAGACGGGAGCTTCCGGTTCAAGAAGGGTCCGATTTTCACGAACATTCTGCTCGCGGACGAGATCAATAGAGCCTCTCCTCGTGGTCGCGGCGTTGTTCGCGCTCGCACGTCCTCCTCGGGTCGAGCTTTCTTGCAGGCTGCTGCTGCGCATGACCGCGGGACAAAGCCTCGAGATCCCGATGCGCGTGAGCGCAGCGGCCCAGGGCCTGCTCCGTCCTCTGCTCGTTTCGTTCCCGCGTCCTCGAAGGTGGGGTAGCAACGTTTCCGTCGAGCCGCGCCAGTCGGTTGTGGTTTGGGGGGAATCCGACCCTGTGAGCTCGAGCGTTTCAGTGTGCATCGAGAGGCGCGGCCGTTATGTGATCCCAGCCCCCACCGTGCGGGCAACCGATCCGCTCGGCCTCGTCGCTGGGAGTGCGAAAGTGCTCGCCGACGAAGTACTGCTCGTCTATCCGCGTTTCTACGCGATGGAGTCCTTTCAGCTTCCGCTCGGCCGCCGCTATCAACCCGGGGGCATTCCGCTCGCCTCGCACACTGGCGACAGCCTGGAGTTTCTCGGGACGCGAGAATACCAGCCAGGCGATCCCCTACGGTACATTCACTGGCGTTCCTGGGCGCGGCTCGGCAAGCCGGTCGTGATGGAGTTTCAAGAAGAGTACTTCTCGAGGATCGCGCTCATTTTGGATACGTTCGTTCCAAAAAAAGGCGGACCTCGAGGCCTTCGAAGCCTCGATCTTGGTGGTTGCGTCGGTGGCGGATTTCTTCAGCCGGAGCGACTACATCGTCGACATCTTTGCGGCGGGGCCGGATATTTACGAAGTCAGCGCGGGTCGGAGCCTCGCTTATCTCGAGAACATTCTCGATGTGCCGGCGTGTCTCGAGCCTTGCAGCGAGGCGGCTTTCGATGTCGTGGGACCCGCGCTTTTCGAGAAGCTCGGGCAAATCACGAGCGTCGTGGCCGTCGTTCAGGACTAGGACTGACCGCGTGCCGAGTTTCTTCGCCGAGTGAAGGCGATGGGTGTTGAGCTTCGTATCATTATTACAAGAGATGCGCCGACACAGGAAGACTGGAGGGCGGAGTCGGACAGCCTCGGGGATATGAGCCTCTTGCGACCAAGCGATGTCGAGAGCGCGCTCACGAGCGAGGCCGCCTCAAAGTTCCTACCTACCGGCGGAAAAATTATTCCGTCGAGGCGCGTGCTAACATCCAGGCAAATGAGCTTGCCGCACAAGGTCGACATCCTGGACGTTGAGCAATCCTTCGAACGCCATCGGGCGCGGTAGAATCTGGATGGCCGGACTTCTCGTTCTGGGAGTTCTCATCGGGATGCGCCATGCGCTCGAGGCGGACCATATCGCTGCGGTCGCCACGCTCGCGACGCGCGCCAAAACACCGGCGGAGTGTATCCGTCACGGCGCGCTCTGGGGCGTGGGCCACACGGTAACGCTCTTTCTCTTCGGGACGGTCGTGCTTCTTGTCGACAGCGTGATGCCTAGCCGGCTTGCCGCCTGGCTCGAGCTCGCTGTGGGCGTCATGCTCGTGATACTCGGTCTCGACGTCATCTGGCGGTTGCGCCGCGACCGGGTTCATATTCATCAACACGAGCACGGCGATGGAACACGCCACCTGCATCTACACGCCCATGCGGGCGAGCCGTCACATGGTGCTCACGAGCATAGCCACGAAAGAGTCAGCGTGCTTCGAGCTCTTGCGATTGGCCTCGTGCACGGCATGGCGGGCTCCGCCGCTTTGATTCTCCTTACTTTGGAGCGCACGCCGTCCGCTGCGGTGGGCATGGTCTACATGCTGCTCTTCGGCCTCGGCTCGATTCTGGGGATGACGCTTCTCTCCGTCGTCATCGCGATTCCCTTTCGTTTCTCCGTGCGGGGCCTGACTCGATTTCGGGACGGGCTTCAGTGGACCGTAGGTCTGGCCACCTTCGCTCTTGGTTGCGCGACCGTTTACGCGTCCAGCCTGAGCGCGCTCTGGTACTAACCCAACTATAAAGCGACGACCGCGGAGATTCGTGGACGGCGGTAAGCCCATATTTGACCGCGACGATCGACCGAAACGAGCTCGAGGTCATGGGAAAGGTCTGGAGCGTCGACGCCGTGGCCAAGAACAGGTCGACCTCAATGTACGGCAATATCGTCGCGCTCTCGGAATCGCCTCTCAAAGAAAGCCGCCTCAATGTGGGCACGAATGACGGGCTCATTCAAGTGACGGATGATGGCGGCGCCGCTCGTCTCCCAGTTTGAGGACTGAAGGTTCCACGTCGGCGAGAGTGCCGGGTCCGGTCTAGCGCGCCCCGCTCACAGTCTCCGGATGAGCGTGAGAACGCCATGGCCGCAGGCGCGGCAGCCGCTCGGCGCTATCGGTCCGCGTGTGACGCGGATGAGCTGGCACACCTGGCAACGATGGAAGTAAAGCACAAAGCTGCGCCGTTTCCTCCTCCTGGGCATTGGCTGCAAACCGGCCGGCACCACCAGTCGCGTTCGAGGGGCATAGCCGACGGCTTGCATCAAGCGTTTCCACTCGCGGCCGTGGGGACGGATCCTGTCTCCGTAAAGCTCCCGCGCGGCGAGATGGGCCATCTCGTGGCAGAGCACTTCTTCGACGAACGGCCGCTCCGCCTTTTGGAGATAGGCGGCGACACGCACCGTGCCTCGGCGCGGGTAGCAAACGCCAAGACTGCGGGTCATCCGCCGGCTCCACTCGATGGAGCTGCGGCGTTCGAGCTCCGGCACGCCCCAGATGCGGGTCCAGCGCGCAGACGAAAGCGAAAGCTCCGCGAGGAGGTCCCGCTTCGGTTGAGCGCTCACGAGCTCGACCCTAACATGGCGTGAGTAACGAGAGCTACTAAATTATGCAAAATTGCCTGCGCACCCGCTCGGCCGCATCGGGTACTTCGCTGGTAAACCGGCCCGGCGAGGAATAGACTTTCGTCATTTCTCGAGGATGCTACGTGAAGAAGAAATCTGGACGTTTTGGATGGATCCGTTTCTCTATTCTCTTGTGGACCGCTGCCTGCTCACAGGGGGTTGATTCGGGCTTTGAAAGCGGGTGGACGGATGAAGCTGAGCGCGTTTGGATCGGGCCGGAATATTGGGCCAACCCGATGCAGGATTGGCGCCTCGCGAACGGCCGCATCGAGAACATCGTTGCTGGAGGCGACCGAAACGTTTTCTCCTGACCCGAGAGCTCGGAGCGGCCCCGGGCGATTTCCGGACGAGCGTGAAACTTGGCCGGCTCGAGGAGGACATTGACGCTGTTGGACTCGGGGAAGGATTCTCGGGCTTCAGGGTCGGCATCCGCGGACAGTTCGATGACTACCGCGACAGCGCCGTGCGCGGCAATGACTTGAACGTGGGCCTTTTGACCGACGGGCGTCTTTTCATCGGCCGTCTTGAGGCAGACGCGGCCCGAGTGGCAGGAACCTTTTCGGAGCTCAAGCTCAGGTTCCACGCCGAGCCCGATGGATCGAGCTACCAGGCCACGCTCGAAGCTCTTGATGCAAGCGGCGCATTACTCGCCCGCATGTCCCGAAGCGACATCCCGCCCGAGTGGCTCGAAGGCGGCCTCGCTTTGGTCTCGAGCTCGGGAGAAGTCACGGAGGACCCCGATAACCTCGCGGGAGATCCGAGAAACGGGATGGCAGGGGAAGCCCGGACCGGACCGCGGCGGGACCGTACGGTTCTGGTTCCGCGACTGGAAGGTCTCGGGCTCCAAGATCGTGGCCCATGAGGAGAGGGCATTCGGACCGATTCTGTTTACGATGCATACACTTAGCCGCAACGTGGTTAACCTCACTGCCCAGATGGCGCCGATAGGCAATGGACCGCGCGAAGTTTCTCTCGAGATTGAGATTGAGACTGACACGGAGGATGGCGGCACGTGGACTCGCGTGGCAGAGACGACCATCGACCCCGACGCCCGCACGGCACGGTTTCGCGTTACCGACTGGGACGCTAGCGGGGACACACCGTACCGTGTGCGCTACGACATGGCAACGCGATCGCATGTCTACGAGGGAACGATCCGGTTGGACCCGATCGACAAGAAGCGAATCGTCATCGCCGCGTTCACGGGCAATAACGACGTAGGGTTCCCGCATGCCGACATCGTCGAGCACGTCCGGCACTTCGAGCCGGATTTTCTCGCCTATACGGGCGACAACATTTACGAGCGCGTCGGTGAGTACGGGATTCAGGAGGAGCCCGTCGAGACAGCGATTCTCGACTACCTCCGGAAATGGTACCTCTTTGGCTGGGAGTACCAGGAGCTTCTGAAAGACATCCCCGCCGTGGCGCTCCCGGACGATCACGACGTCTATCACGGCAACGTATGGGGCGCCGGCGGCAAGCGAGCCGAGGGGTCGGGCCAGACAGGACAAGATTCCGGGGGTTACGTCATGCCGGCGCGGTTCGTGAAAGCCGTCGAGAGAACGCAGACGAGCAACATGCCGGCCCCCTACGATCCGACGCCGGTCGAGCAAGGTATCGGCGTTTACTATACGTCGCTTCTCTATGGAGGCGTGAGCTTCGCGATCGTCGAGGACAGAAAATGGAAATCCGCGCCTAAAGTGGTGCTCCCCGGGGCCGGCATCGTGAACGGTTGGCCGCAGAGCCCGACCTACAACGCGGCCCGCGATGGCGACGTGACAGGAGCGCGGCTTCTTGGTGAAAGACAGCTCGAGTTTCTCGATGATTGGGCCGCAGATTGGAGCGGCGGTACATGGATGAAGGCGGTGATCTCGCAGACGATCTTCGCAAACGTTGCCACCCTGCCGCGCGGTACGCTCTCCGCAGCCGTCACGCCGACGTTAAAAGTCATGGCGCCCGGTGAGTACGCCGAAGGTGAGCTTCCCGTCCAGGACCACGACTCGAACGGGTGGCCCCAGTCCAGACGCAACAAAGCGCTCCGAGCAATGCGGAAAGGATTCGCGTTTCACATCGCCGGCGACCAGCATCTCGGTAGCACCATCCAGTACGGCATCGACACTTTCGGGGACGCGGGCTGGGCACTCTGCGTGCCCTCAGTCTCGAACATTTGGCCGCGGCGTTGGTTCCCTCCGGAGCCCGGGGGGAATCATCGGGACGGCACACCCCGCTACACCGGCGACTATCTCGACGGATTCGGAAACAAGATGACCGTACATGCCGTGTCGAATCCCACCGCCAACGGCGTCGAGCCGACGGCCATCCATCACCGGGCTCCCGGCTACGGGATCGTGACTCTCGATCGCGACACACGCAAGATCACGTGCGCCAATTGGCCGCGCTGGGTGGATCCCTCGGAACCCAACGCTGCGCCCTATCCGGGATGGCCGATCACCGTCGATCAACTTGCCAACGGCTTTCCAGCCGAGGGGTGGCGGCTCGACACGATTGAGACCGAGATGGATGATCCCGTGATCCAAGTCGCCGCGGATGCGAGCGGCGAGGTCCTCTACACCTATCGAATAAAAGGGCGCTCTTTCGAGCCGAGAGTTTTCGAGGGTGGCGTCTACACCGTGCGTGTCACGGACCCGGATTCTGGCTACGAGAAAATCTATACGGTGATGGAAGCCACACATACCCCGTGACGACGATCGCGGGTCTAGACGTTCGCGGCCGCGATTGCCCTGAAACTAAGGCCCGATCAAGGCTCTCACTTCCGACCTAGAATCTCGCGGATCTTGTCCGTGACCTCACGGGGTCGGAACGGCTTCATGAGGAGTTGCGGTCCGGCAAGCCGGTTTCCGCAAGAACGTCGTGGCTGTAGCCGGAGACGAACAATACGGGCCTGTCGGTGTGCGGTCGACGGGCTCGACTCGAATGGTGAGCACGCCTCCCTGCGGCATGGCATCCTGCGCGTTGACGGCGAGGTTCACCCAGATCAAGTGAAGCTGGCTCGCGTCCGCGAGCACCATGGCGGGGTCGTCGGTCAGCTGGATGTCCAACCTGACGTTCTCGCGGAGGAGCAGGCGAAGAAGTTTCTCGGACTTTCGCAGCTCTTCGGTCACGCTCATGGAACCGAGATAGCGAGCACCTGCTTCCGTCCGAAGGCGAGGAGCTGCATGGTGACGTCCTTGGCTCGGCTTGCGGCCTCGCTGATCTGCTCGAAGCAGTCGCGGGCTTCCTTGTCTTCGATAGTCTGGAGTCCGATCTCTGCATAGGCCAGGATGGGCGTCAGCGTGTTGTTGAAGTCGTGAGCGACGCCACCAGCGAGACGGCCGATCGCCTCCGTCTTCTGCGCTTGGAGCAGCTGTTGCTGAAGGTCGTCCTGGCGTTCCTGGTTTCGATGGTCCTTCTGGACCAGCGCTTCTTCCATGCGGCCGAGTGAGTCGGAGAGATCCATTACCTCGGTGAGCTCGGAATCGGCAAGCGCTTTCAGCGCTCCCACCCTCGGAGGGTTGCCATTGGTGATTTGGCGAGCGGCTCCGGCCGCCGCGCGGAATGGCTCCGAGATCCGCTGGGTGAACTGCTTCACCGTCAGAAACAGGAACATGACCAGCGTGCAACACATTCCGATGATCAGGTAGGCTGTCGGCATGAACTGTTGGTGAAGCTCTGCGGCGGGCTGCGATACCAGAACTCCCCACCCTGCGAGCCCCACAGGCTGGAAGGAGGCATGGTAGAGGTTGATCGAGAGTCGTGATTCGGCGTCGTCCGAAGGTGGTGGAAAGAAGCTCATCTCCGCCGGCGACGCGATGTCTTCGATCAACGAACCGCCCCCGCCCTGCAAGTCGGGACCACCAATGCTGAGCAGCGAGTCCAGGCGAACTCCGAAGTGATGGTCGGGTTGTGGCCGGACCGTACCGGTGCCACGCTTTGGTCCGAGTCCGCTGCCCTCTGGCCATCCTCTGGCACCTTCTCGAGACCTCAAGCAGTACTTTAAGTTACTGCGTCCAGACAGAGTGCAGAGCCGATCACGCATGTCCAGGCATAGTGCCGAAAACACTTGCCATTTCTGCTGGGTTCAACGAGATGTTCCAGGAAGCTCTCGACGTCAACGTCCACCGGGATGGAGCTGTCTAGCGTCGAACCCAGAGGTAACTATAGCGCCCGCCGAATGCTCTTCGCTCACTCGCGCTTTCTCTGTGCCTCTGTGCCTCTGTGGCTCTGTGGCTCTGTGGCTCTGTCGCTATCTCCTTTCGTTGCGGCGTCGGACGAGGTTCGAAAGTGTGAACAAAATCCTCGTTTCTGACCGCTAGCGGGTTCGGGGACTAGCTCCTCCGTCCTTCTCGACTTGCCGGCACGAGTTGTGCCATAAAGGTGGCCTACAAAGGGGGCTTTCCCATGAAGAGAACCGCGCTCGCGCTCACCACCTTCCTCGTCTCGTTTGGCGGTAGTTTTCCGGCTTCCGCGCAGCCCACGGACGCCTACCCGTCGTCGAAGCATGGCGGAAACTACATGCACAATTTCTACTTCCCGCCGGCGCCGAGCTCGACCCCCTGGGCCCCTGACTGGTCGCCCAACGGCAAGTGGATCGCGGTCGCGATGAGCGGCTCGATCTGGAAAGTGGATCCCGAGACTGGCATCGCCCACGAGCTGACCTACAACGAAAAGTATCACTCGTCCCCCGACTGGTCGCCCGACGCCAGGTGGATCATCTACACCGCGGACGATGGCGGGACGACCATCCAGCTCGAGATCTTGAACGTCGAGAGCGGCGAGTCCCGTCGCCTGACCGACGATGCGTTCATCTATACCGATCCTGTCTTTTCACCGGACGGCACCCGCGTCGCTTATGTCTCGACACAGCCGAACGGCTATTTCAACGTCTACGTCCGTTCGATCGCGAACGGGCAGTTTACAGGCAAGCCGATAGCGCTCAGCAAAGACAACAATTACGGAAACAGCCGTCTCTATTTCGGCGAGTGGGACATGCATATCAGCCCGTCCTGGCTTACCGACGGTCGCGAGCTATTGATCGTCACGAACCGCGACGTGCCTCTCGGCTCGGGGAACGTAGTGCGGCTACCGGTCGCGCCGAACGGGATCGAAGAAGCGCAGACGGTTCTGAGAGAGCAGACCCTTTATCGTGCGCAGCCGGATGTGTCCATTGACGGCAAGCGCTTCATCTATGCGTCAACCGGAGGCACCGCCGATCAGTTCACAAATCTCTACGTGCAGCCCACCGTCGGCGGCGAGCCTTACAAGATGACGTTTTTCAGTCACGACGCGTTTCATCCGCGATGGTCTCCAGATGGCGAGTGGATAGCATATATCTCGAACGAGGAGGGCTTGCCTCAACTTGCACTTCTCGAGACCTATGGCGGTGAGCGCAAGACGGTGCACATCACCGATCGTCGGTGGAAGCGCCCGATGGGGATCTTGTCGGTTGCCACGCGCGACGGCCATACGGGCGAAGTCACGGGAACGCGCATCCATCTGACCGCTTCAGACGGCAAGTTCTATGCGCCAGCCGATGCCTATGCGCGCAGGAGCGGCATGGGCGATCCCATGTTCCATGCTGCCGGCCAGTTCACCATGCAGCTTCCGGTCGGGATAACGAGCCTCTCGGTCGTAAAAGGCTTCGAGTTCTGGCCGAAGGTCGTCGAAGTCGACGTGGAAGCCGGAGAGGTAACGACACTCACCGTCGATCTCGAGCGGTTGACGGACATGGCCGAAAAGGGCTGGTATTCCGGCTCGACGCACGTACACATGAACTATGCGGGGAACCTTCACAACACGCTCGAGAACTTGATGATGATGTCCGAAGCTGAGGACCAGGACATGGTCAACGAGCAAATCGCGAACAAGGATAACCGCATTCTCGACTATCAGTTCTTCGTGAAGAGCGGCGGACCGCATCCTGTCTCGACACCCGAGCGTTTGCTCGTCGTCGGGCAGGAATATCGGCCTCCGTTTTACGGCCATGTTTTTATGTTCGGGATGAAGGATCATCTCATCTCGCCATTCACGACGGGCTATGAAGGCACCGCGATCGAGAGTCTTTATCCGAGCAACACGGACATGTTTCGCAAAGCGCGCAAGCAAGGCGCCACGGTCGGCTATGTGCACGCGTTCTTCGGCGATTCGGATCCGCTCGAAGGAAGTCTCGGCGGCGCCAAAGGCTTCATGGTCGACGCCGCTCTCGGCACGACCGATGCGGTCGAGTGGTCGAATGCGGGCGAAGCAAGTTTTTACCCTGTCTATGCCGCGTGGAATAACGGGCTCGCGGTGACAGCCGTTGGTGGCGAGGACTCGATCAGCAATTTGCATCTCAGCAAGCTCGTCGGCTCGGTGCGCACTTATGTCTACACGGGAGCTCGGGGCCTCGACATGGAAGCGTGGTTTGCCGGTCTTCGTGAAGGACGCGCTTTCGTATCGACGGGTCCGCTCGTGGAGCTCACCGCGAACGGCGCCCTTCCTGGGGAGACCATCGAGCTTCCCGCGGGCGGGGGCTCGGTCACGCTCGTGGCGCGGGTCCGCTCCATCACGCCGCTTTCGAGTGTGCGGGTTATTTTCAACGGAGAGGTGGTTGAGAAAATTTCGCTCGAAGGGGATCGGATGGCCGCGACGCTCGAGAAGATCGTGACCGTCACGAAGAGCGGCTGGTATCACTTGCGCGCCGATGGCGCCCCGAACGAGCGCTCGCTGCTCGACGCGCGTTGGGCTCAAGGGTTCACGAATCCGATCTGGGTCACGGTTGGCGGCGCGCCGGTGCGCAGCCGCGCAGCCGCTGAATATTCGCTTTCATGGATCGACAAGCTACAAGACATGGCCAATGCCGAGCCCGGCTGGCGGTCGCAGAAAGAGAAAGATCACGTCTACGCCCAGTTCGACGAAGCGCGCGCGATTTACCGCAAATTCGCGGAAGAGGCGAACTCTCAGTAATGTCCGAAAACGGCTAGTGTTTGAGCTCGGCGTGGGCATAATAGGCGTATGGATGACGCCGGCAAGCTCGATACCGAACGGTGCTATCAAGCACTCAAAGCGCGCGACGCGAGATTCGACGGGCGGTTCGACACGGCTGTTCTCAGCACGATGACGTCCGTGCGATGACGTCGATAGTGCGACTCAAACGTCTCTTGGACCTCGACGCCGATGTCGAGCTCATTGGCCGTCATCTTTCCCGCGATAGGGCTTTGGCGCCGCTCGTTGCGAAGCGTCCGGGACTCCGCGTGCCAGGCGCATGGGACGGCCTCGAGCTCGCGGTCCGCGCCGTGCTCGGGCACCAAATCACCGTTGCCGCTGCGCGACGGCTTGTGGGGAAGCTAACGGAGCGCTACGGCGAGGAGCTTTTCGAGCCCGTGGGACGTTTGTCCCGGACCTTTCCGCGACCCGAGCGGCTCGCACGCGCGGACGTGGCGTCGCTCGGGATGCCACGCTCGCGAGCGCGGACGATCCTGACGCCCCCGCTCCGAGCTTCGCGACGATCTCGTAGCGATCGCCATAGGCCTCGGTGAGAGCGCTGTGAAGTTGTTCGAATCCGGGTAGTTTTACTTGATTCAAAAGCCAGCCCACAAGCGTTCGGTCTTTGGGAACGAAGCCTCTTGGGGAACGGCCTGTCTGAGGGGAACTCTAGCCGGGAGGGCAGTATTCCACAGATGGCACCTGGTATTCTGTGATTCGAAACGTCGGATTTGCCCCACAGAAATCAGCGCGTGTAAGTGGAAATATTGCAGTATCTTATACGGCGCGTCGACCCAAGCATGACAGTGCTACATCAATTAAAGATTACCTATGAACTAATCTACGAGCAACGAGTAAACTGCGCTCCGGAGCGCTTGGTACACGAGACGGAGACATCAGGTCAAGATTCTCTCGATGGTGGCGGTGATCGGTCCTTTGGTGACACGAAACTGAACGGCGATTTTGTCGGCGAGGCTTTGCTGATGGGTGACTAGGCCGACGATACGCCCTTTCGCGCCAAGGTCTTCCATGGCGGTTGCGACAATCTCGAGCGTGTCGTTGTCGAGCGTCCCGAAACCCTCGTCGAGAAAGAGCGACTCCGGGCGTGCCGAGCCTTCCGCTGCGAGATCGGCCGTTTGGTCCGCGAGCGTGAGCGCGAGGGCGAGTGAGGCTAGAAACGTCTCGCCGCCCGACAGCGTCCGTACCGAGCGACGCTCGTCCGCGTTGCGATGATCGACGACCTCGAAATTGAGCTTGTCGTCGTACTCGAAAGAATATTGACCGCTCGAAAGTTCGTTCAGAATCTTCGTGGCGCCCGAGACGAGTCGGTGAAACGCTTCCTCGAGAAGCCACCGCTCGAATCCCGTTGATTTGAGATGCTGGCCGAGCGTTCCCGCCACCGAAGCTGACTCCCGCTCTGATCTGACCTTCGTTTCGAGCGTCTTCGCGCGCTCACGGGTCGCCGCCATAAGCTTCGCTTCCTGCTCGGCTGCCGCAAGCTCGGACACGACGCCGTCGCGCGGCCGGTCAGGGGATACGTCGACGTCGAGCTCAGCGCCGCGCTCCGCGAGCGCGTCGAAGACCTTCTTGCGCTCGGCCAGTGCACCCTCCGCCTCTTTTTGAGCTTCGGCCGCGAGGGCGCGCTTCCCAGGAGAGTCGTCTCGTGCCCAAGCGGAAAGCTTCGACCAGGCCTCACTGAGGTCTTCGTGATCCGTGCGGGGCGGGCTGAGCGTCGCGAGACTATCGCGGGCTTTTTCGAATGCCTCCCATGCCCGTTCTTCCTCGTCGGCGAAGCGATCGAGGGCTGTGTGAGCTTTCGCCTCCGTCTTTCGCGCAGCGCGCGTGTTCTCGGACACCTTCACAAGGCTCGCCTCGGCTTCCGCGACTGCTTTCAATGAGGCCTCGAGCTCTTTTCTCGTCGCTACCTTGGCGAGCTCCTTCTGGAGGGCCGCTGCCGCCTCGCCGAGCGCCCGAAACTTCTCTTGCATGCGCGCGCCGCTTTTTTCGACCTCTCGAAGCGCCTTTTGGGAGGCGCGGTGCGCGTTGTCCGCCTTCTCGACGTCGCGCTCCGCATTCGAAAGTGCGGGGGGCATCACGAGGGAGGGCTCGGCTTCTAGGACCCTCTGACACACGGGACAGGCTTCGCCCTTCTCGAGGTGCGCCGCGAGATCGTGGGCGGCGAGATCGCGTCGTGCCTGCTCGAGAGCGGCGCGTGCTTTCGCGAGCGCCGCCTCCCGCTCGGTGTGGATGCGCATCCTTTTCGCGAGATCTTTTCGTAGGCTTGTGGCCTCCGTCTCTGATTTCCGAAGGGCGGCGCTGTTCTCGGTGTGCTGGTCATGGAGGCGAAGGGCGGCCCGCACGGCCGCCGCTTCGGGAAGATTTGAGCGCGCCCTCTCCGCCGCGGTCATCGCGTCATCCGCCTTCGCCCGATCCATGCGCGCGCGCTCGTGACTGGCGCGCGCTTGGTCGAGCTTTGCTGCGAGATCGGCGACCCCGCGCGGAACGCGAAGCGTTTCGAGAAGCTCGGCCTCGGTCTCGAGTTTCCCGGCGTCGTCTTGTTTAGCCTGGGAGATCTCGTCGAGACGAGCGAGCTCTGGCTCCGACTTCTCGATCGCGCGCTTGAGCGCGTCGAGATGTCGAACCCGCCGTTCAACCGCTTTCATGGCACCCCGGCTGGATCCTTGGATCTGGCCGAGCTCTTCTTGATACACCTGACTCCGCTGCCGAGACGCGGCCTCGCGCGTACGCGCGAGAGTGCCCATCTTCTCGTAAATGTCGACGCCGAGTAGCTTCGTGAGAAGATCTTGCCGCTGTGCAGGCTTCTCGTGAAGAAAGCGCGCGAATTCCCCTTGGGGCAGCACGACACACGTCGTGAACTGCTCGAAGTTGAGACCGAGAAGCTGACCTACCTTCCGTGTCATCTCGTCGGCGGTACCAGCTAGCAGCCGTCCATTGGATTCGAGCCGCGCTTCCTTCGTCGTAGCGCCGCCTCGAGGTGTTTTTCGGACCACGCGAACGGCTGTGAAGAGACTGTCTTCGACTGCGAAGTCGAAGCGCACTTTCGCCTCGACCTTTCCCTGGCTGATTACGGGATGAACGAGGTTCGGGTTGGCATAGCGTGGGACGCTTCCGTAGAGCGCAAAGCCAATGGCGTCGATGATGCTCGATTTGCCCGAGCCCGTAGGCCCCGTGAGAACGAAGAGGTCCGCGCCCGCGAAATCGACGGCCGTGAACTCGCGAAAAGCGGTGAAGCCTTCGAGCTCGAGCTTAATCGGGCGCATAGACTTCCTCGAGTAGTTCGTTGAAGAGCACCGTGAGACGCGGATCCGTTTCGCCACGATCGGCGAGATACTCGCCGAAGAGCTCGCGCGGAGAGCGGCCGATGCGCCGCGGTGTCGGAGCCTCGTCCTTCGACTCGGAATGATGGGTGGCGAGCTGAACGTCGACGGCGTTCGGCAGCATCTCGCGCACCTCGTCCGCAAGGCCGGGTGTGGGGGGCGCGTCGATTACGACGCGGAGGTAGTCGTCACCGGCTTCAGCGACGACGTCGATGAGGCGCTCCATCGTTGTCTTGACGAAACGCAGACGTCGGCCCGAGACAAGAGGCACGCATTCGACCGTCGCCGGCGCTCCCGGCTCGGCTTCGATGATGTTGACGCTCTTCGCGTCGCGTGTCTCCCCAAAGTCGAGATGCAGAGGCGAGCCCGAATACCAAATCGGGCAAGCACCAGGGATCTTCTGCGCGCGGTGAAGATGGCCGAGGGCCGTATAGTGGAGTGTCGCGGGAAAGGCGGTCGTGGGAATGCTGTACTCGAAGACGGTATGGGCTTGGCGCTCGCCGCCGCCCATGACGCCGCCATGCACCATCGCGTGAGCGAGCAAGATGTCGACGGTCTGAGGCGGTGCTTTGTCGGCGCAAAGCGATTGGATGATCCGATGCGCGCGCTCTGCGTAAGCGCCCACATGCTCGAACGTGTCCCTCATCATGAGGTCGTCGGCTTTGATGATGAGACGTTGCGAGAGAAAGGGCAGAAGGGCTATTCGAGCATCGCCTAGTTGGGTCCGAAGTGTAAGGACGCCGCCTTCATCGGGTCGCGCAATCGAAGGGAGCACGCGGATGTTCGTGAGCCGCATCAGCGGCTCGACGGCCGCGAGACGTCTCGGGTTGTCGTGGTTTCCGCTGATGACGACGACCCACTCGCTCGCATGGGCGAGGTCTAGAAGGCCGCGATAGACGATCGCTTCGGATTCCGAAGTCGGGGAGGCGGTGTCGAACAAATCGCCGGCGATGAGAACGATGTCGACCTTCCGCTCCTTCGCGATCGTGGCCATCTCCTCTAGAACGGCGCGGTGCTCATCGGCTCGGCTTCGCCCTCGAAGCGTTTTGCCTACATGCCAGTCACCCGTGTGAAGAAAGCGCATCCGGATCTAGGTCAGCCCGTTTTAGACGGTCTCGCCGCTTGGAAGCTTCCGCTCGAGCGCCACCACGTCGTCGAGCTGCAGAAACTGTCTTGGGGATACGGCCACCGAGAGCTCGAGGGGGGGGTGGCGTCGTCGGTCCTGCCAGCCCGGCCGGCGATCGGTTGGGATGTGTCACGTTCGCTGCCAGTATACCTTTCATCGCGCAAGGGCTGTGCTTTGAGCGATTGCTCATACTGTCTCACGATATATTGCGTAGCGATATGAATGACGGACGCGGCATCAAACCTCTCACGAGCTCATCGTTCTACATCCTTCTCGCGCTCGCCGACGAGCAGCGGCACGGACTTGGCATTGCTGCGGAGGTGGAGTCGCGCACGGACGGCGATATCCAGGTGGGCCCAGGAACGCTCTACAACGCGGTCAAGAAGCTCCTCGAGCAAAAGTTCATCGCGGACGTCGCCTCCAGCCGTGATGACGATCCGAGGCGGCGTTACTACCGCATCACGCAATCCGGCTGCCGAGCGCTCGAAGTCGAAGCCAAGAAGCTCGAGCGCGTGCTTCGGGCGGCGCGTGAGAGGAAGTGCTTTCGTGAGCCGCCCTTCTTGCCAGCCTCTTGACACGGTCACTTGGGCCGCGACCAGCTTTGCCTTGCTCGCTGTCGCGTTCATGGCCACGTGGCTGCCGGCGCGCCGCGCTAGCCGTATATCGCCCATCTCGTCGCTCAAGGTAGAATAGCCCTCGTTCAGGAGGACAATATGAGCGTTCTAGTTCTGCTCGAAGTGAATGCGACGAAACCAGACGAGCTCGAAGCTTTCTTTCGCGATGAGCTTCACCACACCCGTGCTTTCGATGGTTGCGAAGGATTGACCATTCATCGAAATATGGATGATTCGAACAACATCGTGATTGTCTAAAATTGGGAGACGCGCGAGCACTACGAGAAATATTTCAAGTGGCGTGAAGACAGAGGCGATCTCGATAAGTGGGGCGCGATGACGGTGGGGCCGCCGAGTATTCGATTCTTCACCATCGTAGGCGTGTGAGCAGAGGCGCGGTCCGCGTTGCTGTCGACATCGTCATCTTTACCCTCCGTGAGGGGGTGTTGCACGTTCTTCTCATACGGCGCGGGGTTCCGCCGTTCAAGGACAAGTGGGCTCTTCCCGGTGGGTTTGTCGAAGAGGCGGAGTCCCTCGACGCCGCTATGCTCCGCGAGCTCGAGGAGGAGACGGGCGTCTCGGATGTTTACCTCGAGCAACTCTATAGCTCCGGAGACCCAAAGCGCGACCCGCGAGGACGCGTGCTATCGATTAGCTACTTCGCCCTCCTGTCCTCCGAGCGCGAGCTTCGCTCGGGAACGATACAGCGGACGCGCGCTGGTTTCCCGCCTATGACGCCCCGCGGCTCGCCTTCGACCACCGTAAGATCCTGGACTATGCCCTCGTGCGCCTCCGCTACAAGCTCGAGTGGACGACGGTCGGGTTCGAGCTTCTGCCAAAGAAATTTACGCTCACAGAGTTGCAGCGGGTCTTCGAAGCTGTGCTCGGCCGACAGCTCGACAAACGGAACTTCCGTCGCAAGATTCTCAAGCTCGAGATCCTTCGAGCTTTGGACGAGCGTCGGCGTGCCGGTGTCCAACGGCCCGCGCGCCTTTACATGTTCTTGGCGACGGTATTCGAAAAGTTGCGCGGGCGCGGGATGATCTTTCCGTTTTGAATCTAGAACACTTTGCGGGATCCCATGCAATATTTGCTTCTCAACGCGACTCCGCTTTTGCTAGAGTTTGGGCGCCAGCGGTTCATTACAACGACTAATTTCACGCTGGGGCTCTTTGGGCCGTACCGGTGTGGGTAATCAGTGATAATCGATAGGCTTGCAGCCGAGAGCGAGTGGATCCGGAACTTTTGCACTCGATCCCGTGTCATTCAAGCTCCCTTCGCTGTTTTTCCGCCTCGAGAGAGCAACCTTGCCGTCAAAACGTCGCTCGTCCCGCGTGACGGGCGCATGATCTCCGGTCGATTCGCCAAGCCACCGTTCGAAAGTATCGTTGTTTTCGGCAATGGCGATGAAGGCCGTGAGCAGGGAGCCCTTTTCGTCCACGCCTCGGACATCGCACGCGCTCCGGTTTCCGTCCGCGACTGGGCGCCCGTTGGGACGACGCATGTGCTTCTCGTGACGGCTGCTGGTCTGTCGACGAGCTTCGAGTGTCTCGCCTCCTATCGCTTTCTCGCGCTTTGCGGCGAGTACTTTGCTTCACCTCCCGCCATGCCGCTCGCTCAGGAGCTGTCGAGCCAAGCTTTCGTTGAAGTCAACGGGTTCGAGCCCGAGCACGCGGGCGCTGTCATCCAACTCCCTGAAGATGACTGGCAAAATTTCGTCCAGCATCAAGTGGGCACCTTGGCCGCGCTTTTTGCGCTGATGAGCTGCAAGAACGTTGTACGCACCAACGTCGTTCCCGATCGCAGACAACAGCGGTCGCGGATGAGATCGGGCAAGCTTCCGCTCTTCAACTTTTCAAACTTGAGAGTCAAGCCCATGGATGGCAACCGCAATGGCAACCAGACGGGAGACATTCACTGGGTGAAGGGTCATTTCAAGGAATACACAAAGGAGCGCCCGCTCTTTGGCAAGATCGCCGGCCTCTTCTGGTGGGAGCAACATCTCGCTGGTGCCCGTCGCGAAATAGAGGCGGCCCCGGCTCGAGCCGTTTTGATCGATTCGGTCTAGTCCTCGATCTAGCTCTAGTAGCCTACTGAGCGCCGCCCTTGAGGACGTGCTCGACGACTCGTTGTAGGGCGGCGTTTCGATAGTCGGCGAGTTTCTTCCCGTTGACGAAGAGCACTGGCGTTCCCCTAACGCCCAAGTCTCGGCCGAGCGCGATGTCTTCTTTGACCTTGGCGAGCGGCGTCCGCGCGCTCACGCATGAGTTGAGCGCGTCGATTGCGACATCGAGCTCCATGGGCACGCGATAGAGATCTTGGATGGTCAATCCCTTCACATCGAACAAGGCGTCGTGCACTTCCCAAAAGAGCTCCTCGCGTTGGCGTCCCGCGCAGCGTGCGGTGAACGCCGCCTGGCAGGCGAGAGCGTGAAGCTGTCGCTCCATGCGCTCGTTACAGGCGACGTCGAGTGGAAAGTTCTTGAACACCAGCCGCACGTCGCCTTCGTGGTCCTTCAAGAGCTCGGAAACGGCCTTCGCGGCGTCCGCACAATAGGGGCACTGAAAGTCGCTGAACGCGACGATGGTCACTGGCGCGTCTTCGGCGCCCAGACTGTAATCGCGCGCGGGGTCGATCGGGATGTCACGCCGCTCTTGGCGTTCCCAGCGCTCGACGATGCTCAGCGAAGCGTCTTGTGTCGCGGGTTGGTTTTCCGCGCGAGGAAGATACTGCCAGATGACGGCGACGAGCAACAGGGCGCCAAGCCCGGCAAAGGGCAGCATTGTCAGTAAGAACGGCTCCTCCTTGGGCGTTCGACTAGAGTCTTTTTGTCGGCTCATGGCATTCGCGTAGCCTGTGAAAGGTATCGATCCCATTATAGAATTTCTCGGTAGGATCATGGCGTGATTCTATCCCCAGCGCTTGTGGATTCCGAAGCGAAGAGCGTAACATCGGGCGCATGTTCAGAATGCTACTGCTCATTACGTGCCTCGCTTTTCCTTCTTATGCGGCTTCCGAGACCGTCTACGCGATCGAAGCGGCTCACGTCTTCGACGGCGAGACGTTGCATGCGGGATGGATCGTCCTCGTGCGCGGCGAACGGATCGAGGCGGCCGGACCGTCAGTTATGGTCACGGTTCCGAGAGACGCCGAGCGCATCGCACTCGGTGGCGCGACCCTCGTCCCCGGACTCATCGAAGCGCACTCGCACGTCCTCCTACATCCTTATAACGAGGCATCGTGGAACGACCAGGTCCTGCGCGAGTCGCGAGCGCTGCGTGTGGCGAGAGCGACGAATCATGTGCGTGACACACTCCTCGCGGGTTTCACGACGCTCCGAGACCTCGGGAGCGAGGGCGCCGGCTATGCGGATGTCGGCGTCCGTGACGCCATCGACCAGGGAATCATTGTTGGGCCGCGCTTGCTCGTCGCGGGGCGCGCCATCGTTGCCACCGGAAGCTACGGCCCCAAGGGGTTTCACCCGGATTGGGACGTACCGCTCGGCGCCGAGCCGGCCGACGGCATCGACGATCTCATCCGCGTTGTGCGCGACCAGATTGGAAAAGGCGTGGACTTCATCAAAGTCTACGCGGATTACCGCTGGGGACCCCACGGCGAGGCTATGGCGACCTTCTCCGTCGAGGAGCTGACACGCATCGTGGAGACGGCCAAGAGCAGCGGACGCGTCACGGTGGCTCACGCGGGATCGGCCGAAGGCATGAGGCGCGCGGCGCTCGCCGGTGTCGTGAGCATCGAGCACGGGAACGAGGGGACGCGAGAGGTCTTCGACCTCATGGCGAAAAACGGGGTCGCGTTTTGTCCAACGCTCGCCGCCGGTGACGCGATCACGCAATATGGCGGCTGGAAAAAAGGCGAAAAGCCTGAGCCTGAGCGCATCCGAGCGACGCGCGTGTCGTTCAAAGCAGCGCTCGAAGCAGGCGTGACCATTTGTAGCGGAAGCGATGTCGGCGTCTTCCCGCATGGCGACAACGTGCGCGAGCTCGAGCTCATGGTCGATTACGGGATGACGGCCGAGGCCGCGCTCGAGTCGGCAACCTCGGTGAACGCGCGCGTGCTCCAAATGGAAGGTGAGATTGGCCGCATCCGCCCGGGCCTCTTCGCGGACCTGTTGGCGGTCGAGGGTGACCCGACCAAAGACATCTCCGCCCTGCGCAACGTGCGCTTCGTGATGAAAGGGGGCAAGATTTACCGCGAGCCTTCCTAGAAAGATCGAAACCGAGATGGGTATCCGAGACGAACAGGATTCGCGTCAGATCCATCGCAGCGTCATCCTCAGTTTGGCTCGGTGCACGGGCGCGCATGCGGCTATGTAAAGCTCCACGGGACGCTCGTCCTTGACGGGGGCGACGAGCGCGCGGAGCTCTCGAGTAAGCACGGTCAGCCGGTCATAGGTCGCGATGTCGAACGTGCGCCGGCGCTCGGCGAAGGGCTTTCGATATCCCCGCGGTGCGGGTACGGTGTCTCCTTCGGTGAGCTCGACGCGTCGATATATGCGCCCGTTCTCGAAAGCGAGCGCGGTCTTGTCCCAAACGAGCGTCGATTCTGACAAAAGGCAAAGCCAATGAGCCCGCCGAACCCAGTGCGAGGCCCGCATGGTTATCTCATCGAGCCGTGCCGCGACGCTTGCCGGGGACCATCGCTCGACCCCTTCGTCATATTGCATCTTCAGTTGAAATTCTTCTTCGACGTCGTCTTCAGAAGCTTCTAGCTGCTCGCGCCAGAGGCGCGCGCCTCTCGCGAGGCGGCACTCTGTGCCGAGCCTTTCCGTGTAGAACGTGCGTCCCGTTTGGAAGGTGGCCTCTGTCGGCGCATAGGATTCGGGGATGGCGAGGGCCGCCGCCGGCGAGAGCTCGGCATCGAGCGAAATCGCGGCCCAGAGGTCCCCCGCAGGCAGAGGTCCGATAGGGTGTTCGCGGTTCGGCTCTATGGCGAAGTCGGTCAGGGCGTGGTTCGCGAAAACGAGAGCTCGGCCGCGGGCGTGAAGCGCTTTGTTGTAGGGAGGCGAGAGTTTTTTTGATCGCGTCGGATTCCTCGAGGGCCGCTTCGAGCGGCGAGCCCGTCACGGTGAAGGCGAGCTCTCGTGCCTGGCTCAGCATTTCGAGAATGTGCTCGGTGTGGCTCGAGCTCTTTTGAAAATAGCTCGAGACGCGCTGGCGTAGCGACGTCGCCTTGCCGACATAGAGGATGCCGCCACCCGCTCGGTTCATGGTGTAAACACCCGGTTGGTCGGGAAGGTGCTCTCTCGCTTTCTTGGGCATCGGGTAGAGCCGCGGGCTGGTCGTACGATGCGAGTGATCTAGCCACGCGTCGAGCTCTTCGAGTGTGTACACGTTTTCTTTGGTCTCGAGAAGCTCAACCGCCGATGCCCACACCGCGGCAGTCGCCTCGACATGATGCGAGGCGCGACGCATCTCCGACACAGGGTGGCCAAAATATCCCGCCACGGCGCGGAACCCGCGACGGGGAAGCTCTGGAAGCAATCGGCGGCGATTGTGTGGGTGCAGACGATGCGAAAAGGGAAGGGACTCGATAGCCCCGCCCGCACGTGAAGCCAGCGGAGATGACGTTCTTCGTACCGTGAAAAATGAATGACAGCGGGGCAGCGCCCAGTCGTCTTGTCGCTTATTACCCCCGCGGCTTCGAGGACGCGCGACCACGCCGCCTCGGCCGTGGCGCCGAGCACGAGCGCGTCGTCATCTAGCCCCGTGATGCGTTGCACTCGCTTCGGAACGCTAGCGCCGTCCGGGAGCTGCAGAAGCGTTGATTCCACGGAAATTGTTCGTCTGGACGCACAGACGGCGCTCCAACCGATCTCGAGCAAGTGTCCTTTGGACGGGTCGGCCGAGGTTGCTTGGCAGTCAAGCGCCAGGACATCCAACTCGGCAAGACAAGTGATAATTAGATGAATATTATACAGAAACCAGCGAGCTCTGCCAAAAGTCGGTGAGCGCTGTACGCAGCGCTTGATCGTCACGGATAAAGGTAGGCTCCCACTCTACCAGCAGAAGGGCCCGGTAGCGCGCCTGCGCAAAGCGCTCGTCCATCAGGAGCACGGCGCCCCGGTCGGTGTCGGAGCGAATGGCGCGGCCCGCAGCCTGCAGCACGCGATTCATGCCGGGAAACATGTAGGCATAGTCGAAGCCCGTGCCACGCTCACGCTCGAAGTGCTCTTTGATGTGGTCTCTTTCGGGAGAGAGTTCCCGACCGGAGTGAGTGTAAAACCAGGTCTCCACCCGCGCACGCACAGAGAAGGACAAAACGCTCCGCAACAGATTCTCGTGGCTCTCGACGAGCGGCAGCGGGGCGCGCGCGAGCCAATCTTCGACGCAGGGCGGCTGAGAGCGCTCGAGCTCCAGCGCAGATTTGAGCAGCGAGCTCGTGTTCAAGGGAAAGCGCCTCGCGTGGCCGAGCGAGAAGTACGCCGCCTCCTCGCCGAATCGGCGGTAAGCCTCGAGCACGAGAGGGATGAGCCCCTCGTCCAAGGACCAGGATTCGTGAAAATAGTACGTCACCAGATCGCGGACCAAAGGCTCTTCGTGAAGAAGAAATCCCTTGAGCGCTTCGTTTGGGATAGGGTTTTGTTGGTGTGGCTTGAGCATGTTCCACCTCCTTCTAGCAATAAAAGGACGAGATCCCGTGCGGAAACCTCCCAGTCTGAGCCACTACATCTCGCTGGTGAAGAGCTCCACGAGAGACGGGTCGATGATATCGACCGGGCACATAGAACACGGTTTCGCCCTGTGGTACAGTTTTGCGATGAAATGGTTACTCTTGGCAGCTCTTGCAGCTCCCGTGACTCAGACTGAGACTAGGATTAGGAATGCCACGACTGAGCGTCAATTCGTTCTCGCCGAGAAAAAAGTTCACTATCTGGAGGCTGGCGATAGCACTCGACCCACCGTGTTGCTCTTGCACGGGGGCCGCTTCAGCTCGGAGACGTGGCGTGAGCTAGGCACGATTGATGTCATTGCCGCGGCTGGTTATCACGTGCTCGCTCTGGATTTGCCGGGTTACGGCCGTTCGCAAACCTTGCCGATCGAGCCAAAGGACTTTCTCGTCGAGGCGTTGGACGCGCTCTCTGTGGAGAAAGCTTTCATCGTCTCGCCGTCGATGAGCGGGCAGTTCAGCTTCCCTCTCGTCACCCGCAACCCGGACAAAGTCTTGGGCTTCGTCCCCGTTGCGCCCGGCGGGATCGATCGTTACAAGGGCGCTCTTCGCAAAGTGAGCATCCCGGCGCTCGTCCTGTGGGGGGAGAACGACAATATCATCCCCGTCGAGGAGTCGGACGTTCTTGCGGCTGCGCTCACCGATAGCCGGCGCGTTATCTTCAAAGGCGCGAGTCATCCGTGCTATCTGGATAAGCCCGGGGAGTTCCATCAAGAGCTTCTCGACTTCTTCGCGTCAGCTTCCAGTCGCTAGCGTTTTCGTCAAGACTCCTGAGCCCTCGAACGTTGACCTGCCGAATTTCAATAGGATCTTGCATAGATCTGTAGGCTCGCCCCTACAGCCCAGGAGCTGTTCCGAGGCGGAAACTCGGCTTAAGTATTTCGATTCTAAGCAGATGTAGGTGGGTATCGAAAACCCGGGACTTGGCTCGATCGTTGCTACACACGATCAGTAATGAGTATGTACCAACCCGAGCGCGTATGGCCTCGCCTCATTCCGCAGGGGTCGGTGATGGTGTCCATCTATGACCCCGATGGCAATCAGGCCTATGGCGTAATCACTGACGTCTCTGTGGGAGGCGCCAAGATCGTCGCCGGCGTTGGCTTCCCAGCGGGTGCCAGCCTGCTGCTCCGGCTCGGGTTCGATCCGGATGCGCCTTATTCCACATCCGGAAGGGTCATTTGGTGCCAGGACGAAAGCGACGCGAAGCATCGCGCCTCCTTCTCGCACGGTATCCGGTTTATGATCACGGGTCCCGAACAGGAGGAACGCCTTCGCGCGATACTCGAAAGTCCTGGTTTCGAACAGCCCGTGCTACCAGGGCAGCCGGTTACCGCGTCCAAGAGCTCCTCCTCCGGGTGAAGCTGTTTTCCGCCGCCCCTCCAAAATATATAATGCCGCCAAATGGAGGAGCACAGAACCTACAAGATCAAGCAATACCCGTTGGAGCTAGGCGGTCTCGAAATCGAGTACATCGAGGAGTTTTTTGGAGAGTTCGACCGCAAGAAAACAGCAGGCGAGATCCAGGCGCGTCTGAAAGGACGCGAGCATGTTATCCAAATTGTGGAGGCACGGCTTCCGAGTGACGAGAGCCAAATCGTTCCGGTATCGTTCAAAGTGGGGCACGAGATATTTGCGGACGAGCAGGACCAAAAGCTCCGGGATCTCGTCGCTCGCCTTCGGGACGCGGTCGACTTCGAGGGTCGCCGTATCTTGTATAGCTGGATTGGCGGCACCCGCTCGGATTGGCGCGGGCAGGGTCACTTTCGCGCGCTTTCGGAACAGCAAGAGGCCTGGGCCTACGAGCACGGCTTCAAAGAAGTCGTGGTCAAGACGAAGAACAAGTTCTACGGCATGCGAGGGACGCTGACGCACCTGAACTTCGACGTCGTGAAGTACGAGCGCAACGAGCTCGACAATCGTGACTCGAAAGTCTATCTGAGCAAGTGCATCGGACCGGACGTACTCCAGATGCATCAGAGCAAGCGCAACTTGGTGCAGGCGGTCTAGTCTAGTCCTCGTCAGTTTTTTCTGAGGTCGCGTCCCTGGATCCCTAGCTCTTCCGCGTAGGGTTTCAACGCGTCGATAATGAACTGGATGTGCTCGCCCAGGTCGGCCTCGAGGAGCTCCACTCCCGTGTACACCTCGGCGCGCTCCACTTTGGCGGCAAAAGCTTTGTCTTTGAGCTTTTTTTTCACGCTCTTGGGTGCTAATGTCGAGACACCTTCCGGCCGAACGAGACAACAGGCGACGATGAAGCCGGTCAGCTCGTCGCAGGCGAGAAGCGCTTTGTCGAGCTGGCTCTTATAGGGAACGTTCCACTTAGTGTAATGCGCGGAGATTGCGTAGGCGAGCTCTTCCTCGCCGCGCTCCCGTAGCCAGCCGACGATGCGCTTCGGATGATCCTCGGGCCATTTTTCGTAATCGGCGTCGTGCAGCATGCCCGTGGCTCCCCAGGCCTCTTCGTCGGCCGCGCCTTCGCCATATCGGTGCGCGGCACGACGCATGACGACCTCCACTGCCCGCGCGTGCTTGCGCAGCGACTCCGTCTCCGTCCATTCGCTCAAGTGAACCCAAGCCGCGTCTCGCGTCAGTTCCATGCTTGTCTCCTTCGGGCTTATCCTGTCCTTGCGTGTCGTGTCAGTGATCAGTGATCAGTGAGCGTGACATGGACGTGCGGGTGACGCTGGGTTTCCCACGTCGCCGCGCCCGCCGCACCAAGAATAGGATCGAAAAATGTCCTCGGGTCCGGGCGCTACGACCTCACCCTTCTCACGAGTCCCGAGAACGTCGTAGAAATCCAGCCGAAGCCGAACAGGGTCGACCTCCAGAATCTCGAAACCGAACTCACGCGAAAAGTGGCGCTGCGTCGTGCTCGTTAGCTTCGGACTCTTGTTACGCCCTTTGCTTTTCGCCGAGGCGCCCTGGATCACTTGCTCGAATCCTTCCGCGGTGATGTGCTCTTGATGATGGGCGTGTCCCGCGACGTAGAGATGGACGCCGCATTCTTCAAACAATGGCTTCTCGAGCCGCGCCCGTACACGGCGCTCGTTGGCGTTATTTTGATGATGGCCGTTGTTATAGACGGGCTGGTGTCCGAAGACGATAATCCATCGATCCGTGTGCTTGTCGTCGCGCTCACCGTACAGAGCTCGCTTCGCTGCGTGCACTTGCAAACCGTTCAAATCCCGACGGACATCCGAATCGGTGTGAAGACCGTAGATCTGGATCCACTCCGGAAGCTCCGGAACCTCATAGTGAAGCGCCGGCAGACGCGGGTCCGTATCCTCCACGGTCGTCTCGCTGTCATGCCAGGCATAGGTCGCGTATTGCGAGAAATCCGCCTGGTGATCGTAATCGTGATTGACTTTCATGCTCGAGCAGCCGGCCGCGACAATGAGCGCCGCCCCGAGCACGAGTAACTTCTTCATATTTTTCATCCGGTTTAGCAAGGTGGCAGCTACCAGGCTATCTTATTTCTTGTAGAAACTATCTGCCATGGTGATTCTCGAGCCTGTCACGATGTTGACCGACTACGCCCTTGCGGCGCTGTGCCTGTGGTTTGCCGCGGCGCTCTGGCGCCGGTCGAAGCTATGGGTCACGGCCATCGCCGCGCACCTGGGAGGAACGGCGCATGGATTCCAGGTTCCGCTGGGCGACCAGTGGCAACGGGTCTGGAATCTCACCGTGTGGTCGATCGCCATCGGGTCGGCGCCCTTGATTGCCTCTGGCGTCCGTTCCTCGGTCCCCGGGCACCCCGAGCGACGCCGGCGTGCCCGGGAAAGGCGTCCGTTGGCTCAGATGGGCCGTAGCGGTCAGCCTCGTGGCTCTCCTGGTGCTCGTCGCCAAGTTCTCGCTCCATCGGTATGTCAACCAGAACGACATTTACCATGTGATTCAAATGGACGGCCTCTACTGCCTCTATCGGGGTGCCCTGAACCTCACCGCCGCCACCCCGTAGATCACCTAAATAACACCTCATATTTTTGATTAATCTACCGAATACGGTAGGACACCAAAACTCGAAAATTCAACAGCCCGTCATTCCCCGACGTCGTGCTCGGTGGCCGCACGACCGAAAGCCACGTGTAGAACACTTCTCCCGTAATGCGCCACTTCTCGGTCGCGATGTAGTTCGCGCCCGCGGTCACCGATATCGTCCCGCCATCGGTGAACTGTTCCGTCGTGTCGATGAGACACGCGTAGCGTGCGTCGACGCGAAAGTCGAGGTCGAGATAGTTGAATGCGAGCCCTGCATAGGGCCGAAACTTGCCGTCCGAGATGTAGCCTGCAGTGAGCTCGGCACCGTAGATTTTTTGCCCGAGCTCGTCATTGGACGGTGCCTCGCACATGAACGGGTTGCGTTCGAGATCGTCACCTGCTGCGGCTTCGTCTTCGCCGCAAGTAATGTCGCCCTCGAGGCTGCCGAACTGGAAATAGCCGCGCGCATCCAGCTGCCAGTGCTCCGCGATCGAGAACGGGCGGCCGATACCGATAGCGAACAAGTTCGGCTTGATGCCTCCGATATCGACCGGCGGCAGGTAGGCTAGCTCGAGGCGCGTGCTCTCAGAAAGACCGATATGGCTCCGCACCCGTCCAAACAAGCGCGAGCGGTTCACGTTCTCGAGCTTGGTTGCCGTTGAAGCCGATGCGCCGCTGTTCTTCGCTCAGCGACGGCACCAATCCGCCTTCGAAGCCTAGATCGATCGTGCCCGCCCCCATGCGCTCGGGAATGCCCATGCTCGTCAGAAGAGACAGCGACGCGAAGAACTTCATCCCCCACGACTCGGGCCGGTCGAACTTCAGCTCCTCGGTGCCCCCGATAAGGTTTTGAGCGAAAGTTGCCGCCGGCGCGACGAGCCATACGGCCATCACGACCATAGCGGTTTTGTATCCCATTGTCTCGATATCTCCTTGGACGATTCTAGGAGGTTGCTTCGACACACCATGTTAGCGGATTCACATGATCAACATGGACACTTCGTGCTCCGTTAGCCTGGACTTGCCCGCCGAGACCAGATTGTGGAACATGGCCGGGTACCCGTTGCCTCTGGAGGGGCTTTTACTTGTGACTAGGAGAAAACGAATGAAGAAAGCGATTGCTCTGGCTGTTGTGCTCCTGACTGCGACGGCCGTGATAGCCCATCCTCATTTCCAAAAAAACACGACCGCGAAAATTTCCGAGAACGTAGAAGTGAGCTTGTCCTTCTTTACCATTCCCGCGAACATGGAGCACGTTGCCAAGATCGCCGATGGCGAGTTCGTCTCGCCTGGTCTTCCAAAATTCGAGACGGCGACCGCCATCACGGCTGGCTCCGCGACCATCCCTGCGGGTACCTACACGGTGGGCGTGGTCAAGAAGAGCGACAGCGATTGGCAGATGGTCTTGTCGCCGGGCGAGCTCGCCTTTGGTGATTCGCCCGACATGGCGAAGCTCATCGAGCTCGACTCCAGCTTCAGGAAATCGAGCGAGCCTGTCGCCCACCTCGTCGTCGATATCTTCCCCGGCGACGGGAAGTTCGAAGGCAAAGCCGTGATCCTTCTCGGATTCGGTGCCATGTGGGTCCAGGGCCTACTCGGCTAATACGTCCTGCGTACTACCCGTTTTTTCTGGCGGGGGAGTGGTCTCCCGGCTGCTCTCCCGCCAACACGAAAGAAAGCCCGACACAAATCGCCACGTTGATAGCCCACGCCACGAGCCCGGTGTGAAACCCTCCGAAGCCCCCGACCCCGCCTAGCGCAAACCCCGAGGCGAGCACCGCTCCCACGAGCATGCCGTAAAACGCGGCGCGCCCGTCCAGTCGGTCCCACATCGCGCCGAGAATGAAGATCGGAGAGACCTGAACGAGGATCTCCATCTTTAGCTCCAGAAGACCCCAGAGCGTCATCCGAGGAACGAAAGCGATCGACGCGAGCGCCGCCATCACGAGCCACGACAATCTCTTGCCGACGGTAGTGAGCCGTTTTTCCGAAGCGCCGGCGAGAACCGATTTGCCGAGAAAGTCCTTGGACAAGATGGAGGATAGACTCAAAAGGACGGAATCGGCAGTGGACATGATGGCGGCGAGCGTGCCCGTGACGACGAGGACAGCGAGGAGATAGGTCCACACGCTTTGCTGGGCCCACTCCGCCAGCAGCATCGGAAGGATCTGGTCCGCGGCGATACCCGTAAGGCCGGTGAAACGTCGAAGGCCGACGAGTCCGACGAGAACAACGACGGGCATCGTGACGAGCGGCATGAAAATCATACATTGGAGCGAGCGCTTCAACGCGCGAGCGCTCTTCGCCGCGTAGATCCGTTGAATAGCTTGCGGGTAAACAGAGCCCGAAAAGCCGATGAGAAGCACCGTGGACAGCCAACGTGTCTGCACCTCTCGAGACGGTATGGCGGTCTTCTCCGGAGCGTTGGCGCTCAACCAGTCTGTCAACGCTTGCCAGTGGGACGGACCTGGAGCAGCGACGTAGAGGAGGCCGAGGAGTCCGACGAAGAGCATGCCACCTTGGAGCACGTCGGTCCATGCCACCGCACGGAGCCCTCCGAGCGTTTCATAGATGATGATGACGAATATGAGGACGGTCACGCCCACCCAATAGGGAACCAAGTTCCCCGAGATACCGGCGACGATGTGGCCCATCGCCATGAGCTGGGCGAGCAAGTAGTTCGCGATGGAGACGACGAGAAGAACGTTCGTCAAAAGCGAGAGGCGATTCGAGCCAAAGCGGTAGTCGACCCAATCGCCCGGCGTGACGAACCCGTGGCGCCTGGCGACGCGCTGCAGCTTGGGCGCGTAGAGAAGGTAGCCGACGACGATGGCCATCATGAAGCTCACGCTCATGATCCACGCATAACCCAAACGCGAAGCCTCGGCCGGGTAGCCAACGACGGTGTTGCCGCTATATTGCGTCGCGTAGAGCGTCAGAACGAGCACGAACGGTCCCAGGCTGCGGCCCGCGAGATAGAAATCGCTCAGCGAGTCTCCCTCCCGCTTCGACTTCGCGAGAAAACCGATACCTACCATCGCCAGGAGATAGACCCCCGTGAAGGCGACGGCGCCGTAACCGAGCGGGATGGAGCTCACTCGTCCTCACTCCAGAATCGGCCGATGACATAGACCGTGAAGAGGGCGATGGCGAAGGTCGCGACGAGTGAGAGCGTGACCCAGAGCGGGAAGCCTAGCCAAGTGGTGGAGGCCGCTTCGGGCGGGAGGTACCAGGGGATGGCCGCGGCAAAGAGCGCGACATAGACGAACCAGATCCACGGGTGTCGTGTCGGCTCGTCCGTGCGCGGAGAGCCTAATTTGGCGTCAACCATTCTTGTGTCGTGTCTTTCGCCCGGGAGTTTGGACGAAGACAGTTTAAACGGATGACCAACGCTCGCCAAACGTTATGTCTCTAGCCTGGCTGGGCCACGGATGGACCACAGGTGTCGAGGATGCGGTCTCGACGCGCCAACAGCGCGTCGAGCTGTGTGAGCGATAGGTACTCCGAATAGCCTGCTTGCAACTCTTCACGCTCGAGCGTCGTGAGGCCGACAAACAGATCGTAGCGCCGGATCGAGACCAGGTCGATCGCCGACTCTAGTACCTACCATGAGTGCCTTGGCATCTAGGTGTTCGAGAACAGCGTCGAATCGCTCGCGCTCGATGCGTTCATTTTCGAGCGCGTTGCCCCGATACCACAGAGGCCCATGCGGGGCAAATCCTATCGTGTCGAGCTGGCCGAGCATTCTCTGGGCTACCTGAACTTGAAACTTCGGAATGTTCCGACCTGAACACGAGATTTTCAGGCGCTGGCGCTGTGGTAGGTCGCGAGCATACGCTCGAGATTTAGCGCGGAGAGATGCCGCTTCTGGATTTCTGCGGCTCGATGTCTCGCGCGATGGAAAGGTTGCGCCTCGGCGTCCTGACCGTGGACGCCGAGTCGCGTGTTTCAGAACCTCATGCTGTCTATCTCAATGCCAGGTGGTGGCGTCGGCCATCTCCGAGGTGGCCTGCTCGCGCTCTCCTGCCTTGTACATCGCCGCGAGCGGCTCCGCGTCGCGGAAATTGATCCGACCGACCCGGCCCATCGCTTCGTGCCGCAGATAAATATTCACCGCTTTGATATCAAGCCGGCCAACGTCATTCTCACCAACCCAGGAGAAAGCGAGTTCTTTCGGGCATTACCACCATGCCCAATACGACGTGGCCTGCATCTACGCTCGGCTGGGAGAGAAGGAAGAGGCACTCGCATGGGCTGGCCGAGCGGCGCGCAACGGGTTTCCTTCATATCCCGTTTACGAGCAGGATCCGTTCCTGGAGCCCATCCGCGATGCGATTGGGTTCCGGGGGCTTGTCGACGAGCTCCGAGACGAGTGCCGCGGGTACGCAGAAGTTTACGGGGAGCTCGCCGCCGCGCGGCGCCGTGATTCGTGTCCGGCTTGATTACGACAAGGAGCCACGAAGGGCGGTCTCCCGCGCCTTCGTGACTTCGTGCCAAACGTGCTAGTTGCCGCCCGCGTCGGTCGAAGCTTCGTAGCTTCTGACCTCTTTCAAGAAAGGCACGTCGGCATCCGCGTCCTTGAGGAAACGCTTCAAGGTTGCGTAGGCTTGGTTCGCGGTCTCGACATCGCCGAGCTTGACGGAAGCGCGCGCGAGAGCGAGAAGCGAATGGGTGCGGTTCGGAGTGCGCTGCAAGCTCGTCCGGAGTACCGCGACGGCCTCCTCATACTTGCCGGCTTTGACGAGGAACTCCCCGTAGAGCTCGAACGACGGCTTGATCGGGCCAGCGGGGCCGGACGGCGGACCTTGCTTCGCTTCGAGCTCGACGGCTTTTTCGAGATGTTTCAAGGCCGCGTCGGTCTCGCCGCGCACCATGGCGGCGGAAGCCTGGAGCTCGTGCTGCATGATTGACAAGTAGTCGGCCTGAATGTCGTTGCCGGCCTCTTTCGCGGCCGTGACGAGCTTGCCCATCCGCTTCGCGGCTTCTTCGGTCCGTTCGGCGTTCTTGGCTTTGCCGGAGCCGAGACCGAGTGCGAGGAGCATGTCGGCATCAGCGTTTCCTCGCGACCAGGGTGGGGACTCGCCCGCGGCGACGTCGGGCAGCTCGCGCCCATCGTCCTTTCCTTGAACGAGCAGGTAACGCGCCGTCATGAGCTCCTGGTACCGGCGGAGCCGCCCGTCCTTTGTCTCTTTCGCAGCGGCCGTGACGGTCTCGATGGCCTCTCCAATCTCACCCCAAACGCCGCGCTGGGCATTCGCGTAGGCGCCCCACTCGAGAGAGTGCCAATCTTTTTTGGATGCCGACAAGTGTTTCTTTTGGGCCCAGGCGTCGGAAGCGGCGAAGGCTCTTTCGTTCGACTGGGCGACGCGATCCCACATGCCATGCTGCACGAAGATGTGCGTGGGCATGTGAAGCGCATGCGACGCCGCGGGAGCGATCAGCGCATATTTTTCCGCTGCGGCTAGCGCGAGCGGCGCGTGCTCTGGATCGTCGAAGGAGTGGATCACGAAATGTGCCGCGCCCGGATGATTGGGATATCTGGCGAACAAATCAAGCGCGATCGTGCCGGCGCGTACTTGTCTAAAGAAACCTTTATCGCCGCGGCGCACGGTGCCGAGAATGGAGAGAGCGTGAAACGTGGCCGCTTCCACGTCGTCTGGGTGCGCCTCTTGGATACTGCCCATCGCTTTCTCATAAGCGATGTCGCGCACGAGTTTGTCGCCTTCGCCGTAGAGGGTCTCGAGCGCTGCCCAATACATCTTCTCGCGCTCGGTTTGAACTTTCTCGATGCGCTCTTTGCGAGTCTTTCCGAAACCGCCCATCACCTGTCTTGCGGCGGCGATGTCCTGCTGGGCCCAGAGCGGGTGGTTATAGCTCATCGCTTCGCCCCAATAGGCCATGGCGAAGCTCGGGTCCGTCTCCTGGGCGTTTTTGAACTCGTCGGCCGCCTCGTCGAACCAAAAATTGTGGAGTGCGGCAACACCGCGTAGGAACGAGGCCTGCGCCTCCGGCGCCCCGGAATTAGGGAAGTTGATGTCTCCGATATCGGTGCTGGGTTGCTGCGCGGCACCCGCCAAAGCGGGGATCAATGCCATCGCGGCAACGAACGTCCAACGACGGTTTTTCATGGGAAATATCCGTCCTTTCTCTTGGGCATCTTGCCAAAGCCTTCGTGAAGTTACCCTGCCAAAGTACCGCTCGGAAGCGTCAGAAGCAACTCTGCTATCTGCTATGTTTGGAGTCTGATGACGCGCGATAGCCAGAGGGATTGGGCGTCTTTCGACCCCGAGAACATCCCGACGAAAGCTGACGTTCCGGAGCTCGAGACCTTTCTTGTCGAAGTCGGCCACAAAGCCTCTCTTCTGGACCTCGGCTGCGGTAACGGCGTCCTGAGCCGCGCTCTCGCCGCGCGCGGTCTCGTTCCACGTGCGGGATATCCTCTCGACCAACGGTTTGCGCCTTTCTGCCGCTCCGTTTCGGATCGTTGTTTGCCAGCTTGTCATCGGGGGTGAAGCGCCGCCCTAGCATAGGCTCGACCTTCAGGATCGGGAGTGTCCCGTCGGTGACATATATGGCCACGACTTGCCCCGGCTCCTCGAGGCCGGTCACGGACACAGAGTCGTTGTCCCACATGCCGATATCTTCGAAGGTCGTGCTTTCTTCGCGATAGGTGAAATAGGTTGCTGGCGATTGATTGAGACCACCTGTGAAGCCGAAGCCTTGGTGCCAGACCCCCACGAGCCGCTCGGGGGACTCGAACGGGAGCGGCTTCAGCAAGACTCCACGGACGACGCTAAAGATTGCCGTATTGGCGCCGATGCCGAGAGCTAGTGTCAGAATCGAGACGGCCGTGAAAAGGGGCGCACGAGCGAGCTTGCGCAAGACGTGGCGAATCTCTCTTTTCATGTCTTCTTGGACGAGTAAGAGCAGGAAAGGGTTCCTGCTCTCTTTAGTCGGTGCGGCGAAAGAGCGTTTTCGCGAGGAAACCGCCCCAGAGCAGGCCCGGTAACCAAATCAAAAAACTCATCAGCCGTAAGAGGTCGGGGATGACCGTCGTTACTTGGTCGAGCGCCCACCCGGCGAGCCCAGCGCCCGTCGCCATTGCAAGGGTCAGAAAGGCGTACTCCGTGGAGAACACCCGTCCGCGGATCTTTTCAGGCAGTTTTTGGAGTAAAAGCTGAGTCGAGAAGATCCAGAGCGTGCCGCCACCCATCGACCGGATGAGCGTTCCGATGAGGACCGTGCCGAAGCTCGCGAGCGTCGAGATGATGATGAGCCCTACGCCCATCGTGACATACGCGAAGAAAATCGCGATTTGGAGCGGTCTTTCGCGATCGCCGGTAAAATGGCGCGCGGCGATCGGACCGACGCCGGAGCCCACCCCGATAACGGCGTAGAGGATGCCGAGGCTGATACCGCCCCCTTCACCAATGACGAAGAAATCCCGCGCGAGTGTCACTTGAATGACCTCGAGAGCGCCCACAACGAAGAGCGTGAGGCTCGCTTTGTGTAGCACCACCGCGAGTGTTTTGAGGTTGTGCGCCAAGTAGCGCAGACCCTCGACATAGTCGGAGAGAGCGGTGCGCAGGCTCTTGTCGTGAGTGTCTCGGCGCTCCGGTTCGTAGCGGATGCGCGCGATGAAATAGGCGGAGAGAATGAAAGTGGCCGAGTCGATGATGAACGCCGGATAGACGCCCCATCCGCCGGCCACGAGGCCGCCTGCCGCCGCGCCCATTGCGAGCATGACCGACCACGTTGTCCCGGTGATGGCATTTGCGGTGCCGAGCTCTCGAGAGGACACGAGGTCAGGCAAGATGGCGTTGCGTGTCGGGTAGAAGACACCATGCATGGCGAACTGGATAGCGGTAACCGCGTACAGGAACCACAGAAGCTCGGCGGAGCGTACGAGGATAAAGCCGAGAACGACGACGGCCCGCACGACGTCCGTGAGAATGAGCAGCTTCTTGCGGTTGTAGCGGTCGGCCGCAACGCCGGCGAGCGGGCTTATGAGAAACGGCGCCAGCATGCGCACGACGAAGAGACCGCCAACGGCCAGGCCCGAGCCAGTGAGCGAAGCGACGAGTGTAGCGGAGGCGATCAGGTTGAACCAGTCGCCGAAGAGGCTGACGATCTGGCCATACCAGAGGTACTTGAAATTGCGGTTTCCGCGGACGAGCGCGACATAGCCGCTACTTTCGCGCTCGGAGCTTCTCGGGTCCAAGCACGAGATCTTAGCAGCTATTGGTGGCCGGGCAGCTGGACGCCTAGGCTGAACTCATCGTGGTTGCGGTTCGAGCTTCTCGCGGGCGATACGGTTGTCTGGGTCGAGCTCGATGACTCTCTCGTAGACGCCCAGCGCATTGTCGGAGCGGCTCGCTTCCTCGTGAAGCGTGGCTAGGCCGAGATGGGCTTCGACGTCCTTGTCGTCGATCGCAATCGCTTGCTCGAAATGCGCTTGGGCGGATTCCCAACAGCCAGGATTCTGCGCGAGCCACTGAGCCAGAAGCCGGTGATAGCTCCCATTCCTCGGCTCTAGCTGTACCGCGCGGGTCAATGCCGCGACGGCGTCGAAGTAGTCTCCGCCGTTCTGGAGCCGTTTGGCTTCGAGGACCACGAGCTCTGCCTCCTCGGAATCGGTGCCAGATAGGCCTGCGAACGGTCGGGCACGCATTTCCAACGTGAGAGAGGCGACCGTATCGTTGCCCGAGAATCTGGTCGCCTTGCCATCGAGCCGAGAATCGTAGACTCGACGCGATTCGGGTACGCTGAGCACTTCATAGGCCTCGCGCACCTTCCGCCGCACCTTAATTAGGCGCTCTTTCACGTTGCCCAGATAAGTACTGAAATGTGCTTTGGGCTCGAGCGATGCCATGACCTCGTCAAAGGCTTCTCGCACTCTCTTGCTCGACGCACCGAAATCAATTTCGAGACGATCGTAGAGATCACCAAGCTCGAGCGCTGAGTAACGCGCTGCGAGCGAATCGCGGAAGCCGCGTTCTTCTTCAGTCATGTCACGGGTGGCGCCGGCGTTGTTCGACGGGCGTCGCTCCCGTTGCTCTCCTAGCTCTTCGATTTCCAAAACGCCAGCAAGCACGAGCGCGTAGATCCGCCGAAGCGACTCTTCTTCGCCGAGAGGTGATGTCGACACGACGTCCCCAATCGAATCGCCCTCTTTCACGCGCGACAAGATGAAGCCGTCCTCTCGAGTAACGGGTATGCTCAACCGTTCTCCCTCGACGAGCTTCAAGCCGTTTTTCCAGGACCCGACGCAGGAGCGAATCGCCGCTATGTTGATGACGTGGCATGCGCCCTCATAGATCACTTCCGCCGTGTGAAGCTCGAGCATGAGCTTGGCCGGTACGGGGTCGTCCAACCGCTTCGAATCGGTAATCGCCTTCGTCCCACGTGAACACGGAGTAAATAATGTCCTTGATTTGGGTGGCGACGTAGCGCTGCATCTCCATCGGACTCACCCAACCCATTTCGACAATCGTCTTGCCGAAGCGTTCGTCAGAGCGCTCCATTACACGAAAGGACAAGTCGAGGACGGAGCGGTCGATCTTGCCAGCCCATACGAGCCGCTCGCCGAGCTTTTCTTTTTCCACGTTGGTGCCGGCGAAGACGATGTGCCCGTCTTTGAAAACAAGACGTTTCGTGGCGTCCCGGTTCCACAGATGAAGATTACCTGTCGCTTTCGCGCGCCAAAGATCGCGTACGATGCGGGGGAGTGATGCCGTTTCTAGACGTCCTTGATGGGAGTGGATCACGGTTGTCATAACAGTCGAATTTCATGCAAAGAGGTGGCCAAACTCTAACTTGGCGTAAATCAGTACGTTGTGCCTCAACAGGTACGCGCGATCGTTGGGGAATCCCTACACGTCATCTCGTTCAGCGTCGACCACGCGGCCGTCCGGCTAGAGTCGGCCGGGGAGAGCGAGCCCTTTGGAGAGCTTCGCGAAGCCGTCATGGAGTTCGGCACGTTCCATGTGCAATTGCTCGAGTGCCGCTTTGCGGCGATCCGCGTGAGACGCACGCGAATCGAGCGCAGCGTCTGTCGCGCGAGGCGCTGATAGTTGAGCACGAGATAGGCGCTCGCCGCGCTCAAGAAAAAAGCAATGACTCCTGTCAAAAGAGGCGAGCCCGGTATCTCCGGATAGATGGGCTCGAGGAGCCGATTGCCGAGGGCTACGAGCAAGGCGACCACGAGCCACGTGATGGGAAAGGCAATCGCTCCCGCGACGAGCTTGAGAGAAGCTTCGTCTTTTTGCTTGCGCGCGGCTTTTTTCGACACGAGCAGAACGGCGAGGGCCACGGGCATGTTCACGATATAGCCTAGGATTAGGATGGGGGGCAGCAGCAGATAGACGAGCATCACTTGCAAGACGAGGATGGCACCGAGCCAGGGCGAGGCGAGTCGTGGTGAGCTGTCGAGCTCGTGATCGTGAAGCCCGAGCTCCCGCATGTCCTCGTCATATTCTCGAACGCGCGCAAAGAGCTGCTCGATTTCCTTGGGATGTGTGCCTATGCGCGTGTTGTAGCCCGTCCACATGCGTGAGAAAGCGAGAACGCGTCCTTCATGTCGGGGTGCGGGGGGGGGAAGCGCCAGCACGATGGGCTCGCTCTGCGCGTAGCAGTTTGCGCCCTCGGTGCATCGCGTGGTGTTGCTGCCAACTCTCGGTGGCGTGAACGACCTGATGGAGCACGCGTTCGAGCTCTTCGGTCAGCGGTCTATACTGCTCACGGCTCGACGCGTTTTGCGCCGGTGGAGCCGAGAGGGTCTCGTCGAGCTCGAGCGGTGGGTGGATGGCAACGAGCACCCTCGAGCCCAGAAGACGTTTCTGGTCGTAATGCAGACCGATGGGGATGATCACGGGTGGTGGGGCGTTCTCCGGTGTGAGATCGCGAGCGCGGTAGTAGAGCCTCGCGGCGCCCGTTTTGAGCTCCTTCGGGAAAGGCTCGTCATGGCTGTCTCCTTCCGGGAAAAGTGCTGCGAACTTCCCCCCTGCGATCGCCTCGGCGAGCACGTCGAGACTCTTCCGGTTGGCCTCGCGCCGCATCTCCTCGTCAGAACTGGCAAAATCCTGACGCCGATAGACGGGCACAATCTTGAGTGCCCGCATGAGCCGGCCGAGGACGGGCCAGGCGAAAAGCCCGTGCCGAGCGCCGAGAACGATCTGCCGTGGAAAATGAGCGAGGACGAGCCCTCCGTCGATGATCGCGTTAGGATGCCACGAGACGACGAGCCCGCCACCATCTTCGGGGATGTTCTCGAGGCCGGTTACCTCGACGCGATAAAAGAAGATGCGGAGCAGCCACCGCACGAAGGAGACCGCGACACGGTAGGGCATCGCGAAATCGTAATGAGTCTTGGCGCCGATGTCGACCGGACCGGAGGGTGGAAACCGCGCGCTCTTGGACTATGATGCTCCCGCATCCAAAAGGAGACCCACGATGTCTGGTCCGAGCGAGCCTGACGAAAACGACGAGAACGCCCCGGCGGAAGAAGAGGAAGAAGACTTCGCCGTCATGTTCGAGGCGTCTCTACAGCCGTCAACTTTGCGAGAAGGTGATGCGGTCGAAGGGACGATTGTTGCCATCGGCTCCGACGTCGCTTTCGTTGACGTGGGTAGCAAAGGCGAAGCGACCATCGATCTCGTAGAGCTCACCGAGCCGGGTGAGCGTGGTGAGTCTGCCGAACCATCGGTGAAAGTTGGAGACAAAGTCAAAGCCGTCGTTATTTCCACTTCCGGCGGCATCAAGCTTTCGCACAAGCTCGCACGGCAAGCCGCGACGCGCGAAGCTCTGGAAGACGCGTATCGCTCCGGGCTTCCGGTGGAAGGGCGGGTCGAGAAAGCCATCAAAGGTGGTTTCGAAGTTCGTTTCTCCTCTCAGCGCGCGTTTTGCCCCATCTCGCAAATCGATACGCGTTATACCGAAGATCCTTCGATTCACGAGGGCAAGGTCTACACTTTCCGTATCGTTGAGATAAAGCGTGACGGCAAAGACGTTGTCGTATCCCGACGATCGCTCCTCGAAGAGGAGGCGCGGGAGCGCGCCGAGGAGGTCCGCAAGCTCATCGTTCCCGACGCCGTTCTTCCGGGCGAGGTCGTATCGGTGCGCGACTATGGTGCCTTCGTCGATCTCGGCGGAGGCGTCCAAGGATTGCTTCATGTCTCGGAGATGAGCTGGTCCCGTGTCACCGATCCTTCGACCATCGTCCAACCGGGCGACGAGATCACGGTGCAGGTACTGCGCGTCGACGAAGAGCAAGGGAGGATCTCGCTCGGCTTGAAGCAGCTTCAAGTCGATCCGTGGTTGGCCGTGTCGGCGACCTATCGTGTCGGTCAAGTGATGAGCGGCCGCGTCGTGCGGCTCGTCGATTTCGGAGCGTTCATCGAGATCGCGACGGGTATCGAAGCTCTCGTGCATGTTTCCACGTTCCCGCCAACGGGCAAGACCGATGGATGGAAGACGAGTGTTGCGCCGGGTGCCGAAGTTGCGGTCGAGATCTTGACGATCGACCCCGAGCGCAAGCGCATGGGGGTGGCCGTCGTGGATGAAGGCTCTGTCCGTGCGGAGAGCGCGCACGCTCGAGCTTCGAAAAGGGTCGAGATCGGCGCTCGGCTCGTCGGCAAGGTCGAGCGCCACGAAAATTACGGCGTCTTCGTATTTCTGAAGCCCGGGAAAACGGGTTTGCTTCCAGTCGAAGAGACGGGCCTCGACCATGGTGAGGATCTTCGAAGGGCTTTTCCCGTTGGAAGTGACGTGGAGGTCATCGTGCTCGAAATCGATGCCGAGCGCGGACGGATCCGATTGAGCGCGAAAGCCGTCACCGAAGGCCGAGAAAAGAGCGAAGCGCGTGAGTTTGCCGAGCGTCAGGACAGCTCGCAGAGCGAAAGCTTTGGCTCTCTCGCTCAGACGCTCCGCGACGCGATGCAGGGCGGCGACAAGAAGTGATGCTACGCAACCAGCTCGACCCCCGAAGGCTCTTCTCGACGCGCCGCGGCCACTAGAGATCGCCATATTTCGTCCGCGTGTTGGAGCTCCCCGCCGGCAGCCACGTCGACGAGGCCGCATTGCCAATAAGGCCCTGTCAGCTCGTCGCCTGTGGCGATGTTTTTTTTCGACGATCTTTCGTGTCAGACGCACCACGCCTTCTTCTACGATCTGCGCATTGCGTCGAACGTAGAAAGGGCGGCACGACGCCGGCGACGCCCGCTCACGAGCGCTTCCTTGTCGCTGGCGACACCTTTTTGATTTCTGCCTCGCGATGCTACGCGAGAGAGCGATTCAGTTGTCGCTCGTTCCAAACGATCCGCACGGGATGGCGAGACGCGGTATAGCGCGCCCCTCGTCCGGCGTTGTGCTCAGGGACTCGGCGCTCGAGATCGGTAGTAAAACAGGCGCTTGAGACGAGAGTGGTAAGCTTGGCCTCAATGGAAAAAGGACCGAGAACGTTTGAATTGGATGCGCGCGATGCGTTGAGCGCTGAGGCGTTGAGACGCTTTGCCCACGACGCCGTGGACTGGATGGTCGACTACATGACCGAGCCCGGCGGCGACGGGCCGATTCTCTCTCCCAAGCTCACGAAGGACGTCTTCGACCTCTTTCGCGAAGAGCTACCGAATGAAGGGAGTGAGCCCGGCGCCGTGTTCGAGGAGTTTCGCGAGAAAATCGTACCCGATGCCACGCACCTTCAGAGCCCCGGAAACTTCGCCTATATTCCGAACTCGACGGGCGTCATTGGTGTCGTCGCCGACATCTTGACGGCCACGATGAATCAGAACGTCAGTCTCGTTCGAGGAGGACCCACGGCCGCTGCGGTCGAGTCTCAGGTCGTCGGCTGGTTACAGTCTCTGCTCGAATATCCCGAGAGTGGCGGTGGTGTTCTCACGAGCGGCGGCTCCTTGGCGAACTTGATGGGGCTAGCACTTGCTGTCCATCGAGCCGGCGCCGGAGACGATCTCACGTTCTATTTTTCCGACGAGACCCACAGCTCTATGGACCGAGCGTTGCGATTTCTCGGGCTTCCACCCGAGGCACTCCGGAGAATCCCGACCGACGTCCAGTTCCGCATGAGCCCGGAAGCCCTGGAGCAGGCTGTCAAAGACGACCGCGCTCGCGGGAAAAGGCCCGCCGCCGTTGTCGCGACCGTGGGGACAATTGGCAGTGGCGCGGTCGACCAGCTCGAAGCACTATCTGCCGTTTGCGAGTGGCACAGCCTCTGGCTCCATGTCGACGGTGCCTATGGGGCTCTGTCCGCGGCTGCCGAGAGCGGCGCATGGATGCGCCCGGGACTGGCGCTTGCCGATTCCCTCTCCATCGATCCGCACAAATGGCTCTTCGTTCCCGTGGGAACGAGCTGCCTGCTCGTGCGCGATGTCGACTTCATGCGGCGCTTCTTCACGGTGGTGCCCGAATACCTGAAAGTGAGCGCTTCCGAAGGCGAGATCCGCCAACCCATGGAACATACGATGGAGCTTTCGCGCCGCTTCCGCGCGCTTCGTCTCTGGATGTCACTCAAAATCTATGGAGCGCGCGCCGTACGAGCGAAAATCGAGGACCACTTGCAATGGACGCAACTTCTTGCTTCCTGGGTCGAGGCGGCCCCGGATTTCGAGCTGTCCGCGCCGGTGATGACGAGCACGGTGTGCTTTCGCTACGTGCCTACCGGGGTCGAGAGCGAGGAGGCGCTCGACCGCTTGAACGAGGAGCTCATGGAGCGCGTGAATCGTGAGCCCGGACTCTTTGTCTCGCGCAATCGGCTGCGAGGCCGCTTCACGCAGAGGGTGTGTATCACCCACCTCCGTACGACGGAAGAGGACATTCGTCGTTTGTGGGAGGCTTTTCAGAAGATGGCGACGACGTTGTAGCGGATCACCATTCGCTACGAGCACGCTCGTGAAAAGTATGAAAGACCAAGAGTAAGTTGCGCTAGGCGCAAATTTGCACGAGCGCTTTGACGAGGCGCGCGACCTCTGCCTCGGTGTTGAAGAAATGGCAGGCGACCCGAAGGAGACGGTCGTCTTTGACGCTTACGAGAATCTTGACTTCCTCCAAGCGCGCTTGAATCTCGGCAGCATTGTGCATCTCGAAGCTCACGATGCCTGCGCGCTCCTCCGATGCGTCGGGGGTCGCAGCCTCGATGCCTGCGGCGCGTGCGCTTTCGATGAGCTCCGTCGTGAGCTTCTTGACGCGGGCCTCGATGTTCTCGAGCCCGACCTCTCTCAAGAACTCCGAGGAGCGCTTCATCACCACGAGGCCGAGATGGTTCGGGTTGCCATATTCGAAGCGGTGCGCGCTCGCGGCGAGCTCGAGCGGCTCATCCCATTTGTTGGGTGACAGAAAGCTAAACTTCGCGACGTAGGGAGGCTCGACCCGCGGAATGACCTCTTCGCGCACGTAGAGAAAGCCAGCCCCCGCGAGACCGAGAAGCCCTTTATGGCCGCCGCAGGCGATCGCGTCCGCCTCGAGGGCGACGAGCGGCGTTGCCAGCACACCCACGCCTTGGATCCCGTCGACGACGAGCAGCACATCACGCTCGCGGCACGCACGGCCGAGCGTCGGCAGATCGAAGCGATATCCCGTTCCGTAGGTGACCCAGGACACCGCGACGACGCGGGTGCGCGCCAAGCTTTTGGACTAAGTCCTGCGCTCTGCCGGACGCGATCGTGATCGTGACGCCACGGCTAGCGAGACGCCGCCACGGTAGCAAGTTGGCCTCGTGCTCGAGATCGCTGACGATCACTTCGTCCCCTTCCGCGAGGCCGAGGCCGGAGGCGAGGATGTTGATTCCCTCCGAAGTATTCTTGACGAAGGCGAGCGTGTGCGCGGGTGCGCCGACGAGAGCGGCCAGCGACGCGCGGGTTTCTTCGCACCGCTCCATGTCGAAAGCGTTCTTCCCCGCGTTCTCGTAGAAATCGGTCAGAAAGCCGGCGATCGCGTCCTCGGCGCAGCGCGGTAAGGGCGCTTTGTGCGCCAGCGCGAAATGCGTCTAGTTCTCGAGCGCCGGGAACTCGCGGCGGATTTCCGCGATCTCGGTATCAATAAGCATCGGGATCATCCGGAACCGACGAGGCTGCCGATGTCACCGCCAGCACAGCTAGGATCATCGTGATTCTTCTCATGCGCGCTCCTGTCGAGGCCCGCGTCTCGGGGCCGTCACGCCGTGCATCCACACAAGACGTATCACACGAAAGCGGTGTCCGCGATAAGGCTCGAGGAGCTTGACCATGCGCTCTTCGGAAGCCCGCTCTTCGCCCGCCAACAAATAAGCGATTGTATTGGGGAGATTGTAATCCCCGAGGAGCAAAGCATCGGGCGCGCCGAGCGCGGTACCCTGCACATAGGCGATCGTCCAGGGCCCGATGCCACGTATCGTGGCCAGACGTTGAGCGAAAATTTCGGAGCCCCTTGAGGTTGACGCGGCCTCTTCGATGCGCGACGCGTATTTGGCGACGCGCCGGATCGTCCGGGCCTGTTTGGGGCGCACGCCAAGCGCGCCAAGCGCGTAGTCCGGGATCGAGGCGAGCGTTCGCGGGTCTGGGGGGAGACGGAGCTCGACAGGTCCGGGCGCGGGCGCGCCAAGCTTTCGTATGATCTTGCCCCACGAGCTGCAGGCCTCTTGCCAGGTGACGAGCTGGAGCAACGTTACCTGGACGACGCGGTGGACGATGCGCGGGAACGCCGGCAAGTGCATCCCCGGATATTGTCGCCATAGCTTTCGAACGACACCGCCGTCCGGCTCGAACGCTCCCGGGTTGTCCTCGAGGCCAAGAAGCTTCGCGGCGTACGGAACGAGCCAGCGGGCGCCCTCGCCAAAACCGTGAACGGTGAGCCTCCGGCCGCGTTGCTCCACCGCGAGGCTCGCCGCGCCTTCCGGCGTCCCGAGTGCGAGGGCCATGGCACCGCCTTCGAGGCGCAACGTGGGATCGTATTTTCCCATGCGCGAGGCCGCCATCGTTCGTCTCAAGTCGTAGGCTTCGGGTGCTTCGATCTCGACGGTGATATCGGCCAATGTGAAATCCTGTCAGAGCACGTCGCGGCGAAGATCGGGGAACACGAGCGATATCTTACTAATCTCGCTTGGCACGAAGGCGCAACTCGCGCGCATCAGCTCAAGCTCCAGCCTTTCGTCGACGCCATGACCGATGATGTAAAAAAAACATTCTTAACGGCCGCTTGCCGGATCTGCGTAGAAGCGCCTGCGGCTCGAACGTCGATGACGGGCAGGAAAGTCGTCGGGGTCACATTGGGGATCATGAGGCTCTTTGCGCAAGGGTGCAAATCACCGGGTTGAGCTTTGACACACGGTCTAGGTCGCGATAGGGTTTTCTTTGTAGAGTGTAGTTTTTCTCTACCTGTACCAGCAGTGGACCGCAGGGAGAAGAAAAGACTTAGCCCTGCGGCTTTTTTGTTGCCAGTGCGAGGTCTACACAATACCCCGGCTTCGGCCGGGTCAAATTTTTAGGAAAGGAGGTAGACCCGCATGGCAGAAGGCACTGTGAAGTGGTTCAACGATAGCAAGGGTTTCGGATTCATTCAGCGTGAAGACGGACCGGACGTTTTCGTGCACCACTCGGCTATCGTCGGCACAGGTTTCAAATCGCTCCAAGAAGGTGAGCGAGTCGAGTTCGAGATCACCCAGGGACCCAAGGGACCCCAGGCCGCGAACGTGAAACCCGTCTAGTCGACCTGTTCAAGGTTAATAGCCCCGCCGCCTTTTTGGCGGCGGGGCTTTATTCTTTCAGAATGGGCCGTTCGGCCTTCTCGATTACATCGCGCAAGAGAATAGCTTCCGGCTCGAGACAATCAGAGGCGCTCGCGCCGTCATGCTCCTGCTCTCTGACTTTTTTCTTGGCGAGGACCTCGAAGAAGCGATAAGCCCGCTTCGCGGCTTCGAGAAGCTCGGGCGCCGCGGCAATCAGAAGTCCGTTATGCTCATCGAGCACACCGTATTTCAATCCTTCATGGCTTCCGCCGGCGACGACGACCTCTTCGTCTTCGCCGATGATGAACCCGCCGTCCTCGTCATCCATCCAGGCGGTACCCGTCTTCGAAGCCGATGCGCCACGGCCCCGGCGTGTACTGAGGCATGCCCTTCCCCTTTCTTCCGTCTATCCTCAACGCTAGCAAACTCCGGCACATTTTCGCTATGCTGCTCCCACAATGTCAGTACTTCTCTTGATGCTCCTGGCCGCCGCTAAATTTGAAAGGGGCGTGTGCGACGATCACGTGCTCATCGGGATGGAGGGGCCGGCGCAGTCCTTTTCGGTCGATGAAAAAATTAGGGATGCGTCTCGTGATTCGCCACGTGAACGCGCAAGGCGGCATCCACGGCCGGCGCCTCGTGGAGAAAGGCTATCCCCGGGACACTGAGCTCGTCAACTCAATCGAGCAGAGTGTTCAAAACACCCGACGTTTGGTCGAGGAGGATGGTGTCTTCCTGCTCTTCAACTTTGGAGGTCCCGCCTCGGTGCAGGTCGGCGCTTATGCGATGGAGAAGGGCGTCCCATATCTTTTCCCGCATACTGCGCTTCTTACGGTGGACGGCGCACGCTCGGTCTTTACGTCCTATCCGCGTTATGAAGGCGAGTCGCGCGTGATGCTCCGCTATCTCGCGAAGACGCGAGGTATGAAACGTATCGCCGTCATCCATGCGGACAATATTTATGGCGACTACTTTAGTGACCGAGCGGGCGAGCGCGGCTACACCTTCGCCTCGGGCAAGCCACTCGAACGGCGCCCGGACGATGCGACGGAGGAGATGCGTGCGCTTCGCGTGCACGAGCCCGACGCGGTGATCATGGCGCTCTATCCCGCTCAGGCCCGCAACGTTGTCGAAGCCAAGGCCAGTCTCGGATGGCGCGACGTGCGCCTCGTCTCGTCGGGGCCACTCTCAGACGAGCAATATCTGAACGTAGAGGGAGGCCACGCGGAAGGCACGCTTGGCTTTTGCCACTATACCCGGACCCGAACGAAAGCGAGGAGCCAGGAACCGTCGAGTACCGCCGGCTGATGAACGTCCATTTCCCAGGCAAGGAGCTGAACCGGTACTCGCTATACGGCTACGCCTTCGGGATGCTCGTGGTGGAAGGCCTCGAGCGCGCGGGAAGAAACCTGACGCGGGACGGTTTCCTGGACGCGATGGAATCGATCAAGGATTGGGACAGCGGAGGCATCCTCCCACCCGTGAGCTTCTCCGCGGAGAACCACCATGCACAAAGAGGCGTGATCTGCGAGCTGAAGGACGGCAAGTTCGTCCCGCTAACCGACTGGCTGGAGCCATAGAGTGACTTACAGTGAGAAAGTCGCCGAGCGCGTGCGCCAGGTATTAAAGTGAAGGCGCAATATTAGGGAGCGAAAGATGTTTGGTGGCATTGCCTTTCTGCTGAATGGCAACATGTGCTGTGGCGTGAACGGCACCGACGTCATGGTGCGTCTTGGAAAGGACGGCGCTCTGAAGGCTCTCTCCGAGCGGCATATTCGCGAAATGGATTTCACCGGCACGCCGCTGTCCACAATGGTGTACTTGCTCCCCGCAGGCTACCGCAAAGACGAGGACCTCAAACGATGGCTAAAGCGAGCAATCAACTACGCCAAGACCCTGCCGCCGAAATAGCTAAAGCGAGCCAGTTACACCTGAAAGCGTTTTAGCCACGAGACGGCTCTCATCCCCGCTTTTATCCCCACATCCCCTTGCTTTTAAAACCGGCCGTTCAAAAGCAAGGAGAGGTGGGGATAGGAGGAGAGGTTGGGATAAGAAAAATTTGCTCCAAAACGTGGAACGGAATTCTAGGTTCTGACGCGTTAGAGGCTAGCGATCGCAGGTCACCCAATCCCCGCGGAGCGTACGCCTCTTGGTCCAGACATACCAATACTCGCCGTCATAGGTCCAAAAGCCCCCCTCGAGAAATTGTCCGTTATGCTGTGTCGGGTCCCGGCAGGCGCGCGACTGATAACAGCCCTCGCGGTCTCCCGGCATACGCACGACTTGCTTCAATCCCTGGCGGAGCCTTTCGAAATTCGTGCCGCACTTTTCGGTGAGCACGGCCCGCGCGTCCATCTCCCGGTTGACCCTCGGGCGCGCGCGTTTGCCGTCCGTCTCGCAACAGCGATATCCTTCCCATAGCTGGATCGACTGCTGCATGCGTCGAAATTTGGCAACGAACTCGGCATAGCTCCGTTCTTCGAGTAACGCCCCCACTGCCTCGAACGAGCCATAGAGCGGGGTCAAGTAGAGCGCGGGATCGCAACGGATGCAGCTAATGGCACCGCCCGCCTCGGTCTCGGCGACGATCTCTTCGAGCGTCTCGAAAGCTTCGTCGAGGAGCCCTTCGATGGCGCGGCAGGTCTCGAGCTGCTCCGCTCCCGCGCACTCAGCCGTCGTCAAAGAGAGTTGAAAGGCTTGTTCGAGCTTCGCGCGCACGGCGAGCACACCCGCGTGGTCCGGACCCCCGCATGGCGGGCAAGGATCGGGCTCGACATTTTGGAAGAGCATCAGCAATATCGGGGCGTGCAACACGAATCGATACATATCCTTCATTCTACTGCGTCCGACCGCTTGCAGCTTCCCGTGACATCGCGCAGGCAATCGTGGCGGTAACAAGAAACAAGGGGATCAAGAATCGGCGTGTCATAATGGTTATCCAGTGCAAACTATTGAGAATGTCAGAAACATCGCCATCGTCGCGCATGTCGACCATGGCAAGACAACGCTCGTAGACGCGCTGCTCCATCAAAGCGGCGTATTCCGAGAGAACCAGGCGGTCCGCGAGCGCGTTCTCGATTCGGGCGAGCTCGAGCGCGAGCGGGGCATCACCATCCTCGCGAAGAACACCGCCATCATGTACCGAGGCGTCAAGATCAACCTCGTCGACACCCCAGGACACGCGGATTTCGGCGGTGAGGTCGAGCGTGCCCTCAGCATGGTGAACGGCGTGATGTTGCTCGTCGATGCCAGCGAAGGACCGCTCCCGCAGACGCGCTACGTCTTGGGAAAAGCGCTCGCTCTCAAGCTTCCCTTGCTGCTTATCGTGAACAAGATCGACCGGCAGGACGCGCGCGTCCAGGAGGTGGTGAACGAGGTCTTCGATTTGTTCATCGATCTCGACGCGACCGAAGAGCAGCTCGAGTTTCCGATCTTGTACGCGAATGCGCGTGCGGGAACGCTCCGCGTGGACCCGGAGGGGCCGGAAGGAGAGGATACGGATCTCCGTCCGATGTTCGATGCGATCCTCGAGTTGCCCGCGCCGAACGGAGACGCCGAGGGCTCGCTTCAGCTCATGGTGTCGAATCTCGACTATAGCGACTATCTAGGGCGGCTCGCGATCGGGCGGATTACGCGGGGGACGCTAACGGTCGGGGACGACGTCAGGGTCGCCAAAGCGGATAAGAGCATCCAGAAGACCCGCATCACCAAGCTCTTCACGTTCTCCGGTCTCGAGCGCATCTCCGCCGACGCCGTCGGGGCGGGGGATATCGTGTGCCTCGCCGGGGTCGACGGGATCGCGATTGGCGACAGCGTCGTCGACGCGGAAGCACCCGAGCCGCTCCCCCGCCTCCGGATCGACGAGCCCACTCTTTCTATGGTCTTTTCCGTCAACACGTCCCCTTTCGCGGGGAACGAAGGCGAGCACGTCACGTCTCGAAAAATCCGGGAGCGGCTCGAAAAGGAGCTCTTGACGAACGTGTCGCTGCAGATGGAGGACACCGATACGGCGGACGCGTTCAAGGTCTATGGCCGCGGTGAGCTCCAGCTCGCTATCCTCGTCGAGACGATGCGCCGTGAAGGCTACGAGCTCACCCTCGCGAACCCCGAGGTCATCATCAAGGAAGTCGACGGTGTCAAGAAGGAGCCGTTCGAGATCTTGCTCGTCGACGTGGCCGAAGCTTATCAAGGCGTTGTCGTCGAGAAGCTCGGCATCCGTAGGGGTCAAATGACGCATATGGTCAATCATGGCTCGGGGCGCGTGAGGCTCGAGTTTCGTTTACCGTCGCGAGGGCTAATCGGGATCCGAAGCGAGCTTCTTGCCGATACACGAGGAACGGCTGTCATGAATACGCTCTTCGATGGCTATGACGATTGGCAAGGCTCCGTCCCCAAGAGACTGACGGGGTCTCTCGTTGCGGACCGTCGCGGGAAGTCGACGGCTTACGCGCTGCACAATCTTGAAGATCGCGGCGAGCTTTTCATCGGGCCCATGAGGGAGGTCTATGAAGGCATGATCGTGGGGGAGAATTCCCGCTTGGCCGATTTGGATGTCAACGTCACCCGCGAGAAAAAGCTCACCAACATGCGCTCGTCGACATCCGAGATTGCCGTGAAGCTCACGCCCCATCGCGAGCTCAATCTCGAGCAAGCGATCGAGTTCATTCGAGGCGACGAGCTCGTCGAGACCACGCCGAAATCGGTTCGACTCAGAAAACGGATCCTCGCCGCGAACCGGCGACCCAAACGGCGGACGGATCTGTAACCGCCCTCGGTCAAACTATACTTGACAAGACTATACTGTTTCGTACTGGGTCCACCAGAGCCGGCTCGAGCTCGGGGTTCGGATGGCCTTCGGAGCGGGTGTCGAGAACATCGTTGGACTCGTGCTCGGCCGCGGGCTCGGTCTCAGCATGATCGGCATCGTCGCCGGCCTGTTGGCGAGCGTTCTGGTGACACGCTTGTTGGACGTCCGCACGAAGGTAGATTCAGAGATCGAGCCTGGCGGGGAGCGTCGTGCCGTCATCATTCTCCTTGCGGCAATCCTGTCTCTGTTTGTGATCCGCTTTGCCGGGGCGTCCGACGAAACGCGCTGGCTCTCGTCCCTGTTGGAGCTCATGGGTCTCGACTGGCTCGCGGGTCGGTTGCGATATGCGCTCGAGGGCTCTCCACGCTCACGGATGAATCATCTCGTTTACTGGGCTCTTTGGCGCATCGTGGGCTACGTGATCCTGCCGGTGCTCGTTATCCGCGGGCTTCTCGGCGAGCGCGTCAGCGATTTCGGCCTCAGCCTCCGCGGCACGTGGCCCTATGGCCGCTTTTATCTACTTCTACTCCTCGGTATCGCGCCTGTCGTTGTGCTGGCCTCCTTCCATCCGGAGTTCCAGGCGAGATACCCTTTCTACATGCTCATCGAAGGTGAATCTCTCTGGCCCGTCTTTTGGATTTGGGAAGTGCTTTACGCGCTGCAATTCGTGAGCCTGGAGTTTTTCTTTCGGGGCTTCATACTGCACGGGCTTTCACGCCGCTTCGGTTACATGGCGATTCTTGTGATGATGGTGCCGTACATGATGATCCATTTTCAGAAACCGGGCCTCGAAGCCTTCGGATCCATCATCGCGGGCTTCGTGCTTGGCACCTTGGCCCTCGTAGGTCGATCGATCTGGTGGGGTGCGCTCGCGCATGTCAGCGTTGCGCTCTCGATGGATCTCCTCGCCGTCTGGCATAGAGGTTTGCTTTAAGTTGAATCTTCGAACCCTTTTTCTTCTCTGCGCGTTGTGCCTCTCGAGCCCGGGAGCGGCCATGCAGCCCATGCAAAACGACGAGTCCGCCGAAGAAGAAAAGAAGAGTTCGTTATTTCTACGATTGGCCTATCAGCCGGGGTGGGTGGCCGCAACGTCCGATTTCCTCGCGGGCCATAACGAGGCAGGCGAGCCGATCGAACGTGTCCAGGCTTTCAAAGTCGAGCTCGGATGGCAAACGGACGGCACGAAGGATTGGGAGCAGCGTTATCGACTTCCGGCCCTCGGGATCGGCGTCTACAACGCGAGCTTCAAAAACGGCGAAGAACTCGGCGCGCCCGTGGCGCTCTATGGTTGGTTCACTTGGCCCATGTTCAACGTGAGCAGAAAGCTCGACGTCACGACAGAGTTGAGCCTGGGTGCCGCGTTCAATTGGAATCCTTTCGACTCCGAAGTAAACCCGGCGAATGACGCTGTGAGCACGCGCGTGACGTTCTTCGCCGAGTGGGGCCTCCTGGCGCGCTACGCCTTGACGCCCAGGCTCGACTTGATGGCGGGTGGGATGTTCACGCATTTCTCGAACGGAGGAACGGGCTTCCCCAACCTCGGCGTCAACGCGCTGACGCCGGTCGTCCGCGTCGGTTATCACTTCCAAAACGGCCGACCGCGCTTTGTCCCCCGAGAGCTTCCGCCGTTAGAACCGTTCTGGGAAATGACGCTTGCGGGAGGCGCGGGGTGGAAGAAGGTTGCGCTCGAGGCAGGGCCGGAAGACTTCGGCGTCTTTGCAGCGACTTTCGAGCTCGGCCGTCACGTCCATAGCATGGGGAAGCTCGTCGTCGGCGCCGACTGGATGTATGACGACTCGGCCAATGCCGACCTCGACGACGCCTCGAGCTCGGATAAAATGGCGTTCGGTCTCTTCGGCGGCTACGAGCACCTGATTGGCCGCTTCTCCATCCCTTTCTCGGTCGGCTACTATGTGGCTCGAGGCCGTGAAGACGACCGGATCCCAGCGCTCTACCAAAAAATAGGCTTGAAGTATCACGTCACGGACAGACTATTTGTCGGTCTCAAAACACGGTTCTACGACTTCAGCAAAGCAGACTTCGTCGAGTGGACCCTGGGCTACGACTTCCGCCGTTAGTTCTGGCGCGCTTCGAAGTGATGGGTTCCCGACCCGATACTTTCGACGCGGCCGTCCGGTAGACGGACCGTCGCGTCGGTGTTGGGCGGGATCGACACGGTCAGCTCGAATTGATTGCCGTCGGTCTCCCAACTCGATGCGACGGTGCCGTACATGGTCTCGAGCGAGGCCTTTGCGTGCGTCAGACCGCCCCCGGGACGGGGATGGATGACGACGTGCTTGTAGCCGGGCGCGGCCGAGCTCGTGTCGATCCCGGCCACGACGCGATACATCCAGTCTCCCACGGCCCCATAGGCGTAGTGGTTGAAGGAGTTCATCGTGGGGCTTTGAAACGAGCCATCTGGCTTCTGGCCGTCCCAGCGCTCCATATCGTCGTTGCGCCCTGCGTGACAGGATAGAGCCAGGAAGGATAGCTCTCTTGAAGCAGCAAGTCGTAGGCGACGTCGAGATGGCCGAATCGCGTCAAAACGTCGTTGATATAAGGTGTTCCGAGAAAGCCTGTCGTGAGATGGTTCTCCCGCTCCCGAACATCCGCCGCGAGGCGCCGCGCCGCTTCGGGCCTTTGCGTTTGTGCGAGCAGATCGAAATTCAATGACAGCGCGTAGGCGGTTTGCGTGTTCTCCGCCACCCGTCCCGTGGCAGTCACGAACTCCTTTTGGAATGCGGCCCGGATATCGGACGCGAGCGCCTCGTAGGCGAGCCTGTCGCTCTCGCGTCCGAGCACGCGGGCCGTCTTTGCGAGAAGGCTCGTCGAATGCGCGAAAAAGGCCGTCGCGATGACGTCGGTGCCCGTTGTCGCGCCCGGATAAGCGGGGTTCGTCGTGCTGTAGGCGAGCCAATCACCAAAGTGAAATCCCGAGCTCCAAACGAGGTCGTCGCCTGCTTGCGCTTTCATGTAAGCGACCCAGGCTTGCATGCTCTCGTATTACACGTCGAGAATGCGCGTATCCCCGTAAGCGAGATAGAGCGTCCACGGGATGATCGTGCCCGCGTCCGCCCAACCGGCGGATCCCGCGCCACTTTCGTCGCTCGATAGAACATCCGGGATCACCTAGGGGATAGCGCCGTTGTCATATTGATCGGCCGCCAAGTCGGCGAGCCATCGTGTAAAAAAGCCGCGACGTCCATGTTGAACGCGGCCGTGCGCGCGAAAACTTGAGCGTCGCCCGTCCACCCCATCCGCTCGTCGCGCTGGTGGCAATCCGTGGGCACGTCGAGAAAGTTCCCCTTCTGGCCCCAGACGATGTTCCGTTGAAGTTGATTGAGGTTTTTGTCGGACGTCTCGAACGTACCCGTGACCTTCATGTCGGAGTGGATGACGATGCCTGTCGAGCGTCACTTCACCGGGATAGCCATCGACCGCCACGTAGCGAAAGCCCTGAAAAGTAAAATGCGGCTCATAGATGCTTCGATCCTCGTCGAGGATGAACTGCACTTGCTGCGTCGCACCGCGTAAGTTCTCCGTGTAGAAGTTGCCGTTGCTGTCGAGAACCTCTGCGTGTTTCAGAGTAATGGTTCGTCCTGCCCAACTCGCTTGCGGGTCGAGTTGCACGCGGACCCAGCCCACCATGTTCTGGCCCATGTCGAACACCGTGTCGCCGTCCGGCGTGCGCAAGATCTCGATAGGGTGCATCTCTTCCATCCGGCGAACAGGAGGTCCCACCGCGGCAAGAAGCTTTGCCTTGGGCGAGGGGACGACTCTCACATCCGACCACGCGCTATCGTCCTCGTGGTTTCTGAAAAAGTCCTCGAAGGTTTGAAACGAATAGACGAGCGAGAGCGAGCTCTCGCCCTGATAGGGACCCCAAGCATCTTGTCCGCTGGCGGTGACGCTCGAGAGTATCCCGAGGACGACGACGGCGGGGATCGCGAGCCGCTTCATTTGTCGACCTCCACCTTGTAACGGACCGACACGTAGTAGGTCAGCGCCTCGAGCTGCCCGGCGCTCAATCGCCCTGCGAGCGCGACGAGATTCGAGCGCCGTTGCGCCCTCGCGGGAAGCGCCGCCGAGAGCGCTTCGAGCTCTTCCATCTGCTTGGTTGCGAGCTCCGCCGAGGACTCGGGAAGCTCGGCCTTTTTGGTGAAGACTTTCTCTCCGAGGTCGTACTGGGTCGCTTCGAGGCCGTTCGGTGGCCGCCGGCCCTTGCCTTTGTAGCTGCCACTGCCATATACGCTCGCGCTCCCGAGCACCAAGGCTAGAAGCGGCACGAGAAGTCTCATCTTCACTAGGGACCTCCAAGTACAGAGTTAGGGGAGATAGAGCAATAGGGATCTAGCAATAAGAGTGCCAGGAGCTCGTCGGGAGCGGACGCCCTAAACGGCTTGTTTAGAGTTGCTTGTGGGTTTGAAGCGAACCGCTACCATGCAATTTACACGGTTTTAGCGCTAGAGGTGTGGGGACGAACCGACGCTCGTGAGAGTCGTTCGGCTCAGCAGCCGACGCAGTTGTGGTTGTTGACAGAGCCGAGCTGCTCCAACAACGCCAAAGCCTCTGGAAATGGCTGCACGCGCTGCACGGGGCCGTTCGCCATGTCGGCCGTCGACTGCCCGCGACGGCTTATCGCCGAGATATCGCAACCTTTGTCGAAAAGATACTGGACCATCTCCGCGTCGCCGCGGCTGGCAGCGTGGTGTAGCGCGTTATACGCATCATGATCTCGGGCGTTCACATCCGCGCCCAACTCCTCGACCAAGTAACGTACCGCCGTCATCGAGCCTGCAGGGTGATGGCGATGTGAGTTCGCCGCGAAGCCTCGACCGTAGCCCACACCCGCCGCCGCCAGGAGAGGACTGACGGCATCGCCGCCCGGAGGCACCGGGGCCAAGCCCGAGACGTCTTCTTTTTCTTCTTGCGGGCCAATGCCATCGCTCGGAGCGATTTCCGGTTTCAACGTAGGAAGATTCGGGTCGGCGCCGTAGGCCATGAGAAGCTTCATCGCATCGACGTCCGTCCCATACGCGGCGCGCCAGAACGCGGTAGCGCCGTTCTCGTTCACGCCGGAGAGGTCGAAGTTATAACCGGAGTACCACAACTTCTTTTTCAGTCGGGCGTTGGGATCGGCGCCGGCCTCGAGGAGCAATTCCATGAAATCGAGATAGGAGACCTCCTGCTGCCGGTAAGCCTGTGGCTGCGGGTAGAGCGCTTTGGGCGACCATTGCAAATTGATCGCGCCGTAGAGGGGCGTCGCTCCCGCCTCGCTCGCGAGGCTCGGGTCCGCTCCCTGGTCGAGCAGAGATTTGGCGAGATCGAAGTGTCCGTTGATGGTCGCGATCAGAAGGGGACTCGTGTGATCCCCACCACTCACGACGTTGACGTCCGAGCCCGCGGTAACGAGCGCGTCGACCGCTTCTCGGTTACCTTGACGCGACGCGAGAAGGAGCGCAGTCATCCCGCCTTGATTACCGACGAGCTTGCCAAAAGGGCTGCGGTAGAAGCTGCGCCGTTGCTCGGGTTTCTTTTCGCCGCCACCCACTCCCGGAACCCATCCAAAGACTTTGGCGAAAAGGCTCTTTCCTTCGTCCTTGGGTGCGCTGTCTTCGACGCCCTTGGACGGCTCTAAACCTTTGGATTTGGCCTCGGCCGCCGCCGCGGCCTTTGCGGCGGCCTCGCGCTCCTTGCGGTGCTCGCGGTCGGCGTCGGACCACTTCTTTTCTATCGCGGCGGTTTCGACGATTTTGGTTGCCATCGTGATGTCGGCGCCGTTTTTGACGAGCACGTCGATCACTTCACCCCGGTTGTAGACGGCCGCGAACATGAGCGCCGCCTGTCCCCGGGCCGCCTCCGCGGCGTTTACTTCCGCGCCGTGCTCCAAGAGAATGGACACGGTGTCGGCGTTTCCCGAGGCTGCCGCCAGCATGAGAGGCGTCGCGCCCATCGTCGTCACAACGTTGACGTCCGCCGAAGCTTTCACGAGCGTTTCCACCACGGCCGCGTCGCCGGTCTTCGCGGCGAGGAAGAGCGGGGTGAATCCGCCGAGTCGCGTGGCGGCCTTCACATTGGCCCCCGCGTAGAGGAGCATTTCCGCCATCTCGGCATCCGCTTTGACGCCGGCCCAGTGAAGCGCGGTCATCCCGTCGCCTTGAGCCGCGTTCACGTCGACGCCTTGTTTCAACAAGGCGCGCACGGTCTCCCCGTCGCCTTGCATCGCGGCGTCCGCCACCGGTGTCGCACCCATGTTGGGAATATCTTTGGGTGCTGCCGCAATGAGCGCGACGAAACACAAAACGGCTGCAGCGCTACGTCCTAACTTTTTTGCCAACATCAAAGACTCCATGAAACGTCGATCAGATGGCCATCTCGCCCGTGCTGTCGCCGAAGGTCTCGAGGTCCATCCCCATACGGCGGAGGACGGTCAACATCGCGTTCGCCATCGGGGTGCCGTCCTCGGCCTTGTGGTGGAGGTTCCCCTGGAGCTGCCCGTTCGCATGTCCGGCAAAGAATAACGGGCATCTCTTGTGATTGTGTATGTTGGAGTTCGCCATCGGCGAGCCGTAGATGATCAGGGTTTTTTCGAGCAAGTTGGACTCGCCGTCCATCGTGCTCTCGAGTTGTTCGAGGAAGTAGGGGATCATGCTGACATGATAGGTGTTGATTTTCGCAAACTCTTTGATCCGCTTCTCCTGGTCGCGATGATGCGAGGCCGGATGGAATCCTGTGTTGATACCGCTATCCGGAAAAACGCGGCCCGAGCCGTCGCGGCCGAGCTTGAACGAGAACACCCGGGTCACATCCGACATAAAGGCTGCCACCTGCAAATCGAACATGAGCTTTATGTGCTCCTCGAACGAGTCCGGAACGCCGATAGGCGCATCGGGTAGCTCACGCCGCTCGCCGCTCGCGTTCTGGGCCTCGGTTTTCTGAATCCTGCGCTCGATCTCGCGTACGTTGTCGAGGTAGTTGTCGAGCCGGCGGCGATCGGTCGGACCAAGATCTCTCTTCACCCGTGCGACCTCGTTCGTGATCCAGTCGAGGATGCTGCTATTGGTGCGCCGGCCCTCGGCGCGTTCTTCGGGTGTCGCGCCCGCGCCGAACATTTGATCGAAGACCGCGCGGGGGTTCCGGATCATCGGCAGCGGAGCGGCGGGCGAGGCCCAGCTGATCGTGTCGGTGTAGATGCAGGAATAGCCATAGGTGCAGCCGCCGGCCTGGTCGACGTTCTCGATCGAAAGCTGCATCGAAGGGATCGCCGTGTCCTGTCCGAACTGCTTCGCGTACATCTGATCCATCGACGTACCCGCGTACACGTCGTTGCCTTGCGTCTGCTTGACGTGGGACTGAGTCAGGAAGACCGCGCTCGAGCGGAAATGGTCGCCGCCGATCTCGGGGAGCGAGAAGGCTTCGGCGTTGCGCACGTCGGTGTTGCTTACGATCGTGAGGTATTTGCGGAACGGCTCGAGCGGCTTCAAGCTGCTCGGCGAGAGGTCGAACTCACTCCCGACAGCCGCCGGCGACCACATGTTCTGCTCGATACCGATCTTCGTGCTGCCGGCTGCGCCGTGGACCATCTCTATGCACACGAGGCGGGACGGTGTCGACGTAGAAGCGGCCCATGAACGTGCGGGCACCATGGCATCGAGGAACGGCAGCGCCACCGTTGCGCCCATACCGCGAAGAACTGTCCGACGGGACATGTGCTTGTTGGTGATGTACATCTTGTGTGCCTCCTAGTACAGGGTGGTGTCTTGAGAAATCTCTAAGGTTCCACGGAGTTCGTCTGCTCGTCGCTTTCCACTCGAGCCATTTGAAAAGCCGTACTATTGATGACGCCGTGAATAAAAGTGGACATCCGATAGTTATTCTTCTTCGCTTCGCTCGCGATGGCGCGCACCGTCGGCATGTCGTAATACTCGACGCGGCGGCCGAGGCCGTAAGTCAGAAGACTCTCGGTGAAGCTCATGATGACCGCGTCCGAGTGCTTCAAGAGCGCGTCCCGGAGCCCGGCAGGCCCGTCCATCTTTGTGCCGTCATAGAGCTCGCCCGAGGCGTCGATGGGGTTGCCGTTATCTTTGATGCGCCAAACGCCGGTGACGTCGAAATTCTCGAGCGCGAGCCCGAGGGGATCGATGATGCGGTGGCACGACGTGCATGCGGGGTTCGCTCGATGGGATTCCATCGCTTCGCGCACCGACAGGACTCTACCTAGAGCGGCGTCTTGCGTCGTCTCGAGATCGGGAACGTTCGGCGGCGGTGGCGGCGGGGGGCTACCGAGAAGCACTTCCAGGACCCACTTCCCGCGCTGCACGGGCGACGTGCGGTCTGCAATCGAGGTCAAGGTCAAGATGCTTCCGTGGCCGAGGATGCCGCGGCGCTCGGTCCCTTCGAGCGAGACGCGCCGGAACTCGGGGCCCGTGACGTTCGGGAGGTTGTAATGTTTCGCGACGCGCTCGTTGGCGAAAGTGTAGTCCGCGGTCAGAAGCTCGAGAGCGCTTCGGTCCTCGCGTACCAGGTACTCGAAGAACAGCTCCGTCTCGCGCTTCAGGGCCTCCGAGAGCTTGTGGTCGTATTGCGGGTAGTGGAGGTAATCCGGATGCAAGCGGTCCAGGTCTGGAAGCCGCAGCCACTGACTGGCGAATCGTGTGGCGAGCGCGTCCGCTTTGGGATCCGCCAGCATGCGGTCGACTTGAGCCGAGAGCACTGCGGGGTCGGCGAGAGCGCCCTGGCTACCGAGGTTCCGCAGCTCGTCGTCCGGCGCCGAGCCCCAAATGAAAAATGACAAGCGTGACGCCAGCTCGACGCCACTGATCCGGTAGTTCGGACCGTCCTCTGTGGTGTCCGGCATCTGTTCGAGGCGGAAGACGAAATGGGGGCTTGCCAAGATGGCTTGGAGGGCCGTTCGGATGCCCGCTTCGAAACCGGCCTCGTCTGCGCCCGTCTGGTAGAAGGACATCAAACCTTCCACGTCGTTCTCGTCGACAGGTCGGCGGTAGGCTTGGCTCAAGAGCCGCGAGACGATCTCCATAGCGCAAGGCACTTCGTCTCGCGCGGAGACGGGACGGCACGTGAAGATGCGGCGGCGGCTCGGCGTCTCGGATATGCCGGTCACGTTGTGTGGGCCGTTAATGCTGAAAAAGCGCAGATGTGGCATGGTCGTGATGCCATGGGCTCTGCCGATCGTCGTGTCCGCGAGCGTGTGCTCGACCGGACGCATCAAGTCATCGACCGGCCCTTGATAGCGTTCGATGAAGGCGGCCGAAATTCTATGCGGGCCCGCGTGTATGTGCACGGGACGACTCTCTATCACCACGCCGTTGAGATCCGATTCGTGTATCAACGGGTCGATGTCGATAAGGGCTACCCGCACGCCGTTCACGGAAACTTCGAGCTGCTCGTTGTCACCGGCCGTCAAACCATAGAGAAAGCCTGTCGGCGTGCTATGGAGCTGAGCTTTGAAGATGTAGTCGCCATCCGCGGGAAAGTTGTGCACGACAGAAAGCCCGCCGCGGGTTCCCATCGGCGCTCCCGGAACATGCTCGACTTGTGATTCGCGTCTCGAAACCTTGTAGGTCTCTTCGGTAGCGCTCGCGAGCGGATCGCCTACGGCGTCGCGGCTGATCCGGGCCGCCGCGCGCAAATAGCCCTCCATGAGCGTAGCCGACATCTTTTGCACGTCGGCGATGTTGTCGAAGCCATGGCTGATCGTCTCGGGTGGCAAGAACGCCGATACGTCGACCTCGAGCGCAAGCATGTCTCGAACCGCGCGTGCATATTCGGAGCGGTTGAGTCTTTGGAACGTTCTGCGCCCGGGGGTCGGATGGACTAAAGCATAGCGGTCGATGCCTGTTTCGAGGGACAAAGCGAAGGCTTGCCTATACGCGGTCTCGGGTTGCGGCGCTATTGGCGGCGGCATCATCCCGAGGCGAAGCTTGCGGATGATCTTTTCGGCGACCTCGGCATTCTCTTCGGGGCGAGAAAAGTCGAAAGATTCGAGCGTCAATCCCCCGGTCTGCGCCGCGTCGCTATGGCACATGAGGCAGTAATCCTCGACCATCGCGTTCATCGCTTCCGGAGCCATCATCGCGGGCGAGGTGGGGTTTTTTTTCTCGGGCTCGGCGGCTCGAACTGCGCCGGCGTCGGTCGAGAAAACAAGGCACAGAGCGGCCGTTACGGGAAGCGCGAAGCCGAGCTTTTTCATGCTCTGATTTCCGCCACGTCTGGCACCGGAACTCCAAAAGTGGAAATTATCATTTCGACTAGAAAACGCTCACACGAGGGCATTGAGGTTGGGGCAGCGTAGACCCTCCGTGGCCATTATCCCGCGACCATGGGTAGGTTTGTCAATCGCTACGCCGCTCGACCCCCTTCAAGAAGAGTTAAAACTTTGTTAAGTCGTTTAATTGGTGCCTTTCGGGGCACTCCGTGAGCAGAGCCTCTAACTTCCGGTTCACATTAATTACACCGCAGCGCGCCCGACACGTGTGTATGATGGTCTCGCCTCTTCGAGCGGAAAGGAAATCTCCCGATGATGACAGCGAAGCGACTAGTGTTGAGCCTTTGGGCGGCGGCGGTTTTCTCGACGGGTGCGCTGGTGTCCGAATCTCCGGTCCTCGAGCGGATCGTCGCTACCGGGAAGATCCGCATCGGCATGTCCGGCGACCAGGCGCCTTTCAACGTCAAGAGCAAGTGGGGGAGCTCATTGGCTTCGAAGCTGACCTCGCCAATTTAGTCGCCGATGCGCTCGGCGTCGAAGTCGAGTTCGTGACGATCGCGTTTCCGGATCTTCTTGATGCTTTGAAGAAAGGGGAGATCGACATCGTGATGTCGGGGATGCCCATCACCGCGGCAAGAAGTCTCGACGCGGTATTCGTGGGGTCCTACATCGTGTCAGGGAAATCCGTTCTCGCGAAATCGCAGGCGCTCGCGGGCGGCGAAACAGCTCAGGACTTCAATCGCACCGGTATCACGGTGGCGGCGCTCCGGAACTCCACGAGCGAGGCCTATGTCAAGAAGAGGCTCGCGAAGGCTAAGCTCGTGACTGTGGAGCACTACGACGAAGCGATCCAAATGATCATCAAGAACGAGATCAAAGCACTCATCGCCGACGTGCCCGCGTGCAAGCTCGCGGTGTTTCGCTATCCGGACGAAGACCTTACGACGCTCTCGGCGCCTCTTACCGTGGAGTCCATCGGCATTGCCGTGTCGTCGAGCGAGCTGCCTCTGTAAATGCTTCTCGACAACTACGTGAGCGCTTTCGAAGTCTCGGTCCTCCTCGAGATGCTGCGCGTTCAGTGGCTGGAAAAAGGCGACTGGGCAGATTCGCTTCAGTAAAACCATTTCGACGCAACCTTCGTTGCGGCGCCACCGTCCAAAGAACGTCGAATTGGTGCGTCCAGGAAGCCTCGATGGTACCGTCAAATTGAGCCGGCGACTCACAGAACGGGCCAATGAATAACAAGTCGCCGAGCTACCGCGGACATCGATTTCCACCCGAAATCATCAGCCACGCCGTCTGGCTCTACCACTGATTCTGTATGAGCTTTCGAGATGTGGAAGATCTACTCGCCGAGCGCGGCATCACGGTTTGATCTGAAGCTATCGGACTTTGGTGCATCAAGCTCGGGCCGGAATACGCTCGTGGACTAAAGCGCCGCCAGGGTCGTCTCGGTGACACGTGGCACTTGGACGAGGTCTTCGTCACAATTCAGGCCGGCGTCAGTACATGCGAAAGTTCAAATCTCCCGGTCAAGCGCAGCGAGTCTTGGCCGTGCATGTACTGGTCCGAAACCAATCACGCGACCGGCGGTCATCGGTGGTTTAACCGCTCGCCGCAGCAACGCGGAGGAGAATGGAATCACGATGCTCCACGAGAGATGGATCCCGCTACTCACGAATCACCGACAGGTTGGTGATAGAAAAGCGAACGCGATGAGCTCCTCGCGATCCACGCTCGCGCGGGGCTGTGACGCGCTTGTGCGCCGTGACCATCCAGACGCTACGCCAACCAGCGCAGTTTGAAGAAATACTCTTCGATCCATCGCGACGCTCCTGAAAGAAGATCGGAAAGAAGCCTATGCTAACTCAAACGCGATGTTGCGATGTCCTCAATGGGCCGAAGCGTGGCTTTCAAAAATGTCCGTCGGCTGAGCTGCGGGGAGGGGAGAGCGGGATTCCCCCAGCCGATGGCGACGCTGGTGAAAGCGCTCGGGCCGCCAAGATCACTCGGACCAGTTTTCTACTTGCAGATCTGGGACCTGAGCAAAGTCCGGATCGCTGCTCAAGACAGCTAGCCCGTGCGCGCGGCCCGTCGAAGCGATCCAGATGTCGTTCTCCCCGATGGGCCGTCCGGTTGCCCAGAGTGACGCCTTCAGGATTCCGTATTCTCGAGCGACGGCGCGCGTGGTCTCAAGCACGCCGTGGAGACTCCCCAAGATCGCCTTGAAAGCGGTGGCCAATGCGCGCTTGCGATGGCTTGCAGGCAGACGAGCCCGACCGAATCGAACCTCGACTTCCACGACCACGGACGTGAACAGACCTGTGTCGGACTGAAGCTTGGCCAGGTATGTGTCGAGGCAGCGTTTCCCGCCATAGCAGCGCTCAAGGCGCTCGTCCAAGAGCAGATCAGTCAACGGGTGAGTTCCATTCGGCTGGCTGTTCACCCTCCCTAATCACGCGAGTGAGATCCTCCACGTCCTCAGAGGTCACGTTTTCCTTCGAGTTTTCCATCGTGGCTCGGAGAGCGGCCACACCGGTTCTTCGATCGTTCCCGTCCGCAGGTCGCGCGCCGTCTTCGAGGAGGAGTCGGATCGCGTTCTCTGGAACGCGCCCGAGACCTCCTGCTTTGACGTGCCGCAGCTTGCCCGACCAGATCCATCGACGGACGGTTTGCGGGTGGCATTTCAGATGTCTGGCGACTTCGTCCACCGTTAGAAGCACTGTTTCCATAGTTTTGATGGATCCGATAGTGCATTAAATTATACAATTAAATACACATGGTACACTTATTGTACACCTACTTGGGTACAATTTGTTGGGCGAGCTCAATGTTTGCCGAAGGCCGTCTTTGTCGCCGTCAAAATCTCTAGTATCGCCGCGCGATCGGCTTCCGACAGGTGAGCGAAGTTTTCGCTCGTGTCCTCGCCCCCGAGAACTTTCCTGAATCGCTCGTAGATGTAAGTCTTGACCTCGCCGGGTAGCGCGTCGAACGCCTCCGAGTAGATGAGGTAGCTGCACGGATAGAGGAAAAGGCGTGTCGCGAGATCGAGCTCGCGCAGGGATCGGCCTTTGGGATCGCGCGGACCTTTTTCGACGAATGTCTCGGCAAAGTTGGAGCTGCCGGCAATGGGTGCTCGGAGCTCTGCTTCGTGGGCGAAGAGCATGGCCTCGACGAGCGGCTCGGCAATCTCCTGCATGGACTTGGACGTCGACGCTGAGCGCGCCTGCCAGCTGACGCGCGTGATGAGATTCTGAACGTTTATCTGATGCTCGATGACCATCAAAGCTAGGATGTCGCTGTGATCGCCAAGATAGGGTCCGGTGTCGATGAGCTCGCTCAGATCGGTCCGATTCGCACCCGACGCGAAATCCACGCTCGCGGCTTCGCCGGGGCCGGAGCCGGCTTTCACGAACACGTTGCCGAGATGCGGCTGGCTTCCATGGGTGCCGGTGACATAGAAGCCGCCCCAACGTTTGTCGATGGGCGTCTCCTCGGTCGTGAGATACCACCCTTCGTGATAAGCCGCTCGGCCGCTCGCGTCGGGAAGGCCCGAGCCCATGATGTGGCGCGGAACACCGCCTCCGGTCAATGAGTAAGAATCGTGACAGCGAAGGCAAAGAAACGTCTGGCGCTCGAACGCGGGACGTACGTTCTGCGCCTGATCGAGCGTGTAGAAGACGGCGCCGAGCTCCGGCGCCATCGTAGATATCTCGAGACTCGGGCTTTCCTGAACCCAGGCGACATAGACGTCGTCTTTGAAGTAGATCGCGCGCGGTGTCTCGGGTGCGATGAGGCCTTTTTGAAAGCTGGTTTTCGAGAAGACGAGTATCTGCGAGTCGACGTCGATGTCGAGCTCACGCAGGATGGAGGCAAGATAGCCGTTCGGCGCCTCGAACTTTAGTTGGGCTTCGCCGGCGTCGATTCTCTGTTGCAAGCGCGCAATCGCGTCCCGGGGCGCCGAGGAGGCATAGCCAATCTCCGGAAATTCTTTGTCATAACGAAGCTGCGCTAGCGTCGACGCCGCGACGAGCGCGAATGTCACAGTCCAAGCATTCACTGCCATGGTCCATACTACGATGAGTGGCCGCGGCGCGTGACGATTAGCTTGATAATCAATATATTGCTCATCAGGATATAGCCGAGGACATCTCATGAGCGTTGAATCCCTTTTGCCCCTCACACCATTGTCGTTTCAAATCCTCGTTGCCGTGGCCGATCGACCGCGGCACGGCTACGGCATCATCAAAGAGATCGAAGAGGCTACCGATGGCCCGATGAAGTCGAGCACGGGTACGCTCTATCTCGCCATCGAGCGCCTCGAGCAGGAAGGCTTGCTCGAGGAGACGCCTAGCGATGACGCACGGCGGCGGTATTACCAGCTCACTTCTCTCGGGCGCGCTGTGGCCGTCGCTGAGGTCGAACGGCGGGGAAGGGACTTTTCTGCCGCCGATAATTTGCAAGCGACGCCCGTCGTCATCATTAATAACGCCCTCGCTGACCGCTATTTTCCAGGGGCAGATCCTCTTGGAAAACGCATCGCCTTTGACGAGACGCCCGACGCGACGTCGGAGTGGCGAACGATCGTGGGTATCGTCGGGAACGTCCGCCGCGAAACCGTGGCGCTTCAAGAAAAGCCGAGCTTCTATGCGCCCGTGTTTCAAGATACGACGGGTCAAGTGCATCTCTTGGTACGCACCGAGCACGATCCAAACGCCATCGTTGCTGCGGTCCGCGACCGAGTTCGTGCCCTCGACCCCTCGCTGCCACTTTTCGATGTTACGACACTCGAGACCGTCGTTTCCACGTCCGTGGCGCGCGAGCGCTTCTTGCTCGTCCTGCTTTCGATCGCGGCGGTTGTTGCGCTCGTGCTCGCAAGCATCGGTATTTTCGGCGTTGTGTTGTACTCGACGACCAGACGCGTAAGGGAGATCGGTATCCGGGTGGCGCTTGGCGCCCGCTCCGCCTCGGTGAGCGCTCTGATTTTGCGAAGCGGGCTCGAGCCGGTGCTTATGGGCAACGCCCTGGGCGCGGTTGCCGCTTTTTTGCTGGCGCGCGCGATGTCGAGCCTTCTCTTCGGGGTCCAGCCTTTCGATCTTCCGACCTTCGCCTCCGTCATAGCACTCGTTCTCGTCGTGGCAGCCCTCGCTTGCGCGCTACCCGCGCATTGGGCAATCCGCGTCGATCCGACGAGCGCGCTCCGCGCAGACTGAACGTTTCCGAGCCCGTTGCTCGGCGGTGGTCTTCTCATCGCAGCAGGCATCTTTCAATGGACACCGCTCAAACGGGCCTGCTTGTACACTGCCGTTCTCCCCTCCACTTCTTCATGACCGAGTGGAAAGACGGAGCCACGGGAGCGCTCCACATGGGCGGCCGTCACGGCGCCTACTGCGTGGGTTGCTGCTGGGTTCTCATGGCACTTCTGTTCGTCGCCGGTGTGATGAATCTCTTGTGGGTCGCCACGATTGCGACGTTCGTCCTGATCGAAAAGATGGTTCCGCGGGGAGAGATTGTCGGCCGCGCTCTCGGAGTCGCGCTCGTTGCGGCGGGCATGACGATGGTGGTGGGTATTTTCTAGAAACGAGCGGCTCGCCCGCCAGCCGGAAACTGCGCTATGGTTGAGGTAGTCATGAACATTTTATGGATCGTACTCATCGCGCTGTCGCAGCACGCACAGCAACACCACAATCCCCAGCACTCTTTCGAGGACACCGATCGGTGGGTGGAGGAATTCGAGAACAGCGAGCGCGACGCGCAACAAAGACCCGACGAGGTCGTGCAGGCTTTGAACCTGGCCGCCGGCGACGTCGTCGCCGACACCGGATACTTCACGCGCCGCTTCGCGAAGGCAGTCGGTGACACGGGCATTGCTTACGCCGTCGATCTCGAGCCGAACATGCTGAAATATATCGCCGAGCGCGCGCAGAAAGACAGCCAGCCGAACATCGTTCCGGTGATGGCGTCGACGAGCCCTTCACTGGCACCGAGCTCGATCGACCTCTTCTTCATCTGCAACACGATCCACCACATCGGCGCGCGCGGAGAGTACTACAAGATTCTGGCTCGGGACATGCGACCCGGCGGTCGACTCGCTATCGTGGATTTCTACAAGGACATCGAGCTCGACCAGGGGCCGTCTCGACAAATGCGCATCGCCAAAAAAGCGCTCATCGAAGAGGTGACCGCGGCCGGCTTCCGTCTCGTCGAGGAGCACGACTTCTTGCCCGTGCAGTACTTCGTCGTGTTCGAGGCGCTGTAAGGGTCTCGCGCTGCGAGCGCCGTGCGACATCCCAGTCGCTCAATCCTACTCCTTCGCTGTTACTCCGAGATCCTGGGCGGCACATCCGCGCCGTGGGTTGGCCTCCCAGGCGACGTGATAAACTCCGTCCGACCACGGCGGAGTGGGACGAAGCCAAAGGGGATCCCGTGCGCCTTATCGACCGCGCGTATCGAACACTCACGCGAGACTGAAGGGAGACTATGGCCCGCACGTTCATCTTATTTCTCGTCTCGTTGCTCGCCGCGACCGCGAGCGCCGAAGCCGACGATGACGCTACCATCACCTCGGACGCGGTCCAGGGGCTTACGCTCAGAGCCATCGGCCCAGCGCTCATGGGCGGACGCATCGCCGACATTGCCGTACATCCGCGACATCGGTCGACCTGGTACGTTGCCGTCGGGTCGGGCGGTCTGTGGAAAACCGCGAATGCGGGGATCACTTGGACTCCAATCTTCGACGACCAGTCGGTCTACTCCATTGGATGCGTGAGCCTCGACCCCCAAAACCCTGACATCGTTTGGGTGGGGACGGGCGAGAACGTGAGCGGCCGGCACGTCGGGTGGGGGAACGGCGTCTACAAGAGTCTCGATGGAGGTGCTTCGTGGGAGAGCGTCGGACTCGAAGCCTCAGAGCACATTGGCAAGATCGTCATCGACCCGCGCGACGGCAACGTCGTCTATGTCGCGGCCGAAGGGCCTCTATGGGCGTCCGGCGGCGAGCGCGGCCTCTACAAGACATCCGATGGCGGTGCTACTTGGACGCCCTCGCTCGTGATCGATGCCGATACGGGCGTGACCGATGTCGAGCTCGATCCGCGTAATCCGGATGTGCTCTATGCGGCGTCGTATCAGAGGCGGCGCCACATCTGGTCGCTTTTGGCCGGAGGGCCGGGCTCGGGAATCCATAAGTCGACCGATGGCGGCGAGAGTTGGCGCCTTCTTTCGGGCGGCCTTCCCAAAGGCGATACGGGAAAGATCGGCATCGCGGTCTCGCCCGCGAATCCGGACGTTATTTACGCGACGATCGAAGCTGACGAGGACGAGCGCGGCTTCTACCGCTCACTTGATCGCGGCGAGAAGTGGGTGCGGCGAAACGGCTATATCTCCGGCGGCACCGGACCTCATTATTACCAGGAGATCGAAGCCTCCCCGCACGACGTCGACCGTGTCTATCAGATGGACGTTTTTATTCACATTACCGATGACGGGGGGGCGACTTTCGATTTCCTCGGCACCGGGAGGGAGAAGCATAGCGACAACCACGCGTTCGTGATCGATCCGGGCGATCCGAAGCACCTACTGGCAGGCACCGATGCGGGTCTCTACGAAAGTTTCGATGATGGTGTGAACTGGCGACATTTTCCGAACATGCCCATCTCTCAGTTCTACAAGCTCGCGCTCGATACGGCAGAGCCGTTCTACAACATTGTCGGAGGCGCGCAGGATGAGGGAACGCTTATCGGTCCTTCGCGGACGAACAACATCGAAGGCATCCGCAATCAAGACTGGTACGTGCCTCTCGGCGCCGACGGCTACGACACCGCCTTTGACCCCACGGAGCCGGATCTCGTTTATATGCAAACGCAGGGCGGACGGATGCAGCGCTACGATCGGCGGAGTCACGAGCTCATCGACATCCAGCCGATGCCGGCCGAAGGAGATCCGCCCGAGCGCTTCAACTGGGATGCGCCGATAATCGTGAGCCCGCACGCGAGCTCGCGCCTTTATTTTGGCTCTCAGCGGCTCTGGCGCAGCGACGATCGCGGGAATGGGTGGACGGCGGTGAGCGGCGATCTCACGCACGATCGCAATCGCTACGAGCTGGAAATGATGGGTCGCGTATGGAGCGTCGATGCGCTCTACGACAATGGCGCCATGTCGCTTTACGGCACCATCACGACGGTCTCCGAATCGCCCTTGGTCGAAGGACTCCTCTATGTCGGCACTGATGACGGGAGGATTCAAGTGAGCGAGGACGGCGGCGGCGCGTGGCGGATAGCGGACGTTCCCGGCGTGCCGGAGCTTTCTTTCGTCAACGATATTCAAGCGTCACTCCACGATCCGGATGCGGTCTACGTCGTCATCGATGCGCACAAAACGGGTGATTTTGCCGCTCATGTTTTCGCGAGCGCGGATAGCGGACGCACGTGGGGCTCGATTACCGGCGATTTGCCGGAGAACGAGATCGCGTGGGCGCTCGAGCAAGATCACGTGGCGGCGGATCTACTGTTCTTGGGGGCGGAGTACGGGCTGTACTTCTCGCCGGATGGCGGCGCGCATTGGGTCGAGCTCACGGGCGGCGTGCCCACGATCTCGTTTCGTGACATTGAGATCCAGCGGCGAGAAAACGATCTCGTTGCCGCCTCGTTCGGGCGCGGCTTTTACGTGCTCGACGACTATACGTCGCTGCGTGCGATCGGAAACGGTGCTCTCGAGAACGACGCGGTGCTGTTTCCCGTTCGCGACACGTGGTCCTACGTTGCCTTGACGCCGATGCAAGCGCGCGGCAAACCGACGCTAGGAAGTGACGACTTCACCGCGCCGAACCCGCCCTTTGGAGCGCTCATCACCTACTACCTGAAGAACGAGCACCAGAGCGCGAAGGAAGAGCGGCGCGAGACGGAGACTGAGCTTCGCGAGAGCGGTGAGAACGTGCCCGTTCCGGGCTGGGAGCCGCTCCGCGCCGAAGCGCTCGAGCATGACGCGCAAGTGTTGCTCATGATTCGGGACGCCGAAGGCCGCGCCGTGCGCCGTCTCGAAGGCCCCGCGGGCGCCGGCATCCATCGCGTCAACTGGGACCTTCGGCTTCCGGCGCCTAACGCGATCGATCTGTCGACGCCGGGCTTCACGCCGCCTTGGGTGACACCCCCGCAAGGTCCTCTCGCGCCGCCCGGACGATACCGCGTGGAGATGGCGCTCGTGAGTGCGGACGGCGTCACCCCGTTGGGCGAGCCTCAGGAATTCGAGGTGAAGCTCGTCCCGGGGACGGTCTTGCCGGTGCCGGATTACGATGACGTGACCGGGTTTCAGCGCCGCACGAGCGAGCTATTGCGAAGGGCTCAGGGAGCCGCGGCGGAAGTTCGGCGCGCCGAAGAACGACTGCGCTATATGCGCGCCGCGCTAAAAGAGACGCCGCGAGCCGAGCTGACGCTTTACGCGCGCCTCGATGCGATCGAGAGTCGTCTCGGCGACGCGAGGCTGCTTCTTATGGGCGACCGCATCCGCGGGCGTCTGAACGAATCCTCCGTGCCTTCGATTCTCGGGCGGGTCGGGCGCGTAGCCGGCGGTCACTGGGACACACGCCAAGCACCGACGACGACTCAAACGCAGAGCATCGACATCGCGCAGGATGCCTTCGATGAGTTGAGCGTCGAGCTCTCGACGCTTCTGACAACCGATCTTCCCACGCTCGAGGCCGAGCTCGAAGCCGCGGGCGCCCCGTGGACACCTGGGCGGAGGCTGCCATGATGTTCATGTCGCTCTTGCTTGCGACCGTCCTGCTCCCACCTGGTCTCGTTCATGACGTCCCCGACGGCTGGGAACCCGCGCAGACGAGCTCTCGCATGCGCATCGCGCAATGGACGCTTCCGGGCGACGGCGAGGACGAAGGGGCGGAGGTGGTGATTTTTTTCTTCGGCCTCGGCCAAGGCGGCGGCGTCGAAGCGAACCTCGCGCGATGGCTCGGTCAGTTCGAGCAGCCTGACGGTTCCGCCACGTTGGACCACGCGAGCGTCACCAAGCTGGAAGTAAACGGCCTTCGGCTGACCATCGCCGACATGCGCGGCACCTATATCGCTTCCGTCCGTCCGGGCGCGACCGAGCGTCACCATCGGACAGAGCACCGCATGATTGCCGCCGTCATCGAGGGCAATGGTGGACCCTGGTATCTTCGCGTGCTCGGCCCCGAGGCCACGGTCGCGAAGTGGGAGACGAGTGTTGAAGCTTTCCTCTCGTCTCTCGAGACGCGCCCCTAGCCGCGGCTGTCCACCTTCACGGCCTCCGCCATTTCCTCCATCGAAGCAAAGACGAAATCCGTCTGCGGGCGCTCGCGCACTTCGGCCGTGGCGCCCCAACTGCCTCCCTGTGACAGGCCTTGGCGATCGATCCAGGCATTCGCGAGACCGCATGCTTTGGCTGGGACATGATCGTGAAAAAGGCTTTGCGCCGTATGAAGGATCTTCGATGTCTCGATTCCGTGCTCCTCTTGCAAATGCGAAAGCATGTACTCGAAATTCGCTGGAGACGGCTTATAGGCGCCGATATCCTCGGCCGTGTAGATCGCGTCGAACGAGACGCCGAGCTTGCGGTTGGATGCGGCTAGGCCTTCACGATGCACGTTCGAGAGGATGACCAGCTTGTAGCGCGTTTTGAGATAGCGAAGCGCTTCGGCCGTGTCGGCGAAAGCGGGCCAATGGGGCACAGAGTTTCCGAAATCCGTATCCAGCTCTTTCGTGCTCTCGAGATCGAGCGCTTCCGTCAAGATGGCGTGAACCCGCGACAATAGCTCTGCGTAAAGCAATCCTGGCGTCGCGGATTCCTGCTCGTTCTCGAGTTGTGCAAACGTCGACAGGGCAAGCGCTCGGGTAACATCGTTTCTTTGATTCGCGGCCAGAACCGGCTGAAAGGCATCCCAGATGCCGCTTTCCCAGTCGATGAGTGTGCCGTAACAGTCGAAGGTGAGCGCTTCGAAGTCGCGTAGGTTCCGAGTCATTTTTCAGTTGATGATCCTAGTTCCACGTCATATCTTGCAGAGCAGATAGATTCAGGTTCCCACCACTCAGGACACAGGCCACTTTGCTACCTGCCGCGGGCCGGATGGTTTCCGTCAGCAAGGCAGCGACCGTCGAAGCCGCCGCTCCTTCGGCCACGAGTTTGCATCTTTCCATAATCCACGGAATGGCCGCGAAGATCTCTTTTTCGTCGACGGTGACGATGTCATCAACGAACACCTTGCAAATTTCGAAAGTGTACTCGCCGACGGTTTTGACCGCGAGACCGTCGATAATAATCGGAACGCTATCGAGCGTAACGAGTCTTCCCGCTTCGATGCTGCGCTTCATCGCGGGCGCCAAAGCCATTTCGACACCGATGACCTTGATGTCCGGCTTGATCAATTTGACGATCTGAGCGCAGCCTGAAATCAAGCCGCCGCCGCCGATAGGCACGATGAGCATATCGAGGTCAGGCACATCTTCAATCGTCTCGTATCCCACGCCGCCCTGGCCGGCGACTAGCAGGGGGTTGTCGAATGGGTGGATATAGGTGAGGTTGTGTTCTTTCTGAAGCACGAGGGAATGCGCATAGGCATCATCCCAAACTTTTCCGTGCATCACGACTTCGGCGCCGTAGGAGCGGGTGGCCTGTATCTTGGCTTCGGGCGCCCCATGGGCCATCACCACTGTCGCCTTGACGCCATATTCTCTCGCGGCCCGGGCGACACCTTGAGCATGATTGCCGGCTGACGAGCAGATCAGCCCACGTTCCCGATCTTCGCTGGACATGTGAGCCAATACGTTCAAAGGGCCGCGGACTTTATACGACCCGGCTTTCTGAAACATTTCGGCCTTCAAGTAGACGTCGGCGCCCGTCATCTCACTCAAAGTGGAAGAGTGGAGGACGGGCGTACGATGGATGTGCGGCGCCGCATTCTTGCGAGCCACATCGAAATCAGCTCTCGTCAAATATTGCATTCAAAAGATCCTCTTACGCTGCGATGACAACCGAGGTGCCCAAATAGCATGTCAGGCGTGCTTTCTGCGCCAGACGTTCATCGTCAAATAGAACATCGTCAGAAGTGCAAGAAAAATAGCCATTGCACTGAGCTCGTTGGATGGCAAGTTCGACAAGAACCACACAACGGCAATCAGGGACGCGGAAGGTACGAGATACCCTCCGGGCATCTTGTAGGCTCCCGCTTCGTCCTGTTTGGTCATCCTGTATTTGATGACCGCGAGAATGACCCCCAGGTAAATCAACAAGAAGGAAGCGCTCGCGAGCATCGCAAGCTGCCTAAACTCCCCGGTGCAGGCAAAAAAGCATGCGAGCGCCGCGTAGCTCGTGATCGCGACATGGGGTGTCGAGTAACGGGCGTGGATGTTGGCGAGACTCTTTGGCGGGATGACCTCATCCCTTGCTGCCGCGAAAATGATTCTGGGCATGTTGAGGGCAAAACCACTCAGATTGCCAAACATCGAAAAGCATGCGCCGATAACGACAAGGGTCGCGCCCAGCGGACCGATCATCGCTCTGCCGACTTCGGCGTGCGGAGCATCCTTGAAATTGGGCAACGTCTCACCAAGCACGCCTTGCGCCGTCATTTGAATGAGCGTGTATAACAGCACAACGGTGAACGCGCTCAACATGATGCCCTTCGGAATGGTCTTTTGCGGGTTCTTGATTTCCCCGCTGACGTTCAACCCCGTCTCTATTCCCACGAATGTAAAAAGCAAAATCAGACATACCTCACCGAAGTCTACTAGCGAAGGCGTGGATGTCCAGGAGAAATTTGCGGGCGAGAAGGACAGCCATCCAAAAAGGATGATGAAAAGTAGCGGAGTCAATTTGGCGATGGTGTTGAACTTGACCAGAAACATGCCTTTCTTGACACCTCTGATGTTCAGGTAGGCAAAACCGGCAAACATGGTCACGAAGAGCAGCACGCGTATCGCTTGAGTTTTGAAAACAGGAAAGAAGTACGCGAGGGTGTCGGCTAATGCGTTGGCAACAGCCGCGTTGGCCATGATTGCACCGCCGAAAATGAAGATGTTCGTGGTGAGGAAGCGGGCATATTTGCCAAAAGCCACCTCGACATAAGCATAGGCCCCGCCGGTGACAATGATTTTGCTGCCGATTTCGGCGAAGCAGAGCATGATGAGAACGATGAGAACGCCGCATATGGCGTAGGCAGGACACTAGCTGTTCCCAATTGCTCGGCGACAATTGCGGGCAACACAACAATACCTGCACCGACGACGATGTTGATGGAACTTGAGACCAGGCCCCAGACTCCAATTTCTCTTTTTAACCCATCGGTTTCAGTCATCTTGAACTCAGTTCAGCGCCATCGCAGGCCATCAGGTACATGATGGCAAGCGGCTGGGCGCGATCATACGTGGAGGACGCTCGATCCGCCACCGCCGAGGGAAGAATTCGGGTCCGCAGGCGAGTCGCAAGACTTTTGCCCGACGGGCATGCTATGTTCACCGCCAAGGCAATCGCCTCACTTTCGCTCGGAGGTACGACGTCCCATGAATGCGACCGAGCATCATCGACGTATCCTTTCTCAGAGCCATTGGCCGCGCGGTCCTATCCAGGACGCGCGCGAATCTCTAACGTGTGTACTCCTCCGACATGCAGCGCCACAGCACCGGTGACAGCCAATCCATTCCAATATCCCCTCCAATGGGGGCCCCGGGAGGGGCCGTCAACGTGTAGACGGGTGCTATGGATTCCGACGGACGCTCCATGAAGCGGCTGATATCGCTCGCGAGCAAGAGATGGTGGGCGTGGGTTGCCTCTTTCGCAGCCGAGCTACCCTCGAGCTTCTCGTGGAGCTTCTGAAGCCTGAGAAACGCGATGGCGCGGACTTGCGCGAGTGGCGCGCGGCCGGCGAGCCACATGAGTCGGTCGGCAAGCACGCGCTGAGAAGCACGAAGGATCTCCTCCTCGTAAGCGTTCGTCGCCTTGCCTCCGAAAGTCGCCTCGGCTATCCGGTCGATCACCTCTTCGAGCCCGGGCAGCGTTGGATCGATCGCGTGCTGGCCCACGATCCGCGCGGCACGATCGGGCTCGAGCACGAAACCGATGGTTATGTCGGACGCGATGGCCGGCGGTGCCAGGACGTCGAACGAGGACCCTGTGCTGCGTGGAAAGAGCTCGCGGTGTGAGCCGAACCCAGCGGGACGCGGCGGCAACAAGTCGATCACCGCCTTCGGCACGGCGAGCTCCGCCGGTTTCAGCGTGGCGGCAAGTGCTTCGAGCGCAGCCCGCTGACGCTCGGCCGAGGGCCGCGTGAACGGCACACGCCCGTCGCCGCGGATCGAATAGATGTAGTCCTGACCTCCGAGTACGGAAGACGCCGCCTGCACTGCCCAGCGGTGGTAAAGGTAAATCGGGACGAGCGCTTCTTCGATCATGGCCATGGGCATGTCCTTCTTGATCGTGTGCTCGCCCATCCGGTCGAGCGCCGAGCGCCGCACTTTCATCAGTCGTGAGAGCTCGTCGACGACATCGGCTCCGTTGTTCCACCAATCGGATTTGGGGCTCACCGCCATGTCTTGGTTGGACATGAAAATGATGTCCCGCTTCCACGCGTCGTTCAAGATGCTGCCGAGAGCCTCTTCCTCGTCGACGCCGTCGGGAAAATGCTGGTAGCCATAATTAATCGCGACTTTGTCCCACTCGCCGATGCCCACGTCGTAAGCGTCGGAGAGATCGATGGTGCCGTCGGGCCGCAAGATCTCGAGCGGGTGCGGGTAGTCCATGACGGAGATCCGCCCCTTCGAGCTGTCGTAGTAGTTGTGGGAGAGGCCGAGCGTGTGTCCGACCTCGTGCGCGGACAGCTGGCGCAAACGCGCGAGCGCCGTCTCGGCGAGGATGGGTGGGTTCTCGGTACCCGTTTCGTAAGGCGAGAGCAGCCCTTCGAAAATCCGATAGTCCTGGCGGACCCGGAGTGAGCCCAAGGTCACCACAGCGCGAATGATCTCGCCCGTCCGAGGATCGGTGACCGTCGAGCCGGAGCTCCAGCCGCGCGTCGAGCGGTGGACCCAATTGATCACGTTGTAGCGGAGATCCATCGGATCGGTGCCGTTGGGAAGCACCTCGACTCTGAAAGCGTTGCGAAAACCCGCGGCCTCGAAAGCTTGTTTCCACCAATTACCGCCTTCGAGAAGCGCCGAGCGCATCGGCTCCGGTGTGCCCGGGTCGAGGTAGTAGACAATGGGCTCGACGACGTCGCTGATCTCTGCCGAAGGGTCGACCTTCTGAAGTCGGTGGCGGCGAATCAAGCGTTGGCTCATCGACTCACCGAGAGCGACGGCATAGTCCTGAAAGAGCATGCCGCCATAGCCGTCGCGAGGCTCCGTTTTGCGTGTGGTGTGGCCTGGCCCGGGGAGCTCGACGAAGGAGTGATGCTGTCGAAGCGTCACGGAGTCGGCGGCTGGCGAGACGCTCGCGACCGTTCCCGTGAACAGCCCGCCTCTGCGACCGCCGCCTCTGGCAGCCGTACTAATATTGTTGCCGACCCTGCTCGGTCCCTCGGTTGGGCCGCGCGCACCGCCGCGACTCGTCGTCGCGATCCCTCTAGCGAATGTGAGAATAACGTCGATTTCGGTGTTCTTCGGAAAGGCCTTGGTTTGCGGCAGATGGATGGCGCTGCGGCTCTTGTCGACGCGATAGTTGCCCGGGCGCAGTCGCGTAGCCGCGTTAGTGGCATCGCGTAGGAAAAAATCGGTGGCGTCGACCAGCACGCGTTCTCCGGTCTCGGCCTCGCTCGTGAAACCCCAAAGAACCGACCGCGCGAAAGCGTCGGCGACCGCACGCCGCTCAGCCGGATTGTCGCTCGAAGCGCGGAAGTTGTAATTGGGCTGGACCATGAGGATCTTCGGGCCGATGCGCTCGAAGCGCACGATCCGGCTGCCCCCGTTCTGGCCGCGGTCGAGCCCGATGTCGTTCGAGCCGAGACCGGCGGTGAGCCCGTTGGCGTAAAGGATCTCGGTATCGAAGCGAGAAAGCTCCATCCAAAGCTTGCCGGTAAGCTCGTCCCAGTAGAGGGGAACGAACCCGTCGAGCTTCTCCATGCCCGATACCTTGTCCTCGATGGTCGATGGCTGCGCCATCGCCGCCAGCGTGCCGGCGAAGGTGAGCAGGACGAAAAGAACGATGTGTCCGGTAATTGTCTTCTGTTTCATATTTTGCCTCTCGATTCGCTACGCCCCGGGGCGCTATCTTAACCCGCAGCGAAAAAAAACCGCTCGGACCCGGTTGTCGTAGAATGGCCAATCACCATCCGCGAGGAGGTTTGATGGAAACGATCATTTCTCGGTTGCTCGAGGACTACGAAAAAGGACACGTGACAAGGCGCCAGCTCATCCAAAGCGTGGCTCTCGCGGCCAGCACCGCTGCCGGACTTTCGGCGGGAGACGCGCATGCGGCAGGAGGATTCACGACCATTGCACTCGATCACATCTCCTATCAGGTCGCCGATTACAACAAAGCGCGCGACTTCTATATCCGGGAAGAATAGTTTCAGAAATTCCTGCAAGAACGTCTGCAGGAATTCCTTTGCACTGGCAACCTCGCAGCCTGACCGAGGCACGGTTACGCCTATTCGACTGGAGTTATTTTTTTTCGCGGGCCCTAAGGGATGACACCCCGACGTAGGCGCCGAGCGCGACCACGTCGTACCTCACCCGCCCCCAGAGGAGCAGAGCGAAGAGCGCAACGAGCAGGGCGAAGAGGAATACTTGATCAGCGGTCATCTCGGGTCCGATGAAGCACTAGTGTACGAACGACCGGGCGTCGCCGCCACCCCCCCGGGGTCGCTGTCGCCGTGCCGGGTACCGCGCCGCTGGTGCAGGAGCTGGATGATTCCTGGCGTGGCTTGATGGCTGCGCGGGAGTGGGCGCCTTTCGTGGTCCTGGCCCAGGTGTTTGCCCTGGTCGGCGGCGTCTGGGTGACGGTGCCCTTCCGTATCGTCGTGGCGATCTGGTTGTGGCAGCGGCAGCGCTGGACCCGACGTCTGCCATCGTCCGGGCGCGGACGCCTTATTCGCGCCGCACCGCAATGAGCTCCGCGCCAAAGAGTATCACTCGCGCGCTGAGCACGGCGGGTGACGACACCGCGATGCCCGTCTCTGTTCGGGACGAAGGCACGGGTTTCACCGAGGCAGACATCGATGAGTTGTTCAAACTGTTTCGCACGACGAAGTCGGAAGGAATGGGGATGGGACTCGCGGTCACGCGCTCGATCGTGGAAGCCCACGGAGGCAAGGTCTGGGCGGAGAACAACCCTGACCGAGGCGCGACCGTTCATTTCAGCTTGCCAGTCGAAACCTCCGGCTGAGAAACGAGCGTTCAAGAGGCGTGTTCGCCAGGGCTGCGCTGATACGGCTCCGCCAGTAGCGAGCGAATTCGGTGCGATAAAGCTCCCACACCGCGAGTGGTGAGCTTCAGATTGCGGAATGAGGTCCTCCGTCGCGCTTCGGCTCCGCCCCACGGGGGAGACGAGCCGCGCTATGGCGAGACAGCCTTCGCAGTGCCCCGTATTAGGGTTTGTGAGGTTTACCTAGCCGAAGCCAACGGTTTACCGCCTCGGGCGAAGGCTGGTGGACACGGACGCAAAGAATTCGAACTGGACTAAACTAAAAGAGTTGCTTCAAAGCTACACCCGGAGCAAAGGCTTTGACCGGTGCTTTCGCATAATCGCGTAGATTCCTCGTCGCGATGAAGTCGGCGCTGCAGGCTAGCGCGGCGGCGACCTGCAGAGCGTTCTCGAAGTCATTCATGTTGAGCCCACCTGCGAAACGTAGGCTATCCGTTGTTGTAGCGGACACGTTGACGAACTTGGTGAGGTCCAGCAGAAAGGTTCGAGCGCTAGCCTTACCTCGGCTCGGCGCCACTAGGTAGTAGAAGTTCGAGATGGAGTGCCACGCGATGAAACCGGTTCCTGGGCGCCGCTCGAGCGCATCGACAAGCGCTGAGGCGGACTCGGCGTGAGGCGTTCGATCGAGCGCCACGTCGACGAGGAAATCGGTGTCGAGGAGAACTTTCATAGGTACTTCTCAGCGAGGCGACTATAGCGCTCGTCGCGGCGGGCGGATGTGCGAAGCTTTCCCCTCCAATGCTCGGAGAAGGAGGGGGCTTCGACCTCGCTCAAGTCGCGCAGTGCCTGCTCGATGAGCTGCGATAAGGAAACGCCACGAGACCGCGCGTGCTCCTTGGCTTTGGGGAGCAGCTCCTCGTCAATGGTGACGGTACGGCCGTCGGCGTTGTGAACGCGGCTTCGCCGCGAAAAGTGGAGGCGGCGGGAATCGAACCCGCGTCCGAAGATCTTCTTCCGAGGCCTCTACATGCGTGTCCAGTTCCCATTGAGCTTCACTTTCGATCAGTTAGGAGCTGGCAAGGACCTGATGAAAGTTATCCCCTAAGTTTCGCTAGACACGCGGGGCGAATGTCCGGCTAGCCCACCTGAATGACGTTCTTCCCGAGCACGGCGGGCGAAACCCGGGAGAACGTAGCCGGCTTACGCGGCTAAAGCTAACTCTTGGTCAGCAATTGTGTGTTTCCCCACCGTTTAACGAGGGATGGGAGCTCGGCATGCCACCTCGAAATCAATTATCTCCGTCGAACCCAGGGCGCCCCCTTAAGTTCTTCTTCACATGTATTTTAGTCCGATTGCCGGTTTCTGGCAAGGAGGCGGCTTCGGGCGCTTGTATGGCGCAACGTCTTTGTTCGTGTTGACTCATGTGGAAGTAGGACACATAATGATTTACCGATTGTAGGGACAGATTCATACCGTCGTTTTCGGCCATAGATGGTTCTCTTAGCAGGACTTACATCGACAGCTCCGGATGAGTGACGATCAGCTTCGCGCCAAATCGCTAGCGGTATTTCATTCGCTCGTTTCGACGTGGTCGAATGATCTCCGCAAGGAGGTCTCCAGTCTTCAAGACGATCTCCTCAAGAAACTCGATGTTCTTCAAGACCAGATGTCGAAGTATGAGGAGAACATCGACGAGGAACGCATTCTCGAGTTCGTGCGCGAGGTCTCGAGCTTGGGCGGCGGCGGTGGTGGTGGCAACCGAGGAGGGGGTTCGCTCAAGGCCGTGCGCCGGTCGCTCACGAAGATCGACGAAGGCACGTCGCGGCCCGAGGTGTTGACGCTTCTTCTCGCGGAGCTAGCTCAGTTCGCCCCGCGCGTCGCGCTTTTCATTCTCAAAGGGGGCTCTTGCATTGGTTGGAATGGCCGTGGCTTCAACGACAGTCCCGGCTTCAACGACGACGGCATCAAGCGCATCTCGGTTCCCACTTCGGCCAATACCGTGTTCAGCGATGTCATCAATTCGCGTTCGTCCTTTGTTGGTGAGAGCAACAAGCACCCGGACAATATCCAACTGCTCTCACGTGTCGGTAACGTATTGCCTTCATCCATCTTTGCAACGCCCCTCGTCTTGCACGATCGAATCGCTGCGATCGTCTATGCCGATAGCGGTGATGGACCCGATCCACTCAACAAAACGGAAGCGCTCGAGATCCTCACCGCTTATTCCTCGAAACTGCTCGATGCTCTGAGCGCTCAGAAAGCTGTTCTGAAGCCCGGCGAGCCCGTGGCGCCGGCGGCAGACCCGGCGCCTCAGCCTGCCCCGCCGATAACTGAAGCGCCCGCGGTTCCTGCGCCCGCCGTTCCTGACTCGTCCGGGACGGTAATGTTCAACAGTGCGGATATCGCTGCTCTCAAGCCCGCGACGGAGGCCCCGCCAACCACCGCCCCTCCCGCCACCGCGGCGCCCGACTTGGACTCGATGGACTCGGATACACGCAAGAAGCACGAAGAGGCCATGCGGTTCGCGCGCCTCTTGGTTTCCGAGATCAAGTTGTACAACGAAGCGAAGGTTACAGAGGGGCGCTCACAGCGTGGTATCTACAGGCTGCTCAGAGATGATATCGAGCGCAGCCGGCAGCTCTACAAAGAACGCGTCCCAGAGCCGGTGCGCTCTCAATCGACCTATTTCAACGATGAGATCATCCGCATCCTCGCTGATGGCGACTCCGGACTGATGGGACAGGGGTTGCCAGCAGGCTAATCGCCTGTCCGAGCACACTTTAGCCGTTTTCGTCCTCTGCTTTGGACGCTTTTGACCGTCCGTTTGCTACAATCGAAGAATATAATTCGGGGGAGGCCGGCGGATTCGGCCGTCCAAACAAAGAAAGGGGCGTGGGGAATCCGATGTATCTAGAGTCGGGGAAGGTCTTGGCTCCGGTCTTCTTCCTCGTGTTCGCTAGCGTTCTTTTCGGTCTGCTCGCTGCCCAGCCCCCGACGTCTTCTCCCCCATCAAAGCCCGAGGCGCTCGCTCCCATCGAGCTTCCGTGGGCGCCGTTTCGTGACCCGGGCCCGGCGCTCTTGCAAGTCTCAACATTATTAAGTAGCACGCCTCGCAACGAGAAGTCCGCCCGGCTCGAAGAGCTCTCGAACGACCCTAGCCGGTCCCTGCGCACACGCGGTCTCGCCGCTTTTGCCTTGGGGGTCCACCAGCTCGAGAGGAAGCGGATCGCTCCGGCCGTGGCGTCGTTCCGCAGGCCGGAGATTGATGCTACCGAGCTCGACGGCTTTGCGCTCTTCTACGTAGCGCGAGAGCTCGAAACCTCGAAGCCCGGGGAGGCGCTCACCGCACTCGCCGCGCTCGAATCTTCCCATCCGGATTTCCCTTTGATGGACGAGGTGCGCCTTCGTTACGCCCGGGTTTTGAGAGCAACGGGTGAGCGCGAGGAAGCCATTCGGAAACTCGGACCGGTGACCCAAAGCGCCGATGACGCGGCGCGCGGGGACGCGATCGATGAGTTGTCGAAGCTCTTCATCGGCCTCAGCCGGCATCAGGACGCTGTCGATGTGCTCGAGACGCTCTATTACGAGCTTCCGCGGCACAAGCGCGCGAACAATGGCGGCCGCCGCCTGACGGGTCTGCGCAGCAAAGTTCCCGAAGTCGAGCCGGCTCGTTACTACGAGCTCGGTATGAAACGCGCTGGGATTTTCATGGAGCAGGGGCGCTATCGCGATGCCTATAATGGCTACGCGTCCTTGCTGCAGCGCTACCGCGAAGTTGCTGATGTCGATCTCGTCCGGCTGCGGATGGCGATTAGTGAGTATCGACGGCGTCGGCTCACCGCGTCGGTCGCGAATTTCAAACGTGTCACGAGCGACGAGCTCGAGCCTGAGGCGCTCTACTATCGAGCACAAGTTGCACGGCGACTTCGACGCCGGAAGACCCAGTGCGCGCGTGTCTCGGAGCTCGAGACGCGCTTTCCCCGAAGCAAGTGGACGGCGTCGGCGTTGATGCGGCTCGCGGACCACCACGCATCGAACGACGAGCCTGACGAGGCGCTCGCCCGCTTCAACCAAGTCATCAAGCAGTTTCCCCAGGGAGAGCATAGGCTCGACGCGCGATGGCACGTCCACTGGAACGCCTACCGCGGTGGCCGTTTCGAGGAGGCGGGGCGCGGCTTCGAGGATACCGCGCGCGAACGGCCGTGGGCGGGCGGGCTTGCGCGTCTTCTCTACTGGGCTGGACGTTCTTATCAGCAAGCCGGAGAGCTCGAACGCGCGGACGCGTTGTACCGTCAGGTCATGCTCGGCTACCAGAATAGCTACTATGGCCGGCGCGCGCTGGAACATCTCTCTGAAATGCAGGGGCGGCGAAGCTCAATCGCGACGATCGAGGAAGCGCGGAAAGGGGTCGATCTTTCAGGCGCCATGAGCGTTCAACGCGTCGAGCGTCAGCAACGAATTGCTGAGCTTCTGGCGGTTGGTCTTCCGCAAAGAGCGCTCGAGGATGCCGAGGCCGCAGTAGATGGCGAGCGGCCCGAGTGGGACGATGCCGCCTTTCTCATGATGGCGGCCTGGATCCACTACAGCGAAGGACGGCCGCTTCAAACGATTATTACGATTCGCGAGGCGTTCCCGTTTCACGTATCCGCGACGGGCGACTTGCTGCCGCGTGCCGTGTGGAAGCTCTTTTATCCTCTTCCGTATCGCGAGCACGTTGAGCACTACGCGAAGGCGCGCGGTCTCGACCCCTTTCTGGTAGCCGCGCTCATTCGCCAGGAATCCACGTTCAATCCTCGCGTCCGCTCACGGGCCGGTGCTCGCGGCCTGATGCAGCTCATCCCGGCTACCGGACGCCAGGTCGCTAGACAGGAGCGCCGCCGCTACAGCACCCGCGAGCTCTACAATCCGGAGATCAACATCCGCTACGGTACGCGCTATTTGAAAGACATGCTCGCCCGCTTCAACGGGCGTATGGACTACGCGCTCGCGAGCTACAACGCAGGTCCTCATCGCGTGAAGCGCTGGACCGGGATGGACATGTCCATCGACCCCGAAGTCTTCATCGAAGAAATTCCCTTCGACGAGACGCGCAGATACGTCAAGCTGGTGCTCCGAAACGAGATGCTGTATCGTCGCCTCTACGGTGGGGCGGGGGTCGCCGCGGCCGCGGCACCCTGAAATCCACCGTTTCCGAGGTAACGATAAAGGATGCCCGAGCCCCAAACCCGTCCGCGAGCTTCCCGAAAAGCCCTTCAATTCACCGAGTCGGTCATTCGGGAAATGAGCCGGCTCGCGGCGAAGCACGATGCCATCAATCTCGCGCAAGGCTTTCCGGACTTTGCCGCGCCGTCCGAGATCAAAGAGGCTGCCGTCGATGCCGTACGGCGCGACGTCAACCAATACGCGATTACCTGGGGGGCGAAATCGTTTCGTGATGCGCTTGCGGACCGCTATCGCGACGTTTACGCGATGGACGTGGATCCGGAGCTTCATCTGACGGTTACCTGCGGTTCGACCGAAGCGATGATGTCGACCATGCTCGCGATCGTTGATCCCGGCGACGAGGTCGTCGTGTTCGAGCCGTTTTACGAGAACTATGGCCCGGATGCGATCCTCTCCGGCGCGGTGCCGCGCTACGTCCAGCTTCACGAGCCGGATTGGCACGTCGATACAGACGAGCTCGAAAAAGTCTTTAACGACAAGACCCGCGCGATCATCATCAATACGCCGAACAACCCCACGGGCAAGGTCTATACGCGCGCGGAGCTCGAGGCGATCGCGGCGCTCTGTCAGAAATGGGATGTCATCGCGATCACGGACGAGATTTACGAATACATCGTTTATGGGGGCGCTAGGCATGTTCCCTTGGCGTCGCTCGACGGGATGGCCGATCGCACCGTCACCATCAACAGCCTGTCGAAGACCTATTCGGTGACGGGCTGGCGGATCGGCTGGGCGGTCGCCTCCGAGGAGCTGTCTAGCGCGATCCGCAAAGTGCACGACTTTCTCACGGTAGGCGCAGCCGCGCCGCTTCAGGAAGCTGGAGCGGTGGCGCTACGTCTACCGGCCTCGTATTACCACAAGCTTCGAGAGGGCTACGAAGTGCGGCGCGATATACTCGTCAAGAGCCTCGATCAAGCGGGCTTTCGTTGCTACCCGCCCGGAGGTGCTTATTACATCATGACGGACATCTCGGGCTTCGGCTTCCCCGACGACGTCAGCTTCGGCCGCCATCTCATCGAAAAGGTCGGTGTCGCCGCGGTGCCGGGCTCGAGCTTCTACCACCTTCCCAAAGACGGCGCTCAAAAGCTTCGCTTTACGTTCTGCAAGAAGAGGGAGACGCTCGATGCAGCCGCGGAACGTCTCGCGAAGCTAACGGAGGAAGCATGAATAGCCTCGTCCTTCTGGCGCTTCTCGTTCAAGCCAGTGCTGATACGGTACACGAGAAGGCGCGCCAGAAACTCGAAGCTTCAGACGCGGCGGGTGCAGAAGCGGAGGCGCGCGACGCGCTCGTGCTTTCCTTGAGCTTCCGTCCCGAGCTAGAGCTCGAATTGCCTCCCAAAGGCCTCTTGTTCGAGGACATGATTCTAGAGGCGCGCGAGACCTATCGTGAGCGCCGCGCGGCCTATTTTCGAACCCTCGGTGACGCGTTGGCCGCGCAGGAAGAATGGCGCGCTTCGCGCAACGCCTACAGGCGCGCGGCGAAAATGCAGTCCGACCCCGAGATTTTTCTTTTAATGGCGGACGACGAAGACTTGGATTCCGGCGAGCGTGTCGCGCTCATGCTCGATGCTTATCTGAGCCCGGGAGCGGATCGAATCGGCCTCGAGGAAAGACTCCTCGAGTCGGGTTTGTTCCGCTCGCGCAATGCGCTCAAAGCGAGCCTCGACGCGCGACGGTTCCCCGAGCTTCAGAGCAAGTTCCCCGACCTCGAGCTTCTTCCGGGCGCTTTCCCCTCGTTCCAAGTCGTGACCGATGCGGGAAACTTGAAAACCGGTGAGCTCTACGCTCTCGGAGGGCGACTTCTCGTCTACGTTCCTGTGGAGGGCTGCGGTTATTGCAGCGAGCAGCTCGATGGTCTCACGGTCCCCGTCGCGGAAGCTCGAAAGCGTGACGCACCTTTCTTCGTCGCTGCTTTCGTTCCCGAATTGGAGCTTCCGAATACCCGGCGCATCGTTCGTCTGCTTGCGATGGAGGTGGGCGTCGGGCGCCTCGCGGGGTTGCCGCCGAGCGTTGGGTTTTACGGGGATGGCGAGATTCGGGTCGTCGCTCGCGGCGGGATGACACAGATCCGCATTCCCATGTATCCGGATCTTCGCGCGAGCGAGATTCGCCGGCGGGTGGAAGCGATCTTTCAGTTCCTCGATGATCCGGACCTTTTGACCGAGGAAAAACCCGAGCAAGCGAGCGTTCCTATCGTGACGCTCGAGAGGCAAGTCAACGAGCAGCGCGCGTTGTACGAATGGATCGACCAGCTCGAGAAGCTCGAGGCGGGGCCCGCGCCGCTCGACGATCTTTACGAGCAGCTGCGTCGATTGGCTCAGCGTATTGCGCGCGGGTCGCGAAGCCGCGACCTAGGCTTCGAAGTCATGGCCGCGCTCGGGAAGCTCGAAGGCGCCAGCGCTTCGAAGACTCGGACGCTAGCACTCCTCGGGACCGATATCGGCGATCGGCTTCTCGAAGAGGTCCAGAAGATCGACGCGAGCGTGCGCCGCACAGCCCCGTCCGGTCGCGGCTCTTCCTTTGTGCACGTCACCGAGAGCGAGCCGCGGCGGGTTCTGTTGCAGCGCCCGTTTCAGACGAGCGATGGGCTGCGTCATTTCAATATCGTGCTCGAGGATGTTGGTCAGGATTTGAAGCTCGTCTTTCTCGCCCCCGAGGACGACATTCCTCGCGGTGTCGAAGCGGTGGGCGCTGATGATGACGCCGCGTTTTACTACGCCACAGGAGAGGATTGCAGCGGGCTCCGTCTCGTGCGCGGCGGCGAGGTCGTGTACGAAAATTGCGCGGCGGCCGTCCTTGATGGCGAGCTCGTCGAAGTGCGGAGTGCCCTTGTCGATCCTTTCCCGAACGGGCCCGTTTATTTCAGAAGAAATGTTCTTTTGGAGCATCAAGACACCGCCCTCGAGCGTGGCCTCCAGCTTTTCGAGCTTGGCGATTTCGCGGGGGCGGTGGCCGCGTTCGAAGAGGCGGCGGGAAACATCGATCCGGTTGCGCCGTATGACGCTTCTGACCTCGTTTACAACACCGCGCGCGCTCTCGAAGCGCAAGGTAAGCGTCGAGAGGCACTTGCTCGGTATCGGAGCCTTGGGGATGTGGAGTATCAGAGCCTCGTGGACGAGGGGGCTGGGCGGATCGAAGGGGCGCCGCGTTAAGGACTTGGTCGGTTTGCACGGGGGCCTTCCGGTTCGGTAAAGTATTTGCCCGGTTCGCGGGGCAAGACTACGTGGCGTCGAGGGAGGTTTGCGATCGCTCATTCCGAGCGTTTTTGGGAGCAGTTGATCCAGCTCGTTGAAGAGGAGTCCGTGATCCCGGTGGTCGGGCAGGATCTTCTTTTCGTGGAGCACGAGGGGGAGCGGAGGCTTCTTTATCCCCTTATTGCAGAGCGGCTTGCGGACCATTTGGCGGTTTCGGCGCGGGATTTGCCTCGCGGGGAAGAGCTCTTCGAGGTGGCGCGGCGCTATCTTGTTGGGTCGAACGACGTTTCCGACCTCTACCATGGTCTTCGCGTCGTGCTGCGGGAGCTCGACGGGCTTGCGGTGCCCAAGCCACTGTTGAAGCTTGCTCGGATTACGAGTTTCAAGCTGTACGTCACGACAACGTTCGACTTCTTGATCGAGCGAGCGCTCAATCAGGAGCGGTTCGACGGGCAGCGGCAAACGCTCGTTTTTACTCATGCGCCCACGGACAAGCAGGATCTTCCGCGGGAGCTCGACCGCGTGAGGCGGCCCGCGGTGTTCCATCTTCTCGGCCGCCTCTCGGCGACGCCGCAAAGTTACGCGGTGACCCGGGATGATATTGCCGAGTTCGTCCGGCTCTTGCAGTCGAAAGACGAGGATGCCCCGAATCTCTTGCTGGACAAGCTCAAGAGAAGCAACCTTCTGGTCCTCGGGAGCCAATTCGACGATTGGCTCACCAACTTCTTCGTGCGTCATACGAGGAGCGGCCGTCGCCTCGAGGTTGAGCTCGACTTGGTCTCCGCCAGGGGTCACAATACAGGGCGAGGAGACGTCTTATTGCTTCAGCATTTCGGAGGAGGCGCGAAGGTCATCCGCGCTACGGGCGCTTTGGACTTCATCGACGAACTTTACCGACGCGTCCACGACCCCAGGCCGGTTGTCGAGGAGTCCGACACGCCGACTTCCATCTTGGAGTTGGTCTCGTCCTCCGGCATGCAATCGGGGGCCGTGTTCGTGAGCTACGCGGAGGCCGATCGCGACGCGGCCGCGTCGATTCGTGACGCACTCGATCGCGCCGGAGTGGATGTCATCTTCGGCAATGATGACCTGGACTTGGGCGGCAAGTGGGAGCGAAAGCTCCGAAACGTGATCGGCAGCTGTGCGCTCTTCGTGCCGGTTCTTTCGCGGCGGGCTTCGACGGCGCGGAGACGTTTTTTCCGCCCCGACTGGGTCGAGGCCATATTGGAGGCTAAAGAGCTCGTGCCTTCGGGACCGTTCATTCTTCCCGTTGCGGTCGATGATGTCGGGACGTCTATTGACGTGCTCCCGAACGACTTTGGCGCGTCCGCGTGGGAAAGCGTCCCGCATGGCTCGCCGAGCTCCGAGTTCGTGGATAAGGTCGTAAAGTTTCAGCGCAGCTATCGCAGCGCGAGTCTGGCATGAACGTCGAATATTCCTCACTTCCGGCAGGCGTCGGGCTCAGCGACGAAAATCCGTGGCCTGGGCTTTTGCCTTTTGGCGAGGACGACTGGAGGTTTTTTCACGGGCGCGGGTTCGAGTCCGAGATGCTCGTTCGCCGGGTGGAGCGCGAGCGTCTAACCATCCTCTTCGCGCCTTCGGGGCTCGGCAAGTCGTCGATTCTTCAGGCCGGGCTCTTCCCGCGTCTTCGCCGCGAGAACGTTTTCCCTGTCTATATCCGTCTCGACTATTCGTCTGATAAACCCAATCTCATCGCTCAAGTGAAGAACGCCGTCGTTCACGCGACGGCCCACGCGCGCGTCGAAGCACCCGAGCCGCTCGCGAAAGAAACGCTCTGGGAATATTTTCACCGTAGCGAGGTCGAGTTTTGGGGCCCACGGCATCAGGTCTTGAGGCCCTTTCTCGTCTTCGACCAGTTCGAAGAGGTCTTCACGCTCGGAGAGCGCGACCCGTCGCGCTCTCAAGCGACGAACGCGTTCATCACCGAGCTCGCCGACCTCGTCGAAGGGCGGCCGCCGGTGCAGCTGAAGTCACGTCTCGAGATGGAGTCGCCGAATCAGGAGAAGAGCGAAGCAGAGTTTTTTACTTTCGACCGCCACCGATACAAAGTTCTTTTGGCGCTCCGCGAGGATTTTCTTCCCGATCTCGAAGGTCTCGGGGAGCGCATGGGCAGAATCGCCCATAACCGTTTTCGACTCGGACGCATGAACGGCGTGGCCGCTCTTCAGGTGGTCAACCAGGCGCCGCAAATCATCGCCCCTGACGTCGCCGAAAGCATTGTGCGTTTCGTTGCCGCCGCGAAGCAAGACGATGAGCTCGTCGACCTCGAAGTCGAGCCGGCACTCCTGAGCGTCGTCTGCCAAGAGCTCAACAGCCAGCGCCAGGAACGGCGCGAGCCCCGGATCACGGGCGAGATGGTCGAGGGTTCGCAAGAGCAAGTCCTCCACGATTTCTACGAACGCAGCATTGCGGATCTCAGCGAGTCGGTGTGCACTTTCGTCGAGGAAAAACTGCTCACCAGGCGCGGCTTTCGCAACCTTGTCGTGTATGACGAAGCTTTGAGCGTTCCGGGAGTGACGAAGGACGACATCGAAGAGCTGGTTCGAAGGCGGCTCGTGCGTATCGAAGAGCGAGGGCGCTTGCAGCTTCTGGAGCTCACCCATGATCTGCTCACCGGAGTGGTGACGACGAGCCGGGACGAGCGCCGCCGACGCCTGCGAGAAGCCGCGGCCGTTCGCGAAGTGGAGGAGCGCCACCGAAAGAGCCTGAAGACAGCGGCGGTTTTATTTCTTGTTTTCGTGCTCGCGGTGGGTGCACTCGGCGGCTTGGCCTGGGCCTATTTTGCGCAACAGCAAGCCGATGCGCTCGCGGCCGCGAAAGAGGCTGCCGAGAACGCTGCCGCGGAAGCTTCAGAGCAGCGCGGCATCGCGGAAGCCGAGCGCCGTGAGGCCGAACGCCAGCAGCGCGAGGCGGAGGAGACGCGCGAGCTTGCCGAGCAAGCCGCTGCCGAAGCGTCCCGCTTGAAGTTCATCGCCGATGCGCAGCGCGAAGAGGCTGTTTTACAGCGGCAGGGGGCGGTGAGCGCGCGGGCGGATGCCGAGAGCGCGGCCGAGGAAGCGCGACTCCAGAGAAATTTAGCGGATAGGCAGCGGAGCATCGCGGAGGAGCGTCAAACAGAGATCGAGGAGAGCGAGAAACAAGTTCAAGAGACGAACAACGCCCTGGTCGAGGCTCTTCGGATACGCCTTTCTAGCGGTGACCCGGGGGAAGTCGTGGGAGCTTTGGATATCCTCGTGAGGGGAAGCCAGGATTCGAACGCTGTTTTGGCGCGTGTCGACGAGCGATGGTTTGCCTCCGCGAGGGAGTTCGTCCCGCTTCTCGTCGCTTTGGACGCGCTTCGACGCGAGCCGTCTAGAGAGCGACAGCGGGAGCTTCGGAACCTGCTGGTCCAGCGGTTCTGCGAGGAGGCGGGTTACGCTCCGCCGCCCCAAAGTGCTGCCGCGCTTCGGGGAATCTCGTTCGCGGGCGGCGCTTTCGATTTGGGGATGACCGCGGACGACGGTGGCTGGCAGGTGCGCGTCTCTCGGTTCTCTATTCAGCGCAACGAGGTTACGAGTGCGCAGTACCGTCGATTCGATCCGAAATATGATCCCGAAGCGCCCGACGACCATCCGGTGACGCGCGTGAGCTGGTACGAAGCGATGGCCTATGCTGCGTGGCTTGGTGGCAATCTACCCACCGAGGCTCAGTGGGAATTCGCGGCCCGCGGCCCGTCGGGGCGGCCTTATCCTTGGGGGGAGCGGGCTCCCAGCGCGGCCACGGCCAACTTCAACCTCAATCGCGCGCAGGATGGCGGGACGAGGCCTGTCGGGTCTTTTGCCGCCGGCGCGACGCCGGAAGGGCTCAACGATATGGCGGGCAATGTGTGGGAGTGGTGCCAGGACGGCACGAGGCCGACACGGCAAAACACGACGCCGGTCGATCCCATGGGTCCCCTCACGACCAATACGCGCGTGTTGAAAGGCGGGTCCTATTTCAACGATGAGCGCTATCTGTCGGCGGCACGTCGTAATTCTCTGCATCCCGAGGCCAAGGAGAGCGTCGTCGGGTTTCGTGTCGCATGGCAAGAATCACCCTGATCGCCGCTCTCTTGACCGTGGCTACGCAAAGAATCACCCTGATCGGGGTCGCTCTCTTGCTAGCGGGCTCACCGGGCTTCGCGCAGCTGATCGAGCACAGCCCCGCCCCGTGCATGGATACCGAAGCGTTTCCGCTGATCGAAGCTCGGGCGTCGACCGCAGAAGGGGCGCGGGCGATTCGCGGACTCAAAGTTCGATTCAAGACAGAGACGGACTCAGGTTGGTACGAGGTCGCGTTCCGGCCCCCAAGCGGGGCTTTGTTTCAAGCCGCTCTTCCCAAGCCGTTGCCGGAAGCCGGCCGAGTAATCTATGTCATCGAGTCGAGCGCGCCCGAATTTCAGTCGCCGGAACACGTAGTCAACGTGTTGATGGGGGGCTGCCCCGGCGCCCGCAGCGCCCCGAGCGCGGTCACCGACGACGTTCGCGTCGAGCGCACGGCGAGTGATCAGAGTGAGTTCCCGAACGGTTTCAGCTCTGACGGGATCCAGGCAGGCGGTACGTGGTCACGCACGACGCTCGGCGTCCTGGCGGCTGCCGGTGCGGGGGCGGGTGTGGCCGCGCTCGTGATCGCGGGAGAAGACCCGCCGCCGGTTGTCGGAGGAGAACTCGGCCCTCCCAGCGTGATTCGAGCTTGTTTCACACCCGACCCGATCCCGGACATCGAGTCCGGAGAAACGATCCTCTTCGACGCATCGTGTAGTATGCCGGCGAGTGTTATGGCCTATGCCTGGGATTTCGGTGACGGGCAGACCGCGTCGGGCTCGAGCGTGGAGCATCTCTTCCGGCCGGGAGGGATCTACACGGTTCGGCTCACGGTAAGCGAGGGACAAAGAACCGACAACACCTCACGCGTCATCCGTGTGCGCGCAACCCCCGTCGCCTGTTTTACCACGACGCCAGACCCCCCGCGGATTACGGCCAACGATTCCATCAACTTCAATGGGGAGTGCTCGGTTGGCGATCGTGACGGCGGCGCCTCGGCGATCACGAATTATGATTGGGACTTCGGAGATGGCCGTCCGCACGCCGAAGGGGTCTTTGTCTCACGACAATTCGCGGAGCCTGACATCTACGGCGTGACGCTGACCGTGACCAACGGAGAGGGAAGGCAAGACACGACCACACAGTTCATCGTGGTCGAGCGCCAAAGCGTCGGTACAACAGAATCGAGATTCAAACGCACCGAAGTCTCGTTCACGAGCCACCTTGAGCTTGGAAAAGGCAACCAAAATCAACGCGCCCAAATATACTTGAACAACTCTACCGCCGAAACCACGAGCGTGACTACACCGCAACAACACCATCTGCCCGCCCGACCCGGCGAGAACATCGTAGAAGCCCGCCTGTTGACCCAGCCAACCACCCCCGGCCGCTGGCACTTCAATTTCCACACCACCCGAAACCTAATCCCAGGCAGCCTAAAAATAGAAAGCGGCGAAGTCCTAACCCTAGACCAAAGACGAGCGGTGTTCCGAATCCCCGCTCAAGCCACCACCGTAATCCGTTTCCGCTTCACCCTGACAAAGTAAAAGCGCAACACCGAAACACACAGGCCGGAGGCAGGCAGCCGGCAAAACGCTATACTGGTTTCCTCTGCGCTTTGCCCAAAAAATGAGCCGCCTCTTCCCCTATATCGCGCGCTATCCGAAGCCGATGGTTTTCGGGATGATAGCGCTCGTCCTTACGAAAGCCGCGTCGGTTCTGACGCCGCAAGTGCTCAGGATGACGATCGACGACCTCACCGTCGCCGTCACAGTGCAGAAGCTGGCCTTCTATGCCAGTGCCATCGTTGCGCTTGCCGTTTTCGGAGGGTTTTTTCGCTTCTGGATGCGCCGTCTTCTTATCGGCGTTTCTCGCCGTGTCGAGTACGACCTTCGCGGAGACTATTTCGAGCACCTCCAGACTTTGAGCTCGTCCTTTTACCAGCGGTGGCGTACGGGCGATTTGATGTCACGCGCTGCGAACGACATCAGCGCCGTGCGCATGGTGGTCGGCCCGGGCATCATGTACCCCGCCGAGACGCTGATCGTCACCGTTGCTGCGCTCGGGTTCATGTTTGCGATCAGCTGGAAGCTCACCCTCATAGCGCTCGCTGTCCTGCCGCTCATTTCTTACGCGGTGAAGAAATTTGGCTCCGCGATCCACAAACGCTTCATGGCCATTCAAGAAAAGATGAGCGATATCTCGGCGCTCACGCAGGAGAATTTGTCCGGAACGCGCGTCGTGAAAGCCTATGTGCAGGAGGATCATCAGCGCGACCTGTTCGCGGATGAAAACGAAGACTATTACGAGCGCATCATGCGGCTCGTGAAGCTCTCCGGCGCTTTCCACCCTCTGCTCGCCTTGCTCATTGGCATCGGGACCGCGCTCGTTCTCTGGTGGGGCGGCGCCATGGTGGTGAACGAGGAGATCACACTCGGCGAGCTCGTCGCGTTTTTCGCCTATCTCAACATGCTGAGTTGGCCAATGATTGCTCTTGGATGGGTCGTCAATATCTATCAGCGCGGGGCCGCGTCGATGAAGAGGCTCACGGTGGTTCTCGACGAAGAGCCCGTCTTGCGGGATGGCCCCGAGCAGTTCGAAGCGCCTGTCTCGGGCCGCATCGAGTTCCGCGATATAAGCTTCAGCTATAAAGCGGATAGTAATGGCGCTCGCGTGCTGCGCGACATCGATCTCGTTATCGAGCCTGGGCAAACGGTGGCGTTCGTGGGGCGCACCGGCTCGGGCAAGAGCACCTTGACCCGGCTCGTCGCGAGGCTTTACGACGTGACGGACGGCGCAATCCTCGTCGACGGCCACGACGTGCGACGCCTCTCGCTCAAAGCACTCCGCTCTGCGGTTGGCTTCGTCTCGCAGGAAAGCTTTCTTTTCTCCGGGAGTGTCGGAGACAACATCGCTTTCGGCCGCGCCGAAGCCAGCGATAACCAGATCGCCGATGCCGCGGCCTTAGCGGGCCTCGACGGCGATATCGCCGATTTTCCCGAATCCTACGCCACGATGGTGGGCGAGCGCGGCATCACTTTGTCGGGCGGCCAGCGCCAACGCGCTACGATCGCGAGGGCGCTTCTCGTGGACCCGCCGATCTTGATTCTCGACGACGTCTTGTCCGCGGTCGACACCGAGACCGAAGAACGCATCCTGTTTCAGCTGAGAAGCGTAATGAAATCGAGAACGACGTTATTGGTGTCCCACCGCATCAGCACGGTAAAAGGCGCCGACCAAATCTGCGTCCTGGATGAAGGCCAAATCGTCGAAAGAGGAACCCACGATCACCTGATAAAACAAGAAGGCCTCTACGCCAGCCTCTACGAAAAACAGTTGCTAGAGGAGGAGCTAGACCGCATCTAGAATGCTGCACGAAGAACAGGCCCTCGGCAAAGTATATGACGGCCGTTTGATGCGCCGTCTCTTGGCCTATCTCGCGCCGTACAAGATGCGGGTCGTTATGTCCTTTGTCTTGGTTCTCGCTGCTTCCGCACTCAAGCTCGTCGGCCCCATCCTCACCAAGATCGTCATCGACGATTACATCGCGGTCGGCAACCTCTCTGGACTCAACACGATAGCGGCTATCTATATTCTCGCGCTCGTCCTCCAATTCGTCGTCTCCTATTTCCAAATCTACATCATGAACATGGCCGGCCAACGCGTGCTGGCCGATATGCGCGGCGAGATTTTCTCGCACCTGCAGAAGCTCCAATCGTCGTTTTTTGACCGCAACCCTGTGGGGCGTCTCGTGACGCGCGTCACCACCGATGTGGATGCTCTCAACGAGCTCTTCACTTCGGGCGTCGTCACCATTTTCGGCGATATCTTCATGTTGCTCGGCATCATGGGCGTGCTCGTCTACCTCGACTGGAAGCTCGCACTCGTGACTTTCGCGGTTCTACCTGCGCTGTTTGTGGTGACGATGATTTTCAAGCGACGCATTCGGGTGGTCTACCGCAAAGTGCGAACCCGTGTCGCCATGCTGAACGCCTTCATCCAGGAGAACATCGTCGGGATGCAGGTCGTGCAGCTCTTCGGTCAGGAAGAGCGCAAGTTCGGTCAATATAGTGAGCTCAACCGGCAGCACACGGAAGCCAATATCGAGTCCATCCTTCATTACTCGATCTTTTATCCGGTCGTGGAAGTCTTGAGCGCCGTCGCGATAGGCCTCATCGTTTGGTATGGCGGCGGACAACTTCTGCTCGGGACTCTGACGCTCGGCGGCTTCGTCGCGTTTATCCAATATTCGGAGAAGTTCTTCCGTCCCATTAGCGATCTTTCGGAGAAGTTCAACATCCTCCAAGGCGCGATGGCGTCTTCGGAGCGCATCTTTACTCTTCTCGACACCGAGGTCGAGATCAAAACGCCCGCACATATCGTCGCGCCTGGGCACGACGATGGAAGCATCCGTTTCGACACCGTCTCATTCGCCTATGAAGGGGAGGACTGGGTCTTGAGAGACGTCGATCTCACCGTCCGTCCGGGGGAGACCGTCGCGATCGTAGGGCATACCGGGGCCGGGAAGTCGACGGTCACCAGCCTTCTCATGCGCCTTTACGATGTCCAAAAGGGACAGGTCGTCGTGGGCGGAGTGGACGTGCGCGACTGGGATCTGAAGAAGCTCAGGCGCCAGTTCGGGATGGTACTTCAGGACGTCCATTTGTTCTCGGGGACCATCGCGTCAAACATTCGCCTCGGCGACCAGACCATCTCGAATGAAGCCATCGCCGAGGCTGCCCGCATCGTCAATTTGGACGAGTGGGTGGCGACGCTGCCGCGTGGTCTCGACGAGGAAGTCGCTGAGCGGGGTGCCTCGATGTCCGTGGGACAAAAACAGCTCGTTTCTTTCGCGCGAGCCCTCGTCCACGATCCCAAGATCTTGATCCTCGACGAAGCGACGTCGAACGTCGATACCCATACAGAGGTCCTTGTTCGTGAGGCGCTCGAGCGCCTGCTCGAGAACCGAACGAGCATCGTGATCGCCCATCGTCTCTCGACCATCCAAAGAGCCGATCGTATCGTTGTGCTTCACAAAGGGCGGGTCCGAGAGGTCGGCACCCATCAGGAGCTTCTCGCCGAGCGGGGCATCTACTACAAGCTTTATCAGCTCCAGTACAAAGACCAGGAGATCGACCAACTTCGCCAAGGCTTCGTCGAGGCAAGCCCCTCTATCTAGGGTTTTGATCTGCTGGGTGCTCGGGATAAGATAGCGGCCTATTAATAATGACGGAAGACGATAAAGCGCCTATCGGAAATCCTCCTGAGGCTTCAGCGGCGTCGCCCAAGCTCGACGACGACCTCGATTTTGGCAGGATGGCTCTGCAGTTCTTCCTCATCCCGGCTTTTGTGGTGGCTTTGTGTGTGGGCGTGTTTGTTTTCTTTGCCTGGCTGGTCTCGGACGAGAAAACGGGGGTCGACTATCTGAACGAGGTGCGCGCCGGTAGCGCGAGCCGGCGTTGGCAGGCTGCGTTCGAGCTTTCCAAGATCATCACGATGGACGACGAGAAGCGCCGGATGGAAGGCCTCGTGCGAGAGATGGTCCTTGCTTTCGCAGAAGCCGAGAAAGACGACCCCCGGGTGCGGCATTATCTTGCTTTGTCCCTCGGACATCTCGCCGACGCGGCGGCGGTTCCGGCGCTCGTCGGTGCACTCGGCGATCACGAGCCGAGCACGCGACTCTATTCGGCGTGGGCGCTCGGCTCTATTGGTGACCTGCGGGCCCTCGATCCCGTTCTCGCGCTCGTGGGCGATAACGATGTGGGCGTGCGGAAAATGGCGGTCTACGCGCTGGGCGCACTCGGCGATGACCAAGCGATCCCGCGGCTTCAAGTGGCGCTTTCGGATCCCGAGCGCGACGTGTCTTGGAATGCTGCGATCGCACTCGCGCAGCTTCACGACGCTTCCGGAGAGGCGCAACTTCTGCAGATGCTGGACGAGCCGTTTTTGGAAGGGCTCACGAACATGGACGGGTCGCAGAAGCTCCTCGCTACCCAGAGCGCCATCCAAGCAGCGGCGCTCGTCGGTGGCGAGACGCTGACCGCGAAGCTGCAGGAAGTGGCGGACGCGCACGCAAATCTCGTTCTTCGCGAGGAGGCTCTTTCCGCCTTGGCGGCTCTAGCCGAGGTCGAGAATACTCACGTGGTCGCCGAGCCGTGAATCCGTTCTTTCTCGGCTGTTGGGTGGGCCGTTTAAAACGCTTTCGAGCCTTGACAGCTTTTGCCTGCGGAGAATACAATAATTTGTTGGCATGGAATTCCTTCCGAGCTCCCAACGCGTGGCCGTTAACACATTTCGAGTCGAATTGTCCCTGAGAGACCCTCAAATCTAGGTAGACGTATGGCTGACGAGACGAAGCCCAAAGAGATAAAGAAAGAGGCGGCCGGTGCTGCCGAGCCTGCCGGACCTGCCGTAAAAAACAAGCCCGCCGCGAAACCGGAGAAGAAGAAAAAGGAAGTGAAGCGACGCGAGTTCAACTGGCTCGCTCTCGGCTGGACATTTTTCGCGGCTGCCACCGGCGCTGGCCTCACCGCCATGGGCCGTTTCATGTTTCCGAACGTCCTGACCGAGCTGCCGTCCAGTTTCAAGGCTGGCTTTCCCACCGACTTTGCCATCGGCATCGTCGACACGCGCTTCAAAGAACGCTACCGCGTCTGGATCGTGAGGAACGAAGAAGGCATCTACGCTCTTTCCACGATCTGCACCCACCTCGGATGCACGCCGAATTGGCTCGAAGCGGAGAACAAGTTCAAATGCCCCTGCCACGGCAGCGGCTTCTACATGACCGGCATCAATTTCGAGGGCCCCGCGCCTCGGCCGCTCGAGCGCCATCGAATCATCATGGCTGAAGACGGCCAGGTGCTCATTGACAAGAGCCGCATCTATAAGCAGGAAGCGGGGCAATGGAGCGACCCGGAGTCATTTTTGAGTCTCACCTGATTCATTCCCGAATAGCGAATTGAGGAGTTATCGGTGCAGAAGGTTCTAAACGCATTTAGCGGCGCGTGGGATGCGATGACGGATTCCCAGGTGTGGAAGTCCGTTTTCCGCCACGGGGCCATCACCAGCAATCGTAACCGCGTGCTCGTGATGATGTCCAACGTGTTTCTCCATCTTCATCCGGTGAAGTCACGTAAAGCCGGTATCAAGCTGCGCTACACCTGGTGCATGGGCGGCATCACTTTTTTCCTGTTTCTCGTCCTGACCTTGACGGGCCTGCTCTTGATGTTCTACTACAGGCCCACGGTCGAATACGCGTATGCCGACATCATCGATCTCGGCGAACATGTGCCTCTCGGTGTCATGCGCGAGCTTCATCGCTGGGGCGCGCATGCCATGGTCATCACGGTGTGGCTTCACATGTTCCGCGTCTTTATGACGGGCTCCTACAAGCCGCCGCGCGAGTTCAACTGGGGCGTCGGCGTCATCCTTCTCGTGCTCACCCTCCTGCTCTCGTTCACCGGTTACCTTCTTCCTTGGGATCAGCTCGCTATCTGGGCCATCACCGTGGGCTCGAACATGGCTCGAGCGACACCACTTCTGGGAACGGAGGGGCCGCTTACCGTGGCTCTGAAACTAGGGGATATCAATCTCATCAACTCAGGGAACGATGCTCGTTTCGCCTTATTGGGCGCTCGTTCGGTGGGCGAGAACACGCTGCTGCGTTTCTACGTGCTTCACTGTGTCGGGTTGCCGCTGATCGCGGCCATTTTGATGGCCGTGCACTTCTGGAGGGTGCGCAAGGATGGCGGTATCTCGGGTCCCATGTAGTCGCTTTCGCTTCTCGTTCGAAACCCAGGGCTGAGCGTTATGGATTTCATCAAAAACATTATCAATTGGTCTTCCGGGCCGACAGTGCTCTTTACGGTGGTGACGATCGCCTTGGCGCTGTCGCTGAAGTACACGCAAGTCTGGTCGAAGAAGTTCGCCTATATCCTGTTTGGGGTGATGGGGGTCTTCTACGTTTCGAGCATGTTCGACCCGAACTTCTTCCTCATCGTGGCGAAGCCGGACAATGTGCCGATAACCTTCATGCTGTTTCTCGTGGCGTTCTTCACTTGGTTCGCCTTGTATCAAGGTGTCGAGAACGACAAGCGCGTCGCGGCGGGAGAAGAGCCCATGGAGAAGCAGGAGCAGGACAAGGTTTGGGTCTGGCCGGACCTGGTCTATGTCGAGCTCTTGTGTATGGTTCTCCTCACCATCGGGCTCGTGGTCTGGTCGATCTTGTTGCCGGCGCCACTCGAGCAACCGGCGAATCCCGCCGATTCGCCGAATCCCTCGAAAGCGCCCTGGTACTTCCTCGGCCTTCAGGAGATGCTCGTCTATTTCGATCCGTGGCTCGCGGGCGTCGTCTTTCCTACGCTCATCGTCGTGGGGCTCCTGGCGATACCTTTTATCGACACGAACCCGAAAGGGAACGGCTACTTCACTTTCAAAGAGCGTCGCACGGAGATCGCCATCTTTCTCTACGGCTTTCTCGTCCTCTGGATACTCCTCGTGATTTCGGGGACGTTTCTGCGCGGACCGAACTGGAACTTCTTCGGGCCTTATGAATATTGGGACCCCCATCGTGTCGAGCCCCTTCTGAACGTCAATATCTCGGATTTCTTTTGGGTGCGCGGTCTCGGCCGGCCGCTTCCGTCGAACCCCATCCTCCGAGAATTTGTCGGCATCGGGATGGTCCTTTTCTATATAGGCGTTCTTCCTGTGGTCCTGGCCTGGCCGAAGGAGAAGTTCCCCAAATTCTTGCGGTGGATGAGCCTTCACGGCTATTACGAGAAGATGGGGCCCGCTCGCTACTACTTGGGCGTGTCGCTATTTCTGCTCATGATGAGTCTTCCCATCAAAATGTACATGAGATGGATTTGGGATCTGAAATACATCGTGGCGTTCCCAGAGATCTTCTTCAATATCTAGTTAAAGGTGGAGTGAAACGTGGCGAAACCGGCTCCTGGACACGCTTACGACATCAGCGGACTCAACGTTGTTTTTGCGATTTCATCGATCCTCTTGTTTGTGACGACCATCTGGATGATTTGGGCGGACTACTCGCGCGAGTGGAAGGGCTACCAACGGCAGTTCTCCCAAATGGAACGGGAGATGACCGGGCGGCAAATACAGGAAGCAGACGCGGCCGTCAACCAGCGTGAGCTTCAGCGGATCGAAGGCGATCTTGCCACGGCGGAACAAGAGCTAGAGGCGAAGCAAGCCGAGGTCGCACAAAGGGAGGACGAGCTAGAGGCGCTTAACGATCAACGGACTTTGGCGGACATTCGTGAGCGCAGCCTCAAATCCGTCTATGATTCGAAGAAGTTCTTCTTCGAAGAGAGCGAGCATGAAGGGACGATAGCGCCCTATGGAAAGCATGTCACCGCCGAAGAGTTCGAGGCGTTCGATAACGAGTTCGTTGCGGCTCGTGACGAGCGCATCGCGATCGAGTTCGACCGCGACGCTGTTGAGAGAACGATCCGTGACGCGCAGGCCCGTGTAGGCGAGCTCAATGGCGAGCGAGACAGCTTGGTCCAGTCCGCGACACTCCTGCGGCGCAAAGCGAGTGCTATCGCGCAGAATTTACCGAACACGTTCCGGAACCTGCCGATGGTCGATTTCATCGACCCGAGCATCGAAGTCCAGCAAGTCCTCGTGACGAATCTAACCGAAGATCTCAACTTCGCGGTAGTGTCGCGCATCGATCGCTGCAAGACGTGCCATCTCGGGATCGACAATCCGGACTACGCCGATGCAGAGCAACCGTTCCGGACGCATCCGAATCTCGACCTGTACGTTTCGGGCGAGTCTGTGCATCCCCGTGACAGCTTCGGCTGTACGTCCTGTCACGAAGGGCGTGGCCGCGCCATCGACTTCGTCGGCGTGAACCACTCGCCGCAAAACGGTGAGCAGGAGCACGAGTGGGTCGAGAAGTACGGCTGGAAAGAGGACCACCACTGGGACAGGCCGATGTACCAAAACGGCATGGCCGAGGCCGGGTGCCAGAAGTGCCACGGCGACCAGGTTCTTCTTCCGGGCGCCGAGAGATTCAATCTCGGCCGCCAGCTCTACGAAGCGGCCGGCTGCTGGGGCTGTCACAACACGGTGGGCTTCGAAGACCAGCGTAACGTGGGGCCGAAGCTCGAGCATCTGGTGGCCAAGACGACGCCGGAATGGGCCGCACGTTGGCTCAAGAATCCGAAGAGCTTCAAGCAGTCGACCTACATGCCGCGCTTCTGGGATCTCGAGAACAATCTCGATGCCGATATCGGCGCTCGCAACCAGACGGAAGTCGCGGCCATCGTGGCCTATGTTTTCGATAAAGCGAAGCCGCTCGACTACGGCGTGGTGCCGGATGGAAACGACGAGCGCGGCCGCGAGCTCGTCGAGACCATCGGTTGTCTCGGCTGCCACATCACCGACGAAAGCAACCTCGCGGAAGTCGATTGGTACCGTACGCGCGGCGCGAGCCTTGCGGGAGTCGGCAGCAAAGTCAATCGCGAGTTTCTCTACAACTGGGTAAAGGATCCCAAGCACTATTGGGAAGAGACCTTCATGCCCGATCTGCGGCTCACCGACGGCGAGGCCGCAGATGTGACGGCCTATTTGATGACGCTCCGGAACGAGACTTTCGAGCAGCTTCCGGTGCCACAGATCGATAACGCCGCGCTCGACGAGATCGCGCTCGAGTTCCTCCGCGCGGGACTTCCCATCGCACAGGCGGAAGAGCGTCTCGGCTCGATGTCGGCGGAGGAGAAAACGCTTTATAGCGGTGAGGGTCTCATCCGTCGCTTCGGCTGCTTCGGCTGCCACGAGATCGAGGGCTTCGAGGACGCTCAGAAGATTGGCGTGGACCTTTCGACTTGGGGCTCGAAGTTGGTCCCGCGCCTCGATTTCGGCTATATCGACATCCCGCATACCAGGCAAGAGTGGTTCGAGAACAAGATCAACCATCCGCGAAGCTATGACCGGGGCAAAGTGAAGGGCGCACCCGAAAAACTTCGGATGGGCTATTTTGGCTTCACCGAAGACGAGGTCCAGGCCATCGCCACCAAGGTGCTCGGCCAGACGCGTACGTCGCTCCCAGCGGAAGCCCAGAAGAACTTGAATGCCAACGAGGCCATCGGGGAGCGCGCGCGCGTACTCATCCACGAGTATAACTGCCGCGGGTGCCACCTCGTGGACGGCTTCGGCGGAGGCATCTACGAGACAGAAGTGATGACCGAGGATGTCGGCTTCCGGCCGCCGAACCTCAATACCCAAGGCGCCCGCACGCAGGCCAGCTGGCTCTTCGACTTCCTGCAGGATCCTTCCGAGGTCCGTTTCTGGTTGAACGTGCGGATGCCCACGTTCCACTTCGACGACGAACAGCTCAACACGATCGTATCGGGCTTCATGGCAATGGATGAAACGCATCCCTTCGCGATCTCTGCCGCGGTGCCCGTTGACGCGGCCACGCTCCACATCGGAAGCCAGCTCCTCGATCGTCTCCGATGTGAGCAGTGCCACCTCGCGGCCGCTGCCGGCACGATGTCTGCCTCGCAGCTCGCGCCGAGCTTCCGCTTGACGGGCGAGCGGCTCCGGGAGGAGTGGCTCGTCGACTGGATGAAGGACCCGCAGACGATAACACCCGGTACCCAGATGCCGCAGTTCTGGCCCGTGAATGATGCCGGCGATCGCATCACGCCGCTTCCCGACATCTTGGAGGGCGACCCGGAAGCGCAAATGCGCGCTGTGGCGGCGTACCTAATGAGGTATGCGGAGTAGTTAAAACACGAGCTTTCGACGCAGAAGCTGACTCCGTCCGACCCACGGTTGGAAGCCAGCTCCCTGCCGCTTATTAAGGACGACTCATGGCAGAGAATATCCAGGCAAACCGAGACGCAAAGCACGGGATGGCTTTGGCCGTCACCCTCTGGGCTATCGTGCTCGTCTCCGTCGCTTTCTTTTTCAAATATGACCTCCCCGAGCTTGCATCGAATCGCCAGTCCCAGGACACGCTCTATTACGCAATCCTTGGGGTCACCGGGGTGGCCTATATTATCGTCCACTGCCTTTTCGCCTTCTACATCTGGAAGTACCGCCATCGCGACGACGCCGAGGGCAGCTATTGGCGCGACAGCCACAAGTTGGAGGTGACGTGGACCATCGCCACCGCCGTCATTCTCGTCCCGATCGTATTCGCCGGGCTCGTGATTTGGGAGGACGTCAAGGCCGCGCCGCCGGAAGATGTGTTCACGATCGAAGCGGTCGGCGCCCAGTTCCAATGGGACATGCGCTATCCGGGGCCGGACGGTGAGTTCGGAGCGTGGCGGCCCGAGCTCTACACGCTCGAGAACTATCTCGGCATCGATCCGGATGATCCCGCCGGAAACGATGACCTCCATCTCATCAACCAGATCGTGCTTCCTGTCGACCAGCCGGTGCGCATCATGCTGCGCTCGAAGGATGTGCAGCACGCCTTTTTTCTTCCGAACTTTCGCGTGAAGCAGGATGTCATGCCGGGCATCGAGACTTCGGTATGGTTCACGCCGACGAAAATCGGAGAATACGAGATCGCTTGCGCCGAGCTTTGCGGTCTAGGGCACTACCGCATGCGTGCTTTTCTCAGTATTCGAAGCCAGGCCGACTACGATACTTGGCTCACCGAGCAAAGTCAGGCCAATTGATCTAGTGTTTTTTGGATTCATAAGTAAGAAGGAGAAGATGGCATGAGCGAAGGTCACGACGACCACGGCCATGGCAAACAGAGCTTCATCAGCAAGTACATCTTTAGCTACGATCACAAGATGATCGCCAAGCAGTACTTGACGCTGGTCATGTTCATGGCCGTCGTTGGTGGATCGCTGGCCATGTTGGTCCGTCTCCAGCTCGGCTGGCCTGGGCAGCACGCTCAGTTCTGGGAGACGCTTTTTCCCGCCGGAATGGCGTCGGGTGTGATGACGCCCGAGTTTTACGTCATGCTCTTCACGATGCACGGCACCATCATGGTGTTCTTCGTGCTGTCGCTCGGGCCCGTCAGCGGATTCGGAAATTTCCTCATCCCGCTCCAAGTCGGGGCCCGCGACATGGCCTTTCCGTTTCTGAACATGATGTCTTTCTGGACGGCGTTTCCGGGGGCAATCATCATCTTGATCTCCTTCTTCGTCGAAGGCGGCGCCGCGGCCTCCGGTTGGACGGCCTACCCGCCGCTCTCCGCCATCCGCTCGGCCATTCCGGGATCGGCGATGGGTCAGACGCTCTGGATCGTCGGGATGATCTTCTTCATCGCGTCGTTTACGATGGGCGGACTCAACTTCGTTGTCACGATCCTGAACATGCGGACCAAGGGCCTCAAGATGATGCGGCTCCCGCTGACCACGTGGGCGCAGTTCCTCGTCGGCATTCTCGGGCTTCTCGCCTTTCCCGCGCTCGCGGCGGGCTCGATTCTGCTTCTGTTCGACCGAGGACTGGGAACGAGCTTCTATCTGCCGGCGGGCATTTTCATCGGTGACACGCTCTTCCCGCATTCGGGCGGCTCGCCGCTTCTGTGGCAGCATCTTTTCTGGTTCCTCGGTCATCCCGAGGTCTACATCATCATGCTGCCGGCGCTCGGCTTCACGTCCGACATCATCAGCACCTTCACGAGGCGTCCGATCTTCGGCTATCGCTCGATGGTCTACGCGATCGTCGCGATCGCCATGCTCAGCTTCGTCGTTTGGGGGCATCACATGTTCGTCTCCGGGATGAGCCCCTTCCTCGGTACGGCGTTCACGATGACGACCCTCTGTATCGCGGTGCCATCCGCCGTGAAGGTGTTCAACTGGCTCGCCACGCTGTGGATGGCGAAGATTCAATTCACGACGCCGATGCTGTTTGCACTCGGGATTGTGTCGCTCTTCGTGACGGGCGGGCTGACCGGCATTTTTCTCGGCACGAACGTCGTCGATATCCAGCTGCACGATACGTATTTCGTCGTCGCCCATTTTCACTTCATTATGGCGGGCGCCGGCCTTTTCGGGCTCCTCGCGGCGGTCTATTACTGGTTCCCGAAAATGTTCGGGCGCCACATGAACGAACGGGCCTCGAAAGTGCACTTCTGGTTCACGTTCATCGCGTATTACGGTGTGTTCTTCCCGATGCACTATCTCGGGATCGCGGGCATGATGCGGCGCATCTACGATCCCAATACCTACGATTACTTGAAACCGTTCCAGAACGTCAACACGTTCATCAGTATCAGCGCCTTCATTCTTGGCCTCGCCCAGGTCATTTTCCTTGCCAATTACTTCTGGAGCATGGTCAAGGGCAAGAAGGTCGAGTCCGAGAACCCCTGGCATGCCAATACGTTAGAGTGGTCCACGCCGATCCATCCCGGTCATGGCAACTGGCCCGGTGAGATCCCCGAAGTGTACCGTTGGCCCTACGACTATCAGCACCCGGATGAAGAAGGGGACCACGCTCCGCAGTGGCAGCCGCCGGCCAAAGTGAAGGCGGCGAAATAGGGTCCACTCGATGTCCGTGAGAGGCGACGTGCAGTTGGTATCGGCCGGGTCGAGTTTCGAGTTCCGCGAGCGGTTTTCGGACTACGTCCAGCTCGGCAAAGCGCGCCTTTCTTTGATGGTGTTGATGTCGGCGCTCGTCGGCTACTGGCTCGCGTCGAGCGAGCTCGTGCTCGCGCATCTTCTCTGGTTCGCCATCGGCACCTTTCTCGTCGTCGCCAGCGCCAACGCGTTCAATCAAGTCCTCGAGCACGAGTCCGACTCCCGAATGCGGCGGACGGCCGAGCGTCCCATTCCATCGGGCCGCCTGCCTCGGTCGGAAGCTTTTGTGGTAGCGAGCGTTTGCTCTATTGCGGGACACGCAATCTTGTTCATTGAGGCCGGCCCGCTTTGCGGTGTGCTCGCGCTCTCCGCGACGGTGATTTACGTCTCGGTTTACACCCCGATGAAGTCGCGCTCGGCGTGGTCGACGGTGCCAGGCGCCATCTCGGGCGCCATCCCTCCGCTCATGGGTTTTAGCGCCGTCCAAGGTAGTCTCGGCCCGCTCGCGTGGAGCTTGTTTACCATCCTCTTCTTTTGGCAGTTTCCGCACACATGGGCCATCGCGGCGGCTTATCGCGACGACTACGCGAAGATCGGCTACCGCGCGATGCCGATCCGTGGAACCCAGCTTCGTACGGTCACAGGGGCCGTGCTGTTGCTTCTCGTGAGCCTCGTGCCGGCGATCGGCGGGATGGCCGGCGTCGTTTATCTCGTCGGTGCTTCGGTGCTCGGCGTGCTGCTGGTCGTCTTCGCCGCGCGGTTCGGCGACGGTACGGCGCGCGGGCGGGCGGTGCATCTTCTCGTTGCGTCTCTTTTCTACTTGCCGCTGGTTCTTGCCTTGCTTGCCTTCGACGGGAAGGTGGTGTGACGTGGCAGAAACGCTAACGGTACCGAAGACCCAAAGCGGCGACGGGGGCGGCGGTGATTTTGTCGACCAAGGTTTCGGTGATTACGGCTCGGGCGGCGAGTCCGCAACGCGCGCGGATACGGCCAAGCTCGGCCTGCGGATAGCACTCGGCTCCGTTACGATGCTCTTCGCGGCCTTCACGAGTGCCTATATCGTTCGCAGCGCCGGGGAGGACTGGGTTCCGCTCGCCGCCCCATCGCTCATTTGGGTCAATACGGCGATTCTTCTGTTCTCGAGCGTGACGATGGAGCTGGGAAAGCGGGCCTTTCAGAGCTGGCGGCCGGTCGCGTTTCGCAAGTGGATTGCCTTGACGGCGGTGCTCGGCGCGCTCTTCATCGCTGGGCAGGTTGCGGCTTGGAATCAGCTGGCGAGTCAGGGGGTTTATCTTCAGAGTCATCCTCATAGCTCGTTTTTCTACGTGTTGACGGGGGTTCACGCGGTGCATCTGCTCGTGGGCGTGCTCGCGCTTTTTTATGTCTTGATGTTGGCGACGTGGTATGAGCTGACGCCGGGCTATTCGAACTCGCCCGGTATTTGTGCGACGTATTGGCATTTTGTTGCCGGCATTTGGCTCTACTTGATCGTGGTTTTGTTTTACCTGTAGGGCCCGCCGTCGCCACCGCGAAACGCGGGGGCTATGGCGGGCAAGGAGGAAAGAAACATGAGCGATAGCCAGGCTGCGCCGGCAGCGGGTTCGCTTTTCGGCGAGGGCAGTCTCCCGTTCGATATTGGCTGGCAGAAGTTGATGATGTGGGTCTTCATCATCACGGATGCTCTGCTCTTCGCGGGCCTTCTTGTCAGCTACGGAGTCGTTCGGGTGGCGAGCCCTGTTTGGCCCGACCAGAACGTCGCTTTCGACATGAACTACATCACGCTCATGACGTTCACGCTCATCGCGAGCAGCTGGTCCATGGTGTGCGCCGTCTCGGCCTCCAATGCGGGCAACAAGAAGCACGTCTCGACGTTTCTATGGCTGACGATTTTCGGAGGCGTGTCCTTTCTCGGCATGCAGGTCTATGAGTGGAGCCACTTTATTCACGAGGGCGCGAGGCTCACGAGCAATCCCTGGGGCGTCGCGCATTTCAGCGCGAGCTTTTTTGTCATCACGGGCTTTCACGGGATGCACGTTACCACCGGGGTTATCATTCTCCTCATCGTCGCCATCCGCTCGGCAAAGGGGAAGGCTACGGCCATCGGCGTCGAGAACGCTGGGCTCTATTGGCATTTCGTGGACCTCGTATGGGTCTTCGTCTTCGCTCTCTTCTATTTGGTGTAACGAGGCAAGGAGTAATCAGCGATGTCCGAACATCCGGCTGAATCAGGTAAAAAAGTCTACTTGCAACATGCGAAAATCTTGGCTGTTCTCGCCACGCTCACCGTCACCATGATCTTCATCGGAGAGTCGCCGCTGGTGCAGGCGCCGAAAGTGTTCTTGCTGCTTCTTGGATCAGGCACTAAAGCAATGCTCATCATCTTCTACTTCATGCATCTGCGTTTCGAGCACAAAGGCTTGGTGCTGACCGTTCTGGTCGGCATTTTCGTGACGAGCGTTTTGATGTTCCTCGTGCCCGCCTATGACGGCGGCTACATTCTCGAGCACAGCCTCTACAAATGACAGCCCGTAGGCTCTTGACGCTACTGACCGCCCTCGCGGCCGTCGTACTCGCGCCCGAGCTCGCGCAGGCCCAATGCGCGATGTGCGTGGCCGCGCTCGAGCAAGGTGGAGGAGAGATGGCCGCCGGCTTCAACCGCGGTATTCTCTTTCTGCTCGGCATGCCGTACTTCGTTTTCGGCATCATCGGCGCCTCCTGGCTCTTCAAGCGCCACCAGAGAGAGAAGCAACTTCGCCTCACAAATAACCGCACCTCTCCCGCGTAGCGGAGAGGTTCGTTGTGAATCGTCGATTCGCCTCGGCCGCTTGGTTCCTGCTTGGCTACACCGTTCTGGTCATTCTTTGGGGCGGGTTAGTGCGGGCCACGGGCTCCGGGGCCGGTTGTGGGAGCCGCTGGCCGCTCTGTAACGGCGAGCTCGTCCCGCACTCGCTGCGCGTCGACACCATCATCGAGCTCACCCACCGTCTCACGAGCGGCCTTCTAGGCTTGCTGGTGCTCGGTGTCGTTGTGGCGGCCTTCCGGATCTACCCGCGTGGCCATGCGGTGCGAAAAAGTGCCATCTGGACGCTCTTCTTCATTGTTACGGAATCGCTCCTTGGTGCTGGCCTCGTGACCTTCGAGTGGGTCGCCGCCAACGATTCCGTTGAACGGGTCTACGTGATGGCCTTCCACCTCGTGAACACGTTCCTCCTCCTCGGTGCGGTGACCCTAACCGCATGGCTCGCGAGCGGTGAACGCATGCTGTTGCTCCGTGGTCCGTGCGTGGCGCCTCTGACGCTAGCGCTTGCGGGTGTCCTCCTCGTAGGCACGAGCGGCGCCGTTACCGCGCTCGGGGACACGCTGCTCTTGACGGAGGGACTGAAGCCCGACGAGTCCCCAGTCTTGGCGCGCTTGCTGGCAACCCGCCTCTACCACCCGAGCGTCGCCGTCGTGGTCGCCCTATTCGTCGCGTGGGTGGCCTGGAGGAAAAAACCACACGGGCGCCCCCTTGTAATAATGTTGACCGCCCAACTCGCTCTGGGCGCTGCAAACGTGTACCTAAGAGCCCCTGTGTGGATGCAACTGGCCCACTTGGCCGTCTCCGACGCCATCTGGGTCCTCCTGGTCCTGCTAGCTGCCACAGCCCTGACCCGACAGCCGGTAGCAGGCAGCCGATAGCAAAAAGAAAAAGGCCCTCGCCCAGTCCGGGCGAGGGCCTCTTTCCAGCTAACTTATTCTCCGCCGAACGCGAAATTCGCTTCGACGGTCTCTTTCTCACCGACCGTGATGTTCATCTCTTGCGTTCCGAGCCGCTCGTGCCACACTTCGACGACATAGTCGCCAGGGGGCAGGTCCGGAATGTTGAACGAGCCGTCCGCGCCGGTCACCGCGAAGTACGGGTGATCGAGAACGCCCGCATAGCTGTTCATCCATTTGTGCACGTCGCACTTGAAGGGAACCATGACCTCGACATTGTCGAAGGTTTTCTCCGTTTTCAAGCCTTTGATGGGCTGGCCTATGTTGAACTCTTTGTTGTTTTTCGGCATGGCGTGGATGTTGTGGAGTGTCTCGTCGCTATTGACGACCTGAAGCGTCTGGCCGACTTGAATGCCCATGACGTGAGGCGAGTAGAGGCAGCCCTCCTGGTTGAGCACAACGGGCTCGCTCGGCGGCGGGAAAGATCCCTCAATGCCGCTCTTGACGTACACGAAAGCGTTGGCCAGGGTTCCGCCTTCGCCGACAACGACGAACTCGTTTGTGACCGTCTCGGAATGCAAGCGAGCGCAGTTCGGGTCGGCGGCCATCTGGATAGTGCTCATTTCTGGCGCCTCACCTTCGAGCGTGACGGTGCCCGTCATGGCGCCCGCCGTGGCGGGGTCGAAGGCCGGAGCGGCGGCAACCGCAGCAGGAGCCGAGGCCTCTTCGCCGCCACCGCCGCCGCAGGCGGCCATGAGGACGAAAGCGAAAAATGCGATCAGGACTATCTTCTTCATGCTAGTGTTACCTCCAATTTTCGCAATGAATGGGAATGGCTCGCTGAGTCCACATGGGGCGCGCGAGGCCCCCTGTTGGTTTTCAACAGGTTGCAGCGAGTGAGTGAGTGCCTTAAGTAAATATGGATCAAGTTTACAGTCTTGCGGTGGGCAGACGCAAGCGTGAGCGCCGGCTCGATTCGCTGGGAAAGAGCTGGCGAAGCAAGCTGGATTCCCGCCGATAGAACCCCTCCGTATGAAAAGAGTCTTTGAGCCCTAGTTTTGATAGTCGAGGTGGTGGCCGAGCTCGTGCAGCATCGTGCGTAGAAATGTTTTGAATTTGACGACCTGCTGTCGCTGTGCGGTCCGCATCCAGAGCGAGACTTTGTAGTGGCCTTCTTCATCCGCCTCGTAGAGCCCGTGCAGCTCGCCCGTCCGCGACGATGGCCGGCGCTCCGCGAGCTGAATCCGCAGCCTGGGCACTCCGAGAGCCTCCGCGAGCGCCTGGGCGTCTCGCTCGGTAGATGCTCGCTCGCCGCTCTCGAGCGCTGCCTGAAGCGCTAGGACGCGCTCACGTTCAAGCTCCGGGCGATAGAGCTCGGTCACACTGGTCACGACGCGGTCGCTCTCGTCTTAGATTCTTTTCTGCGCTTTCGTTAGGCGGTGATAGTAAGCAAACGGCAAGAGCTTGCTCGACGCCTCCCTATTTGGCGGGGTCGCTGTTCAGCGACCGGCGGCCTGCAAACCCCGCCTCGACCTCGTGCCAGTGACTGACCTCGGACTCACCGAGCTTCCAGCAGAGATAGACCTCCCGGCCTTCCCAAAGCGTCGGAAAATCGACGAGACCGGACTCGAGGTCTTTCAAGTAGCAGCCTTCCGAGCAGATATCGTCGACGAGGTTTTGAAGCCGTGTCAGGAGCGCGACGTATCGCGGGTCGGCCAGCGTGCCGCCTCTGAGCGTGATCTCTTGCTGCGAAGGCGCGTCCTTGGACCACACTTCAAGCTTCTGATGCACGCGGCCGAGCTCGTCCAATTTATCGCTAAGAAAAGGAATGAGCTCGTTCGCTTCCTGAACGGTGAACAGGTGTTTTTCGTCCATCGCCACGATCAGTTTAGCCAAAATCACCGAAGTGAACAAGTCGCGACGCACATCACAGTTGCCTAACCGCCAACTGTGTTAGACTAACCGCGGAAAGCGGCCCCTTCGGGCCGCAGGTCGACGTACGAACCCTCCATTTGGCGCCGGTAGGGGGAGGCGAATTCATGAATCATCCTCGTAATCATCGCGTCCTAGGCACTGTTATCTGTCTCATTCCATTGGTGTTTGCTGGATTTCTGGTGTCAGGACAAGTCAACGCGCAGGAACAAAAGGGGGATCGGTTTCAGTTTCGGGCCACGGTCCAAGCCATCAACTTGAGCGTCGTCGTGACGGACAAGCACGGGCGCTTCATTCCGGACCTCGATGTGTCCGATTTCGTAGTTCTCGAGGACGGCGCGCGGCAGGAGGTCGACTTCTTTACTTCCGAGGTCACGCCGGTCACGCTATTGGTCTTGCTCGACGCGTCGACGAGCATCCGCCCAAGCGTGGACGGGATCAAAGAAGCGGCGTCGAACTTCGTCAGCAAGCTCTGGGAGGGCGACAAAGCCATCATCGCTGACTTTAACGAGAACATCCGCTTCAGCTCGCATTTTTCGGACGACATCGACCGCCTCGTCTCGACCATCCAGTCGCTCTACCCCTCCGGCTGGACGGCTCTTTACGATTCCATCCTTTACTCACTCGAAAAAGTCTCCGAGGCCGAAGGTCGCAAAGCACTTCTTGTCTTCACCGATGGCGACGACTCGCGCTCGGTCGGCCAGGGGAGCGAGGCTACGTCCAAGGACGCCGTCGAAGGCGCTAAGTTCTCGGAAGTCTCGATCTACACGGTCGGTTTTCAAGGACGGCGCTCCGCCGGCTCCCGCGGCGTGAACAAAGGCTTCTTGAAGAAGCTCTCCCGGGCAACGGGCGGCCAAGCTTTCTTCCCGAAGGGGATCGGGGATCTGAACCGGAGCTTCGCGCAGATCCAGAAAGAGCTTCATAGCCAATACCGGCTCGCTTACGTTCCCTCGAATCTCGAACAGAACGGGGAGTGGCGGACGATCCAAGTGCGGATCAAAGGCCGGGACGATCTCGTCGTGCGGACGCGCCAGGGTTACTACGCGTTTCCCGAACAGCCCACGATGTGAAAATAATTAGAATGCGCTGCCGGCTGCCTCGAGCGGTGCTCGGTATAGCCGGTAGCCACTCGGATTACACCCCCCGTCCCACCAGAACCGCGACGCCGTCCACGTATTCGAGCAGAATCCATATTAAGGAAACGTCAAACAAAGGCGTAAAAATTAAACTGAAGGTCGATAAAAGCAAAGGCAATGGGGGGTGGGGATGAAGACGGGGTGGTGGGGATAAAAGCAAAGAATCTGATGTAGTCTTTTTTTATCCCCACATCTCCTCCTATCCCCACATCTCCTTGCTTTTTACAGACCGGCGGCTCTCAGCCGGATCCCTCTACCGTTACGCTTTTCTTAACATTGATCTTGCTCGAAAGCGTGTTAGCGGTAAGGTTTTGCTAGGTAGCGCCTTGCTCGCTTGTTGGTGAGTTTGTCTACGTTTAAAGTTAGGGTGCGGCGGTAGTCGGCGCGGGCGCGGTCGCGATGGCCGGTGGCGTCGCTGACCATTCCGCGCCGTAGAAAGATTACGGCCTTGATGTAGTCGGGAATGTCCGGGATCTCGAGCGCTCTACGTAAGTTGTCGTCGGCACGCCGGAAGTTCTTTGCGAAGAGATGACTCTCCGCGATCTTGAGGAGCACGAGCGACGGCTCGATGGCGTCGAAATACGGCTTTCCGGCCGCCTGGTTTCTCCGCACTTCGTCGAAGACGCGTCTCGCGGTGGACCAATATTTACGCAACATGTGGACCGAGCCCCGCTCGAAAGGAAAGAGCGGGTTTTTGGGAAAGGCAGCCTCGAGCTCGCGCAGCACGGCCAACGAGCGCCGATATTTCTTCTCTCGCTGCTCCATCACGGCAAGTGAAAGCCTTGCCGCCCAGCGCGTCCGGTCTCCGCCCTCCACCGCTTTTCTCACGAGCTCGAGCCCTTTCTCGTGCGAGCCGGCAATCCCGATGAGAAACGCTACGAAGCGGAGCGTCCGAGGAAGCGTGGCAACGGTATATTCGTAGATGCCCAGAAGAAGACAGGCATCCGTATATTCGGGGTCTGCTTCGAGGAGTTGCTCGTGATACTTCTTGGCGCGCTTTCCCGCTTTGTAGGAGCTGTAATAGCTCCGTTCGATCATGGCGTAATAGGCGCTTAACACGCCCTCGGCGGCGCCGCGAAAGTAGAGAGCATCCGTGTTTCCGGGCTCGCGCGCGAGCGTCGCCTCCGCGCGCTTTACGGCGTCGGCCACGAGGTCTTTGAACTCCTGATCGAGCTGTGGCGCCGGCGGCTCGTGACGGTTCTCGCTCCAGTAGCGGCCCGTCCGAAACGTGGAGCCGTTCATTCCGCCGCGCCTCGCGAGCTCTTCCATCCAAATCGTCGTCGCCTCGTAATAGGGGCCGACGGGCGAATGGGGTGCGAGCTCGGCCAGGCTCGAGAAAACCAAACGCGCATCCTCGTATTCGAGATTGTAGAGGTGTGAGCGCCCTTGCTCTTCTAGTTCCGCGAGCGCGGGCGAAGATTCAACCCCGAGGGCCGGGCTCGAAGCAGCGAGTAACCACAGCAAGAGCGCGTGCATCTCCACCGAATGTACCAGACAAGAGCGCGTGTTAGAATCGCGAACGTGAATAGCGACGGCAAAGCGCGTCTTCTAGAGCGCCGGCGCATCTTCGAAGGACGACTCGTGACGCTCGAAGTGGACCGCGTCGTAGAGCCGTCGGGTATGGAAGTCGAGCGCGAAGTCCTGAGGCATCCGGGTGCCGCGGTGCTCTTGCCCGTTACCAACGATGGTCGGGTCGTGCTCGTCCGGCAATTTCGCTATGCCGCTGGTGAGTTCCTTCTCGAGGCGCCCGCGGGAACGATCGATCCCGGCGAGCGTCCCGAAGAGACGGCGAGCCGCGAGCTCGTGGAGGAGACCGGCTATTTTGCGAAGCGGCTGGAAAAGCTCGTCGAGTTCTACCCGTCTCCCGGCATTCTCGAGGAGAAAATGTACTTGTTCGCCGCGACCGATCTCGAAGCGAGGACGCAGTCACTCGACGAGGATGAGAGTCTCGAGGTCGTGGAGCTTCCGTGGGATGACGCGATGGCGCTCGTCCCTGGTGTCGACGTTCGGGACGCGAAGACGATCATCGCCTTGTCCTACTTCCGCACCCATTCGGCCTTCGCGCAATTTAACGCGCCGTGAAATCTTCCTGGATTGCGGTCGTGGCGGGCATGGCGCTCGGCCTCGCGCTCGCGATGCGCTCCACTCTGCGTTTCCCGGTCTTCGACCCGGACGTCGACATCGATGTTGATGTCGGGCCCTGGCTTCTAAGCTCGATCCCTAACCTCTTGGTCGTCGCCGTATTTGTTGCGCTCGGGGCCGCGCTTGGCTTCGCCGCCCACCGCTCTGGGAAGACAAGCTGGATCACTCCATTCCTTCCGGCCGGATTGGCGGGCGCGGTGTTCGTCCCGTCGCTCTTCTCGGTGGCGCCGTTCACGGCTCTCTTCTCGGGGCGCCTGCTCGACTTCATGCTCGTCAGTGCCACCTTGTTGTGGCTGTGGCATGCGCTCGCGCCGCGCGGGCTCGGCCGCCATATTGCCACGACGAGGCGCATAGCCTTTCTCGGGTTTTGCGTTCATCTCGCTATCGGGTTGAAGATGTCGCATGATGTCGGCCTCTCGGGCGACGAGCCTCACTATCTCCTCATCACCCATAGCCTCGTCCACGACGGCGATCTTCGCGTTCAGAACAACTATTTTCAGGAGGACTATCGCAGTTTTTACCTGGGAAAGATCGGGCCACACCTAGCCGCCAACACACCGTATTCCATTCACGGGATTGGACTGCCGATCCTTCTCGTCCCCGGCTACGCGCTCGCGGGACTAACGGGCGCTCTCGTCACGCTCGCGCTCTTGGGTGCGATGCTGTGGCGCGGGGTCTACCTTGCTGCGTTCCTCCTTACCGGCAACCGCGAGGCCTCGGTCCTCGCGGCCTGCATTTTCGGGCTGACGTCGCCCGCTCTCTTCCTCTCCTTTTCCGCCTATCCCGAGCTTCCCGCCGCGCTAATCGTTACCCTGGTAGCCGCACGACTTCTGCGAAGCGATCCCGAGACGCGTCTTCTTGCGCTCGGGTGGGCGCTCTTGGTCGCGACGCTTCCTTTTTTGCACATGAAGTTCATCCCGCTTGCCGGTTTGTTGTGGGGTGCTTTGGCTCATCGTTTTCAGCGCGGCCGCCTGCCGGTTTTGTGCGGGGCAGCGATGGGTGCTTTGGCGCTCGTTATGTTCTTCTTCGTCTCGACGGGAAGTCTCGATCCCACCGCTTCCTATGGACACCAGCGTATTTTCATGTCCGGTATCCCGTTGGGTCTTCTTGGCTTGTTCTTCGACCAGGAGTTCGGGCTTCTTCCGGTCTCGCCCGTCTACCTCATCGGCCTCGCGGGGCTCGTGCCACTGCTGCGGCGCCATTTCTTTTTTGGCGCCGTTTCGCTGCTCGCGCTCGCTGTCGTAGCACTTCCTGGCGCCGCCCATCCGCTATGGTCCGGAGGCAATTCGCCCGCGGCGCGCTTTCTCTTCCCCGTACTCCCGCTTCTCGCATTGGCGGCGTCGAGACTGTGGGCTAGGGAGCGCCTCGAGGGCGTGACGCCTTGGTTGCCGACGCTTCTCGTGGTCAGTCTCTCTGTTTCGCTCTTTACTGTTTTCCTGCCGGGGCAACCTCTTTACTTGAACGCTAGAGACGGGACGGGGCGGCTTTGGGAAGCGCTCTCTAGCTCGTGGGATCTCACGAGCTATCTTCCGTCGCTCATTAACGCGGACGCGCGTTCGGTCGCCTTCGCGAGCATCGCGCTCACGCTGGCTCTGCTTGCTCTCGCGGCACAGTTGCTCGCTCGTCCGGTGCGGCTGCCGCCTTTCGTTCTGCTGCTGCTCGCCGCGGGCTGGGCTCGAGACTTGACAGATGTACAGCACTCCCGCCGCCTCGAAGGCCGCTGGGTGACGGAGCTCATGACGCGGCTCAGCGAAAGCAGCGCGGACGTCTTTCGCGCGTTTCCATCGGGAGAGCGCTTGAGCGGCGACGATGTCAAGGCGCGCGTCTCGCTGCCGCTCCGTCCTTTCCGTCCCGACGCCGATCCCCTCCATTGGTGGAGCTTGCCGTACCACATTCCGGCGGGACGTTATCGCGTATCGGGAGTTGATCTCGAAGCCTTCGCGCCGTGCAGCGACCGAAGCTGTTTCGAGGCGGATGGCGACCGCTTCGAGTCGAAGGTCGCGCTCGGCCGTTTTCGCGTGCGGCTGCGAGGTCTCGAAGACGTTGGTCCTCCGCGGCTGCATTGGGACGAGCTCTTCGACCCGCGACCGGTCGTGAACCGAAGTCTCGTCTTCCCCGGCGACCAGCGTGTTCACAGTCTCGATGACGGAGCCTATCTCGATCGCCGCGGCTTCTGGGTGAAGCGAGGCGCGCGCGCGGCCTTCAAGATCGAATCCAGGACAGGCGACGAGATCGAGCTTTCCAATGGCGGCTCGGAGAACTGGGTGCGCGTAGAGAGTGAAACGGATACCAAGCGCTTTCGCCTCGGAGCTTGGGAAAAGAAGCGCGTTCGCGTCGCCATCGAAGACGGTCTCGCCGGCTTCACGATTTTCAGTGAAGGCGGATTCAGGCCTTCGGAGCTCGACCCGAAGAATCCCGACCGCCGGGATCTGGGCGTCTTCCTGCGCATACCCGCCTTTGACGAAACGCTGTAGCGTCGGGATAATAGAGATATAAACATTGGTTCCCGCAAAGGGGTCGATCGGGGTCGCTTCTCTGTCGATGCGCCTTCGTAGACAAAATCAGTAGAACTCAACCGGATCAAAGTGTCGTCACATAACGGCTTTTTCTCGGGTCCTTCGCCGAGGCTCTTTGGCCACCGCGGCGCCTGCGCCCGCGCGCCCGAGAACACGATCGAATCCTTCAAGCTCGCCTGCCAGCAAGGGGCGTCCTATCTCGAGATGGACATCCACTTGACATCGGACGGCGAGCCCGTGATCCTCCATGACAATTCCGTGTCTAGAACCACGGGCCGCCGGGGACGCGTCGAGAACATGTCCCTCGCCGAACTCCAAAGGCTCGATGCGGGATACAAATTTACGATGGACTATGGACGCACCTTCCCTTATCGCGGCAAAGGCCTGACGATGCCGACGCTCGACGAAGTGCTGACAACGTTTCCCGATGTGGGTCTTACCTTGGAGCTCAAGAAGACCCGCTCGGGCGTCGAGCGGGTGGTCCAAAATCGTCTACAACGCTACGGTGCAGAGGAACGTGTCATCGTAGCCTCGCATCATCACGACGCGCTACAGCGCTTCCGCGGTGTCGCGCCGCGCGTGGCCACGAGCTTCAGCAAAGACGAGGTGCGTGACTTTCTTGTTCGGATGCGAGGTGGAAGCCTTGCCGGCTATCGGCCGCCGGGCACCGCGTTCCAAGTGCCGGAATATAAAGGCTTGAGGCGGGTCGTTTCAAAGCCCGTCATCGACGCCATTCACGAGCTCGACGTGGAAGTGCACGTGTGGACCGTGAACGAGCCGATCCACATCACGCGTCTTCTCGAATGGGGCGTCGACGGCATCATGACCGACGACCCCGCTTGTGCCGTGGCCAATGTCGAGGCGCTCAAGCCGCTCAAGCCGCTTGCCCATGTGCGAGATACTCCTCATGCTAGCTGAATCCCGAGCGGCGCTTCTCTTCGCGACCGTTCTTGCCTGCACCTCGTTATCGTGCAAGGGGAATACTGGAGTCCAAGTAGGGGAGACCGTGCCCGGCTTTATGCTTCCAGACCTCAAAGGCCGGATGCATGCGCTCGATGAGCTGAGAGGGAAGGTCGTCGTTCTCAACTATTGGGCGACCTGGTGTCCTCCTTGCATCGAAGAGATGCCCTCACTCGAAAAACTCCACGAGGCACTCGCGTCGAAAGGGCTGGCCGTCGTGGCTGTCTCCGTGGACGAGCGGTTCAGCGATATCGAAAGGTTCGTCGATGAACAGAACTTGACGTTCACCGTTCTTCACGACGACGGGATGAAAGTCTCCCGTTCCTATAAGACCTTCAAATATCCCGAGACCTACATCATTGATAGAAGCGGCCGCCTGAAATCGAAAGTCGTTGGCGCCCGCGACTGGGTAGCCCCTTCGGTGATCCGCGACCTCATAGCACTCTTGAACGCACCGAGCAGCGAGAGCTGAGGCTCGGCCATATGCATATGGGCCGACACATCGTCCAAGAGCTCGTAATCGAGTTCGGTACGCCAATCATCGAACCGTGGGATGTTCCGTTGACGGAGCCCGAGTTTCGCGAGATAAAGAAACATCTAACTCAGGGCCGAGCACATGATGTGACTCTCCTCATTTTGAAGGACGAGCAGGTCGCTGTCGTGCGCAGGCCGGGCGATCCTCCTGACGCGTTTCGAATCCCCTCGGGAGGTATCCATCCCGAAGAGTCTTTTTTCGACGGTGCCGCCCGGGCAGCGCTCGAAGAGACCGGGCTCGCGGTGCACGTTCGGGACTATCTTCTGCAGATTCATGCGGACTTCACGCTCGACGGTGAGAAAACGTCCTGGACGACGCACGTCATGCTTGCCACTGCCGAGGACGGGGCGATATCGGGCCAAAAGACCGCGAGGCGTTTGAAGCCGCACGTTGGGTCGCTATGGATGACCTTGTAGCGAACATGAACCCGCTCGCCTATATCGCCAAAGTCACGGTCGACAGCCTGAGAGACGAACAGAAGAAGCAAGACGCAAAAACAGTGCCCGTGCCTACATTGGCACCTCTCGGCGATATCCCTCTTCTGTCCGAGCTGACTCCTGAGGAGCTTTCGAGCGTGGCGGGCGCGATGAAGCGGCATGAGCTCAAAGAAGGCAGCGTCGTTTTCGATGAAGGCGACGCGGGTGGATCACTTTTCTTCGTCACCCAAGGGCTCCTCGAAGTGCGGGCCGACACCGCGAAGCTCGGGGTCGTTTCCGCGGGACAATGTCTCGGTGAGTTCTCGTTTCTGACAGGAGACCCTCGGACGGCGAGCGTTCGCTGTCTCGAGAATAGCGAGCTGCTCGAGCTTTCCGCTGAGAAGATGCGCGGTGTTGTCTCGAACCACCGGCGCCTCAGGAAAGTGCTCTTCACCATGTACCGGGACCGGGCGCTCGTCAACGTGTTGCCGCAATCCTCCCTTTTCGAGATGCTCTCGTCGAAGGACCGCGCCCGTCTGGCGCCGCGCTTCAAGCTCGTCACACTCGCCGAGGGTCAAGCCGCTTTTCAAGAAGGCGAGCACGAGGGCGCGCTCTATCTCATCAAGGAAGGCTCGGTCGTGGTCGAAGTAAGAATTGGCGACAAGCTCATCGAGCTTGCTCGGCTTGGCAAGCACCAGTTCTTTGGTGAGGTGTCGTTTCTGACCGGTGTGCCGCGCACGGCCACGGTGCATTCGCTCGAGGACGGCACGGAGCTTCTAAAAATCAAGGAAGACGAGCTCAAAGAGCTGTTACGCCACCATCCTTACATGAAGGAAGTGCTGTCGCGGTACCACCTCGACCGGGTAACCGCGACGGCGGACACGCTGAAGAACTTTCTCAAGAACGGGAACTTGGAAGGGATCGTGAGCTGAACGCCGGGCTCCGGCTCAGAGCTCGTCTTCTGTATCCTCTCCGTCGAACCCTTCTTCAGGAGGATCAGGAAGCTCTTCTGGCGTAAACGCTTCGAGCTCTCCCCCTTCGAGTTCTCGTATCGCGATCGCTGCAGGTTTGCGGGAGCTACTCTGAATCTTTGGGGGTGCGCCCTGCATGATCTGCCGCGCCCTTTGTGCGGCTATGTTCACTTTGATGAATAGACCGGCTTCCTTAATATCCAATGGTGCGTTCCTCCTTAATGTCGAAACTCCCCATTATAACACGTCGCCGCTCAGATTTTGCAGCAGAACCGCGCCAAGTTTTAGCAGCCAAACCGGTATACCACTAACCTCTTTCTTCCACCGGAAACAACCCGTGGTACGCGGGATAGCGTTTCATGCTACTGTGCCTGAAAGTGATTCCGTTATTGTCTTTTTGACAGACAGAGGAGGTTCCATGCACGCGGAAGTTGGGCAGCGTATTCGTGAGCTGCGACAAAAAAGAGGCATGCTTCAAGAGGAGCTTGCGCGAAAAGCTGGGTTATCGCCTTCGGCTCTCTCGAACTTCGAGCAAGGTCGCCGGCGCACGTCGCTCGATTGGCTCAAGAAAATCAGCAAGTCGTTAGACGTGAAGGTCTCGGATCTCATCCCTGACAGTCACACACGAAAACCGCTTGCCGAGAACAAAGAAGAAACGAAGCTTCTCGGTCACTGGCGGAGAATCGGGAACCCGGACTTGCAGGACCAACTCCTCGAGGTCATAGAGTTGTCAGCGAGCAGCGTTTCCCGCTAAGGGCCCGCGAACAAATAACTCCAGTCGAATAGGCGTAACCGTGCCTCGGCAGGCTGCGAGGTTGCCAGTGCAGATGAGCGCCTTACCCCGTAAGTAACGCCATATCCATCGATCTCGAGTGGTTGTCAAGGTGCGCGAGTTATGGCACTATTACGCATATATAAGCGCAAAGGTGTCATTATGAGACTGACCGATTTCTCTGCAGAGGCCATCGCCAGGTTACTGCGCAAGCAGAAGATCGCCCGAATGCCAAAGCTGATGGGTGCGATGGGGACCAACGCTAGACGCACCGTCTTCCGCAAGCTGAAGGAGTTGGCGTACCGCACGAGCTACTCTCACTGCGGCCGCTACTACACTCTCGATGAGGTTGCCGAGTTCG